>JBAOHZ010000009.1:2566000-3207500 GCA_037045225.1 Nitrospira sp.
GTGTCGCTCAAGACCGGTGAGGCGGTGTACCGCTCGTTGGTGCGAAGCGGCTACGACGCGGTGGCTATCGATGTCGGACCGGGTCTGTCCAAGACGCTTGAGGAGCAGGCGGTTGAAGTCGGGTTTCTGGCGCTGCACGGACCGGGCGGTGAAGACGGCGCGATTCAGGGATTTTTGGAGACTCTTGGCATTCCCTATACCGGTTCCGGGGTTCGAGCCAGTGCCGTCGGGATGCATAAGGTGGTGACCAAGACGGAATTGGCGGCGCAGGGAATTCCTGCCCCGCGCGGGACGGTGGTGCTGCGAGGAACGGCTCCCAGTTTGAAGCGGGTGCTGAGCACCTGCAAATTGAAGCTGCCGGTGGTGGTGAAGCCGGCGAGTCAGGGGTCCACCATCGGAGTCACCATTGTCCGGAAGCCGTCGCAATGGAAAGAGGCTCTTCGTGTGGCGCACCAGTATGACGAAGAAGCGATGGTGGAGGCGTTTATCCCCGGGCACGAGGTCACGGTGTCGCTTCTGGGCGGCTCCGACGGAGTCGTGACCGTATTGCCGGCGGTGGAAATTGTGGCGCCGGATGGATTTTATGATTTCTCGGCGAAGTATGAGAAGGGTCGCACGCAGTACCTGTGTCCGGCGCCGCTCTCGGCCGCAGTCACTCGTCAGATCAAACAACTGGCCATTCGGACCTATCAGGCCTTGGGATGCAGCGGGGCGGCCCGGGTGGATTTCCGAATTACGACCAAGGGAAAGCCCTTTGTCCTTGAGATCAACACGGTGCCTGGAATGACGGAGACGAGCCTGTTGCCCATGGCGGCAGGGAAGGCCGGATTGTCGTACGACGCATTGACGGAACGGATTCTCCAGTCCGCGCTTCGGCGAGCCGGAGTCGGATCATTTCGAGCCGTGAGGTAGCGATGTCGTTGCGGTGGCGCAAGGTACGACCAGTCAAAGTGAATCCTCGGGCGAATGCCCGGTCGGAATCTATGCCGGGTCGCCATCGGACGGATGAGACGGGCGGGTATTGGTCCAGATTGGGGCGGGGCCTGCTGATCTCCTTGCGGGTGGTGGCGACGGTGACTGTTCTGGTCGGCGGCTGTTCGGGGCTCTTTGTCCTGGCACGTGAAGTGGGGCCTCTGACACGGGAATGGTTTCTGGTGCGCTCCGTGTCGGTGAGCGGATTGCATCATGTGACGAGGAAAGAGGTGATCGGAAGACTGGCGTTGAAGCCAGACACTGCGCTCTACTCGATTAACCCGTCCTGGCTGGCCGACCGGATCAAGACGCATCCTTGGATCAAGGACGCAACGGTCGAGCTGAAGCCGTTGCACGAGATTCATATCGACATCGTCGAGCGGGAACCCGCGGTCGTGGTCCGCACGGTGGCGGAGAACCTCCTGGTTGATTCGGACGGGTTCTTGCTGGCGCATCTCGGGTCGGCGGATGATCCGACGTTGCCGATGTTGTCCGGTGTCGACGGGAAGCGGCTGGTGCAGGGAAAACCGGATGATCGTCGTCCCGTGCAAGTCGGTGCGGCACTGGCCCGCATGGTCGGCCAGACGACCGGGGGCCGTCCGGATATCAATGTGGGCAATCTCAATAACCTGGTGGTCGAGGTTCAGGGCGTGACGTTTCAATTCAGTGAGTCGTCGATGAATCAGCAATGGTATCGGTTTCTCAAAATGCGGCCCGCACTGCGTGATGTGGCCTTTGACGGCGAGGGCGCCAGGGCGAATGAAATCGATCTTCGCTATGCCGACCGCGTCATTGTTCGGGGAAGGGGGTGAGCCGAGTGTCTAAGCGGGATCATATCCTGGTCGGGCTCGACATCGGGACCACCAAAATCTGTGCGATTGTCGCCGAAGTGCCGGAGGAAGGCCCGTTGAATATCATCGGTGTCGGCTCCTGCCCTTCGCGTGGGCTTCGCAAGGGTGTAGTGGTCAATATCGAGAGTACGGTGGAGTCGATCAAGAAAGCGGTTGAGGAAGCGGAGCTTATGGCGGCCGTGCAGATCAACTCGGTCTATACGGGCATCGCGGGGAGCCATATTTCAGGGGAAAATCTCAAGGGCGTGGTGGCCCTCAAGAAACAGGAAGTCACACGCGACGACATCAACCGGGCGGTGGAAAGTGCGCGAACCCTTGCCGTGATTCCTCACGAGCGTCGGATCTTGCACGTGCTGCCGCGCGAATTCATGGTGGACGATCAGGAGGGCGTGCGCGAGCCGTTGGGCATGTCCGGCAACCGGCTGGAGGTCAACGTCCATGTTATCACCGGTGCGGTGACGTCGGCACAGAACATCATCAAGAGTGTGAACCGGGCCGGGCTCGACGTCGTGGACATTATTCTGCAGCCCCTCGCTTCGAGCGAAGCCGTGCTGAGTGCCGAAGAGCGGGAGTTGGGAGTCGCCATGGTGGATTTGGGCGGCGGCACGACCGACTTGGCGATCTTCCTCGACGGCAGTATCCGGCATACGGCGGTCCTTCCGATCGGCGGACAGAATCTGACGAAGGATCTAGCCATCGGGTTGCTGACCTCGCAAACCGACGCGGAAAAAATCAAAGTGCAACACGGCATTGCCCGCACCGAACTGGTGCTTGGCCATGAAATGGTGGAAGTGCCGTCCGTCGGCGATCGTCCACCGCGGCAATTCACGCGCCGTGATATCGCAGAAATTCTCGAGCCGCGCGTCGAAGAAATGTTCGAGCTGGTCAAGCGCGAAATTGTGCGCGCCGGCTATGAAGGCATGCTGGGCGCCGGCGTGGTGATCACGGGTGGCACGTCATTATTAGAAGGGATGCCGGATGCTGCGGAGCGAGGCCTGAATCTGCCGGCTCGCCGCGGCATGCCGACGGGCATCGGAGGATTGCGCGATATCGTCAGCAATCCGATGCACGCGACCGGTGTCGGGCTGTTGTTGCATGCACGTCAACATGCCGACAACTTGGAGGCTGCCGGCATTCGTCACGGCAAGGGATTGGGGAAAGTGTTCGATCGTATGCGATCGTGGATGTTCGAGTTTTTCTAACTTTTGCGGACGGCTTCAGACCACGTCCGCACTATCGTCAAGGGAGGTGCCACGATGTTTTCATTTCAAGAGGAGCCGCAATCCCCCGTTCGCATCAAAGTGATCGGGGTCGGAGGAGCGGGGTGTAACGCCGTCAATACGATGATCACCGGCGGATTGTGCCGGGTCGATTTTGTGGCCGCCAATACGGATGTGCAGGCGCTCGAACGGTCCCAGGCGTCCTATAAGATTCAGATCGGTCCGGAACGGACTCGCGGTCTCGGCGCCGGCGCCAAGCCTGAAGTGGGACGTGACGCTGCGTTGGAAAGCAAGGATGAGATTCGAGAGAGCCTGGTCGGGGCCGACATGGTGTTTGTCACCGCCGGAATGGGCGGCGGCACCGGGACGGGCGCGGCTCCGATCGTGGCCAGCATTGCGCGCGAATTGGGTATCCTGACCGTGGCGGTTGTGACCAAGCCGTTCCAATATGAAGGACATCGACGGATGAGCCATGCCGAAGAAGGCATTCGCGATCTCGGCAGGCACGTCGATACGCTGTTGATTATCCCGAATCAACGGTTGCTGGGAATCGTGGATAAGGCGACCCCGTTGTTGGATGCGTTCAAGGTGGCGGACGACGTGCTGCGCCAGGCGATTCAGGGCATTGCGGACGTGATCACGACCATCGGACTGGTCAATGTGGACTTTGCCGACGTGCGGACCATTATGGCGCACACAGGTCGTGCAGTGATGGGGATGGGGATCGGGCGTGGTGCCAACCGGGCGCAGGAAGCGGCACAGAAGGCCATTTGCAGCCCGCTGTTGGAAGAGGGCAGCGTCGAAGGCGCTCGCGGGGTGCTGTTGAATATTACGGGCGGTCCGAACATGTCGTTGCATGAAGTGGAAGAAGCTGCGTCGATTGTGCAGCATGCGGCGGATGCCGAAGCGAACATCATCGTCGGACAGGTCATCAATCCTGAGATCGGCGATGATCTGATCGTGACCGTGATTGCAACCGGATTCGAGCGGGAAGAACAACCGGTGGCGCGACCGGCCGTGACGGCAGAACGTCCTGCGGCCAGGACTCCCAACGGGCGTCCGGCGCAACAGGTGCTGACCGGCGTGCATGCGACTGGTTCAGATCGACCCATCAAGGACATCGATCGCCCCACGTTCCTTCGCCGCATGGGCGAGACACGGGAAGCGGTGGAGCGGATCGCGGTGGTCGGTGACGATGAATGGGATGTGCCGACCTTCCTGCGGAAGCAGGCCGACTGAGAAGGACACGGCATCGGTCACTGCGAGGCTTGGAACGGGGATGGTGTCGGACGTCATCACCGCGCCGTCGTTTGCGACGCACGCGGATGGGGTGGAACATTTTTTCGGCACCCGGTTGTCGTCCCTCTCGGTGACGCCGGGTCGAGCTTCTGCGCCAGGGCCACGGGAAGACGGGCGAGGGGCGAACGTAGTCCTGTCCGTCAAACAAGTCCATGGAACGGATGCGCTGGTCGTCGATCAGCCGGTCGAGCAGGGCGACGTGTTCGAAGGTGGCTGGGATGCCTTGGTGACCGATCAGCCAGGGGTCATGGTGACCGTGCGGACTGCCGATTGTGTGCCGGTCCTGCTCTACGATCCGAATCGACGGGTGGTGGCGGCGATCCATGCAGGCTGGCGGGGTGCGGTGGCCGGTATTGTGCCGAAGACGGTGGCCTTGATGGTGAGCCGGTTCGGGGCGACCGCCGATCGACTGCAGATGGCGATCGGTCCTTCCGCCGGTCCCTGCTGTTACGAGGTGGATGAGCCGGTCCTTGCAAAACTGCGGGAGGTCTTTCCCGAGTGGCAATCGGTTGTGAAGCCGGTGAGTGCGCAGAAGGCGCATCTGGATTTGCGCGCATTTGTGCGACTGCAGGCGTTGGCTGACGGACTGGCCGCCGAACGAGTCTCCACGGTCGATGCCTGCACGATCTGTCAGCCCGAGCGATTTTATAGTTATCGCCGCGACGGTGTGGTGAAGGCGACGATGGTGAGTGGGATTGCGCTCGTGTCCCGTCGGTCGAGGTGAGCTCCGCCCGCCGCCGCGACGATGTTCCACGCTTGTTGAATAGTCTGCTCGTGGGCGACATGGGGTGACCGTGAACATGGAGCAACCCGCTAGGCGGCTGGATGGAGGCAGGGGTGGGTACGATTGCCGATCGGGTTCGAACGGTGCTGGACGAAATGCACCGTGCGGCCGCTCGTGCAGGGCGTCTGCCGGAATCCGTTCGTCTTGTCGCCGCATCCAAGACCGTATCGATTGAACGGCTGCGTCAGGCGGTGGACGCCGGCGTTCGACACCTCGGAGAAAATCGCCTCCAGGAAGCCTTGCCGAAAATCGATGGGTTGGGACGCGAAGGCGTCATCTGGCACTTCATCGGCAGCCTGCAACGTCGTAAGGCAAAATCGGTCGTCGGTCGATTTGAGACGATTCATTCCGTCGATAGCCTCGGCCTGGCGGAAGAGATCGACCGGCAGGCGAAGGCCGTGGGGCTGCGGCAACGTGTGCTGTTGGAAGTGAATCTTGGTGGAGAAGCCAGCAAGGGAGGATTTGAGCCAACGACACTGGTCGCAGCCCTGGAATCTCTGAACGGACTCGAGCATCTGGATATTCGCGGCCTCATGGCCATTCCCCCACCCACTCCAACGGCGGAAGACGCGCGTCCCTATTTTCGACAACTTCGGACGCTTGCTCAGGGATTGACAGCGCGGGGGTACAGGAACATTAATATGCAGGAACTCTCGATGGGTATGTCGCACGACTATCCCGTTGCGATTGAGGAAGGCGCGACGTACGTGCGAGTGGGAACGGCGATTTTCGGAGCGCGAGGTGAGTAGGTCGATGCTGACGAAACCGATTGTCTTCCTCGGAGGCGGGCAAATGGCGGAGGCCCTGATCGGCGGACTACTGGCCGCAGGGGCCTGTGAGCCTGTGGCCATTTGTGCGACGGACCCGGTTGCCGCGCGCCGCGATGCGTTGAAGTCGCGCTTTGGCATTCGCGTCGGCGATGAAAATGCGAAGGCTGTCCGCGAGGCCGACGTGGTGGTCCTGGCGGTGAAACCGCAGGCGATGCCGGCGGTGCTTGGTGATGTGGGGTCGGCCTGCGCCGGGAAATTGATCGTCTCCATTGCCGCCGGTGTGACGACCGCCTGGATTCGTGAGCGGATCGTGAGTGCCAGAGGAATCGTCCGGGCGATGCCCAACACGCCGGCTCTGGTGCGAGAAGGAGTGACCGCGTTGACCTATCCGTCTGATCTGCACGCCGACGATCTGACCGCGGTGCGGACTTTGTTTGAGGCGGTCGGGTCGGTCGTGTCGGTCGAGGAACGACTTATGGATGCGGTGACCGGCCTGAGCGGAAGCGGACCCGCCTATGTCTTCGTCGCGATTGAAGCATTGGCCGACGGCGGGGTCCGGATGGGTTTGCCGCGGGCGACCGCTGAATTGCTTGCTGCGCAGACGGTCTTGGGCGCCGCGAGAATGGTGTTGGAGCGGGGTGAACATCCGGCCCGGTTGAAAGACCAGGTGGCGTCGCCGGGAGGCACCACGATCGCTGGGCTCTATCAATTGGAGGCCGGAGGGCTGCGGAGCTGTTTGATGGCGGCCGTCGAGGCGGCCACGAAACGTTCACAGGAGTTGGGACGCTGATGTTTGTGATGAGCAATGTGTTGCAGGGAGCGGCAACGGTCTTGGATACGGTGTTGTGGCTGTACATGTGGGTCATCATCGCCCGCGCGTTGATTTCGTGGGTCAATCCGGATCCGTGGAACCCGATCGTGCAGTTTTTGGAGCGCGCGACGGAGCCGGTGCTCACGCCGATCCGTCGGCTGGTAGGATGGCGTATGGGGATGGATCTGTCGCCCATGATCGCCATCCTGATTCTTGTCTTTTTACAATATGCCGTGGTTCAATCGTTACGGGATATCGCCGTACGGATGCATTAACCGTCGGGCAAGAGGTGTCGCATGAAAATCACTCCCATCGACATTCAGCAAATGGTCTTTCAGGTCAAGTTCAGGGGCTATGACCGGGACGAAGTGAACCGGTTCCTCGAGGAGCTGGCATTGACCGTCGAGAACGTGAATCGAGAAAACAGTGCCCTTCGTGAAAAGCTAACCGCGACTGAGCAGCAGGTCACCGACCTGCGACGCACAGAGACGACCTTGTCGAACACTCTGGTCTCCGCCCAGACCTTGGCGGAGGATGTGAAACGGTCTGCGCAGCGCGAGTCTGATTTGATTGTGAAAGAAGCTGAATTGAAGGCGAGTGAAATTATCCGGCAGGCCCGAGTGAGTCTCTCCGAGATGCAACGTGGCCTCGCAGACCTCCAGAAACAACGCTTGATGATGGTGGAACGATTCCGTTCGACCCTGCGCTCGTTCGAGCGCATGTTGGAAGTGGAAGAAAGCGATACCTTTCAGTCGGACGCAGCTTCGGTCCAAGGAAAGCTAGCCGGCGAATCAAGCACGGCCCGTTGAGCATCTGGCGCCTGTTGAGATTTCTTTTCCGTCTGCGGCGTGGTTGCCAGGAGGCTCCGCCGTTCCGTTCCCTCTTCCTCTCTCCGTAAACCTCCTGTAGACGTATATCGATGGTTACACCACACCCCATTCAGGCCGCGTTGCAGGCGGCGGTCGATGACGGTACGTTTCCCGGCGCAGTGTTGGCCGTCAGATTGCGTGGGATGGTCGTCTATGAAGGTGCCGCCGGCCGCTTGTCGCAGCAGAATCCCGACGAAGCGGTGACGATTCACACCTGCTATGACCTGGCTTCTCTGACCAAGGTGTTGGCAACGACGACGGCCTTGCTGGTACTGATGCAGCGCGGCAAGTTGGCATTGGAAGATCGGGTCGATCAGATCCTGAATGAACTGCAAGGCAGTGCGGCGGGTGTGGCATCTCTTCGTCAATTGCTCACGCATAGCGCGGGGCTTCCCGGTTGGCGACCGTACTACGAGCGGCTGGCTTCGCGTGAGGTCGCCCAGCCCGGGTTCCCGGGACGTGTTGCGGCGCGTGAGGCGGTGCTGGGCTACATAGCGCAGGAGGAGTTGGTCTACCCGCGGGGCTCGCGCAGTCTGTATAGCGACCTGGGGTTCATGCTGCTGGGATGGGTGGTAGAGAGGCTGGCGGGCGAGTCGTTGGACCAGTTTTGCAATAACCAGATCTACCGTCCGCTCGAGGCACAGCCGCTTGCGTACATCCCGCGTGGGATGCACGCCACCCCAGCTGCCTTCTTGGAATCAGCTGCGATTGCTCCGACGGAAGACGATCCTTGGAGGGGACGTCTGTTGTGCGGCGAAGTGCACGACGAGAATGCCTTTGCGCTGGGCGGTGTAGCCGGCCATGCCGGGCTGTTTGGCACGGCGCGCGCCGTACTCGCGGTGGCGAAGGCGTGGATGGAAGGCCGGCGCGGGACGGCGGGATTGTTAGACCCTGACCTGGTCACGTTGTTTACAACCCGGCAGCAGAGAGTCCCGAATGCCAGCTGGGCCTTGGGGTGGGATACGCCGTCAGCCCCGTCTTCTTCCGGCGCTCACTTCACATCGGAATCGTTCGGGCATCTCGGCTATACGGGGACGTCGCTCTGGATGGATCCGGTCAAAGAGTTGGAAGTGGTCCTGCTGTCCAACCGGGTACATCCGACGAGGCGCAATGAACGGATCAAAACTTTCCGTCCACTCATTCATGATCTGATTTGCCGGGAATTGTTGGGGGTCTAGGCGGGCAGGTCCGGATAGTCGGTCCAGGTTTCTTTTTCGGCCAGGTAGCGGGTGCCCTTGAAGTTGAGGCGGGTGCGCAATCGGGTAAACCCCACTCGCATGAGTTTTTCGACCACGGCCTTGACGGCCGCATTCGTCGTGGGGTGCGCTGGGCCTTCCACGGCATACGCTTCATAGGTAACTTTACCCGTATAGCCCGCCGCCACACGATTGACCAGAACGGCCCGATTGAAATAACGATCACTCGGGTCGATCCCCTCGACTTGATGCCGTTCGATTAATCCCTCTTTTTTAAAGAGGAGGGGGAGTCCACTCATACAAACCTCCGTCCATCATCCGCAGAGAGCGTCTTACGGGTCTGGATTATAGGGACCTCCTTTCCGGAGTGCAACCGTCGTTGACAAGGTTCCCGGGGGTTTCTATGATGCGCGATTCGCGTCGCGGTGCTCAAACGTCGAGGCGCCGATGCGAGCATCTTCTATGTCGATGAACATAAACGTTCCCAACAGTCTGACGATGCTGCGCATCCTCTTGATCCCGGTGTATGTGGGATTGCTCAACTATGAGCAATTCGACTACGCGCTGGCCACGCTCTTCATTGCCGGGTTGACGGATGCCTTGGACGGAATCATTGCTCGTGTGGCTGATCAACGAACTAGGCTCGGAGAGGTGTTAGATCCCCTGGCCGACAAGCTCATGCTGACGACAGGGTTTATCACGCTTTCCGTGATGCATCTGGTCCCGCTCTGGCTGACGATTCTGGTCGCCAGCCGTGATCTCATGTTGATGCTGGGCGCGGGCGTCGCCCATTTCACCCATACCCAGGTCGATATTTCGCCGACGGTGTTGGGGAAGGGCACCACGCTGATTCAACTCGCGACGCTGGTCGCGATTGTGTTTTTTGCCTCTCGACGGCTCGATCTCAGGACGCTTGACCCGCTCCTGTATCTGATGGGCGGCGTGACCCTCACGTCCGGCCTGCATTATCTCTTTCGCGGCTATTGCCGCATCACGTCCAACTAGGCGTAACGCGTCGACGATTTGGTGGCCGCGTCGTGCAGTCTCCGCCACGGGCCCGCTTTCGTGCATTCGTTTGACAGTTTTTAGGTCGTCTTATAGACTTCGATCATAGTTTTCCGCTGCATACGTACGTGTCCTACCTGGGCCTCAAAGGAGTGGAAACCGCGTTATGAGTACATTCGCCTATGTCGGACGGAACCGCCAGGGTGCTGTGAAGAAGGGCGAGCTCACCGCCAAGACTCGGGATGAGGCGGTGGAGCAGCTTCGCAAACAGCAGGTCGTCGTGACCAGCCTGGAAGAAAAGTCCGGCATGGGAGGAAAGTTCAAGTTTAGCCTTGGGAGTGGGCTTACCGACAAGGATCTGGTGGTCTTCACCCGCCAGTTCGGCACGATGATCAATGCCGGACTGCCCCTGATTCAATGCCTCGACATCCTTTCCACACAATCTGAAAATAAAGTCTTGCGCGAAACGGTCGGCGACGTGAAGAACAGCGTGGAAGCCGGCTCGACGTTCTCCGATGCGCTGAAAAGACATCCCAAAGTGTTTGATGACCTCTACGTCAATATGATCCATGCCGGTGAGGTCGGCGGTCTGCTCGATACGATTCTGACTCGTCTGGCCAAGCACATCGAGAAGGCGATGAAGCTGAAGGGCCAGATCAAGTCGGCCATGGTGTATCCCACGGCGATCGTCGGCGTGGCGGTCGTCATCATCGGCGTATTGATGGTGTGGGTCATTCCGGTTTTTGCGCAGATGTTTCTGGAAATGTCGGGCGGGAAAGTCGGCTTGCCTGGTCCGACCCAGATCGTCATCAATGTCAGTAACTTTTTCCAAAGTTACTGGTACGCCATGGGCGGTGCCATGGTTGGGGCGGTGATCGCGATCAAGCGATATTACGCGACTGTGAATGGACGAGTCGTCATCGACCGATTGCTCCTCAAGATGCCGATCGTCGGCGACCTGATTAGGAAGGCCTCCGTGGCGAAGTTCACCCGTACGCTGGGCACTCTCATCACCAGCGGTGTGCCGTTGCTGGAGGGGCTGAGCATCTGCGCCAAGACATCCGGCAACAAGGTGATCGAGGAAGCGCTGATGAATGCGCGGGTGAGTATCAGCGGAGGAAAAACGATCTCCGAACCGCTGGCCAAGTGTAACGTGTTTCCCAAAATGGTCACACATATGATCGCGGTCGGCGAATCCACCGGTGCACTCGATGCCATGCTGGGCAAGATTGCCGACTTTTATGAGGACGAAGTCGATCAGGCGGTTGAGACGCTGACCTCGCTGCTCGAACCGATCATGATGGTGGTGCTGGGTACCATCATCGGGTTTATTGTCATCGCGATGTATCTTCCGATCTTCACGATGGCGTCGGCCATCCAATAGGGCGACGCCGCACAGTCGTATCCGTGCTACGGCGCATGGTTCGATGGTCTCCCTGGACCATGCGCCGCACATCCATCCAGGGCAATGCGCCCCCCATGCTGTCTCCCACTCTTCCAGTTCGGACCACCGGTGTTGAGCCGTCCTTGGATTCGACGTCCCAGGCCTTGCCACTCGCAGACTCGTACCGCACATTGCCGGGCGAGCGCTCGATGCCTGAGTTGAAGACGCGACTTCACTGGCTCATGGGGCTCCGCGTGGCGATTGTCACGCTCCTGTTGGGGCTGTCCTTGGTGTTTGAGTCTACCCGCGGTCAGTTAGTGCCGACGTTCTCCGCGCTGATCATCCTCACCTATGCGACGACCATCGCGTATGCTCTTTTGTTGCGCCGGCTGACGGCTCCTGCTGCGCTCGCGGCGTTTACGTGGCTACAGGTAGGCTTTGACTTTGTGCTGGAGACTATCCTGGTAGCGAGGACAGGCGGAATCGAAAGCCCTTTTGCGGTGCTGTTTATCATTACCGTGTCGGTCGCCAGTCTCGTGCCGCATCGCCGTGTGGGGTTGGTGACCGGAGCGGGCTGCACCCTTCTGTTCGGTCTGATCACGTGGGTGCAGCATGTGGGGCTGCTCCATACCTCCGGCTGGCTGCCTCCGAGTCGGCTGGAAGGTGGCGAAACGCTCCAAACGTTTGGAGTCTATGGTCTGGCGTTTCTGGTTGTGGGGTTCCTGAGCGGTGTGTTGGCCGACCAGCTTCGCGACGCGGATCAGTCGTTGCGTGAAAAGGAGCAAGGGCTCAATCGGCTGCAAGTCTTTCACGAGAGTATCGTACGAAGTATCAGTAGCGGTGTGTTTACGACGGACGAAGAGGGACGCATCACGTCGTTCAATCCGGCGGCGCATGAAGTGACCGGCTATGCCTTCGCTGATGTGCAAGGGCGTGTGTGGCGGGATGTCTTCAATTGGCATTCCGGCGACCCAACTGAGGAAGCTGCGCTGATGTCCGTCTCCCCCTTGCGATTCGAGGTGGACTGTCTCCATGCAGACGGGAGTCGGCTGGTGCTGGGAATGACGGTGTCTCCGTTGCATGCAGAGGGCACGCAGCGTGGCTTGGTCGGTGTGTTTAAGGATCTGACACAAATTCGCTATTTGGAAGAGGAGATGCGCCGACGGGAATGGCTCGCGAATTTGGGCGAGATGTCGGCGGGGATGGCGCATGAAATCCGCAATCCGCTCGGCGCGCTCGCGGGGGCGATGCAGATGCTGCGGCAGGATGTCGGCCCCGATGAAACCAGCCAGCGACTGATGGATATTGCCATTCGTGAGGCCAGGCGGCTCGACAATATCATCACCGAGTTTCTGCAGTACGCCCGCCCGCCCGCGTTGAATCTGGTGGAGCACGATTTGAACAAAGTCCTTGCCGATACGTTGGATCTGATCCAACATGAAGCTCGATCTCGATCCGGTATCACGATCGTGTCCCGCATGACGCCGAACCCACTTATGGCCCAAGTCGATCAGGACCAGCTGAAGCAGGTGTTCTGGAATCTGGCCGTCAATGCCTTTGATGCCATGCCCGAGGGAGGGACCTTGACGATCGTCACCGGGGTGCGGCGAGTAGACGTCGGCGGGCACCGATCCGATGTGATCGAAATCGGATTTCAGGATAACGGAGAAGGCATTCCTAAGCAGAATTTCGACAAAATCTTTCTGCCGTTTTTTACCACGAAAAAAGAAGGGTCCGGGCTGGGGCTGGCTCAAGTTCACCGCATTGTGGAGTTGCACGATGGGTGGATCAAGGTCGAAAGCGAGGTCGGGCAGGGGGCACGGTTCGTCGTGTGTCTTCCGCAGTCTGCAGAGGCGGGCGTCCGGCTACGGCATGAAGGAAGGGAACTGTGGAAAAGATTTTAGTCGTCGATGACGAGCAGAGCTTGCGCGAAGTGTTGAGCATCATGCTCAAGCGCGCGGGATATGCAGTGACCGTGGCCTCGGACGGAGATGAAGCGATCGCGCAAGTGCAGAAAGAAATTTTCGACCTCGTCATCACCGACCTCAAGATGCCCAGGGTGGGTGGGCTTGAAGTTCTGAAGGCCGTCAAGGCGACGTCCCCGGACACCGTGGTGCTGATGATCACGGCCTTTGCGTCCGCCGACTCGGCGGTGGAGGCGATGAAGCACGGCGCCTATGACTATCTCACCAAGCCGTTCCAGGTCGATGAAGTGCAGCTGATCATTCGCAACGCGATCGAGCGGCGTCGGTTGTCGACGGAGAATATGCTCCTGAAGCGGGAGCTGGCCAGCCAGTCGTCGTTCTCACAGATTATCGGCCAGAGCGAGGCGATGCAGAAAGTGTATGACGTCATCAAGAAGGTGGCCGATTCGAAGAGTAATGTGTTGATCGGTGGTGAAAGCGGGACCGGCAAAGAGCTGGTTGCTCGGGCGATCCACTTCAACAGTGTGCGCGCCTCCATGCCATTCGTGACGGTGAATTGCAGCGCGGTGCCGGAAACTCTGCTCGAAAGTGAACTGTTCGGCCACATGAAGGGCTCGTTCACCGGGGCGATCTCCAATAAAGCGGGTCTGTTCGAAGTGGCGAACGGAGGCACGATTTTTCTCGATGAGATCGGCGATACGACCCCGGCCATCCAGGTGAAGCTGTTGCGAGTGATTCAAGAGCGTGAGTTCCGGCGGGTGGGCGGAACCCAGGATGTGAAGGTGGATGTCCGCATCGTCGCGGCGACGAACCGGGATTTGGAGAAAGCCGTCGCGGAAGGCGCCTTCCGGGAGGATCTGTATTATCGCCTGGATGTGATTCCCATCAAGCTCCCGCCGCTGCGCATGAGGACCGGTGACATTCCGTTGTTGAGCCAACATTTCTTAGAGAAATTTGCCAAGGAAAGTGGTAAACCAGTGCCGACGATGAGCCAGGAGGCCATGCGCGTGCTGTTGGCGCATGAGTGGCGAGGCAACGTTCGCGAATTGGAGAACGTGGTCGAGCGTGTCGTGGCCTTCACAACGGGGTCGTCGGTGACGGATGCGGATATTCGCGGATGGCTCCACAAGCCGGTGAGCAACCAGCAGGCGCTGCCATCTGAGTTGCCTGAAGATGGCCTGGACCTAGAAGGGCTCATCAACACGATCGAGAAGGATCTGTTGTTGAAGGCGCTCGAGCGCAGTCAGTGGGTCAAGAAGCGAGCCGCGCGATTGTTGCGGCTGAATACCCGGTCGTTCCGGTACCGTCTCGAAAAATACGAAATCAAAGGAGGCCGGGATTAGCGCCGCCCAGTAATCTGCGAGTGAATGCGACCAGCCTGCGTGTTCTGACCCCTGCGAAAGTGAATCTCATCCTCCGCGTGCTCGAACGGCGTCCTGACGGTTTTCATGCCATCTGGTCGTTGATGCACACCGTGGGCCTCGATGATGAGGTGCTCCTCACCCTTCAGCCGAGTGCGGCGTCTCGGATTGTGTTGCGCTGCGACCATGCTGCATTGGGGGCCGATCAGAGCAACCTGGTTTATCGAGCGGCACAGCTGGTCTTGGCGCGAATCGATCGCCCCGTTGATCTGTCGATTGTCCTCACCAAACGTATCCCTCTAGGCGCCGGACTGGGCGGCGGCAGCAGCGATGCAGCGGCAACCATTCTCGGCCTGACTCGTTTGTTGGGCGTGAATTGGTCGGTCCAGCAGATGGCGGAGGTCGGGCAGCAGTTGGGAAGTGACGTGCCGTTCTTTTTTGTGGGGCCGGCTGCTTGTGTCACCGGGCGAGGGGAAGAGGTGCGATCCGTGCAGGTGACGGGCAGTCGTTGGATCGTGCTGGTGAACCCCGGGTTTCCTGTCGAAACCAAGTGGGCGTACCAGCAGCTGTCTGCCACCAGGGCGGGGACGCGCCCGCTGTCTCCGGAGCTGCTGCAGCTGGGCAGCCGTCCGGTTGTCGATTGGTCCGAAATCATTCCCCTGGTGGAGAATGATTTTGAGGCGCCGGTCTTCAGGCAGCATCCGGTATTGGCCGAGATCAAAACGCAATTGCTGGAACAAGGGGCCGAAGTCGCGCTCTTATCGGGGAGTGGTGCCACGATGTTCGGGGTATTTCCCGGGCGGACTGATGCGGAGCGGGCTGCGGCTGTGTTGGCTCGTGATTCGAGGATGAAGGTGTATGCCGTACCGGCGGCGGGTACTCCGGTGATGAGTGCAGTCTGAGCCCTAAGCGCCAATGCCAGGGGGGCAGCACGGCCGGGGGAGCAAGGCCACAACCGATCGAAAGCTGATCGGGCGCCCCCACCCACATCGCGCAGTGGACGTTTTGTCGACCGCAGATCGGTTGACAACTTCCCGGCGTTTTCGCTATTGTGCTGAGCTTCGGTAGGCGTCCTCTTGTCCTGACAGTGCGCGAGGTCAGCGGGACTCACAGCGGGTCCTGTCCGTGCCCACCGTTTTTACGAACTCGACAAGCACCGTTACAGCATCGGCATCGCCTCGTACGGCATCGAAGGGGTCGGATGAACAGGGAACTCAAGCTCTTTTCGGGCAGCGCCAATCCTGCGCTTGCGCGGGCGATTTGCTCGTACCTCGACTTGCCTCTTGGTGCGGCGACGGTGTCTTCCTTCAGTGACGGCGAAATCCGGATCCGTGTGGAAGAAAACGTGCGCGGGGCCGACGTATTCGTCACCCAATCCTGCTGTTCTCCGGTCAACGATTCGATCATGGAAATGCTCATCATGATCGATGCCCTGAAACGCTCGTCGGCCAACCGTATCACGGCGGTCATTCCCTATTTCGGGTATGCCAGGCAGGACCGAAAAGATCAGCCGCGTGTGCCGATCTCGGCGAAGCTGGTTGCCGACATCATTACCACGGCCGGCGCAGACCGTGTGCTGACCATGGACCTCCACGCGAGCCAGATCCAGGGGTTTTTCAATATTCCGGTCGATAATCTGTACGCCTTACCGGTGCTGATGGAGTACATCACGAAGCGGAAGGTGTCGGATCTGGTGGTGGTGTCGCCGGATGCCGGCGGCGTGGAGCGCGCGAGGGCCTTCGCGAAGCGGTTGCAGGCGAATCTCGCCATTATCGATAAGCGGCGGGAAGGGCCGAATCAGGCGCAGGTCATGAATATCATCGGCGATGTGCAGGGCAAGAGCGCCTTGCTCCTCGACGATATGATTGATACGGCGGGCACGATCGTCCAGGGCGCGCAGGCCTGCCTCGATAAAGGTGCGCGTGAAGTGTGGGCCGGTTGTTCGCATGGGGTGTTATCGGGGCCCGCATTGGAGCGTATACAACAATCCGGCTTGACTGAAGTGCTGGTGACCGATTCGATTCCCCTGCGAGGCAAAGAACAGAAGTGTCCGAAACTCAAGGTGTTGTCGGTGGCGCCTCTCTTTGGAGAAGCGATCCGGCGTATCCATGAAGATGAATCAGTAAGTTCGTTATTCGTGTAGGCCGTCCGCGTCGAGCGACTGGTCGAGGAGGAGTATCATGAAATTCGATTTAACCGTTGAAAGCAGAGAAGGTGGGGGCAAGGGGCCCGCGCGTCAACTTCGTCGTGCAGGCCGGGTCCCGGCCGTGTTGTACGGACAGGGAGAATGTCTCCTGCTCTCAGTCAAGCCCGATGAGTTGGTGAAAATTCTGCGTTCTCAAGCAGGATCCACCGCGCTCATTTCTCTTACCATCAACGGCGCGAAGAGCAAGGCCAAGCGTATCGCGTTGCTGCGGGAGTTCCAGGTCGATCCCATTACGAGCAGCGTCCTGCACGCGGATTTCTTTGAAGTGGCGATGGATAAGCCGATTCGTGTCAAGGTTCCGGTGCATTTGACCGGTGGCCAGCCGCTTGGGTTGAAGGAAGGCGGAGTGTTGCATCATGTGTTGCGTCAGCTCCACATTGAATGTCTCCCGTCGGTCTTGCCCGACTTCATCGAAGTCGATGCGTCGCAGCTCCAAATCAACCAGGGCATCCACCTGAAGGACGTTCCGAAAACCGAAGGTTTGCGGTTTTTAGACGACCTTGAGCACATGGTTGTGAGCGTGGCTGCGCCGATGACCGATGCCAAGCTCGAATCCCTGCTGACCACCGGTGCGCCTGGTGCCGAAGGCGCCAAGGAGCCTGAGGTGGCGGTGAAGGGCAAGGCAGTGGCTGAAGGAGCGGCCGGTGCGGAAGCGGGCAAGGCGGGAGACGCCAAAGCTGGAGCTGCCGCGCCCAAGGCCGGAGCTGCGCCTGCGAAGAAGGAAGCGGAAAAGAAGAAGTAGTTGCGTTGCGCCTGCTCGTTGGATTGGGCAATCCCGGAGCCGACTATGCCGACACGCGGCATAATATCGGCTGTTGGGTGATCGAACGGGCCGCTGCACGTTGGTCGATACGTCTCACCAGGAAAGGCGCGGCCCAGCGAGGCTCGGGTCGCGCCGGTTCCAAACTCATCGAACTCGCCGGTACTCTCGACTGGATGAATCTCAGCGGCCCTCCCCTCAAGGGCCTCCTCCTCGAACTTGGCCTGACTCCCGAAGCCCTGGTAGTTGTGCACGACGATCTGGATTTAGAGCCGGGTCGCTTGCGGATCAGGCAGGACGGCGGCAGCGGAGGCCATAACGGCCTCAAGTCCGTCATTGAAGCGTTGGGCACGCCGCAGTTCGTGCGGCTGAAGATCGGTGTCGGCCGTCCGGCACCGAGGCAGGATACTGCAGACTACGTGCTGGAGCAGGTGTCACCTGAAGAGCGGGCGATCTATGCCCCCTGCCTTGAGCGAGCGGTCGATGCCCTCGAATTGCTGCTCAACCGCGATGTCGCCACGGCGATGAATCAATTCAACGTGCGAGAAAAAGCGGAGGGCGAGGAGCGACCGGGTTAGCCTCGGTGCCTGCGTCGAGCTCATGCCTAACTTGACCGGCTATCCCGCTGTTGTTTGTTCTATTTAAAAAACTACAATTCTGATGCCCTTGATCCAGGCCCGCCGGTTGCTTTGGTTTGCCCCGTCTGAACTCCGCGCACGATTCCCTGGTCATCGAAGGTAATAGTCAGCATGCCACGGCCTCGAACCGACAAGGCATGGGTGAGTGCGCTCGAATGTGTGTCGTGGGAGGACGCTTCCCCTGCCGGTCCTGTGTCGTCCAATCTGGCAGTAGATTCGCTCAGATGAACGGCGGCTTGTAGGTATAAATCGCGTCAGTAGGATCTACCTCGGGTGGCCCCTGTCTGCTGCAGGGGCCACCGCTCTTTCTCTCTCGAAGCCGACGTCAACGTCGTACGAGGCGCATCTGTTACGAAGCGCCTGGGTCCCACACATCATTGCCCCAGTAATCACACCCGGCTGACCCGCAGAGTGGTCCCCCTTCATAGGGTGTGTTCACCGTGAAGTCCGGGACGCTGATGGGACGTTCGGTGTTGGCACCCAGTTCGAGGGGCGAACTCAACGCGGTTGTGTCATTCGACCCGTTTGGCCTGACGCTCAAGACAAAGTTGTAGATCTCGTCTGCCGCCACGTCATTGATGCCGTGCCGTCGATCCATCAGCATCTTGAGGAAGCGGTCGGTTTCCATCTTGGCGATCTGCTGATCTCCTCGGTCCAGGCCTGTCTTGATGCGGTCGAGCTTCTGGAAGTAAGGAGCGAAATCTGAGGTGGGGTAGGTCGCCTTTTCGAACGCCACGATGTTCCACACATCATCGATCCACGTTTCGCTCGCGAGTGCCGTGCCGCCGCACACGAGTGCGAGGGCACAGCCAGCTGGTAGAATCACTCGCATGCTGCGTTGTAGGTTGTTCCAGTTCATGGCAGTACTCCTTTCGGAGCGTACGAGACGATGGGAACCGCGTGATCTCCGCGGCCCGTGTCATCGACTCGCCAAGGGTGAACAATACTCCCGGTGCGAATGGAACGGCGGTGGTCTGGCAGCTGAAGCCAATGCGTTGACCATTGTAGGGATCTCTTCTGAGACGTTTGCCCGGAACAAAGCGATTGTATGAGTGGGAGAAGGTGTGCGCCATTCCCGTTGAGAGTGATTTTGTCTACACCGTTTGGGCGAGGAGGAATGGACGGATGTTGTCCGGATACAGCGCAGGATTTTTCCGAGGCAGCCGTCGGAATGGTTCCGCAGTACGTGGGATCACTGTGATAGAGTAAAAACAGTTGTCGCAACGATTCATGGGAGAGACCATGACGACCTCTAGCCATCATCTCCTCTCACTGTCCCGCTTCGAAATCTCTCCTGAGCGGGGTTTTCTGCCGACCACTGATCCGCTTGAACAGTTGCCTGATGAGACCGTTCTGAATCAGATCGGCGCGGAGCTCCCGAAACTCCTGACGGCCCGACAATTTCGACATTTCGTCCAGGACCGTCATGCGGTCATGGGTCCGGTGGCGGATGACTGGAGCCTCGATGTTTTCCGTTGCGTGATGCGCACCCTCTCCTTTGCCGGTCATGCCTACGTCTGGGAAGATCCAGACCATCCTGCAGCCAGGCTGCCGGCGAGTCTGGCCTGCCCCTGGTATCTGGTGGCGCAGCAGCTTGGTCGACCGCCGGTGCTGTCCTATGCTTCCTATGCCCTGCACAATTGGCGGCGTCTCGATCCGTTACAGCCTATTGAGTTGGGCAATGTCGTGCTGCTGCAGAATTTTCTGGGAGGTTTGGATGAAGAATGGTTCGTCCTGATTCACATCGATATTGAGGCGAAGGCGGGAATGGGGTTGGCGGGATTGGTTCAGGCGCACAATGCGGCGCAGGACAATAGGCCGGACGAAGTGTTGCAAGGGTTGCACGCGTTAGCCGTTGCGCAGGAAGCGATGCGAGAGACGCTGCTTCGCATGCCCGAGCGGTGTGATCCGTATATCTATTACAGCCGGGTGCGGCCCTATATCCATGGTTGGAAGAACAGCCCGTCATTGCCTCAGGGAGTCATTTACGAAGGGGTCGCAGGCTATGCGGAGCGGCCGCAACAATTCCGCGGCGAAACCGGCTCGCAAAGCTCGATTGTGCCGGCCTTGGATGCCGGCCTGGGAATCCCTCATGCCGATGACCCGCTGACACAGTATCTCGTGGAGATGCGTGACTATATGCCTCCGCGCCACCGGGCGTTCCTGACGGCGCTCGAAGCGCGCACGGATGAGCAACATCGTCCGCTGCTCTATGGGTATGCGCGTGATCGTAAAACAACGCATCCCGAACTCTGGACGGCCTTTTGCGCCTGCGTGGAGTTACTCGCGCAGTTTCGAGACATTCACATTGGGTACGCCGAGCGATATATTTTTCAGCAGCACCAGTCGCACGCCAGCAATCCCACCGCCGTCGGTACCGGCGGGACGCCCTTTATGCCCTATCTGAACAAGCATCTCGAAGAAACGAAGCGGTTCACGCTCGAGTGAGTCTCAGGCCTGGTCTCCTTACACCCCCTCGTTCTGCAGTGGAATAATCAAGCCAGACTTCGTACACTGCGCGGAGCGTCACGATCATTTATGCGAAAACCTGGCGAGCCCATCTACCTCTGGATTCATCTGTTTGCGTTACTGCTGGTCATTGTCTCGACGGTGGTCTTGCCGGGCGCGGCGGAGTTTTTCGTCGGCCCGTTGAGTTTCGGCACGCGTGCTCTGGCAGGGGTGGGTATTGCCGTGGTCGGTGGGATTGTGTTGTACCTCCTCTATAATTCATCCGCCCGCAATGAGCCCTAGCGGGACGTCGAAATAGTTCACTCGATATCCCAGCCCCTGAGCCGCTCGCGTCTTCTCCGTAACGCATTCGACATCCCTCGCTCGATCCAGCCAAAGTTGTCCAGTCTGCTGAGTCGATTGCCTGTTATGATTCATATACGCCTCGCCCATGGAGTAAGCACCATGGTGTGGACTAGGTTTGTGTGCAGTGGGTTGAGTGCCGGATTATTGAGTGGTTTTCTTCTGCTGTGCGCCCCTTCACCAACTCAAGCTGAATGGTATGCGGCCGCGCAGTTTGGCGCCAATTTCGCCGATCCCCTTCGCAATGTCCGTGGAAGCGGGCCGCTGGCCGGTCTGGACGCTCCCAACTTCAACCTGAAAACGAGCCCTGCCTTCGGAGGCAAGCTGGGATTTTTCCCTTCGCATGGCATCTTCGGGCTTGAGCTGGATGTCACGCACAGTACCCCGCACATTAAGAACCTAGATGATGTGCCGGGCATCCACCTGTCCGTGACCAACCTCGGTGGCCACGTGGTGTTGCGCTATCCCGGCGTCACCTGGCAGCCTTATCTCGGCGGCGGCCCGGCGTTACTTATCGCGCGGCTGGGCCGATCCTCGACCACGGAGAGTGATACGCAAGTGTCGGTCGGCGGGAATATCCTCGTCGGCATTCGAGCGTTCGTGACGCCGAAGGTCGCGCTGTTCACCGAATACAAATATACGGACTCGACGTTTCGTTTTGGTGGAGCCTTCGGGACGGTCGGCGGCTTTGATGCGACCTATCGGGCACATCAACTCTTCGTCGGTCTGTCCTATCATTTTTAGGAGGGGCAGCCATGATTCGATTCGTGCCGAGGTTGATTGTGCTCTGTGCCATCGTGTGGTTGCCAGGTTGCGCCCAATCGGTTCATCAGACGGAGCGACTGGCACAGAGTGATTTCCTGGTCGATCCCGGCTACGCCGGTAGTCAGTCCTATTCCTCCTGGCCCGGTCCAGGATACGGGCCTGGATATGGGATCGGGTATGGCCCAGGGTATTGGGGAAATCCGCTCGGGTATTATGGCGGTCCATACGGACCGCTCGGTTTTGGTTGGTATGGTGGATATGGTGGCTTCGGCGCGGCGCGTCCGCCATCAGGTATGCCTGGACCTCGCCCGACTCCTCCGGCTCATGTGCCACCGCAATTCAGGAAGAAATTGTGAGCTCGGGAGTCTTATCCGGGTGTTGCCGAGTGTTTTCCGTCGGCGGGCTCCCGTGACTAAGTGCGTGGAGAGTCGATGCGGCTTTCCCGAAGAGCCTGGTGCTTAGGAAAAAGATACTCGGCCGTTTGACACATTCTTTGAAGCTGTGCTACCTTCCCCAGCTCGGCCGGTAAATCCGGCACCTACACCTCGCTCCCATCTATGAATGGGGGCCAACGCCCAGGAGGAATCTGCATGGAGCTCTACGAGTCCCTGTTCATTATTCGTCCGTCCTTAAGCGACGAAGAGACGACTGCGCTGATTGAAAAGATGAAGGGCACCGTGACGAAGAACGGGGCCTCTCTCGAGCGGGCCGAAAATTGGGGCCGCAAGAAGCTCGCCTACGAGATCAAGCGTGAACGTAAGGGCACGTACGTCTACTTTTATTTCAAGGGGCCGGGAGCGGTGATCGCCGAACTCGAACGCGCCTACCGACTTGAAGATTCGATCATTAAATTTCTGACCGTGAAATTGGAACAGGAGCCGGCTCCGCCCAGAGGCGCCCCTGTGGCCGCACCACAAGGAGCCACCGTTGGCGGGGTTCAATAAAGTCATCCTGGTCGGGAATCTGACCCGCAATCCGGAGTTGCGGTATACCCCCAGCGGGACGCCGGTTGCCAGCTTCGGGCTGGCGACGAGTCGGCGGTTTAAGCAGGGGGATGAACTCAAGGAAGAAGTTTGTTTCATCGACATCGTGGTGTTCGGGAAGCAGGCGGAGCATTGCGGACAGTATCTCAGCAAGGGCAACGGCGTAATCATCGATGGGCGGCTTCAGCAGCGCCGTTGGGAGACCGAGGACGGACAAAAGCGTAGTAAACACGAAGTTGTGGCCCAAGGCGTGACCTTTCTGCCGAAGCGGGGCGAGGCGGGAGGCGAGAGCGGCGGCCTACACGAAGAACCTTCTTACGAAGACGAACAGCAGTAGCAGACGGAGGCGAGTATGGAACGAGGAGATCGCGGAAATGGCGGGGGCGGAGGGGGGCGTTTTTTTCAGCGCCGCAAGCCGTGCCGGTTTTGTGTGGATAAGGCGCCGATCGATTTCAAAGACGTCGGTCTGTTGCGGAACTTTCTGACTGAACGCGGACGAATCGTCCCGCGTCGCATTTCTGGAAACTGCCTGCAGCACCAGCGTGTCTTGACGGTGGCGGTGAAGCGGGCGCGTCAGATCGCCTTGGTGAGCTTCGCTGAAGAGCGATAGGGCGAGGGTTAGGTTTTGGTGAGTCTTGGATCAGGTCGTCCAGCAGTCCGTCTCCCGTTCCATGCGGGAGCGGCGTTTCCTGTCGTGACAGTGCCTATGGATACGCTCAACCCTGCGATTGTTGACATCGCCTCGGAAGGACTCTCCCTGTCGTGCACGGCCACGGGACCGCAGCTTGGCTTGGATGAGCCGGAAGAAAAGTTTCAGGGGCCGCTCACGGTTCAGTTGGAGCTCGTCCATCACGAAGGGCCGATCACGGTGACCGGAACCTTGGAAGGGACGGCGATCCGTCAGTGTGTTCGGTGTCTCACGGAGTATGCCGAACCGCTTTTTGTGACCCTCTACGCGGAATATCTTCCGCAGCCGGACGCGGTGAGCAAGCCGACTCCGGCGGAGGCACCTCGGAGAAGTCCGAGACGGGGCGCCCAACCGGTTGAGCCGGTCGAAGAAACGGAAGAGGCGGATGAGGTCTATCTGTATCAGGGCGATCACCTTGACCTGGTTCCCATGGTGCGCGAGCAGGTGATTCTGGCGGCTCCGATGCAGCCGTTGTGTCGGGAAGAGTGCCTTGGTCTCTGTCCGCAGTGCGGCCAGAATTTGAATGAGCGTCGCTGCGGTTGTCCTCCGGAGCAGGGACCGAGTCCCTTTCGTGTGCTACGGGGGCGCCAATCCAAAGGTGGAAACGCATAGTCGGTTAACCGGGATCTGTACCCGTTGAAGGAGTCGTCATGGCAAATCCAAAACACAAACATTCACGGTCCCGGCGAGATATGCGGCGAACCGCCAAGACCAGACTGGTTCCCCCAGGTTTTTCGTTGTGCCCGCAATGCCACGAATTGAAGCTGCCGCACTATACGTGCATGAATTGCGGGACCTACAAGGGGAAGGCCGTCATCGTCGTCGAGGAAGCGTAACAGCTGGTTCTTTTCCAGACGTGATTCGGGTACAATTGCGCACCGTGATCACGATCCGACGCCATGCCATGGGTGAGGCCGTTCAGGTCCTAGCCGACAGGGCGTCTCTACACGATTCTTCACATCTCTATCCGTGGACTGCTGATCGCACATGAAGATAGCCGTCGATGCGATGGGCGGAGACCACGGACCGGCCCCGGTCATTGAAGGCGCGATGCAAGCCGCGCAGGAACTGGGCGTCGGGATCATTCTGGTCGGCAAGCAGGATGAGCTGGCCGCCGCTTGCCACAAACTCCATTGCACCGATACGAGGATCACGATTCACCATGCGCCGCAGGTGGTGGAGATGCACGAGTCGCCGGCTGCAGTGGCGCGAAAGAAACGCGAGTCTTCCATTTGGGTGGCGACGGAGCTGGTGAAATCGGGAGAGGCTGATGCCGTCGTGAGTCCGGGGAATACCGGCGCGAGCATGGTCGCATCGTTTTTTGTGCTTGGATTGATCAAAGGAGTGGAGCGTCCGGCGATTGCCACGATGTTGCCCACCCTAACCGGTAGTGCGATCATGCTTGATGTCGGCGCCAATGTGGATTGCACGGCCCAGCATCTTGAGCAATTCGCCTTGATGGGGAACGAGTTCGCGAAGCACGTCTATGCGAAGCCGAATCCACGCGTGGGGCTCTTGAGTATCGGTGAAGAGGACAGCAAGGGCAACGAGGTGACCAAGGAAGCGTTTAAACTGCTGAAGGCCAGTCCGTTGAATTTTATCGGCAACATCGAGGGGCGGGAGGTGTACAGCGGCAGCGCCGATGTGGTGGTGTGCGATGGATTTATCGGCAATGTGGCGCTGAAGATTTCCGAGGGGGTCGCGGACGTCATCAAGAAGTTGTTAATGAAAGAAATCTCCGGCTCCTGGCTCGGGCGATTAGCCTATCCGTTGATTGCGAAGCCGTTGCTGAACCTCAAACGAAAAATTGATTACGCCGAGTTTGGCGGCGCGCCTCTGCTTGGAGTGAATGGAACCACGATGATTTGCCATGGCCGTTCCTCTGCCAAGGCGATTAAGAATGCGATTCGTCGCGCGAAGGGTCTGGCCGAGACCAGGCTGGATGAACTGATCCAGCGTGATATCGAAGAGAGCCTGAGACGCCATCAGGACGAGAAACCGGAAGGAACGCAGGTGTGATACGAGCACGGATCACCGGAACGGGGTCCTACGCCCCGGAACGGGTGATGACGAATGTCGACCTAGAGAAGCTGGTTGCGACGTCCGATGAATGGATTCGCGAACGCACGGGAATTCGCGAGCGCCGTATCGCAGCCGAGGGGCAGGCCTGTTCCGATCTGGGGCTGATTGCCGCCGAGCGTGCCTTGAAGGCTGCCGGTGTCTCCGCCGGGGAACTCGACATGATTCTCCTGGCTACCTGCACAGGAGACATGCCGCTACCCTCTACGGCCTGCCTGCTCCAGCACCGCTTAGGGGCAATCCGTGCCGCAGCCTGTGATGTGTCTGCCGCCTGCTGCGGGTTTGTCTACGCGCTCGGTGTGGCCGATGCCTATATTCGAACCGGCATGCGCCATGTCTTGGTCGTAGGCTCGGAAGTGATGTCGACGATTACGGATTGGACGGATCGTAACACCTGCATCCTGTTCGGGGATGGCGCCGGTGCGGCGGTCGTGAGTGCATCGGAGGGTGAGCGCGGGGTCTTGTCCACTCACTTGCACTCGGATGGAAGCCTTTCTGATTTGATTGTGGTGCCGGGCGGTGGGACGCGAATCCCTCCCTCTGAAGCCATGGTGAGCGAGCGATCGCAGTACATCAAAATGAAAGGTAATGAAACGTTTAAGGTGGCGGTACGGACCCTCGAGGAAGTGGCGCGGGAGACTCTCGCTGCACATCAGCTCTCCGTTGAGGATCTCGATCTCTACATTCCCCATCAGGCCAACTTGCGGATCATTAAAGCGGTGGCCGATCGCTTGAAGTTGCCGCTTGAAAAAGTGATCTTGAATATGGATCGATATGGTAACACCTCGGCTGCGTCGATCCCCATTGCGTTGGATGAAGCTGTGCGCGATGGACGGGTGAAAGAGGGGCAGTTAGTGATGTTCGGTGCTTTCGGGGCAGGCTTGACCTGGGCTTCGGCTCTGGTTCGTTGGTAGTCAGGGGAGGCGTGGTCGTGGGGCATCCGTCGCCACTGACAGAGGGATTTTCTCCAGCTTTTTCCCGTTGACATTGAGCGTGGTTTCTACGATACCTTACGCGGCTATGATGGCGTCACAAATTGGATTTTTGTTCCCCGGACAGGGGTCGCAATCTGTAGGAATGGGGCGGGCGTTTTACGAGGCGTCTCCGGCAGTCAAGGCGGTCTATGAAGAGGCCTCCTCCATTCTCGGGTACGATGTGGCGCAGCTCTGTTTCGACGGTCCGGCGGAGCGGTTGAATCTCACGGAGAATACTCAGCCGGCGTTGTTGGTGAGTAGTGCCGCGGCCCTGAAGGCGCTGGAACCGGCCGGGTTGAAGCCGCTGGCCGTTGCAGGGCATAGTCTCGGTGAATATTCGGCGGTCTATGCGGCCGGTGGAGTATCGTTTCGGGACGCCGTCGCGCTTGTCCAGAAGCGCGGTCGCTATATGTCGGAAGCGGTGCCGCCTGGAACAGGTCAGGTCGCTGCGTTATTGGGGCTTACTGCGGAGGTGGTCAAAGCGGTCTGTCAGGAGGCTGCGTCGGTTGGTGTGGTGGCGGCGGCGAATTTTAATTCTCCCGGCCAAGTCGTGATTGCCGGAGAAAAGGCCGCTGTCGAACGGGCTATTGAGATTGCTAAGACCCGGGGATGTAAAAAGGCCATTCCACTCCCGGTCAGTGTCCCGGTGCATACGCCGCTGATGCAAAAGGCCGCAGACCGGCTCGCCGCGGAATTTGGAGGAATAGCCTGGCGCGATTTGACCGTGCCGTTGGTGAACAATGCCGAAGCCGTGGCGCTGCAACGCTCCGAGGACATCCGGGCCTCACTGGTGCGGCAGTTGCCGTCATCGGTGCGGTGGGAAGAGTCGGTACAGGCGATGGCGAAGCTCGGCGTGACGACCTTCGTTGAGATAGGGCCGGGAACCGTGCTGACGGGGTTGGTGAAGCGGATTCTTCCAGGCGCCGTCACGGCGAACGTCAATGATCCGAAGTCGCTCGAGGCGACGCTCACGACGTTGGGCACGAGCAATCAGGCGTAAGACGAGTTGAGATTGCGGGGAGCAGGCTGATGTCATTACAGGGAAAAGTCGCGATTGTCACCGGGGGCGCCCAAGGAATCGGACGGGCCATTGCGGAAGCGTTGGCGGAGGACGGGGCGGATATCGTGGTCGCTGACCTTGATCCGGCGCGTTCGCAGGATGCGGTGGCGGCGATTCAAAAGATGGGACGCCGGGCGCTGAGTGTGAAGGTGAACGTGGCCGATTGGAACGATACCAAGGCCATGGCTGACCACGTGATGCAGGAGTGGGGCAGAATTGATATTCTGGTGAACAACGCGGGCATTACCCGTGATGGATTGTTGCTCAGAATGAAAGAAGAAGATTGGAACCTGGTCTTGCAGGTTAATCTGAATGGAACCTTTCATTGCACGAAAGCCGTTCTCCTTCCGATGACGAAACAGCGTTTTGGGCGGATCGTCAACATCGCCTCGATCGTCGGGGCAATGGGGAATGTGGGGCAGGCGAACTATGCCGCCTCCAAGGCGGCGGTGATTGGGTTTACCAAGACGGCCGCGCGTGAGTATGCCAGTCGAGCGGTGACGGTAAATGCGGTGGCGCCGGGCTTTATCGATACGGCGATGACCCAGGGACTGTCCCCCGAAGTCAAGGAGGCGTTGCAGAAGCAGATTCCTTTGGGCCGACTGGGGCTTCCCTCCGACATTGCGGCGGCGGTTCGGTTTCTGGTATCGGATGCAGCGTCGTATATCACAGGGCAAGTGTTGCACGTGAACGGTGGCATGCTCATGGTATAAGTGAGTCAGGTCGGGTGTCCGGGTTGGTGTCCTCGATCCGGAATCTCCCGGTGAGGAATGTGGAGGTCAAGTAAGATGGGGAAGGAGGTGGGCAAGTCCATGGCAACAGTAGATGAACGGGTGAAGAAAATTATTGCCGAGCAGTTGGGGGTCGAGGAAGAAGAAGTAACGCTCGAGGCCCATTTCGTCGAGGATTTGGGCGCCGATTCGCTCGACACGGTCGAATTGGTGATGGCTCTGGAAGAAGAGTTTGAAATCGAGATCCCCGATGAGGATGCCGAGAAGATCCTAACCGTCGGCAAAGCGCTGGATTATATTAAAGAGAAGGCCTAGCGGAACCGTAGGTATGCACGATCGACCTGCCAGACGTGTGGTGGTAACCGGTCTCGGACTGGTCACTCCGCTTGGGACCGGGGTGGAGAAGACCTGGAAAGCGCTGTGCGCCGGAGAGTCGGGGATCGGCCGAATCACGCGATTCGATCCGACCGGCTATGATGCGCAGATTGCTGGAGAGGTCAAGGATTTCGACCCGGCTCAGTTCATCGAGAAAAAAGAAATCAAGAAGATGGACACCTTCATCCACTATGCGGTGGGGGCGAGCCAGTTGGCGGTGGACGACGCGAAGCTCAAGGTGGTGCCTGAAGAAGCCACGCGAGTCGGCGTCTACATCGGGTCCGGTATCGGTGGGCTGGGGTCTATTGAACATTATCATGATGTGCTCAGGGAGAAGGGTCCTGGTCGGGTCTCTCCGTTTTTCATTCCGATGACCATCATCAACCTTGCTTCCGGGCAGGTGGCGATTCGAGTCGGTGCAAAAGGACCCAACTCCTGTGCTGTGACGGCCTGTGCAACCGGCAATCACTGCATCGGCGATGCCTACCGGCTCATTCAGCGCAGTGATGCGGATGTGATGATCGCCGGCGGTGCCGAGGCGGCGATTACCCCCCTTGGCGTGGCCGGGTTTGCTTCGGCAAAAGCCCTCTCTTTTAGAAACGACAACCCGACGAAGGCCAGCCGTCCATTCGACAAGGATCGAGACGGGTTCGTCTTGGGCGAAGGGGCCGGTGTGGTGGTGCTCGAAGAACTTGAGCATGCGCGTGCGCGCGGCGCTCGCATCTATGCCGAAGTCATCGGATACGCGATGAATAGCGATGCGTACCATATTACGGCTCCGCCTGAAGAAGGGGAGGGCGCGGTCCGGTGTATGGAAATGGCGTTGAAGGATGCTGGGGTGGCCAAAACAGACATCGGCTATATCAACGCCCATGGTACGTCTACCATGGCGGATGCCATTGAAACCAAGGCGATTAAGCATGTGTTTGGGGAGCAAGCCTACAGAATTCCTGTCAGTTCGACGAAATCCATGACAGGGCATCTCTTGGGTGCGGCCGGTGGTATTGAGGCAGTGTTTAGCATTCTGGCGCTGCACCATGGCGTGTTGCCCCCGACCATCAATCTTGATCATCCCGATCCCGCCTGCGATCTTGACTACGTGCCCAATACTGCGCGTCTGGTCAAGACTCAGGTCGTCCTTTCCAATTCCTTCGGGTTTGGCGGGGTTAACGCCTGTCTCCTTTTTCGCAGGTGTGACCAGTAATCCTCTTCAGTGCGCGAGTCAGGTCGTATGACGCCGGCTACGTCAATTGAGGCGGTCCAGCGCCTTCTGGGCTACCGTTTCCATCAGCCTCGCCTGTTGGAAGAAGCGTTGACGCACAAGTCTTACTCCAACGAGCGGCGCAGCAAAGATCGAACACAGAATGAACGCTTGGAGTTTCTGGGCGACGCGGTGCTCTCCCTTGTCATGAGTGAGTATCTCGCCGCTGAGTTTCCAGGCAGCAATGAGGGCGGCCTTTCGAAGTTGAAGGCCCACCTGGTCAGCGAGGCGTCGCTTGCGAAGGCGGCCAGACGCATGAAGCTGGGCCACCTCTTGCGACTGGGGAAAGGCGAAGAACTCTCCAAGGGGCGTGAGAAACACTCCCTGTTGGCGGATGCGCTTGAAGCCCTGATTGCCGCGATTTATCTAGACGGCGGGCTGGAAGCCAGCCGGACGTTTACGCTGCGGGTGTTGGAAGAAGAATTGCTGGCGACACGTGCCGAACAGGCGCGACCAGGGATGGAGGATTACAAGACACAGCTCCAGGAGGTCTGCCAGAAGCGGTTTGATACCTTGCCGCAGTATGCGACCGTCCGGGAATCGGGGCCTGACCATGAGAAGGTCTTCGAGGTCGAGTTGACCATTCAGGGTGTCATGCGAGGGATTGGGTGCGGGCATAGTAAGAAAGAAGCCGAGCAGATGGCGGCGAAGGAAGCGTTGACACAGTTGGCCTGAGCGAAGGGGCGTGGTCCGACAAGGAGGAAGAGTGATGATGACACAGATGCGATGGAGCAATCGATTCAAAATTGTGGGAGTAGTGAGTCTGTTCATGGCAGTCGGCGTGGCGGGAATCGGCCAGGCTGCTGAGGCTGCTCCAGCCGGAACCGAAGCTGTGAGTGCGAGTCAGGCGAGGGCGGTCATCAAGACAAAGTTCGGCGATATTGAGATCAAGTTTCTGCCGGAAGTCGCGCCGAAGCATGTGGAGAATTTCATCAAGTTGGCCAAATCGGGGTTTTATAATGGCACGACTTTCCATCGGGCGATCCCGGGATTCATGATCCAGGGGGGGGACCCCAATACGAAGGACTCGTTGAAGAAGGATGCCTATGGTCAGGGTGGGCCAGGGCACAATGTGAAAGCCGAGTTCAGCGATCTGCCGCACAAGCGTGGCGTGGTATCGATGGCGCGGGCACAGGATCCGGACAGCGCAGGATCTCAGTTTTTTATCGTTGTTGAGGAGTCGAGGTTCTTGGACCGCAAGTATACGATTTTCGGTGAGGTCGTCAAAGGAATCGGGGTGGCGGACAAGATCGTGGCGCTACCGCGAGTGATGTGTCAAGGCGGGGCACCGACCCCTGCAGGGAAGGGCCCCTGCGACAATCCGGTTGAGCGAGTGGAAATGGTGGTCACGATCATCGAGTGACCTGAGGATCTACGTGCCAGGGCCGAAACTCCTCCCGAGCGCGGCCTAGCACAGATTGAGCGATTAGAAGGGTTGGTTCTGTTGTTGGGCGCGGACCAGCCCCAAGAGATGGGAGAGTGCTTTGGTCATGCGCTCCGCATGCGAAGCGGAGCGGAAGAGCAGGATATCTTCTGGAAACTGTGCTTCGAGTTCGGTTACCGCCCCGGTACAGTAACTTGTTTTCATAATGCAAGGGCCGTTGCTCTTGCAAGTCACGCGGACGCCGTAGAGGACCAGGTTGTTGTCGCGCGTGTCTTGCCCCTGGTACTCGATCGTATCGATGTCGTGCAGATCGAAATGTGTGAATCCGGTATTGACCTCGTCGTGTCCGTGATTGAGTTCGACTGTGCCGAGTTTCGTTCCGGTCGGAATCACGGTGTAGATCTCGGTAATCTTCGTCGGTTTTCCCGCTTTTGGATTTCTGCAACTCAGACTGCGGACAAACCCGTGTGTATTGGCCATGTCGCTGATGAACTGCACGGTGTCATCCAAGGTTTGGCTGGTCGCCGCGCCGGGTAGAAGCAGCAGGCAGGCCAGCGTCCACATCAGGCTCACTGAGTTGGGCGACAGTAGTCGCCGATTCCTACTCCCCTCGTGCATCGTGATTCTCCTTGAGTGCTTCGGGATCAAATTTCTCGAACGCGACTCCTACCGTACTGAAACCGTGTAGACACTGCAATCCCTACTTTGGCGCAGCACATAACCTGCGCCCGCGCGTGGGCGCGGCGTGACGGGGGGATGGAGGGATGCAGATTTCGCTACGCTAAATCGTGGGCAATTTCGGCAGGAGGAACAGCTGGAAACGCGGTTGCATCGAGCGGCATGATCGGCGAAAGGTCGATCTGTTCGGCAATGGGACCGAATCGGAAGGTATTCATCAGGGTAGAAACCCGGAACTCCATTTTGTCCAAATTCATATAATGAAAAAGTTGGGAAAGGAAAGGACCTTCCATGTGCGGTTGGTGGGGGTCCAGTTCCCACGGATGGAAATACATGACCAGAGGACGACCTTTTTGTTCGATCCGTTGCAACAACCCGCAGAGTAGGGGGAAGGGCAGCAGACGGAAATAGATGCCGCCGGCAATGGGAAGCCGTATTCCGCCTAGGTTCACGGTAGAGGGCGGGACTTCCCAGATGGGGCCTGAAGCAGTCTGTTTCAGATGGTGCCAAGGATCGGAGCCGGGAACGCCACAATGATCGTGTCGAATCGGAACGACGCTCGAGTCGTAGGTAAACCCTTCCTCGGCGAGGATGGGGAGGGCCCACAGAGTTTCGCGAGTTATCGTAAATCCCGGAGCGCGGTAGCCTTGCACCGGTGATCCGGTGAGGTCTTCGAGAATTTGTTTGGACCTTCTCACATCTGCACGGAACAATTCCGGAGTTTGGGCTGTGACCAATTCATGGCCATACCCATGTGAGGCAATTTCATGACCACATTCGGCGATCTGTTTAATGAGTCCGGGATGTCGCTCTGCAACCCATCCCAATACGAAGAAGGTGGCCCTGGTCTGGTAGCGAGCGAGTAGATCCAGCATCTTGCAGGTGTTCGTGGTGACACGACTCTCAAAGGAGCCCCAGTGCCGTCGACGAATCGGGGAATCGAAACGAGACACCTGAAAATGTTCTTCGATGTCGAATGTCAGGCAATGCACTGGTGTGTGATCCTTGGGTGTAGGGTTTTGCCTACTAGGCGAGATAAGTAAGAGCTGACATCAGGATGCTTGAGAAGGAGATCACAAAGCAAACCCTTTCGACATACTTTGTATACTATGTGTGCATGATGAAGTAAAGCAAAGTTTGAGCCATGTAATTTCATTAGTGATTTCAAGCTGATAGTTGAAGCATCTGAATCTTCAGCACTCTTTGGTGCATGATAATCGGCCGAGAGCGTATCTTAATAGATACGTCGTAGGAATTCTTGAAATTGGTACATCGATGGGATGAGGGATGGAATGGATGGGATCGGGAAAGCCGTGAGACTTGCTGGTTAGGCCGTGTGATGTGCCTTGTCGTTGTTCAGTAATTGTTGCTGAAGAGGCACGGTAAATCGAAAGACAGAACCGGATCCTGGATCACTTTCCGCGCCGATATGTCCTCCCATCAATTCAACGAGTTGTTTGCAAATGGCGAGCCCTAGCCCAGTCCCACCATATTTCCTGGTGGTGGATCCATCTGCTTGGACAAACGGCTGAAAGAGTTTGGCAACGGCGCTTGGGGCAATGCCGATACCATTATCCGAGACGGAGAATCGGAGGTGTGTGACCCGGTCTTGCTGTGCCGATAGTTCGCCATAACGGGTGGCGGGAAATTCGAGGCGTTGCTCAGGAGGGCGTTGATCGAGCTCCACGAGAATAGAGACTGTGCCGTGATCGCTGAATTTGATGGCGTTCGCCAATAAGTTGCTAAGAATTTATTGGAGTCTGGCGGGATCGCCACATAAGGCGGTTGGCACGTCTTGGCTAATCCGGGAGGTCAGTAAGAGGCCCTTCCGTTTTGCCCGTTCCCCAAAGAGGGCCAGAACCCGGTCAATAAAGAGGGACAAGTCGAAGTCCAGTAATTCGAGAGACAGTTTTCCGGATTCGATCTTGGAGAAATCCAGAATGTCGTTGATGATGACCATCAAGGCATCGCCGGACGAGCGGATGGTCTGGGCACAGTCCAGCTGTTCGGCGGTGAGGGGCGTATCGAGCAGCCAGTCCGTCATGCCTAGGACGCCGTTCATGGGGGTACGGATTTCGTGACTCATGGTGGCGAGGAACTCAGATTTGATCCGAGCCCCCTCGATCGCCGCATCACGGGCTTGAGTGAGTGTGGCCTGGCTCTCCCGGAGTTCCCGGAGCACTTGGCTGGCCCGAACCATATACCGAATTCGGTTGGTGAGCAGCATCGCATTCAGCGGTTTGAGGATAAAGTCGGTTGCACCGGCATCGTAGGCCTTGGTGATGGACTCAAAGTCGTCCAGGCCGGTCATGATCAGAATCGGAGTATGTTCTCCGGCCGGCAACCGGCGTAATGCCGCACAGGTGGCGAATCCGTCCATGCCCGGCATCATCACGTCGAGGAGCACCACGTCCGGCGGGCATTTCTCAAAGAGCTCGCAGGCTTCAATCCCGTTTTCAGCCTCCATCACCGCCCAGCCTGCTTGTTCCAATGACTCGCGAGCGAACATACGGATGATGATATCGTCATCCGTAACCAGTGCGCAGGGTGCTCGTCCTGGTGTCAGCAGGTTCATGGCTGCTTCTCCTTGGCAATCTCATTGCGGAAGACAGTGCAGGCGGTCAGATAGTCGGATTGTAATTGTGCGAACGACCGCTCGGCATCGACGAGATTGTTCCGATGGCCCATGGTTTCGAGTTCCTTGCAGCTGGCAGCCACGGCGAGGGCGCCAAGTTGCGCGCTGCTCGATTTGAGCCGATGCGCAATGGCTTGTAATACCGTTGGGTCGTTGGCGCGAATGGCGTCACGCAGCGCTTCCAGGCTTTCACGCGAACTGTCGAGATATTTGCGAAGCACGGAGGCCAGCACATCTGGTCGGTTGGGGCGTTGTAACGCGCGGATGCTTTTGAGGGCAGTAAGGTCCATGCCCGGCACCGTGACAGTGGCGTCATCCATTGGTTCGGTCGTCGTTCGGAGTGATTCCGGCCGAGACGGCTGAGCAGGGACGGTCGGCTCCGTGGTGTGTGCAGGAGACTCATGGCTCCTCAGCCATTTGCGTAAGATTTCTTGCAACTGTGTCTGGGTATACGGTTTGCTCAGGTAATCATCCATGCCGGCCGCGAGGCATTGCTCTCGGTCCCCCTGCATGGCGTGGGCAGTCAGCGCGATGATCGGGACGCGACGTTGGCTGGATGACTGTTCGCGAGTGCGAATTGCTCCGGTGGCTGTGAGTCCGTCCATTTCAGGCATCTGACAGTCCATGAGCACGATGTCGAATTGGTTGTGCTCGGTAGTCACGAGGGCCTGCCGCCCGTTTTCTGCCACCTCGACCTCGTAGCCCAGTTGTTCCAGCATCCCGATGGCCACTTCGCGGTTGACGGGGCTATCTTCAGCCAACAGGATCCGTCCGTTCGGCTTGGCGCCTGGGAAATCCGGTCCCAATGAAGGTGAGATGTGGTGAGGGGCATCGTTGGTCTGTCCGGATGAAAGAACAGGCTCTGGCACATGTAGATAGGGCTCGAGCATCGTTGAAAGCCCTGATCCCAGCGGCTGGAGATCGAACTGGACCGTAAAGGCGAACGTCGAACCACTCCCGGGTGTGCTCTCTACCGTGATGCTCCCGCCCATCAGGCCGACTAACTGTTTGGCAATGGAGAGGCCAAGACCGGTTCCGCCGTATCGTCTGGTGGTTGAGCCATCCGCCTGCGAGAATGCATCGAAGATGCGTGACTGGGCCGCTGCCGAAATGCCGATGCCGGTATCGGTGACGGCGAATCGTAGCAATGCCCGGGTCGTGGTGCCTTCTACATACTCGGCTTTCAGGGAGATCTCACCTGTTTCGGTAAATTTCATCGCGTTGCTCAAGAGATTCATGAGGACCTGGCGGAACCGGACCGGGTCACCCTTGAGATACCGTGGGACTGCCTCACCGATATGATGGGAGAGCCGAAGCTGTTTTCGGCGTGCGGCTTCGCCGAACAGCTCAAGCGATTCTTCGAGCACCGGGAGTAAGTCAAAGTCGATGCACTCCAGATCTAGCTTGCCCGCTTCAATTTTTGAAAAATCCAGGATGTCGTTGATAATAGCCAGAAGGGTTTTCCCGGATCGGAGAACCGTTGAGGCAAGATGCCGTTGTTTGTCTGTCAGCTGTGTATTGAGCAGGAGTTCGGTCGTGCCCAGTACTCCGTTCATCGGAGTGCGGATTTCGTGGCTCATATTGGCCAGAAATTCGCTCTTTGCCGTGCTGGCGGCCTCTGCCGCTTCCTTCGCTGCGCGGAGTTCCTGCTCGCTCTGTTTCCGGTCGGTGGTATCGATGTGGATGCCGACCATGCGTGTCGCCACCCCATAGACGTCTCGAATCAAACTGCCGCGAGACAGAATCCAGCGATAGGAGCCATCTCGATGTTGAAGGCGATGTTCGAGCTCGAACTGGGCTCGCTGTCCATCGAGACAGGACTGGATGGTCTCATGGACCAACGGTTGGTCGTCTGAATGGATCCGTGTCCGCCATTCGTTGAAATTGCTGGCGAGCGTGGTGTCGGTATGGCCGAGCTGACTTTTCCATTGCGGGGAGAAGTAGATCGCGCCTGTCGTGAGGTTCCAGTCCCAGATTCCGATGTGCGAGCCCTGCACTGTCATCGTCAACCGCGCTTCGCTTGTGCGCAAGGCTTCTTCCGCTTTTTTTCGTTCTGAAATATCCACGGCGAAGGCGGTGAAGGTATAGGCATTCTCGATACGGAGTGGTGTCATCGCTAGCTCGACTGGGAACTCGGTGCCGTCGCGATGGAGCGCGGTCGTTTCGATTCGTCTGTTCATGACCCGGCCTTGACCGGTTTTGAGAAACCGCTCGCGCCCACGATCGTGACCCTCGCGGTGCTCGACCGGAATGATGGTCTCCGTCATAAGGCGGCCGATCGCCTCCTCGCGCGTCCATCCGAAGACCTGTTCGGCCTGGGAATTCCAGCCGATAATAGCGCCTTTCTCGTCCATACTGATCACCGCGCTGAGCGCGGTGTCGATGATCAATCTGGTCCGTCCCTCGCTCTTGCGCAGCTCCCCTTCGGCGTGGAGGCGCTCGACGGCTTCGAGTGCGAGCGATACCAGGGAGGCGATCGCATGGCCGAACTGCTGTTCTTCCAGCATCCAGGAGCGCGGCGTGCCGATATGCTCATTGCAGAGCACCCCGACGAGTTTGCCTTTGAACCGAATCGGGATGTCCAGCATGGCGCCGATCCCGAGGGGCTCCAGATAGCTGGAAGTGAACTCGCAGGTGCGGGGGTCGCTTCTGGCATCGGAGGCATCAATCACGTGCTCGGAGAGAACTTCACGGAAGTATACTGGAAAACTCGCTGCCTGGAGTTCAAGGCCTGAAGAGTGAGTATTACTGGAAGATTCGTAGAGGTCTTTGCAGTGAATCGCCTGACGGTCTTCGCTCAGAAGCCAGATGCTGGTTCGGCCCACCTCCAGGGTCGTGGCCGCCGCGCGGGTGATTTCTTTCAGCGCCGGTTCCAATACGCCACTTTGGATGATGCTGTTGCGCGTCAGTTCGAAGAGCGCGGTTTGTTGTCGCCGGAGCAGGCTTTCGGTGCGGTGACGGATGTTCTCTGTATGTTTCCGGTCCGTGATGTCGCGAAACACGAGTACAGCTCCGGCTACACGATTTTCGTGCACAATCGGCGCCAGCACACAGGCGACGGGAAACGAGCGTCCCGTGGTCGTGCTCAGGAGTCCGTCATCGGTCCGGAAGGTGTTGCCCTGTGCAGTTTCGTCCAGCAGAAGTTGAGTGAAGATCGGGCCTGTGAGGCTCGTGCCGTAGGAGAGGGAAATCATGTCATGGAGCCGGCGTCCGACGACCTCTTTTTCTGTCAGGCCCCAGAGACGTTCGCCTTCGGGGTTCAGTAACACGATGTTCCACTGTCGATCGACGACGCAGAGTCCGTCGCCCATGGAGCGGAGCACCGTCTGTAACTTGTCCCTCTCTCCTGCGAGCTGACTCTCCGAGGTGCGCCGGAGTTGTTCATTCAGCTCCTGCATTTCTTGCGAAGATAAGGCGATCGAGCGCTCCAGGAGTTCGCGTCCCTGGTCTGATTCCAGATAGCTCTGGCTCACTCGTTCGAGGAGGTGTTGCCAGACGTCGGGCGATGAGGGCGCGGTTGCGTCGTCCAGCCCCAGGCGTTTGAGTTGTCGTTTGAGGAGCGGATGCATGGACCTTATGCTTCGGTGATCGTCGTCAGCGTCATGGTTTGATTGTGAAGGTCGCACGTGCCGCTTTGGTACGGCGAGATCTCCCCGTAGGAGTAAAATCCAATCTGCCGGCTGCCTTTCGGCAGAATCTCTAATGCCGCCTCGACCTCTTCCTCCGACCGTTCGCCAAGCACCAAGCGGCGACCGACACAGCTGATCGCGATACAGAGGGTTGGCGAATTCGAGGGTAGGCTGTTGTGACTGTTGATTGTGAGTGTGGCGGCTTCGGATGCGCCCTGAATCAGCCGATCGAAATTTGCGCGCATGAGTTGCGCGAAAACGCCTTCCGGAATGTCTCCGGCAAATGTCATGGATTGGGTGGCTTCGTCCACGGCCAGGATGGTGCGGACCAGAACTTTCCCCTCCGTCTGCGAGGTTCTGATTGCAAGAGGGAACAGGAGGCCGGTGGCGGGCAGTCCGGAGGCGCGCTCTCCAAGATATTCCTTGTACAGTTCCAACGCGGGACGACCGTCCAGTTGATACAGCACGTTCCCGCTGGATTTGGTGACCTGCCGTTCCGGTCCGAATTTGTCCCATCCGCCTTTGGAGCCATGCCCCAACCGGATGTGGTCGCCATAAAAGCCGACGGCGGTCACATAGCCGCTCTGTGGCGTACGATCTTTCAGCACCCAGGTTTGTTTGAACTGAGTCCCATCGCCGGCGAGCCCACCGGTGACGACGACGGAGTCTCCGAGCGTGTCATTGAGGCCTTTGACGAGCTCACTCCCGTTGACATTCAGGCCATCGGACAGAACCAGGACGCCTCGCAGCGAGGGTTGTTTGAGCTGCTGAGCGATGGCGCATCCCGCGGCGTAGGAACTCTGAGGGGATGGGACGGCTGCTTCGGCTGTGCGAAGGGGTGTTTGCTCAAACTGTACGGCGGCGACGACCAGGCTATTATCCGAGATCTCGTTCCCATGAATTTCTCCGGAGGTCGAACAACCCATCACGTGACTCCGGGGGCAGGCCTTCAGTACCTCCGCCATGCGGTCCGGGGTATCGAGCAAATTCGATGCGCCGAACAGGAGCAGGAGGGTTTGGTCGGAATCCAGGGCTGAAAGGGACTCAGAGGACCAGGGGGCGCCGAGTTTGAGACAGGTCGTTGTGACGCGCATATCGGGAGTCTCCTTTTAATGATCTGTGGGCCAGAGCCGGTTCATTGAGACGGTGGAAGTGTCGGCGTTTAGGGCTCTGGAAGTGGCACGTTTCTGCGATTCTCCCAGGTGTGCGGGGTGTCGACATGTTGGCGTTGTCTGTCGCTGCGCCGCGTTGCGGGCAGAAGCTCGGCCAGTGCGTCGATCTTTGGCCGGCTCAGCAAGAGATTCATGCTGAAATGTCCTGATAGTTCATGTGGTTAGACGTCCAGTCCGGAGGCATTCCCCTACGTAGCCATAGGTCTCGGCACACCTGTATCGGTAGAAAATGGGCGAAACTAAAGAGAGAATGTCGGTCGGCAAGATGCTGATTTTAACGGGAAGAAGCGATTACACGCGTGACAGCGAAGTGGCAGGCCTATGTCTAGTACGTGTGTATTTAGTGATGGTGATGGTGGCACTCGGGACCGTGGACATGAGTCGGTTCTTGGGGGGGCGGGGTGAGTTGGCCCGGGAGCACTATCCGGCTGGGGTCGTGTTGCTTGGTCAGGTGTTCCGCAATCTCGGGGTGGAAAGCCTTCACGTAGCCGATCATGCCATTCAGGAAACGGCGCGATTGAAAATCTTGGCCGGAAAATTCGGTCAGGATTGCGACAGCGCGGTCGAGTATTTCCGGGGCTGAGCCTGGATCCGTGACTTGCTGGGGCTGTTGTTTGACAAACGCGTCGTATTCCTTCTTGAGACGTTCCGCGAACACCGGCATGGGGGCAGACGGCACATGGAGGGGGCTCAAGGTCCGGCGCAGGGCTTGGATGGCGGCAAACACTTCGGCATCTTGGCCGTCTCGCCGGTCATGGAAGTAGCCGAAGGTCACCACCTCAATGAGGTTGAACAGCGCGGCGGCTTTCTCGCCTCCCGTGACACTCAATTGCCGGTACAGCTCCCGTCGGACCGGGGCGAACTGCTCGCCCAGCCGCTTCTGCTGGTAGTCGCTTCCGATGTCAAGATAGCCGCAGTCGGGAGGACAGGCGATCCGTGTCAGGCGGTGTTCTCCGCAGCATTGGCTGCAGATCAATCCGGTGAGGGCTGGACAGGAACGTTTACCCTTGCGCTGCTTGCAGTAGACACATTGGCTCATTTGCGGGGAGGTCCTTCCTTGTCGGATTTCTTTGGTTCGACGAAGCCATAGTCCGCCAGTGTGCGTTTGGCTCGATCACCTGAGGAGGCTGTCGGCGATTCGAGGCCATTGACCTCGGCCGCATTGGAGTCTTGGTAGGGGACAAGAATGAGGTGGTTCACCCGGTCGATGCCCACATCGGAGGGACCTGGCAGATACTCCGCGATCACCTGAAACTTTCCGTTCGGAAGCATGCGCCAGATCTTGCCCTTTGTTCCATCCGAGACGTACATGCTGCCCCACCGGTCGAAATCCACACCGCTGAGGTTTTGGAATCGCCCGGTGAAAAACCCATTCGAGGCCAGTTCGGTGAGAGTTCCTTCCTGGGTGACGTCGAAAATCTTTCCGGAATCATAACTGACGACGACAAGATGTCCGGTCTTGGGGTGCACGGCCACGCCTGAAGGTCCGGCGAGATGTGCGCCGGAGAGATACAGGGACAAGGCCAATGTTGGCGCCAGGTCCACGCGATAGATCGCATTGCCGCCCTGGTCGGCGAGGTACAGATGCCCGTGCCCGTCGGAGGCCACATCCGTGAGCGACTGGGCGGCGCCGCCGGCAGCGGGATGTGGGAGCGCCAGCGTGGCGAGGGGGGCTCCCGTGGTTTTGTCGAAAGCGCGCAGGGTATCCAGGTCGGTAACATAGAGGACGTCATCAACCACGACCATGCCCTTGGGGGCATGGAGCGTGACATCTCCGCGGCCGCCCTCAATGAATTTGAACGCGGTGATCCGGCCGTCGTCGCTCAGTTTGGTGATGAAGCCATTGTTATCGCGGGCGTCGGATTCGCCGTTGATGTTCGAAATGAAATAGGACCTTGTTGCGGGATCGGCGAGGAAGCTGTGGGGGGATTCCAGCCCACTGACTTGGAGCGCCCACGCCCCCCCAGTATGGAGTAGCATTCCAATAGCCAGCGCCAGCGCCGGACCGAAGCGACGGCGGGGCACGGGCCGATGGAAACGGTTGTGACAGATGGTCGTGGAAATCATCAACGAAGGTATCGCACAGAAGATTCTGCTGGTGCATCGTAGCCAAGGGCCTCCGAGACTGTCAAGGAAGCCGCCGGATCACGCATAGAGACAGGTTGGCCGACGGAGTCATGTCGACAAGCTCCGCCCTGCCGGATCTCGCGTTTCGCACGGAGCCAGACTCGAGGCCTCACTAGCTCCTGCCTCGTTGACTTGTTGAAAAATTGCCTGCTATGGTGCCGACACTTTTCGCTTCTATTCAGGCCAGGGAGGATATCGTGGCAGCTCGTATCATCGATGGGAAGGCGTTGGCACAACAGGTTCGTGAAGGACTCGCGAAAGAGTCCGCGGCGGTATTGGCCAAAACGGGGATGAAGCCGGGATTGGCTACGATCTTGGTGGGTGACGATCCCGCCTCGCATCTCTATGTCAAAAGCAAACAGAAGGCCTGCGACGCAGCGGGCATCTATATCGATGACTCGAAGTTGCCTGCCAGCACGACTCAGGCTGAGCTGTTGGCACTGATTGCCCAGAAGAATGCCGATCCGAAGATCCACGGCATTCTGGTGCAGCTGCCGCTGCCGAAACATATCGACAGTAAGGTGGTGCTTGACGCAGTGTCCGCCCAAAAGGATGCCGACGGGTTTCACCCCTACAACTTCGGTCGCCTCGTCGAGGGGAGCCCCATTTTTGAGGCGTGCACGCCGAAGGGGGTCATCAAGATGATCGAGTCGACCGGCGTGTCGATCGAGGGCAAGCGGGCGGTGGTGCTCGGCCGCAGCAACATCGTCGGCAAACCGCTCGCACTTATGTTGCTCCACCGCAACGCCACGGTCACGATTTGCCACTCCAAGACAAAAGACCTTCCGGCCGTGTGTCGTGAGGCGGACTTGCTGTTGGTGGCGATCGGTAAAGCCAAATTTGTGACGGCCGATATGGTGCGCGACGGCGCGGTTGTGATCGATGTCGGAACGAACCGCCTGCCGGACGGCAAAGTGGTGGGGGATGTCGATTTCGAGTCGGTCAGCCAGAAGGCCGGGTGGATCAGCCCGGTTCCCGGCGGCGTCGGCCCGATGACGATTGCGATGTTGCTCGACAATACGGTTGAATCTGCTAAGAGAATGGCAGGGATGAAATAGGGGCGATCGAGACACTCGCGTTCCTCGCGGACCGCGCACGATCAGACGGTGCGTGATCGATGCGCACAGCCGAGAGGTTCCACCATTTCTATTTCGAGCTAGTGCGAGTGAGCAGGCAGGGATAGGCGAGAAGGATAGGGGAATTATACAACATGCGGGGGAGATGTAGATGAGCCGAGAGCCGCGGCGACTCAAAGAGGTATTGGCCCAGGGGCAATTTGCCGTCACGGTGGAATATAACCCGCCGAAAGGCACGAACCTGACCCATGTGGTTGAGAGTGCCAAGTCGCTCGTCGGGCGCGTGCACGGGGTGAATGTCACCGACAATACGGCGGCGATCGTACGAGCCGGGTCGTTGCCGGTCTGCCGTGTGTTATATGAGCTGGGGCATGACCCGGTGATGCAGTTGACCTGCCGGGATCGCAATCGTATCGCCATGCAATCCGATCTCATGGGTGCGCACATCCTGGGCATCCGGAATATCCTGTGTCTGACCGGGGACTACCCCACCGTAGGCGACCATAAAGAAGCGAAGCCGGTGTACGACCTGGATTCCGTTCAAGTCATGCAACTGGTAACGGGCTTGAACAACGGGAAGGACTATGCGGGCAATAAGCTCGACGGGGCCACCGCCTTTACGATCGGCGGGGCCGTGACTCCTGAAGCCGATCCGCTCGGCCCGATGTTGGTCAAATTCGAGGTCAAGGTGCGGGCCGGTGCCGAATTCTTTCAAACCCAGGCGGTGTATCAGCCTGAACAATTCAAAACGTTCATGCAGGCGGTGCGTCCGTTCAAAGTGAAAGTGCTCGCCGGAATTCTGTTGCTGCGCAGTGCCAAGATGGCAGAATTCATGAACGCCAACATTCCAGGCGTCTGTGTGCCGCAGGATATGATCGATGAAATGCGCGCCGCAGGCGACAAGCGCGCGCTCGATGTCGGTGTTGAGATCGCCGTACGCACCATCAAAGCGGTGCGGCCTTACTGCGACGGTGTACACATCATGGCGATTAAATCGACGGAACGGCTGCCGGAAATTCTCACAAAAGCAGAGCTGGGGTGATGACTGTCCCTGACTTGCAGAAGTGCAAGCGCGATAGGCGGAAGATCACAGTTGTCACCGCGTACGACGCGCTGTTTGCACGCATTGTCGAACAGGCGGGCATCGACGTGATTCTGGTGGGTGATTCTCTGGGTGTGGTGGTACAGGGCAAGTCCAATACCCTCGCGGTCACAATGGAGGAGATGCTGTACCACACCAAGCTGGTGGTCGGAGCCACTCAGCGGTCGTTGGTGATCGGCGATATGCCCTTTCTGTCTTATCAGGTCAGCCAGGAAGAGGCGCTTCGAAACGCCGGCCGGTTCATTCAGGCCGGAGCCCACGCCGTGAAGCTGGAAGGTGGGGCGGCGATGGCGGATCGTGTGTCGGCGATCGTGAAGATCGGTATCCCTGTGATGGGGCATCTCGGAATGACGCCTCAATCGGTCCATCAGTACGGGGGGTATAAGGTCCAGGGGAAGGGCAAAGATCGGGCGCAGCAACTGCTTGAAGATGCGCAAGCATTGGAAGCCGCCGGGGCTATGGGGATCGTCCTGGAAGCGATTCCATCGGGGTTGGCGAAGGCCGTGACGGAAGCGCTCACGATTCCGACGATCGGTATTGGCGCCGGCCCGCATTGCGACGGTCAGGTGCTGGTGCTGTATGACCTGCTGGGTTTATTCGATGAGTTTGTGCCGAAATTCGTCAAGCCCTATGCCCATCTGAAGGTAGATGCCATCCAAGCTCTCCGCCGCTACAAGGATGAAGTTGAGCAGGGGACCTTTCCCTCCGACTCTGAAAGTTATCACTAGCCGGTTGCCGCTCTCTCATAGCTACGATTAGCTACTGTCTCGTCTCGCATCACTCCTTCCCGTTGCCTCAGGCCATGTCTTGGGTCTCTGCCCCACGCGGACTGATCGGCTGACGGTGTTACGCTGTGTTGCTGCTGTCACCAAGAACCAGGGATTGCTCACAAGGTCCCTTGTACTGATTGCCCGTTGCCGTAGGTTTCTAATCGAATACGCACGTTTGGCCGGCTTGTGTTGCCCATCCACACTGTGACGTCCTGGGCGAACATTTCGATATCAAGCCCCATGTAGGGGGTGGGGCAGTTCTTCAGGCGTAAGAGCCCGTAGCGGGCAAGGTTGTGGGCGGCCGATTCATTGCCAAGTGCCCGCTTGAGATGGGCGGCGGCGAACTGAATGAGGGCTTGGAAGAAGTTGCCTGCCGTAGTTGTGCGTCCGCACGCATGCCATAGGCCCTCCAACACTTCATGCGCTTCCCACCAATAGGCGAAGTTGTACAGATCGATCGCATACAGATAGTCCTTCGAGTGCGACCAGTGGTCGTGTTCACACGGGCGCGGGAGCGATTCCGGTTGTCCGAAGGAATGTTCCAGTGGATTGTGACGGGGATGCGGAGTCAGCCCTGGGAGGAACCGGTAGGTCGGCAGCAGCCTCCTGCTGTAGCGGGGCCAACCGACCGTAACTGGCGGCTCACTTGCCTCCACGCGTTTCCTCACAACGCACTTGAAAGATCTTCCGGTCCTCCAGTCGCACTGCGGTGAGTTGTCGCCCATACACGCAGCCGCTATCCAGTCCGAGCAGATTTTCTGAGACGTGTAAGCCCATTGCGGCCCAATGTCCGAACACAATCGCTGCGGTCGCATTGCGGCGATCCGGAACATCGAACCAGGGGTGAAATCCTTGGGGTGTGAGTTTCGGGGGGCCGGAGAAGGTTGATTCCATGACACCGTCGTCGGAGCAGGTTCGTAGTCGGGTCAAGACTTTCGTGATGGTGGCAACGCGCACAGGGCCTCTTAGATCGGGAGCCCACTGCAAATGACCGCTGGGGTGAAGGGCGCGTAGCATTGCGCTGAATTGTTCTCCGCGCAGCGCCGTTTCGGCTTCCATGGCCAATTGCCGGGCCTCCTCGATCGTCCAGTGCGGCAAGAGCCCGGCATGGACGAGTACATAGGAGCCCTCTCGATAGAGCAAGGGTTGTTGTCTGAGCCAGGCCGTGAGTTCGTCGCAATCCGGGGCGTTCAGGACTTGGCTCAGCGTATCATCGCGGCGCAGGGGTGCCAGGCCGGCCGCAGCGGCCAACAGGAACAGGTCGTGATTGCCGAGTACGGTGACCGCTGCCGGCCCGAGCCCGCGAATATATCGCAGAACACCGAGTGAATCCGGCCCGCGATTGACGAGGTCCCCTACGAACCAGAGACGATCCTGTGCCGGATTGAATCCAATCGTCTTCGTGAGTTGCCTGAGCGAGGCAAAGCAGCCTTGCACATCGCCGATTGCATAGGTAGCCATGGCTGGGTGCAGACTAGCGCGGTCGTTGTGCGTTCGCAAGTCACAAACACTGTGCAGAGGTGGGCCTATTGGCTGGAGCGCTGATGCAGTTCCGAGGTGATGGTCGTGCAGGCCTGCTGATGGGCCTCGATGAGTTGCGACACCAGGTGCGCGGCCTCGTCGATGCGAGCAAGCCGTCCTAGTGCCTCCAATTCTTTGCAATGGGCGGCGGTGGCCAAGACGCCGAGCTGGGCGCTGCTGGACTTCAATCGGTGGGCGGTCCGGGAGAGCGCGGCAGAATCTTGGGACTGCACGGCGGCGCGAATCTGTTCTACTAGCAGCCGAGAATCGTCCAAGTAGGTAGCCAGCACGCGGGACAAGATGTCGGGTCGTCCCGGGCGTTGCAGTGACAGAATCGCATCCCAGGCGGCCTTGTCGATGCATGCCGTGACGGGTTCTTCTTCTCTGGCCGCAGGTGGCGCGGTGTCGATGGCCTGGGCGAAGGGGGGCGGATCTATCTCGTTCGTCGTGACGGATTGTGGCGTCAACCATTCAGTGAGGACGGCGTGCATCTGCGCGACGGTAAACGGTTTGGTGAGATAGTCGTCCATGCCGGCGGCAAGACAGCGGGCGCGATCGCCTTCCATGGCGTTGGCGGTGAGTGCAATGATGGGCACATGACGGTGGTTGTTCGTAAGAGCTTCTTGCCGGCGAATCGCCGCGGTGGCGGTGAAGCCGTCCATCTCAGGCATCTGGCAATCCATGAGAATGAGATCGAACGGCTGCTGCGCGGCGGCTTCCACACCGAGACGGCCGTTCTCCACGGCAAATACGTGGTGACCGAGAATCTCCAACATGCCGGTGGCGACATCACGATTCACCGGCGTATCCTCGACTAGGAGGATGCGAAAGGCGCTGCTGGCTGTTGGGGCCACGGACGGTGGACTGGCCATCCGTGGGATGTTATGGAGCAGCCCAAGGAGGGAGCGGCGGAGTAGGGATTTGCGCACCGGCTTGGTCATCCAGGAGTCTATATGCGGTGCGTCAGGGGCGTGGGCATCATACCCGACCGACGTCAGCATGAGGAGGGGCAGGCCGGCCCACCGTTCGTCGCTCCGAATCAGTTGCGCCAGCCGTAAACCATCCATGTCCGGCATGTGTAGATCGAGAATGGCGAGATCGAATATCTGGTGCTGATCCGCAGCGCTCGCTAAACAGTCCAAGGCGTCCTGTCCCGAGGATGCCAAGGTTGGGTGAGCGTTCCATGCGCGGAGATGGTCGTGTAAAATCTCACGATTGGTCGCGGTGTCGTCCACCACGAGGACTCGCCTGCCGGCAAGGGTTTGTTCCGCATCCGCAGCGGGGGCTGTTGGAACCGGCTGCCGCCGCAGCACCGCGGTAAACCAAAAGGTGGAACCGCTGCCCACCTGGCTCTCCACCCCCACCTGCCCCTGCATCAGTGTGGCCAGCTCCTTGACGATGGTCAGTCCAAGGCCTGTCCCGCCAAATCGACGTGTGGTGGTGCCATCGGCCTGTGAGAACGCTTCAAAGATACGGCCTTGTGCGTCAAGGGGAATGCCGAGGCCGGAGTCTTTCACGACGAATCGAAGGGTGACGGTTTCTGTCGTTTCCTCCGCGATTTCAATGCGAACGTTGATTTCTCCTTGCGGAGTAAATTTAATCGCGTTGCCCACGAGATTGAGCAGCGCTTGGCGCAGTCGAGTGGGATCTCCGCGAAGGGCAAGAGGCACCCCCGGCATGCGGCAGGTCAACTCCAAGCCCTTGCGTTGGGCGGAGTTGGCGAAGAGTTCCACCGCGTCCTCAACCGTTTCCTGAATGTCGAAGTCGACCTGCTCCAACTTCAGCTTCCCGGCTTCGATCTTCGAAAAATCGAGAATGTCGTTGATCACGGCCAGCAGCGCCTCGCCGGACTGTTGAATGGTCTGCGTGAGGTGATGTTGCCGGGCGTCGAGGGTGGTGGTGAGTAGAAGTTCGGTCATCCCGAGCACCCCATTCATCGGGGTTCGGATTTCATGGCTCATGTTCGCCAGGAACTGCGACTTCGAGCGATTGGCGGCTTCGGCCGCTTCCTTGGCCGCGAGCAATTCCCGAGCGGCTTGCTTGAGCGGCGTGATATCGGAGGCGATGCCGAGGTAGCCGGTGATGCGGCCATCTGCCTCGCGCAGCGCGGTCACATTCAAGAGCACCGTTCGCTGGGTTCCATCTTTGCAAATGTAGGTCCACTCATGCTCGTTAGGAAGATTCCTCCGGCACTTTTCGGCAAAAACATCAAAGCCCGGTTCGATCGTGGTGCCCAATTCCTGGGAGAACTGGTGTGCACGCGCCACCACTTGGTCCGAATCATGGAAGACGGCTGGGCTTTGTTTGTCAATTAGCTCCTCAGCGCTGTATCCCAGCAGAGCTTCTGCTGCCGGATTGAAGCCTTGGATCGTGCCGTCGGGTTTGCAGGAGATGATCGCATGGCCCGCGTTATCCAGCATGGCTTTCTGAAACGTAGCATAGGCGTGGAGGGCGACCTCGCTGCGGCGTTGTTCAGTAATGTCGCGGACGGTCGCCTGCAGCCCTGAGGTCCCTTTCAATGTGATGCGGGTCAACTGCACACTCGCCAGGAAGTCCGGCCCGTTGATTCGTTTGTGCATCCACTCGAACAGATGGGAGCCGTTCTGCATCGCCAGTCCGATCATCTCGGGCGCTTTGGCCATGGAGGCCTCGCCGTCCGGCTGAAATTCGGGTGAGACGTCCCATGGCCCCAGTGATGTGAAGTGCGCCGCGTCTCGTGCTCCGAAGAGTTCGACAGTGGCTGGGTTACAGGCCGTGAAGTTCCAGTTCGGCGGGTACAAGATCATGATCGCGTCGCGCGACGATTCGAACAAGCTTCTGTACTTCTCTTCGCTTTCATACAGGGTCATTTCGCGTGGATCCCGGTCTGCGGGCGCCTGCTTGCCATGGGATGGGGCCGGCGGCTGCCCGTGTCGACTCCGGGACAGCGTCTGACGAACGCGCTGAAGCAGGCGGAGGATCGCTAGCATGTCGTCTCCAAGTCAGGCCTCATGCTACCGATCGTCTCATCTGGAGTGAAATCATGGCGGTTTGCAAGGGGACGGCCCGTCCTGATCGGGACAAAAATAGGGAGCTGTCGTTGCGGTCGACCTGGCCGCTGAATCGCTGGGCGGAGGCCAGGAAGGTCGTATGGTATATCGTGCATGCGCCCTATCCGCGCCGGGACCGTACATTGACTCTTCCGTGTCGGTTGATTTGAGAAGAAACTGAAGCGACCTGCGTAAAGGTCTGCGTGGCCGACGATCGGTGTCGGCGCTCATTCGACAGCGGGGTTTCTGTCTTGTGAATGATAGCTGACAACGGCGTGCATGGCGGACATCTCTGTCGCATCGCGAAGCGCGATGGGGTTGGTTGTTCGTGTGCGTTGCGACCATTGGCGAACGGCGGAGCCTGGGCTCAAAAGGGTGCGCGGGGAGGTAGCTCCTCGCAGGTGGGGGCTGCGAAAGGCAGGATCAAAAGAACGTGTGTCGAGTTGGGTAGTGACTAGGGGAAGACAGGTTCCAGGGAAATCAACGGTAGCGTGCCTGAATCTTGCTGGACAGGCCCCCACGTGCCGTAAAGTCGCCCGTGACTTGAGCCCAAACTGGTCGGCATGCGCGTACAACGTCGTGAAGGATGCGATTGACGGCATTTTCGTAGAAAATTCCGACGTTTCTATAGGCATGGATGTACATTTTGAGCGCTTTGAGCTCGAGGCAATGCTTGTCGGGTTTGTAGTGAAGGGTAATGGTTCCGAAGTCGGGCAAATTCGTTTTAGGGCAAATGGCGGTGTATTCGGGGATGACGATCGTGATGTCGTATCCCTTGTATTGGTTGGGGAAGGTCTCAATATCGGGCAGTGGAATAGAGATTCCACTCTTGGCGTGCCGTTCGTTATAGCCGAGCTTGGTTGTTGCTCCGTCTCGCTGCCGTTTCTTGCTGCCCTTCCCTGTCACCCGTTCACCCCCACCACATACTGTTAGACTTGTTTCATCCACTCCAGCTGGCCCAATTCATTGAGTTTATTGTAAAGCGTGACCCACGGGCAGGTCATGTCCGGGTAGACTTCGCAGAAGCCGCCTTTACGGACGCCCCCGCACGGGCCGTGGCTCATGAATTTCGGGCATTCGGCTTTGAGTGAGCCGTCCGGAATCGGGGGACGCTTATGCACCCCTCCAACATGCTCCTCGCCATGTTCTTCCCCTGGCACTAGTACTCGTATAGGCATAGACGCAGTGTAGACTCAAATGCGTGAAGCAACAATCTTTACCCGCTTCCAGTATGAACTTCAACTGAATTACATGATGAATCAGGTGCGAGGGAGGAGAAAATTCTTCGCGTTCCAGCGTATTTAGGGCCAACGGCCTAGCGCCCTTATTTCTACTAGGCCTTCTTTCGGTCGGTGTGGGCCTTCTGCAAAGTTGCAATGCTTTTATGGAGTCTATAGACTCACCATCGTCTTGGAGTGCGTGAGTCTTCTGTTTTTATCCTACTGGTGGCGATTGACAGATTTTTTCGCGCTTTGTTACACTCGGCCGCGATGGGGGCTGATCAGAAGGCCCACATTCCGTTCCGTGTCGGGAACGCAGTTCAGTACTAGTCCGAATTAACGTCGATATAGTCTGTACCTGGCTTGTTGTGGCCTCGATGGAAGGCCGCAACACGGTCCTCAGCTTATAAAAGGGGAGGGAGTCCTTATGAGCCTTGATTACGTCAAGTTTTCAAACGGCTTTGAAAAGTTCATGCCGAAAGAATATCGGGACATGGTTGAGCATGGTCCCTTTGGAAAAAAGGTGTCCGTCTCTCAGATGGGCTCCTTCAAGGAAGTGCTTGAAGAACACCCGATGTGTGCCGGTTGCGCGATGACCCTCTTTATCCGCCTCGCGATGATTGCCTTCCCCAATCCCGAAGATACCATTACTGTTGGAACTGCTGGTTGCGGCCGCCTGGCTATTTCTCAGGCTGCGATCCCCTTCGTGTACGGTAACTATGGCGATCAAAATGGCGTGGCCAGCGGGTTGTCCCGTGGTTTGCGACTTCGATTCGGCGATAAACCGAAGGATGTGGTCGTCATGGCCGGTGACGGTGGTACGGCGGATATCGGCTTTCAGCAGGTTCTTCACTCCTGGTTCCGCAAGGAACGGTTCACCACGATCATGCTCGACAATGAGGTCTACGGAAACACCGGTGGGCAGGAGAGTGGTATGACGAATCGGGGCGCTGTGCTGAAGATGGCTCCGCTGGGGAAGAAGTTTGAGAAGATGGACATGCTGCAGATGGCGAAGGTCGCCGGTTGCGCCTACGTCGCGACGGTGGTGCCCAATAATCCACGCCGGGTGGAAAGCGTCATCAAGAAGGCCGTATTGATCGCCAGAGAGGTTGGTTCCACATACATTCAGGCCTACACATCCTGCAACATTGAGTACGCCATTCCGACCGACAAGGTCATGGAAGACGCAAAGAATGTTGAAAACGATCGCTATCAGTTCTCCGAATACATTACAGACGAAGCGAAGCAATTTCTTACGGAACGGTATGGCTATAAGGAATTTCTCCCGAAGCCGGCTGCTCCTGCTCCTGGGCTCCCGAAAGCCTGAGTTACGTTTAAGGAGGATTGAGCATGGCGAAACGTTTCAACATTCGGATGGCGGGTGTGGGTGGTCAAGGCGTTGTGACAGGCTCACACATTCTGAGCACCGCGGTGATTAATGCCGGTGGGGAAAGTACGATTGTTCCGTTCTATGGGTCGGAAAAGCGTATGGCTCCGGTGGAGAGTTATGTGCGGGTATCAGACGAGCCCATCTACGAAATCGGGGAAATCACCTTCCCGCACATCATTATCATTTTCCATCCACAAGTGATCACGCACGGGAAATCGTACACGATGCCGTTTTACTTCGGACTGAAGGAAGACGGTATTGCGTTGATCAACAATGATGGTCCGATGAAGCTTCATCGGGACCAGGCTCGTGAGTTAGAAGAACGCCGTGCAAGACTGTACTATTTCCCCGCTACGAAGTTATCCCTCGAAGTGGCGGGGATGGACTTGTGCACGAATATGGCCTTGATGGGTTGCATCGGAGCGATTACCGGATTGACCACCGTTGAAGCGTTGGAGCAGTCGGTCAAGGATCGGTTCCTTGGCAAAGGATTCGTGGTCTCCGGGGGAACCGCCGCCCTGGACAGTGTCGTCGAGCGGAAATTTAAAAAGAAGCAGGAATTGATCGACAAGAATGTCGCGGTAATTCAGGCCGGCTGGAACTACGCAGTCGACCATGGTTGGGCTGCACCGACGGTCAAGCGATCCGAAGTCCGTGCGACTGTGAGCGCCTAATCAGGATTTAGTACGAAGGAGTTCCAATGTATTTAGTCGCCCATATCGATGTCGAAATTTGTGCCTCGAAGAGCTGTAAGCTCTGCACTCAGTATTGTCCTGAGGCCAATACCATTCAGTATAGCGAGGAGATGGGGAAAGAGAAGGGCTTTAAGTATGGCTCAGCCTACGTGGCTGTAGATCGTTGTAAGGGATGCGCGCAATGCGTGTGGGTCTGCGACAACATGGCGAAGAACAATGCCATTAAGATGATCATGATTGATCAATTACCGATGGCCGCGCTGACCGATAACATCACATATAGCGATAAGAGTACGACGGCGGTCTTGGCGAGCCCAGTAGTCGGGTAAGCGTAAGAAAGGGGAGTGGGCGTGGGAATGACGCAAGATACAAGAGAGAGAATTATCGTGCCGGGGCCAGCCGGATTCCATCCTCCATCAGCAGCTCAATTGGGGGTAGCATTGCCTGATCCAGGCGAAGGACTCTACTATGGGCTGCTGGAACCGAACGAAGATGTCGTGATCGAAGAGATGGCTCGGAAAATGCTGACAAGCCCAAATGCAACGATTTTCCCGGGGCCTCTCGTCTTGTGGGCGTGGAACAATCATGCTGTCGAGAAGGCGAAGGCCGTATTGGAAATTGCGGCTCAGATTCCTGAGGTGATGATTATTCCCATGCCAGATTATCGCCCCAAGTACCCCAAGATTGACCCTGAAGAAGTCATCAATCCCAATCACCCCAATCTCACCATTTGGGGCAACAAGATTGAGGCCTGTATTTTTATCGGCGTTCACTGTCACTATGCCAATCTGACGCTGAAGATGATTCGTGCAGGGACGAACTGCTGCACCATGGCTATTTGTGCCGAGCAGGGGCATGAGGACGCCATGCTGACCATTCGCGATTCGGATACGTTGAAACTGAAGAAGACTGCGCAAATCTTCAAGAAGGTTCGTGAGGAAATGGGCATTAAGCTTCCTGATAATGGCGAAAATGTCCGTTTCACCGGAACTCAGTCCAAGGTTCATGGCGGAAAGGCGCATACGGATCCTATGACCTTCATGCCGTCCGCTGCTGGCGTAGGCAGTGCGGCCACATTCGGCCACTCAGCTGAGCAGATGAAGCGCGAGGGCTAAGGTTTTAGGCTAAGGCGATACAGTCAAGAGGTGCAACAATGAGTGAAGCATTGGAACCGAAACAAAAGACTAATCCTCAGGGCGATCCTACTACAAGTGTCTCGGCTCCGAAGGTAGAAGCCAAGAAGGATCCGCATGCGGATGCTAAGCGGCAGAAGGTTGTCACGCCCGAGTATCTGTTCCTGGAAGCTCCTCGTACCAAGGAGTTCATTACCGGCAGTGAAGCTGCGAAAGAGGCGATCCGCCGGTCAAACGTCGACCTTGCGATTGCGTACCCCATTACCCCACAGAGTGAAACCATGCAGTTGGTCGGCGTGTTGTATGGTGAAGGCTATGTGAAGGAGTATTACCGCGGGGAAGAAGAGGTCGGTGTCATGGCGGCGATCGCGGGTGGTTCACGTGCGGGAGTTCGTTGTTATACTGCCACCGCCGGGCCTGGAACGTTGAGAGGCTTGGAGGGAATTGCTTCCTGGCCAGGACATCGGCTCCCCGTTGTGGCCATGTTCACCTGCCGGGTCGTAAACGCTCCATTGGCTATTCAGCCAGACAATATTGAGGTCTCGTATCTGCTCAATTGCGGCATGATTGTGTTCCATGCCGAAAATCAGCAGGACATGTATGATTTCACGTTGGCTGGTTTTATCATCAGCGAGAAAAACGACGTGACCCTTCCCGTCGGCGTATGTTGCGATGGGTTCTTTGTGACGCATGCCAGAGGTTATGTTCGGATGCAGGACCGCAGCATGAAGCTCCCGCCCCGTGAACCCTGGCGTGGTGCTGTGCCGGTTCTTGATGCTGAAAATCCTCCAGCTCGACTTTCCCGCGACGCCCCGGTTCAGAAGTCCAATTTTATGGCCTATAACATTCACGCCGTGTGGCAGCAGGAAGTGTGGGCTGCTGTGGAGCGATCCCGCAAGTACATCAATCAGTACATGGGCGGATTGTTGACGGCAGAAAATGTGGACGATGCTGAAGCGGTGATTATTGCTTCAGGTAGTGCCGCCGCGCAGTCACGTGAAGCCGTGCGTATTTGCGCCGAAAAAGGTATTAAGATCGGCCTGATCAAAATCCGATCGCTCCGTCCGTTCCCGACTCAGGAGTTGCGAAAGCTCTGCGGGAAAGCCAAGTTGATTGTGGTGCCTGAGTTCAATTATGTCGGTTGGCTCGCGAAGGAAGTGGCGACGGCTATCTACGGTTTCTCGAATGCAAAGATCATTGGTGGCCCAAGGGTTTACGGTGGTCAGTCAATGCCTGTTGAACTGATCGTGGATGAAGTTGAGTCCGGTTTGACCGGAAAGAAGTCCACCAATGTGGCCATTTCTCAGGTCATGGGTGCTTCCGCTTCTGACAGTGAGGCGATGGGCCATTTCCTGCGCAGTATCTAAGCTGAGACGCAGAGTTGCGTTAAAACAACAGGGCCCGTTCGGTAGAACCGAACGGGCCCTGTGCATTTAGGAAGCGCTTCGATGTGGCTCTCTTTAACCCTGGAGATCTTCCTCGACGAGATCGGGGCTTTCCGGCATCCCGTGAGCCACATATTTGGCATAGGATAGATAGATCGACGCGCTGTCGCGCATGGCTTTGGTGCCGTTGGCCATGCGATGCAGCTTGTCGGACCCAGGCGCTTCGGTTTTGCGAAGATGATCGACATGGTCATGTAGGACGAGCGTGAAGCGCTCCATGGCCATTTCAACCTCTCGATAGGCTTGCAAAATAGGGTCGGTCATGTGAGGTGCTCCTTCTATTGTCAGAATACCCCAGCTTTGTTTAGGGGGTCAACCGAGGGTCTGTCTCTATGTACCAACTATCACCGAGAATCATGAATGTCATTGCGGCCGTGGCTGAGTTCGACCTTCTAGACTCGTCTCAAGATCCACCACAATCGATCATTGATGCAGTGTTGGAACTCTCCCAACTATTCACACGCACTGGGTCGGGGGCAGGAAGGGCTTATTTCGAGGATCCTCAGCTGCGAGCCGGCTATTTGGCCTACTATGTGCCGGTGAATCTCGCTAAAGTGCAGCTTCTTTTGGATGAGCTGCACCCGACGCTTCCTACTCTTGCGAATCAGGAGTTTCGAGTATTGGACATCGGTGGTGGCCCTGGAACCGGAGCGCTTGGCGTACTTGACTGGTGCCTCTCGAGGTCCGTGGGGCAACCACCCTCTCTTCATATGACGGTGGTTGATCATTCGCCTCAAGTCTTGGGCTTGTGTGCGAAAATGTGGCAGGTCTACACTCGGCAGCATCAGAGTCAGCTCCTCCTCCCGTTGCAGACAATTCAGTGTAATCTCGAACGTTCCCTGCCATCGGCCATTCGGGAGCAGCGTGGGGAGCATGGTTATCACCTCATTATTCTACAAAATCTTCTTTCCGAATTATTTATTGGGGGTACGGACCCTGTGGGCCAAAGGACGGCGCTAGTCGGTGAATTGCTGAATTGTTTGGCTCCTGAGGGGAGCCTGATGTTGATGGAGCCAGCCTCGCGGGCTGCATCGCGCCAGTTACATCAAGTGCGAGACAATCTATTGGCGGAGCAGCGCTGTTCTGTGTATGCCCCCTGTCTGCACGATATTCCCTGCCCCGCACTCGTCAAACCTGATGACTGGTGCCATGAGGAGCGGAAGTGGGAGACCCCGGCCTGGATTGCTCAAGTGGATCGGGAAGTCGGACTGATCAAGGATGCGCTCAAATTCTCCTATGTGATTTTGCGCAAAGATGGCAAGACGCTCGTGTCGCGAAATCAGGATTACCATCGGGTGGTGAGCGAGTTGCGCGTCATGAAGGGCGAGAAACGTGTCTGGTTCTGCGATCAAGCAGGGAGATCAGAGGTCGGACGCCAGGATAAGGAGGCGTCGGCGTCAAACGCGCCTTTCGATGACTGGCATCGTGGGGCGATCGTTCGGGTCAGCGACATAGTCAGAAAGGAACGAAAAGGACGACCGGCCATGGTCGGTCGAATTCTCGCTTCTGGCCACGTGGAGATTGTCCGTCCCGCCTGATGACCTAGTCCGCCTCCGGTTCCGAAGAGCCGTGTTGATGGGATACGCGATCCTCATCGAAAAGCTCGGCCATTTCAGCCTCGATCATATCCTGATCGTTCGGAATCGCAATGAGGGGAATTTCCTTGCGAGGCTTGCTTTCAGCTTGAGTGACGGGAGTAGGAGCGTTCGGTGACTCAGGAGTTGGTATAGTACTCATAATATGCTCAGTATACATCAAATTGCGTCCGTAAGAGCTACTCAAACGCTTCCAGTGAGGAACGTTCAGGGAACGGTGTCCGGCAGGCGCTACAGGTCACGAAATAGATGGCTTCGCGAACGGACATAGTGATACGGAAATCAAGGGTGACGCCTCGATGTTGGCATTTGGGACAGGAAATTTCTTTAAGGCGATAGGGCACATCCGGTTGAGTTCGAAGGTAAAACTCCATATCCGTGTACACCGGAAAATTGTACCGGCATTTCAAGCAGATGGCTCGGCATTCTCCATCTGGCTGCAACGTGCGCCGATCGACACCGAAGGTATTGGTTTTACAGATTGCGCACTGGACACTCGCCAGCCGCTGTTCTACTACCTCTAGGGACGTGTGAGCCATCACTTAATCCTCCACTAACGGAGGTGAGTATACGCACCGATTTGAACGATCTTCAACCGTTGTGCCGGGATTATGATGATTCACTTGACCGGTAGGCTGCACCCCCTATACTAACGACACGATGCACATGATCAACAAACGCGTGCTCGTCGGTAATGCCGATGACGCAAGGAATCCGCCGCCGCAAGTTACTGCTGTTCTCATGGTTGCGGAGGAGCAGAATGTGACGGTTCCTTCGCGGGTTGTCTATGCCAAGATTCCGTTTAAGGAGTTTGGTGCGCCCACGGTAGCAGCGTTGCATGAGGCGGTGGAGTGGGTTGCGGCCCACGTGGCGGAGCATCGGTTGATGGTATGTTGTCGGGTAGGCATGGGACGGTCGGTGTCAGTCGTGATTGCCTATCTGTGTTGTATTGAGGGGATGTCTTATGCCGATGCGGTCAAGCTTGTGCTGACCAGACGTCCAGGTGGAATGCCACTGCCGTGCCTTCAAGAGACCATCGAGGATGTGCGACGTCGACGGCAAACCCAAGAGAATTCATCGCTTGCCTAGAGGCCGCGCCGTCGCAGGACATGCAGTTTGGTTTCTCCGCGCCCCTTCCCGATCCGTTTCTCCCCGATCCCATTCTCCCCATCTGCACTGATGTCTCCGAGGCAACTCCCGGTTGGAGTTGCATTCTCCATCGACCTCATGGCGTAATCTGCCGGTCATCGTGATCCATCAGAGGCCTTAAGAATCCTGAATGCCAGAATTGCCGGAAGCAGAAGTCGCGGCGCGTCAATTGCGTGAACGGCTCGTCGGAGCCAGGGTGCGCGAGTGCTGGGTCGGCCGCGCCGACATCGTGCGCGAAGGGTTGTCCACTCTAGACTGGTACCACCACGCTACGATTACCACGGTAGGCCGACAGGGGAAAAGCGTCATCATCCAGTTTCTCTGCGGCGAAGAGACGAGATTTCTTGTCGCAGAGCTGGGCATGACGGGACTCTTGCTGCTTCACTCCGCCCCGACCAGGCATCCGCAACATACCCATTTTATTTTGCGCCTTGAACGAAGCGCCGAGCCTGATCTCAGATATTGGAACCCTAGGCGGTTTGGTCGTTTGTCGTTGCTCGATCAGGCGGGGCTCGGCCGGTATATCGCCCGTCGGTTCGGCCATGACCCGCTCACCATCAGTTACGAGCAATTTATGTGTGTACTCGGATCCACACGGAGCAGACTGAAGGGGCTCCTAATGCGTCAACAGGTGATTGCCGGGATCGGTAACATCTATGCGAATGAGATCCTCTTCCGCTCGAGGCTTCATCCCGATCAGGTAGCCAATACGATCCCGGAGAAGGGGATGGCACGACTCTACCGCGCTATGGGGGAGGTGTTACGCGAGGCCATCGCCATGGGGGGATCTAGTGTGCGAGACTATTTTGCACCGGATGGAACCGAGGGCCAGTATCGGCACAGGCATTTGGTGTACGCCAAAGCCGGAGAGCCCTGCCCAAATGCTTGTGGTGCCGAGATCGTTCGCATGCACGGGGAGCGAAGTTCGTTTTACTGTCCCACCTGCCAGCGAAAGAGGCCACAGTCAGCGTCTAAGACCTGAAAAGACTCTCTCTCGCAAAACTCTGAGGCATCAGAAACAATAATAACGTTATCAAATATTTATGATGATGAATCTTCGGTGCTCAGTATGGTAGGACTTCTGTGCTCGCAGCGTAGGCCCTTTGGAGGATTGAGCTAATCAGCAGAATTCGGTACTCTACCCGTCCGTTTCTCTGCCCTATCACACACCAAGGAGTCGTCAATCATGGCGAAAGTGCTTGAAGGTCCCGGGATGGGGCTGATGAAGAAGTGGGGAATCACCGTTCCCAATTATGTGGTCGTCACTTCCGTTGACGAGTTGACCAAGCTGGGTCAAGCCAATGAGTGGTTGAAGAAATCCAAGCTCGTGGCCAAAGCGCACGAGGCCCTCGGGTCACGATTCAAGCTGGGGTTGGTCAAGGTCGATCTCGACTTCAAGGCCGCGGAAGCCGCGGCGAAGGAGATGATCGGTCGCCAAGTCGGCAGCATCACGGTGACGCAGGTCATTGTGTCCGAAATGATTCCGCACAAAGAAGAATATTATTGCGCCGTGAAATCCACGCGCGAAGGCAGCGAGATCCTCATCGCCAACTGTGGCGGGATCGAGGTCGAGTCGAACTGGGATCGCGTCAAGCGATTGTGTCTTGAAATCGGGCAGGCACCTTCCCCTGAATCGCTTGAAAAGTTGTCGAAAGAGGCTGGATTTAGCGGGCCGCTCGTGAAGAAGATGGCCGAGTTTGCGGGGAAAATGTTTGCCTGTTTCGATAGTGAAGATGCGCAGTATCTCGAGGTGAATCCCGTGGTGTTGCGCGCCGCCGATGAACAGCTGGTGGCGCTCGATGCGGTGACATTGCTCGATGGCGATGCCAAATTTAGGCATCCGGACTGGAATTTTGCGTTTGCGGCTGAGTTTGGCCGGGCCTATTCCAAGCAAGAAATCGAAGTGATGGCGGTTGACAGCAAGATCAAGGGGTCGGTGAAGTTCATCGAGATTCCTGGTGGAGATACCGCCATGCTGCCGGCGGGCGGTGGTGCCAGCGTGTACTATTCGGACGCAGTCGTCGCACGTGGCGGAAAGTTAGCCAACTACGCCGAATACTCAGGGGATCCGCCGGATTGGGCGGTCGAAGTGCTCACGGAAAAAGTCTGTTCGCTGCCTGGAATCAGAAACATCATTGTTGGTGGTGCGATCGCGAATTTTACCGACGTGAAAAAGACGTTCGGCGGGATCATCAACGGTTTCAGGAAGGCCAAGTCCGACGGCAAGTTGAAGAACGTGAAGATCTGGGTGCGTCGCGGTGGGCCACGCGAAAAAGAGGGGCTTGATGCGATGCGTGCGCTGAAAGACGAAGGCTTTGACATCAATGTCTTCGATCGCAATACGCCGCTCACCGATATTGTCGACAAGGCGCTCCAAGCGAAGTAGCCTGCCGCCTATGACCAACTGAAGATAAGGGGAGATCCCGAGATGAGCATTCTGGCAAACAAAGACACCCGTGTGGTGATTCAGGGTGGTCAGGCCGGTGTCAACGCCGCCCGCCGCATGGCCGAGTTCTGTTATCTCATTAAGCGACCGCTCAACGTCGAAGCCTTCGTCTATCCGCCGGATGCCGGCAAGTCCAATGAGATTCCCTACGGCAGTGGCCTCATTGCCATTCCGGTGTACAAGTCCATCGCCGAGGCTACCAAGCATCATCCGGCCCTGAATACCAGCCTTGTATACATTGGCGCCGACCGTGCGATGAAGGGTGGTATGGAGGCGCTGGACGATTCGCATATCAAGGTGGTCTCAATGATCACTGAGGGCGTGCCTGAAAAGGACGCAAAGATTCTTGGTGCCCATGCGCGCAAATTGGGGAAGGTCTTCAACGGTCCCTCATCCATCGGCATCATCTCCGCCGGAGCCTGCCGCCTGGGTGTGATCGGTGGCGCCTTTGACAATCTGGTCCTTTCCAAGCTCTATCGTGAAGGCTCGTTCGGAGTCATCACCAAGTCCGGCGGCCTTTCAAATGAAATCATCTGGATTTGCTCTCAATTCGCCGACGGGATCACGACAGCCATTGGTATCGGCGGTGATGCCTATCCCGGTACCGATTATGTCAGTTATCTCGAGATGTTCGAGAACGATCCGCAAACGAAAGCGGTTGTGATCGTTGGCGAAATGGGCGGTGATCTCGAAGAGCGTGCTGCAGAGTGGTATGGCGCGAAAAAACGTCGGGTGAAACTGATTGCCGTGGTGTCTGGTTTCTGCCAGGAAAGTCTGCCGAAGGGGATGAAGTTTGGCCATGCCGGTGCCAAGGAAGGCATGAAGGGCGAAGGCTCGGCTCGCTCGAAGTCTGATGCGCTCAAGAAGGCCGGCGCGCTCGTACCGGCCACTTTTGGCGCGCTTGGCCCTGCCATCAAGGAAACCTATCAGGAACTGCTTAAGTCCGGTCAGGTGAAGGAACCGGTCGAACCGGTTACGTTGCCCAGATTACCCAAGACCGTCGAGGAGGCTCTGAAAGCCGATGAGGTCATGGTCGCGCCGCTGATCCGCACGACCATCAGCGATGACCGTGGCGATGAGCCTTGCTACGACGGCTATCCTGCTTCTGAACTCATCAATAAGGGCTATGAAATACCTCATATCATCGGGCTTTTGTGGGATAAGCGGTTGATCTCAAAGCAGGAAGCCGAGATCGTCAAGCGCATCATGATGCTGTCCGCTGATCACGGTCCTTGCGTGAGCGGTGCCTATGCGACCATCCTCGCGGCTTGTGCCGGAATCGGCCTCTCGCAATCTGTTGCCGCAGGCATGATTATGATTGGTCCGCGTTTCGGAGGAGCGGTGACGGACGCCGGGCGATTCTTTAAATATGCTGTCGATAACAAGCTGTCCGTAGACGAATTCTTGGCCTACATGAAAAAGAATCACGGTCCAGTTCCGGGTATTGGGCATCGTGTGAAGAGTCTCCGGAATCCGGACAAGCGGGTCAAGGAGTTGGTCGGGTATGTGAAGAGTCTCAAAATCAAGACTCCCTGCTTGGACTTCGCGCTTGAGGTAGAGAAAATCACCTCCGTGAAAAAGGATAACTTGATTCTGAACGTCGACGGCACGATGGCAGCCGTCTTGGTCGATATCGGATTCCCTGTCGATAGTTTGAACGGATTTTTTATCCTCTCGCGGACAATCGGTTTAATCGGTCACTGGGTTGATCAAAAACGCCAAGATAGCCGCCTGGTCAGGTTGTTCGACTACCTCGTAAATTATGCGACGCCGAAGAGGCGGGAAGTTCCGCCACTGAAATAAGACTATCAGCTGACAGTCATCGGCTCATGGAGAGCTGATGGCTGATTGCTTTTCGAGGAGAATAATCATGTCGATGGATCTCGCCAAGAAGCTATATGCCAAGATGCCGGATGTGTTTGCCAAGGCCAGAAAGAAGTTCGGCCGCGGGCTCACCCTGGCTGACAAGATCTTGGTTTCGCACGCGGATAATTTCGACACGCAGACCTGGGAGCGTGGCAAGGCGATGTTGGCGCTCAGGCCGGATCGTGTCGCGATGCAAGATGCTACGGCGCAAATGGCTATGTTGCAGTTTATGCAGGCCAATAAAAAGAAGGCAGCCGTGCCGAGCACGATTCATTGCGATCACCTCATTCGGGCTGAAATGGGTTCCGAGAAGGACTTGCTCCGTGCGATGGATGAGAATCGGGAAGTGTATAACTTCCTCGCGTCTGCCGCAAAGAAGTACGGAATTGGTTTCTGGAAGCCCGGCGCGGGAATCATCCATCAGGTGGTCTTGGAGAACTATGCCTTTCCAGGCTGTTTGATCATCGGGACAGACTCGCATACGCCGAATGGTGGTGGCTTGGGCGGGCTGGCGATCGGTGTCGGTGGTGCGGACGCCGGTGAAGTGATGGCAGGATTGCCGTGGGAGGTTCTGCATCCGAAATTGATCGGAGTGCGCCTAACCGGGAAATTGAATGGCTGGGCTTCCCCGAAAGACGTGATCCTCTATCTGTGCGGCCTGTTGACGGTGAAGGGTGGGACGAACAAGATCGTAGAGTATTTTGGTCCTGGAGCCGAAACCATCAGTGCCACCGGGAAGGGCACGATTTGTAACATGGGTGCGGAGCTTGGAGCCACGACCTCCGTATTCCCCTTCGACAACAAGATGGTCGCCTACATGAACATCACGGATCGTGCTGATTTGGCGACCTTCGCTCAATCTCACAAAGAGTTGTTGGTGGGTGATCCCGAAGTCTATCAGTCGCCTGAAAAGTACTACGATCAAATCGTGGAGGTGGATCTGTCGAAGCTCGAGCCACATGTGGTTGGTCCGCATACGCCGGATCTCGCCAGGCCGATTTCGAAATTGGCGGCGGAAGCGAAGGCGAAGGGGTACCCGGTCGAATTAAAGGCGGCACTCATTGGCAGCTGTACCAATTCCTCTTACGAAGACATCAGTCGCTCTGCCCATATCGCACGGCAAGGCTTGAAGGCGGGTTTGAAGGCCAAAGCATCGTTCCTTGTGTCGCCTGGCTCTGAGCGCATTTACCACACCATGAAACGTGACGGATTCTTAGACACCTTTGAGCAGCTCGGCGGTACCGTGTTGTCAAACTCTTGTGGGCCCTGCATTGGGCAGTGGAAGCGGGCCGATGGGGTGAAGGGAAAGGCCGATTCAATCGTCAGTTCGTTCAATCGGAACTTTCCTGGTCGCAATGATGGAATCAGCGAAACGCTCTCCTTCTTGGCGAGCCCCGAAGTTGTGACAGCGTACGCCATTACCGGTGATTTGGGATTTGATCCCGTGAATCAAACCCTCAAGGGTGCGGATGGAAAAGAGTTTAAGTTCCAGCCACCGCAGGGGGAAGAACTCCCTGCCAAGGGTTTTGCGAAAGGCGAGGAGGGCTTTGTGGCCCCGGCTGACAATGGTGAAGGCCTGACGGTGGATATCCCTCTCACGAGCGAGCGGTTGCAACTGTTGCAGCCATTCCCACGGTGGGATGGAAAAGACTTCGACAAGTTGCCGTTGTTGATCAAAACGAAGGGAAAGACCACCACCGATCATATCTCGCCGGCCGGACCATGGCTCAAGTTCCGGGGACATCTCGACAAGATCAGCGACAACATGTTTCTGGGCGCCAACAGTGCGTTCACCTCAGAACCAGGCAAGGGAACCAATGTACTCACGGGTGAGGGGAACCTCACCATTGCGCAGATTGCGCGAGCCTACAAGGCCAAAGGCATTGGGTCGATCGTTGTGGGGGATGAGAACTACGGTGAGGGGAGCAGCCGTGAGCATGCGGCGATGTCCCCGCGTTTCTTGAATGTTCGAGTGGTGATCACGAAGAGTTTTGCTCGAATTCATGAAACCAATCTGAAGAAGCAGGGCATCTTGGCTTTGACCTTCGCAGATCCAAAGGATTACGACAAGATCGAGCAACAAGACCGCATCAGTGTGACGGGGCTCAATAATCTGGCTCCCGGCAAGCCGGTGCAGGTCATTATTCATAAGGCGGATGGGACGGCGCTCACCATCCAGACGAACCACAGCATTACTGAGCAACAGATCGCGTGGTTTAAGGCGGGCTCGGCGTTGAACGCGCTCAACTAACTCATAGGTGACAAGAGGGAGAATCATGAGTACGAAGGCTGACAAGATCATATATACCAAGACTGATGAAGCCCCGATGTTTGCAACGTATTCGCTTTTGCCGATCATCAACGCTTTCAGTAAGGCAGCCGGTGTGTCGGTGGAATTGCGCGACATTTCGTTGGCCGGGCGTATCCTTGCCGTGTTCCCGGAGTACCTGACGCCGCAACAGAAGCAGCCGGATGCGCTGTCGGAATTGGGCGAACTAGCCAAGAAGCCGGAAGCCAATATTATCAAGCTTCCGAATATCAGCGCGTCGCTGCCTCAGATGCAGGCGGCCATCAAGGAATTGCAGAGCCAGGGCTACAAGCTGCCTGAGTATCCGGAGAATCCGAAGGACGACAAGGAAAAAGACATCAAGGGGCGCTACGACAAAGTCAAAGGCAGCGCCGTCAATCCGGTGTTGCGCGAGGGCAACTCCGACCGCCGAGCGCCTCTCTCCGTGAAGGCCCACACCAGAAAGCATCCGCATAAAATGGGTGCCTGGAGTCCGGATTCCAAGTCACATGTCAGCCATATGAAGGGCGGCGATTTTTTCTCCAACGAAAAGTCGGTGACCACGACCGCAGCGACCGATGCGCGGATCGAGTTCGTCGGGCAGGACGGCAAGACTACGGTCCTCAAGCCGAAAGTGGCCCTGCAGGCAGGGGAAGTGATTGATGCCACCTTCATGAGCGTCAAGGTCCTGCGCACGTTCCTCGAAGAGCAGATCCAGGATGCCGCCAAGCAGGGCGTCTTGTTCTCGCTGCACATGAAAGCTACCATGATGAAGGTCTCGGATCCCAAGATCTTCGGTCATGCCGTGACGGTCTTCTACAAAGATGTGTTTGCGAAGCATGGCGAAACGCTCAAGAAACTGGGTGTGGATCCGGACAACGGCATCGGCGACCTCTACGCGAAGATCAAAGCCTTGCCGGAAGATCAGCGCAAGGCGATCGAAGCCGACATCCAGGCTGTGTACAAGCAGCGGCCTCCGATGGCGATGGTGAATTCCGACAAGGGTATCACCAACCTTCATGTGCCGAGCGACATCATCATCGATGCCTCCATGCCGCCGGTCATTCGCGACAGCGGAAAGATGTGGGGGCCGGACGGGAAGCTGGCGGATACGAAGTGCGTGATCCCCGATGCCAGCTATGCAACGGTCTACCGCGAGGTCATTGATTTCTGCAAGAAGCACGGCGCGCTCGATCCGAAAACGATGGGCAGCGTACCCAACGTCGGTTTGATGGCGCAGGCGGCGGAAGAGTACGGCTCACACGACAAGACCTTCAAGGCGCCGGGCAACGGCACCATTCGCGTCGTCGATGCTTCCGGGAAGGCCCTGCTGGAGCACAAGGTTGAAGAGGGCGACATCTGGCGTATGTGTCAGGTGAAGGATGCCCCGATTCGCGATTGGGTCAAGTTGGCAGTGACCCGTGCACGAGCGACCGGCGCCCCGGCCATTTTCTGGTTGAACAAGGACCGGGCGCATGACGCGCAACTGATCACGAAGGTGAATCAGTATCTGAAGGAACACGATACAACCGGGCTCGATATCCGGATCATGACCCCTGCCGATGCGACCCGCCTCTCACTGGAGCGGATCAAGGAAGGTAAGGACACGATTTCTGTAACGGGAAACGTCTTGCGGGACTATCTGACGGACCTGTTCCCGATTCTCGAAATCGGAACCAGTGCCAAGATGCTGTCGATTGTGCCGTTGCTCAACGGTGGCGGTCTCTTCGAGACCGGTGCGGGTGGATCTGCGCCAAAGCACGTGCAGCAGTTCCAGGAAGAGGGCTATCTGCGGTGGGATTCTCTCGGAGAATTCCTGGCCTTGGCCGCGTCGTTGGAGCATCTGGCCAAAGTAGCCAACAATCCTGCTGCCAAAATGCTGGCTGATACTCTCGATCAAGCCAATGCCAAGTTCCTTGAGAGCAACAAGTCCCCAGCTCGCAAAGTCGGTGAAATTGACAATCGCGGTAGCCATTTCTATCTGGCCTTGTATTGGGCGCAGGCATTGGCACAGCAGACGCAGGATAGGAATCTGGCGGCGCGCTTCGTGAAGGTTGCTAAGGAGATGGCGGACAACGAAGCCAAAATCTCCGGCGAGTTGATCGCGGCACAAGGCAAGCCGGTTGATACTGGCGGGTACTACCATCCTGATGATGCGAAGTCGTCAAAGGCGATGCGGCCGAGTGCCACCTTGAACGCGATCATCGATGCTATTGCGTAGAAGAGCCATCAGGCATCAGCCGGCAGCGGTCAGCCAGATGGGAAATCCTAAGGCTGAACGCTGACGGCTGAGTACTGGTCGCAGAGTTAGGACATCATGGCACAAGAAGACACCAATGTAATTGATCAGCCGGAAGTGTTGCGCCATAAGATGGTGACGATTGAAATCTCCGGCAAGAAGTATGAAGTGCCGGAAGGTATCACCGTGATCAAGGCGCTGTGGCATACGGGGCAGGAGGTCGTGCGAGGCGCTGGCTGTCTCGGTGGCTTTTGCGGCGCCTGTGCGACCTATTACCGAACGAAGGATGATCCCAAGGTTCGAACCTGCCTGGCCTGCCAGATGGCCGTCGAAGACGGTATGTCTTTCACGATCATGCCGCCGTTTCCAGCCCGCAAGGCGCTGTACGACATTCAGTCGCTCAAAGATCCCAAGCAAGACCTCTTTAATTTGTATCCAGAGGCGCCGCTTTGTCGGAATTGCAATGCCTGTACAGAAGCGTGCCCTCAGAAAATCGATGTGCGAGAAGGGGTCTGGAAAGCCGTATTCGGTGATTTCAAGAGCGTGTCCGAAATGTTCATGGATTGCGTCATGTGCGGGATGTGCACCCCGGTTTGTATCGCTGATATTGCCCCTAATCTGGTCGCCCTGTATGTCAGCCGTGCGCAAGGCGCGCATTTCACGGAGAGGCCCAAGGGACTCGATGCGCGCATCAAAGAAATTCAGGACGGCCGCTTCAACGAAGAGTGGCGCAAAGTCCTTGCCATGAACGAACAGGAACTCGCCGATCACTGTGCAACCGTAAAGTAATGCATTGTGCCGACAGCCGGTCTTAGGAAGATGCCGAGAGACTGTGCTCCGTGCTGAAAGTGAAATCATGGATATTCACGCGCTTCAACAGATTGTCCACCAAACTCGGGATGCTCGCCGCAAGCAGACCATCCCAAAGTTTACTCCGGCTGATCGCGACCAACTCATTCATAAGTATCACCCCGATTATCGCGCCAGTGCCTATCGCCCAATTCGATTTGGTCCGAACGCGAATGACCAAACAGTCGTTGAGTTGGCCGCGCTGCTCGAAGGGGATAGTTCAATCGTTGAGAATGTCGATCTCACTCCCCACTATACGACCGATGTTCTCGTCATCGGCGGGGGTGGTGCCGGTTGTGCTGCGGCGTTGCATGCCCATGGGGCAGGCGCGAAGGTCATTCTGGCGACGAAGCTACGACTCGGTGATTCGAATAGCGTGATGGCCCAGGGAGGGATGCAAATTTCCGTTGCCCCGGAAGATTCCCCGGTCACTCATTTTTTGGACACCCTAAAGGGCGGCCACATGCAGAACGACCATGAGTTGCTGAAAGTCATGGTCGAAGATGGGCCGTCCATTGCGAAGTGGTTAATTGAACTGGGCGTACTGTTTGATCGACAAGCCGATGGTAATCTGCACGTCAAAAAGGGTGGCGGGAGTTCAAAGCCGCGGCTTTTGACCTGCTCAGACTACACGGGTCTTGAGATCATGCGTGTCCTCAAAGATGAAGTGCTGAATCAGAAGATCCAGCTGCTTGAATTCTGTGCCGCCGTGGAGTTGTTGAGCGATGACAGTGGACAGTGCACTGGGGCCATCTTTAAGGATCTCGACAATCACCGGCAGGTCGTGGTGGCTGCCAAGTCCGTGATTCTTGCGACCGGTGGTATTGGACGGCTCCATATTCAGGGATTTCCCACGAGCAACCATTATGGTGCAACCGGCGATGGTTTATGCCTCTCCTATCGAATGGGAGCGAAGCTCGATCACATCGATACGTTCCAATATCACCCCTCCGGTGCGGTCTATCCAGAGCAATTGATCGGTGCCTTGGTCACGGAAGGCATCAGGTCAGAGGGCGGCCATCTGGTCAACGCCAAGGGGGAGCGGTTTGTGAATGAGCTGGATACGCGCGATGTGGTCTCCTCTTCGATTATTCGTGAGTGTGAAGAGGGCCGTGGTATTCGCACCATGTCTGGCCGCATCGGTGTCTGGCTGGATACGCCTTTGCTTGATGCAGAGCATGGGCCGGGGACGGTAGAAAAGCACTTTCCCGCCATGATGATGCAGTTTGAGCGATTCGGCATCGATATCAGCAAGGATCCCGTCCTCATCTATCCGACATTGCATTACCAAAACGGTGGCGTAAAGATCGACGCAAACTCAGAAACCAACGTCAAGAATCTCTTCGTCGCCGGCGAGGCTTCCGGAGGGTTGCATGGACGGAATCGATTGATGGGGAATTCGTTGCTCGATCTGATGGTATTTGGGAAGCGGTCAGGTTTGACGGCGGCCTCGCGCGCTGGATCCATGCAACAAGGGAAACTCTCGCTCCAACATTTGCAGCGATTCAGGGCGGAGGCGAAGCAACACGGCAGTTCCAACGGGGTCATCTCTCCGATGATTCTCCCTGCCTATACACGTAAGGAATAGAGCGCCATTGGCTTCTAGCTGATCGCGTCCGGCTGAAAGCCGAACTGCGGACAGTCCTGAGCCATGCGCCATTAGCCATCAGCCAATAGCTCTAGAGGTTACGATGAACGTTCATGAATTTCAGGCCAAACAGTTGTTCGCACAGTTCGGGGTGCCGGTGCCGCGGGGAAAGGAAATTACCTCACCCGAAGGTGCAACTGCCTGGGCCAGTGAACTCAATACGCCGGTCTTCGTGGTGAAAGCTCAGATTCATGCGGGCGGTCGCGGCAAAGCTGGCGGCGTCAAGATTACCAAGGATAAGGCGGCGGTGGCGGGCTTGGCCAAGGAGTTGATCGGCAAGACGCTGGTAACACATCAGACGGGTCCCAAGGGCCGCCAGGTCCACCGGCTTCTTCTCGAAGAAGGCGCAAACATCAGTAAGGAACTGTATTTGAGCATTCTAGTGGACCGCGATTCCGGGTGGCCTGTATTTATTGCCAGCACCGAAGGGGGCATGGAAATCGAAGAAGTCGCGGACAAGACTCCTGAGAAAATTATCAAGGAATTGATTGATCCCGCCGTGGGATTCCAGGGCTACAACGGGCGCAACGTGGCCTTCGCTCTCGGTCTCAATGCCATTGAGCCGGCGGTCATGAATCCCTTTATCCAGATGATGGGCAATCTCTATCGGTTGTTCATGGAAAAGCACGCGGCGATGGTAGAGATCAATCCGCTCATCATCACCAAAGAAAAGACGATTGTTGCGCTCGACGGCAAAGTCTCCTTTGATGATAACGCGCTGTTTAAGCACGCTGATATTCAGCAAATGCGCGATCTCAGCGAAGAAGAGCCGTTGGAAATCGAAGCTGGCGCGAACAATCTGAATTATGTGAAGCTTGACGGCAACATTGGTTGCATGGTCAATGGTGCAGGCCTCGCTATGGCGACGATGGATGTAATCAAGCTGGCGGGCAGTGAGCCGGCCAACTTTCTCGATGTGGGCGGCGGCGCGACGAAAGAGACTGTGGCGGCCGGTTTCCGTATCCTGCTCAAAGATCCGAACGTCAAAGGCATCTTTATCAATATTTTCGGCGGCATTGTGCGCTGTGAGCGAATTGCGCATGGAGTGATCGAGGCGGCCAAAGAAGTGAAGATCGCAGTGCCGTTAGTGGTGCGCCTCCAGGGGACAAATGCAGATGAAGGCCGCACACTGTTGGCGGAGTCTGGTCTCAAGTTGGAGGTGGCCAACGATCTGTGGGAAGCGGCGCAGAAAATCGTGAAGCTGACCGGCAAGGCGGCGTAAAGGAGAAGACCGTGAGCATTCTCGTCAATAAGAATACGCGAGTGGTAGTGCAAGGGATCACGGGGAAGGAAGGATCCTTCCACGCAACGCAATGCAAAGCGTACGGCACGAAGATGGTCGCTGGAGTAACGCCGGGGAAGGCCGGACAGGAAGTTGAGGGCATCCCCGTATTCAATACCGTGGCCGATGCCGTCAGGAAGACCGACTGCGACACCTCTCTGATTTTTGTGCCGCCGCCGTTTTGTGCAGATGCGATCCTGGAAGCCGCCGATGCAGGTGTCAAACTGATCATCTGCATTACGGAAGGTATTCCCGTCAACGACATGGTGAAGGTGAAACGCGCGCTGCATGGCCGAGATGTCCGATTGATCGGCCCGAACTGCCCAGGCGTCATCACAGTCGACGAAGCCAAGATCGGTATCATGCCAGGTTTTATTCATAAACGGGGCGTCGTCGGCGTCGTTTCGCGCAGCGGCACCTTGACCTATGAAGCGGTCCACCAGCTTTCGACCTTGGGTCTCGGCGAAACGACTTGTGTCGGCATCGGCGGGGATCCCGTCAACGGCACAGGGTTTGTGGACGTGTTGCCCCTGTTCGAGAACGATGCAGAAACTCAGGCTGTGGTGATGATCGGTGAAATTGGTGGTGACGCGGAAGAAAAGGCAGCCGAATACATTAAGAAACACGTGAAAAAGCCCGTGATTAGTTTCATTGCCGGGATCACGGCTCCTCCGGGGCGTCGGATGGGGCATGCGGGTGCCATCATTTCAGGTGGCAAGGGGACCGCGACGGAAAAAATGAAGGCGCTAGAAGCTGCCGGTGTACGAGTTGTGAAGAATCCCGCCGAAATTGGCCATGCCGTGAAGGCAGCGCTCGGCCGCTAGGCTGATATCTTTCCTTGAGAGGGCGCCGGCGAAGGGCCGGCGTCCTCTTTTTGTGTAAAGTGAACAAGTCAGACCGGGAGTGAAAAGCTCGATCTCGCTGATGCTTGCGCTCTTCCCTGGCCGCTGTCGGAATCTTCCCTTTTTCCCTCTCTCTAGACGTGGTACTGTATACTGCCTCGCGATGCCCTACTGGCCTGAGTGATTCGGTCTCGCTGTAATTGGAAAGTGGATCCTCTGCTCCCCCAAAGATCTAGTGGCGATCCGAGGGACCTGCTTACTGTACCGATGAAAGGACGTTACTATGCTGGTGTTTCTTATACATGTGCGTGATCCCCAGTTTTATGCCCTTCCGGCCAAGACTCGAGCCAAGAATGGGCGTATCCGGGTCATGGGGTTTCCGCCGATCGGCATTATGTCGTTGTCGTCAGTATTGAAGCGGGCGGGCCATGAATGTGTGATGTTCGATCAGGCGCATCCTGAGACTCCGAATGAATTCATCATCGAAGAGATTAAACGGCGGAAGCCTGCCCTGGTGGGTCTTAGCTTCCTCAGCACCACCAGTTATCCGTATGCAAAAATTCTTGCGCGCCAGATTCGAGCCGCTGATACCGACGTGAAGCTAGCATTCGGTGGAGTCTTTGCCAGTCTCAACGCAGGCTTGGTGAAACTGCAGTGCCCAGAAGTCGATTTCGTGTGTCGAGGAGACGGGGAGCAATTGTTGCTTGATTTACTCGATCGCTTTGATGATCCGCAGTCGGTGGGCGGCCTCACCTGGGCGAAAGACGGCCAGGTCATCAATAACCCCAACCGGACGATGGAACGCCACTTGGATCAGTGGCCTTTCCCGGACCGGGAAAGTTTGGAATTGGATTTTGTCGAGTCTATGCCGTTAGACGTGCCGGCGGTGCTGTCGATGGAGCGGTTTACGACCATGCAGACATCCCGGGGCTGTCCGTGGCCTTGTGTGTTCTGCGATATCCCCATATTCAATGAGGGGAAGTGGCGGGCTCGTACTGCGCAACACGTCGTTGACGAACTGAAGTATCTTGAGGCGAACGGGTATGGATCCGTCTATTTCGTCGATGATCACTTCTTATTACAACCCAAGCGCATCGACGCGATTTGCAAAGGGATCATCGAGGCCAAGCTCACGATTCAGTGGGGCATCGAAGGCCGTGTTGACTCCGTGGCACAACATCTGTTCCCCGCTATGGCGCAGGCGCATTGCCGGACGGTGATGTTTGGTATTGAAAGCGGCAGCCAGAGAATCCTGGATCGTCTCCAGAAGGAACAGACACTGGCTGAGGTGGAGACCGCCGTACGAAACGCCAAAAAGGCCGGGATTGAAATCGTTCACGGCTTCTTTACCGTGGGCAATCCAGACGAGACAGTCGAGGACATGCAGAAAACATTCGATTTCGCTTCGAAGCTTCCCTTGGACACTTTTGGATTCAACCGGCTCTGTGTCTATCGGGGAACGCCGTTGTGGCAGGAATATATCAAGCGCGGGTTAGTTACCGATGCCAAGGATTGGTACAAGTATTTTAAGTGCTCAGAGATCGATCCTACCTGTTTGCCAGGCGCAGTGATCAATTCGGTGCGCCAAGAAGGGCTAAAAAAGCTGTTTATTTATAAGCTCACCCGATATCCGATCCAGACCTTCAAGTTGCTGCGCCGCTTCTTGCGCTTCATGCCGTTCCGTGATGTGGCCTATCTCATCATCAAGCCCTTCTTGGGGCAAAAGAAAGGCGCGACGAAGGCTGAGGTGCTCTCGCGGGCGGTGGAGCATGCGGAGATGAAGGACGCGGCGGCTCAGTTAACTCAGCTCAGTGATGATCTGCTGCACAGTGTGTTGGAAGAGTCAAAGGCCGAGCGTCAACGGATTCAGCAGGAAGCCGAGGGGTCCCGAGAACTTCCCATGGTAAATTCACGCTAGTCCGTACTAGGCTGGACCTGTCTCCTATCGCTTGTGGTTGGGAGGTGCCTTGAAGCTAAAGGCGCAGGACAGGCATTCAGCAGGACGGTGCGAAAATCATGGAGAGCAGACAAAGAATAGTAGTACGAGCCTGCGGGGTGAGTTGAGGAGATTGCCCAACCGTTCAGAATTGCCTGATGGATGGGCCGGAGCCGCTCTCCTGGCGGCCCCGGCTTTCTCCGATAGGTACTAGGTTCCCATTTCCCACGAGGCCAAGTACTTCACTTGTTCTTTCGTGAGCTTGTCGATTGACACGCCCATGCCGGCGAGTTTGAGCCGGGAGATTTCCTTGTCGATATCGGCTGGAACCGGATAGACCTTCTTCTCCAGCTTCTTATAGTTCTTCACGATATATTCGGCGCCTAAGGCCTGGTTCGCGAAACTCATATCCATCACGCTGGAAGGATGGCCTTCCGCGGTGGCGAGATTTACGAGACGGCCCTCGCCCAGAAGGCTGACGCGTCGGCCGTTCTTCAGAGTGTATTGGTCCACACCCGAGCGCACGGCGAGTTTCTTCTTGCTGAGCTTTTCCAATGCAGGAATATCCAATTCAACATTGAAGTGTCCGGAGTTACAGACGATTGCCCCGTCTTTCATGGCGGCAAAGTGCTCGCCGCGAATGACCTTCAAGTTGCCCGTGACCGTGACGAAGAAGTCGCCGAGGGGGGCTGCTTCATCCATCGGCATGACCCGGAATCCGTCCATGACGGCCTCGAGACCCTTCAATGGATCGATTTCAGTCACAATGACGTTCGCGCCCATTCCGCGTGCGCGCGTGGCGATGCCGCGGCCGCACCAGCCGTAGCCGGCAACGACAAGTGTGGAGCCGCACACCAACCGATTGGTGGCACGGACGATACCGTCCATGGTGCTTTGGCCGGTGCCGTACCGATTGTCGAACATGTGTTTTGTGTCCGCATCGTTCACGGAGATGACCGGAAACTTCAGCACTTTCTTTTCGGCCATGCTGCGAAGGCGGATGACGCCGGTGGTGGTTTCCTCTGTTCCGCCGATCACGTTGCGGAGTAAGTCTTTCCGCTTCGAGTGCAGGTGGGAGACCACATCGGCGCCGTCGTCCATCGAGAGATGTGGTTTGTGGGCGATGGCCGACTCAATGTGCCGGTAGTATGTCTTGTTGTCCTCTCCCTTGATGGCAAAGGTCGGGATCCCTTCATGCCGCACCAGAGCAGCGGCGACATCGTCTTGCGTGCTCAACGGATTGGAGGCGCAGAGGCGAACATCTGCTCCACCAGCTTTGAGGGTTTTCATCAAGTTGGCTGTCTCGGTGGTCACGTGCAGGCACGCGGTGGCGCGGATGCCCTTGAGCGGCTGTTCTCGCTCAAAGCGTTTGCGAATGAGTCGGAGCACCGGCATCGTCGCCTCCGCCCATTCGATTTTCAATTTTCCCTGGTCGGCTAATCCCATGTCTTTTACATCGTAGTCCACTGGTCATCCTCCTGTGTTGTGTCTGAGTATCAATTGATGTGCGAATGCAGAAAAAAGGGGCGGGCTTGCGACCCGCCCCCTCGGCTGGTGCGACGCGCGACGGGACCTTAGAGGCCTGCGTCCTTGCGCAAGGCTTTGGCTTTATCGGTAATTTCCCAGGTGAACCCCGGTTCGTTACGACCGAAGTGTCCGTAGGCCGCGGTCTGCTTAAAAATGGGCCGGCGGAGCTTGAGATGGTCGATGATTCCACGTGGAGTCAATGGGAAATGCTTCCGGACGAGTTTATCCAGGCTTTCGGGTGCGACCTTCTCGGTGTCCTTGGTGTCGACCAAGACGGAGACGGGATCAGCCACGCCGATGGCATAGGCCAGCTGGACTTCGCACTTTGCGGCCAGTCCGGCAGCAACGATGTTCTTGGCAATGTAGCGAGCCATGTACGAGGCTGAGCGATCCACTTTCGAAGGATCTTTCCCTGAGAAGGCACCTCCGCCGTGGCTCCCATGTCCGCCGTAGGTATCGACAATGATCTTCCGGCCAGTGAGGCCGGTATCGCCCATCGGGCCGCCGACCACGAATCGACCGGTCGGGTTGATATGGTGTTTCACGCTTGTCGGGTGGTACAAGCCTTTCGGCATGGAGGGCTTGATGACGTGCTCCATCAAATCCCTTTCAATCTGCTTATTGGTCACATCGGGGCTGTGTTGCGTGGAGACGACGATGGTATCGATACGGAAGGGCTTCCCGTCCTTGTATTCCACTGTGACTTGGGATTTGCCGTCGGGGCGAACCCATTTCAGGATCTTTTTCTTGCGCACTTCGGCCAACCGCTTGGTCAATCGATGGGCCAGTACGATCGGCATCGGCATGAGTTCGGTGGTTTCGTTGGTGGCATACCCGAACATGAGTCCCTGGTCGCCAGCACCACCGGAATCCACACCCATGGCGATATCCCCGGACTGCTGGTGAATGGAGGTCAGGACCGAGCAGGTATTGGAGTCGAATCCCCAGGAGGCATCCGTATACCCGACATCCTTGATGACTTCGCGAATGATGTCGGGAATCTCCACGTAGGCCTTGGTGGAGATTTCTCCAGCGACGAAGGCGATGCCGGTTGTCAGGATGGTTTCACAGGCGACGCGTGACAACTTGTCTTGGGCAATAATGGCGTCTAAAATTCCGTCTGAGATCTGATCGGCAATCTTATCCGGGTGCCCTTCGGTGACCGACTCAGACGTGAACAGATAGTTATGTCTCATTGTTCCCCCTGGAATTGAAGTGATTCGAGGATGCGGCGATTAAGGTCAGGTGGCACGACGGCTGAAAGTGGAAGATGCTGCGCTTCGCCTGAATTAGGCAACTCCGCAAAAAACTAAAGCAATAGTAGCTGACCGGGTGCTTTTTGTCTACCGTTCAGATGGAATTGATCGAGTCTCACCGGAGGCGCGTGCCTTGCTTGACAGCCCTTCGAGTCGACTTGTAAGATAGCTTACTTTTCGCGTATTTGGAACATTTTTCTCATAAACGCTCTGCCTCGGCACTTCCAACCTCGTGGTATCGGCCTACATTGGCGCAGGATCCCACACGCAGCTCGTCATTTGAGTATGATGATGGGGTCTGTATAACGGCCAGGTCGAAGCAGCGAGGTATGTTGATTCATGAACGATAAACCCGACGCAGCATCTGACGTGAGCGCATCGTCTCCGCGCACTTCCGGCCTCGGCTGGGAGGAGTTTTCTCGCGAGGTCGTAGACTTTTTTGCCTCGATTAAATTGGCAATGTTTCTGTTCATCGTGTTGGCGATGACCGCGACCATCGGTACGGTCATTCAGCAAGGTGAGCGTCCGGAAACCTATGTGCAGGAGTATGGAGAAGAAGCCTATCGCTGGTTTCTCCGGCTGGGTTTTACCGACGTCTACCACACCTGGTGGTTCACCAGTCTGCTGGGGCTCCTCTGCGTCAATTCTCTCACCTGTTTCCATAAACGGTTTCCCAGTGTGTGGCGGTCCATGCGGCAGGATAAGGTCAGCGTGTCGTTGGCTTTCATCCAAGGTATGAAGCAGCAGGCCACCCTTTCGCTCAATCAGTCGCGAGACGCCGTGGCCGAGGGACTTGTAAAACTCTTCGCTGAAAAAGGCTATCGGGTGTTAGCCAAGAGCGATCCCGGCGAGGTGACGGTCTACGCGACCAAGGGCATTATGGGCCGGGTCGGGGCGCATGTTGCCCATCTCAGCGCAACGGTGATCGTCTTGGGGGGACTGCTCGGGAGCTACTATGGATTTCAAGAGTTTGGGGTGTGCCTGGAAGGGCAGACGTACCATATCCCGCGGGGGAATTTTGATCTTCGTGTCGACAAGTTCTGGATCGATTACCACGAGAACGGATCGGTCAAATCCTATAACAGCACGTTGACCGTAATCGATCAGGGGGTTCCTGCCACGACCAAGACGATCACGGTGAATGATCCACTGGTCTATAAGGGAATTTGGTTCTACCAATCCAGCTATGGCGACGCCTGGGATCAAATTGAAGCCGCGCGAATCAACATCAAGGAGAAGGGCAGCGACAAGATTATCGCCACGGTAGACCTGGAGTGGAACAAGGAAAAGGCCGTCGAGGGTCTTCCGTTGAAGATGAAGATGACGGATTTTGTGGCGGATTTTGCCTTTAATTCGACCGAAAAGAAAGTGTTCTCAAAAACCGCCGAGCATGCCAACCCGGCTATCCGCCTGACGGTTGATGAGCGGAGTAGCGTGCAGTCCACACCGTGGGTGTTCTACCACTATCCCGACCTGTTTGAGATTAAAGACTCGGCGTACCAATTCGAATTTATCGGGTATCAGCCGAAGAAGTTCACCGGTCTGCAGATTGCCAGGAATCCGGGCATCAATATGGTCTGGATCGGGTGTACGATGTTGGTGGTAGGGATGACGCTCTCGTCATTGATTTATCATCGACGGCTGTGGGCGAAGATCGTTCCGGGCGAGTCCGGTGTCACGCTTCATCTTGGTGGAACCACGCATAAGAGTCAGATCGATTTCCAGAAAGAGTTTAGGAAATTGACGGAGAAAATCAACGCCCAATCTCAATCCTGACAATCGATGCGGAGCGGCTCTGAGACAGGTCTCACTCGGTTGTCGCTGCGCGTGATGAGAGATAGACGGAGGTCCGTATGATGCGATCACTGTTCCTGTTCGATATGACATTCTGGCTCTATTTGGCTGCCTTAGGTTTGTATGTGGCGTATTTGTTCGCGAAGCGTCCTGCCATGCAGATGGTTCCGGCGGGGCACCCGATCGAGAATCTCGAGGAACGTGATGGGGCCTGGGCTACCCAACTGGGGCAGGTGGCCACCCTTGTCACCGTCTTCGGGTGGGTGCTGAACACGCTGGCCTTGACGACGCGGGCATTTGAGCGAATGGAGCATTCCGGGACCTTTGCGCCTTGGTCGAACCAGTTCGAAGCGATGGCCTATGTGTCCTGGGCTATTATCTTGGGATACGTGCTCCTGGAGTTCCGATACCGGATCAAGGCGGTGGGGGCCTTTGTGGTGGGCATCGGGTTTATCGCCATGGGCGCCGCATCCCTCTTGCCCTATCGCTATCAAACCGCAGAGCCGCTTGTGCCCGCGTTGAACAGCTACTGGATTTACATCCATGTCTCCGTCACCTTGACCAGCTACGCGGCATTCGCCATGGCGGGGGGATTGGGCTTGATGTATCTTTTCAAAGAACGGGCCGTCAATCGCGACAGTCAGTCCCGCTTCTATGCGGCCTTTCCCGATCTTGAAACCATTGATGAGCTTGGCTATAAGGCGATCATGTTGGGGTTTCCGCTGTTGGCCTTCGGGATCATCCTTGGGGCGATGTGGGCGAATTACGCATGGGGCGGGTATTGGAGTTGGGATCCAAAAGAAACTTGGTCGTTGATCGTGTGGCTGATTTATGGCGCGTATATCCATGCCCGCATGACTCGGGGGTGGGAAGGCCATAAAGCGGCGATCTATGCGATCTTCGGCTTTCTCATGGTCATTTTTTGTTTCTGGGGAGTGAATTTTCTGCTCTCCGGTCTGCATGCCTACGCGTAGACCATGACAGACCATACGCATCAAAGCTCCCCGAATCCCGCGCCGAGGACCGGTCCATCCCGAAGCGTAGTGGTCATTGCCGCTGCAGCCATTCTTGGCGTGATGTTTCTCGTGGTCTGGTTGCAGAGTTCCAAGTACGAACCGTTGGTGGTGGGCAAAGAGGCGCCGGATTTTCAGTTGCCTGACTTAAACGACAAGCAACTGCGGCTGTCGGACTACCGCGGGAAAGTGGTGTTCTTGAACTTTTGGGCGACCTGGTGCAAACCATGCCGAGAAGAAATGCCTTCGATGGAGGTCCTGTATAAAAACTTTGAGAAGGACGGGCTGGTGATTCTTGCGGTCAGCATCGACCGGGTCACGACGAAGAAGGAGATCCCGCCGTTTGTAAAAGGCCTGAATCTCACATTCCCGGTCTTGGTCGATTCCTGGGGGCAGACCGATAAGCGTTACAAACTCATGGGCGTTCCAGAGACGTATATCATCGACCAGCAGGGAGTGCTTCGCGAGAAAGTGATCGGCCCTCGGGACTGGACCAGATTGGACAACCTCAAGGTACTGACGAACCTGCTTAAGCCTGCGGAGAAGGCCGCGCAGGCGATCCCGGCTCAAGAGCCTCCCACGTCATAACGGTGAAGATGAATCGTTGGCCGGTACTCTCCATAGTTGCCGCAGCGGTGATGGTCGGCGGAGGATTTTCTGCCGACGCCCGAGGGGCATCCTTCTCCACGCAAGGCGCTCCGATGCCCGTTGTCGAGCGCATTCCCCAGGTCGATGAGGAAGCCCCGAACTTCCTCCTGCGCGACTCTGAAGGGTTCAATGTGACGCTCGATCAATTCCGTGGCAAGGTTGTGCTGTTGAATTTTTGGGCGACCTGGTGTGGTCCCTGCAAAATCGAGATGCCGGCGATGGAACGGTTGTATCGAACGTTTAGTCGTAAAGATTTTGAGATTCTGGCCGTCTCAACCGATGCGCAGGGGGCTGCCGTGACGCGCCCCTTCCAACGAGAGGTCGGCTTCACCTTTCCTGTTCTGCACGATGCCGATTTCCGCATCGGGCTTCAGTATGGCGCACGCCAGCTGCCCATGACCTTTCTGATCGATCGCAAGGGCATCATTCGCAACCGGATTCCCGGGGCTCGTGACTGGAGCGCGCCTGCGGGGAAGCGCCTAGTCGAATCGTTGTTGCAGGGATCCTAAGTATGACCGATTCAGTGCAGTCGATTTCATTTGTGGCGGCATTTTCCGCGGGACTGCTCTCGTTCGTGTCGCCCTGTGTGCTGCCGCTCGTCCCCTCCTATATTTCCTACATCACGGGACTCTCGATCGAGCAGCTCACCGATATCTCCGAACGGAACCGCTTTCGGAAGGCGATCGTGCTGAACTCTCTGCTCTTCATCGCAGGGTTTTCGACGGTGTTCATCGCATTCGGCGCGTCGGCCAGTCTGTTAGGGCAGGCGTTGATGACCTACCAGGAGCATCTGCGACGGTTCGGAGGCATTGTCGTCATCATTTTCGGCCTCTATCTCCTGGGTATCCTGAATTTGAACTTTCTGAAAATGGAACACCGGTATCAGTTTCGGAATCGACCAGCCGGGTTTCTGGGTTCGTTCCTGATCGGGATTGCGTTTGCGGCGGGCTGGACGCCCTGTGTGGGGCCTGTCCTGGGGACAATCCTGCTCTATGCCAGTACGACCGAATCGATGTTCAGCGGTGTCGTGTTGCTGACGTTTTACTCACTGGGACTAGCCCTACCGCTGTTTCTGACTGCGCTGGGCGTCGATCGATTTCTGAGTTACTTTAAAGAAGTGCGCGCGTATCTTTGGGGTGTGTCGACGGTGAGCGGGGTACTGCTCATTGTGGTGGGCGTGATGATCTACGCGAATTCGCTGACCATGATCACAAGCTTTCTCGAACGATACGGGATTGGTTGGTATCTCGGTCAATAACTCGGACCTCTTGTCTTTCCTTCCCCGTCGGCCCCTCGCATAGTATTCACGCGGCATGGTGCGTTCCAATCTCGGGCAAGGCCGAGTTGGATCCGTCGGTGCCCCAATCGGAAGACCGTCCATGGCTCTTGGAGAACCGGACATAACCTACGATGTGATCGTTGTCGGCATGGGTCCGGCTGGAGCGGTGGCTGCTGCGGCTCTCAGTCGGGGCGGTCTCGCGGTAGTCGGCTTCGATAAAACGGCCCATCCCCGGTACAAGGTCTGCGGCGGCGGACTGTCGGCGCGCATCGATCAGCTGTTAGACCCTGGGTTCCGCTCGGTCGTCGAACAGACGGTCAATAGTGTTCAGTTTGTGTACCGCGGGCAAGATCCTCTCCTCATCGAGTCCCCCCAACCCATTGCCTACATGGTTATGCGAGATCGTTTCGATCACTACCTAGTGCAGCAAGCAATTCAGGCAGGCACCGAGATCCGGGCCGGTGAGGGGGTCCTTGAGATGAGTCAGGATGCCGATCACGTTGAGGTTGTAACTCAAGCGGGTCGATATCGCGCAAAAATAGTCATCGGTGCAGACGGAGCCAATAGCCTGGTCGCGCGGCAGTTATTCCCGAACCGCTCCCTCTTTCGCGCGCCGGCGCTGGAAAGTGAGGTCTTGCTTGGAAAGAACGGACACTATCCTGGCGCCACAACGATCCTGGTTGATGTGGGTGCGGCTCGTCAAGGATACGGATGGATCTTCCCTAAGGGAAATGGCGTGTCGGTAGGGGTGGGAGAGTTCTGTCGCAAGGCGACGAGTTTGCGCACGACCTTTGATCGTTTTGTCAGCGCAGAACATGGGTTGTCAGGCCGGACGGTGCCGCGTCCTGTGGGGCATCCGATTCCTGTCTATTCAGAATCTGAGCGTGGACAGGGGCATGCGGCTGGTTCGCAGTTCGTGAACGGTCGCGCAGTATTGGTGGGTGATGCGGGGCATTTGGTCGATCCGCTGTTTGGCGAGGGCATTTATTACGCCGTCCGCTCCGGGCAACTTGCGGCGCAGGCGATTCTGGGAAACCTACAGGCCCACCACGAGTCGCTCGGCGCCTACGAGGCATCGTTGGAGCGTCATGTCCTGCCCGACTTCAGAGTCACGGCGAGAATCGCTCGTGTCATCTATGCCTTTCCGCGCCTTGGCTTCAGGCTTCTCCGCCGGTATCAAGATGTGGTCCAGTCTTATTTCGAGGTTCTTCAAGGGCGCACGACGGCCGAACACTTTCTCCCTGCCGCGAAAACGCGCCTCAAGGCGTCGGTCAACGATCTGTTGCTCGAGGCCTTGCACCTACGCTGACACCCGTTGCGAGCTCCGCCGGCGGTGTTCTCGCAGGACGTGGACACCACATCGTCACAGAGATGGCCACGGATGTACGAGAGTCTATTGGCTACGTCGTAACCCCCGCTGTGACCGTGCGGGCGACCGTTGTGAACAGGTCTCAAATGAGTGGTTGAACGGGAGGTTCGTCGCCTATCAGCACCAGGCGCCGAGTCGGCAGGAGACGAAGGGTTGACCAAGGGACATCGTCGGCGAACTCTTTAGGTTGGGGATGCTTGGTGAGGCAGAGGGGGTAAAGCTCGACGATGGCACCGAGGTCGCAAGTAGTGGCGTCGACGACTGATTCTGCGGAACCGGTGCGTCGGTCTTGGCCACGACGGTCGGCGCAGGGGGCGGCGATTTCTTCTCCAACTTGGCCAACAATCGACGCCCATCCCCGACAAGTTCGCTGTTCGGATACTTTTCGGCTAGTAGCTGTAATTTTTCCGTTGCCCAATCGTCAGCGCCAAGTTCCTGGTAGGTCATGGCCAGGTAGTACAGGGCCTCCGGGGCGACCTTCTTGTCCGGATAGTCTTTCATGATCTGATCGAATCGATGCGCGGCCGCGAGATAGGACGCCCGACGATAGTAGAATTGCCCGACAAATAGATGCGTCTGCGCGAGCCAGTCGTGGCAATCGGCGATGCGTTGGAGCGCCTGGGCCTCGTACTTGCTGCCGGGGAAGTCTTTTCGTAGTTTTTCGAATGCCGCGATAGCCTTCTGAATCGGATCCGGGTCGCGGTCGATCGATTTGCCCATTCGGAGGTGGCTTTCAGCGAGACGGAGTTGGGCATAGACCGCTAATGGATGGACCCGATGCAACTCCAAGAAATGCTGGTATTCGACGATGGCCTCTGCAAACTCTTCCTTCTCGAAAAATGCTTCGCCCCGTTTCATGATCACGTTGGGGTCGTAGTTCTTTTCGATCGTGTCGCCTAAGAAGATTTGTTCATCCGTGCCGCTCACGGGTTTGGCGTCGGCGGTCGTTTTGGGTTTGCTCGAGCATCCACTCGCAAACCACAACACCCCCACCACCAAGGCGAGAGTGACGCACCAATCCCTTGAATGGCTGTGCATCCAGCAACTCCTTCGGTAAATTGTCGAGAATATGGAAGCAACCCTAACTATACAATTTTTCTAGCAGATCAGGAAACGAAATGCAACGAATTCGGACTCCGGAGGTTGACCCCTTTTAGTCCCGGACCTATAATCTCGCCGCACCCCTTAAGGTTGTCGAGGGTCTTGTTACAGGCCTTCTCCAAGGGTGTGTTGAGTGGGAACCCCGTGAAGCGCAGTCGTATTGTCGGAACCGGTTCGTACGTGCCCTCCCGGGTTGTGGACAACGAGGAGGTGGCGGCCCCGCTTGGCTTGGATCCGGGTCAGATTGTGGCGTTAACCGGGATTCGGACCAGGCATTGGGTCGCGCAGAGCCAAGCCTCTTCAGACCTGGCGGTGGTGGCCGGGCAGCGCGCTTGCGAGGCTGCTGGGGTCACATCGGCGTCCGTCGACGCAATTCTCGTCTCAACGACTTCACCCGACAGTGCATTTCCTTCCACGGCTTGCCATGTTCAGCGTGCCTTGGGTGCGAGGCCGGTGATGGCATTCGACTTGTCGGCGTCCTGCTCGGGGTTTCTCTACGGATTATCGATGGCGGATGTCATGATTCGGAGCGGGCAGATTCGCTCCTGTCTCGTCATCGCCGCTGAAGTGAAATCACGGGTTCTCGATCTAAGAGACAAGGACACGGCCATGCTGTTCGGCGATGGTGCCGGTGCGGTGTTGGTCGTGGAGGATGCCTCGGCCCGGCCGGATGCTCCGGGTATCCTCGGTGTGCGACTCTACGCCGACGGCTCGGGCCATGGTCTGATCACGATTCCGGCCGGTGGTTCGCGAAAGCCCGGCGGAGTGGAGACCCTCCGTGCGAACGAACACGTGTTGCGGATGCGAGGGAGCGCCGTGTTCCGCTCCGCGGTGCGTTGCTTGGAGCAAGCAATCCTCGACATCTTGAAGGAGTTCGGGCTTGCGGCCGGCGATGTGACAAGGGTGATCGCCCATCAGGCCAATGCGCGGATTTTGGAGCAATTGCGTCGTCGTCTCGGCCTCTCGCAGGAGGCGGTCTACTCGGTGATTGAACAGTTTGGGAATACATCGTCGGCCTCCCTGCCGATCGCGCTCGACCACGCGGTGCGAGCGCAGCGACTCAAGGCAGGGGATCTGGTGTTGTTGGGCGCATTTGGCGGGGGCTTAACCTGGGCCACAGGAGTGGTACGGTGGTAACCCCTCGCGGCTAGAAAGGACGTTATGTTTGGTCTCATTCCTCGAGAAGAAGCCTTTTTCGATTTGTTCAAGAATGCGGCGCACAACATGATTGAGGGGAGCCGTCTGTTGAAAGACATGACGGAGGATTTTCGCAATCCCGTCGAGAAGGCGAAGCGCATTAAGGACGTCGAGCACATCGGAGATGGCATTACCCACGACATTGCCAGGAAGCTCAATCAGACATTTATCACGCCCATCGATCGAGAGGATATTCATGATCTGGCGAGTGCCCTCGACGATATTTTGGATGTGGTTGAGGCCATCGCCGACCGATTTGTCCTTTATAAGGTGACGGCTCCCACGGAGTCGGCGATCCGGCTGGCGAATGTGTTGTATCAGGCGGCAGTGGAAGTCGGCGCGACGGTGGACTTGTTGGGCAAGTCGCACCAGGCGGTCACGGAATGCAGCGTTCGGGTCAATAGTCTGGAGAATGAAGCCGACCGCATTTCTCGTGATGCGATTTCTCTGCTGTTCGAGAAAGAAACTGACCCGATTGTCGTGATCAAATGGAAAGAGATCTACGAAAACTTCGAAGCAGGGACGGATCGTTGCGAAGATGTCGCCAACATTCTTGAGCGCATCGCCCTCAAGCACACGTGAGCGCCTCCTGCGCCTCTTGCGACACCAATCCACATTATCTTCAAGGGTAGGAAGCGGCATTCATGGTTGAACTGAGCGGGCTGTTGTTGGTGGTCGTGGTCTTGGCGCTGCTGTTTGATTTTTCAAACGGCTGGCACGACAGCGCAAATGCCATTGCGACCGTGGTCTCCACTCGCGTGGTGAGTCCATCCACGGCGGTGCTGGTGGCCGGTGTGCTCAATGTCGCCGGCGCCTTCATGTCGACCGCTGTGGCCAAGATGGTCGGGACTGGGATTGTCGATCCACAGTCGGTGACTCAGGCGGTCGTGGCCTCGGCCTTGGCCGGGGCGATCATCTGGAATTTTGTGACCCTGCTGCTGGGGCTTCCGACCAGCTCGTCGCATGCGCTCATCGGGGGGTTGGTCGGTGCCGCGCTCACCCACGGAGGCACGGCAGCCGTCAAGTTCTCGGGTCTGCGCTCGGTACTTGAAGCAATGGTGTTGTCGCCGTTTTTTGGGTTCGCCATCGGGCTGGTGTTGATGGTCGCCCTGAGTTGGATGTTTTTTCGGGTGCCGCGCGCCTTGGCCTTGCGGCTGTTCTCACGGATGCAGTTAGTTTCCGCCAGCTTTATGGCATTCAGTCATGGGGCGAACGACGCGCAGAAAGCCATGGGCATCATCACCCTCGCGCTAGTCTCGGCTGGAGCGATTCCGACGGCTGAGGTGCCGACCTGGGTCATTGGCTCGTGCGCCCTGGCGATGGGGCTCGGCACGGCGGTGGGCGGGTGGCGAATCGTACGAACCCTGGGCATGCGGATCGTCAAACTGGAGCCTGTCCATGGGTTCGCCGCTGAAACCGGGGCGGCGATTGTGCTGCTGGCGACGGCTCATATCGGTTTGCCGGTCAGCACGACCCACACGATCACCTCCACCGTCATGGGTGTCGGGGCGGTCAAGCGGCTCTCGGCCGTGCGCTGGGGCGTGACCAGGCGGATCCTATCGGCCTGGCTTTTTACCTTGCCGGGTGCGGCGTTGCTCTCGACTATCTGCTACCTATTGCTGTCGAAACTCCAGTAGTTGATTCCTGCGCAAGGAGGGGGAGGTGGACCATGAACCTGCTGCCCCTGGGCCTATTGCCTTCCACCCAGACCTGTCCGCCGTGGGCTTCGACGATGTGCTTCACGATGGCGAGGCCGAGTCCCGTGCCGCCCAGTTCGCGCGAGCGGGCTTTGTCCACTCGGTAGAATCGCTCAAACACTCGCGGTCGGTCCGCTTCAGGAATCCCGATGCCGGAGTCGGCGACGACGATCTCGATCATCGCGCGGGGTGAGGTTGTCCGGCTCTGTGCGGCGGGGCGGATCGTCATGGAGATCTGTCCCTGGTCCGGAGTGTATTTTACCGCGTTTTCGAGCAGATTGATGAACACCTGGGCGAGCCGTTCCTCATCACCCGTAATCACCCCATACTCGTCCGTGAGTGACAGCTCGATCGTGTGATGTTTCTTGTCTGCCAATGGTTTGATGACCGCCACCGTCCGTTCCAATAATGCGCGTAAGTCCACCGGCTCATGGCGGAAGAGTACCTGCCCGGACTCGATTTGGGACAACTGGAGGAGGTCATCCAGGATCAGATTGAGCCGGTTGCTCTGGCGCATGATGATTTCCAGGAAGGCCGTCGCCGTCGTCGGCTCGTCTTTGCCTCCATCCAGCAGCGCCTCGACATAGCCCTTGATGGAGGTCAACGGCGTGCGCAGTTCGTGTGAGACGTTAGCGACGAAATCTTTGCGGATGTTCTCCAGCCTACGCAGCTCAGTAATGTCATGAAACACAAACACGGCGCAGGCTTCTTGCTCGCGGTGACCTCCGGCAATCGATGCTTCGACTCGCAGGCATCGTCCGCTGGGCGAGAGGGTCATTTCGCCGCCTTGGCCGGAGCGGGTCTGCAGCACGAAGGAGACGATCGCGGTCAGTCCTTCGTGCCGGATGAGTTCGGCATAGTGTCGGCCCCGTGATTCCGTCAGTCCCAGAGAGAACATCCGTTCCAGCGCCGGATTCACCTGGACGACCGTGCCGCGATAATCCAGCACCATCACGCCTTCGACCATGGCGATGAGCATGGCCAACAGTTGTGCGCGGTCGTCCGATACTTCCTTGATTTTGGTCTCCAGCTGGTCGGTCATCTGGTTGAGGGTCTCCGCGAGCAGGCCGACTTCATCCGTCGAGGAGACCAGCAGGCGGACGCCGGGCGTCCCGCCGGCCAGCTGGCGGGCGGCGGCGGCCATTTCAGAGAGCGGCCTCGTGAGATTGCGCGACACCCACAGACTGAGGGCCATGGCCAACAGGAATGCCGCACCAAAGGCGGTCAGCAAGTCTTGCTGGATGTGCCGTACGCGCTCATCGATCGCGGTCAGCGGAAGTCCGAGTCTGATAACCGGCATGTCAGGATGTGCGGGCGAGTCGGGCGTCAGGAGACGGGCGACATAATAGGTGCGTTCCCCCGTGGTCTGGCTGGCGCGGATATCCATTCCACGTTCCGAGGCGAGCGCCTGTGCCACTTCGGGGCGGGAGAGGTGGTTTTCAACGTGAGTCAGCCCTTCGGCAGGGACTGCGCTGTCGGATAACACGGTGCCGTCTTTCCGGATCACGGTAATACGAAGGTGGGCCTGTTGGCTTAGTGCACGGACGGTAGCGTGGAGCAGGGCGATTTGGCTGGTCGATCCAGACTGATCAAACAGGGGTCTGAGTGTCATCGCCGCCAAGCCGCTGCTGGTCTCCAGCGTCTCCGCCATGCGGCTGAGTTCGGTCTGCTCCACCGAGCGGATGACCAGCCACCCTGCGACGGCCAGGCCGACGAACACGGCGGCGAGGGTGCCCAGGGCCACTTTCCACCGGATGCCGAGGTTCATGCCGGTACGTCGGATTCCCGTAGTTTGTATCCGAGTGATTTGATCGAAATGATGGCGTCGTCCAAGAGTGGAAGTTTCTGTTTGAGGCGGCGCACGTGGACATCGACGGTGCGGGTGGTGCCGTAGTAGTCGTACCCCCAGACGGCACTCAGCAACACATCTCGCGTCAGGACTCGCCCGATGTTGCGCAGCAGGTGTTCCAGCAGGCCAAACTCTTTGGCCGTGAGGAGGACTTCTTGTCCTTCGAGCCGGACCTCATGCCGGGAGAGATCCACTGTCAATGGACCGTAGTGATATTGCGTGTGGGGGGTATTCGCGTTCCGGTCCAGTCGTCGGAGCAGCGCCTTAACGCGCGCCACCAGTGCCTTGGGGCTGAAGGGTTTGGTGACGTAGTCGTCGGCGCCCAGCTCAAGCCCGATCACCGTGTCGGATTCTTCCGCCTTGGCGGTCAGCATGAGAATGGGGAGCAGCGCGGTCTCCTGGTTCAGCCGGATGCGTTTACAGACTTCAAGCCCGTCCAGTTCGGGCAACATGAGGTCGAGAATGATCAGGTCGGGATGTTCGGCCTTGACCTGACGGAGTCCCTCTGTGCCGGTCATCGCAGTGGCCGTGCGAAATCCTTCCTTCTCGAGGTATAGCTTGACGAGTTGGAGAATATCTTGCTCATCTTCGACGATCAAAATCTTTTTGTGGGTCGCTGCGGGGAGAGACATGGCGAGATTCTCCCACAATGGTTCAGCGGCCTCAACTGCTTTTGTTCAGGGACGGGGTGGATGATCCGGTTGACGACAAGGGCGGGTCTGACGTAAGGTGGCCGTTCAGTGCGACTACGCGCTTTCCCGACAGGCCGAACCGCCCTACATGAGCGTGAGAGGGAAACGGAATATGAAGATATATTTAGCCAATCCTCGTGGATTCTGCGCGGGTGTCGACCGCGCCATAGACATTGTTGATCTGTCACTCAAGAAATATGGGGCGCCGATTTATGTGCGTCACGAGATCGTCCATAGCCGGCACGTGGTGAACTCGCTCCGGCATAAGGGTGCCGTATTCGTGGAAGAGCTGAACGAAGTGCCCGAAGGATCGGTGGTGATCTTCAGCGCCCATGGTGTGGCGAAGTCGGTCTGGGAAGAGGCGCAGAGCCGCCGCTTGCATGTCATTGATGCCACCTGTCCGCTGGTGATCAAGGTTCATAACGAAGTGAATCGCGACTATACGCAAGGGTATGAGTTGATTCTCATCGGCCATGCGGGACATCCAGAGGTCATCGGGACGTTGGGCCAGATCCCGGATAAGTTTCACCTGGTGTCTTCCGTCCAGGATGTGGAACGGCTTCACGTCGAGAAGACGCAGAATCTGTCCTACGTGACCCAGACCACGCTGAGTGTCGATGAATGTCGCGACATCGTCGAGGCGTTGCACCAGCGGTTCCCGAATATCAAAGGGCCGCATCAGGAAGATATCTGTTACGCGACCCAAAACCGCCAGAACGCGGTTAAGTCGTTGTCGAAGCTGGTCGATGTGATCCTCGTGATCGGGTCCCCGAACAGCTCGAATTCGAATCGACTTCGCGAATTGGGCGAGCATTGCGGCATTCCGTCCTATCTCATCGATGCGGCCTCGGATATCAATCCGGACTGGCTGAAAGATGCCAAGAGTGTGGGGCTGTCTGCCGGGGCTTCTGCTCCTGAGGTCCTGGTCACCGAAGTGGTGGCCTACCTGAAACGCCTTGGTTCTTCCGAGGAGGTCGAGGAGCTGACGGTCATCGAAGAAGACGTCGAGTTTCTCCTTCCCAAAGAACTGGTCACGATCGAATCGGCTTCACGCGCGTCGGCCTCGGCGAACTAGCGCTGCCTGGCGCCGGCTACGCTTCCTTCCACTGTTTTTGCCGCTCCTCCATATGTTGGGGGAGTGGCACCAATCTTCCCCCATATCAGGGGTTTTTCTTTGCATTGATTCTATCGCTGTGATAGAAGATTTTCCGGTTTATTCCCCATACTCCGTCCCATCTCAACCTTCTTGCTCTGGAGGTCGCCGGTGTATCTGAAGTCATTGGAAATGCTCGGCTTCAAGTCGTTCGCGGAGGCGAAAATCCAATTCCCGAAAGGCATCACGGCCATCGTGGGTCCGAACGGGAGCGGCAAGAGTAACGTCGTCGATTCCATCCTCTGGGTGCTGGGCGAGCAAAGTACCAAAACGCTTCGGAGCGAGAAGATGGAAGACGTCATCTTCAACGGTACGGAAGTGCGCAAGCCGTTGGGGTTGGTGGAGGTCTCGCTGGTCATCGGCGGGCTCGGTGAGTTGCGGCTGGATGCGATTTCCGGGCTGCCAAGCCAGTTGAGCGAATATCAGGAACTGATGATCACCCGCCGGCTCTATCGAAACGGGGATAGTGAATATCTCATCAACAAGACGCCCTGTCGGCTCAAGGACATTCGAAATGTCCTGATCGAAACCAGGGCAGGGTCCAAGGGACATACCGTCATCGAGCAGGGCCGAATTGAGCAGATTCTGCAGGCTTCGCCGCAGGATCGCCGGGAACTGATCGAGGAAACGGCGGGAATCGTCCGGTACAAAAAGCAAAAGGCCGAAGCCCTCCGTAAGCTTGACGCGACCCAACAGAACCTGGTGCGAGTGCGCGATATTGTCGCCGAGGTCAAGAAACAGCTCAATTCGCTGGAGCGTCAGGCCCGCCAGGCGCGTTCGTATCAGACGTTGCAGCAGGAAGCCCGTGGTCTCGAGATTGAACTCCTGTCCCGTGACTATCGCACCATGCATGCCGACCTGGAGTCCGTCGATCACGAAGCCCGAGAGGTGGAATCGCAGGAAGCGGAACAGGTGGCCGAGCAGGCGCGCATGGATGCCGAGCAGGAAGCGATCAGGCTGCGCATGAATGACGCGGCGGAGGCCATTGCGCGGGTGCGTGATACGTTGGCCGGCACCGAACAGCGACAGTCACAGGCTTTGACGGCTGCGGAGGTTGAGCGGAACCGGACAGAACTGTTTGAGCGGCAACGTCTGCAGGCTGCGCAGGAGATGGAACGGCTCGCTGCGGATCGCGAACAGGCTCAGGTGGAAATCGAAACGCTTCGAGCGATGCTGCTCCAATTGGAAGGGGACATCGCTGCGCAGGAGGCACAATTTCAACAGGCGGATGTCGAGGCAAAATCGTTGGCCGGCCATCGCTCCTCGGCGGTCGCGGAAGAAGAGCGTGCGCGGAAAGATGTGTTGAACTTAGCCGTACTCGTTGCGAATACGGAGCAGAGCCTCACGCAGATCACGTCCCGTCAGCAGGAAACCACTGCTCGAGCGGAACGACTCTCCCGCGAGCAGGAACAGTTGGTGGCGCAGGTGGCGGGGTTGGATCAACAACGTGACGTGCTGGCCGCGCAGCGCGAAGAGGCCAGCGGGCGCATTCAAGAACTCATGACCGAACGGCAGGCGGCGATCGAGCGGATCGAAGGGCTGGGGGGGCAAATCACCGGCCTGGACCGCGATATCGTGAAGTTTTCCGAGGACGTCGCCGGTGTGGAGTCGCGTCTGGGTGCCCTTCAGGGCGTCGTGCGTGAGGAAATGGGGTATGGCCGTGAGGGCGAGGAAGAGGATACGGCGTTGAAAACATGCGATGGCGTGCGCGAGGCGCTCGCCGAGTGGCTGGTGATTCCGCCGGGACTGGACCGTGCCGTCGAGACGATCTTGGGGGAACGTGTTCGCGGCTGGCTCGTGGATGAGCCGTCAGCAGCCTGTCGTGCGGTGGAGTTTTTGAAAGGCAAAGAATTGGGGCGCGGAGCGTTTCTTCCGCAGCAATTGCGGTGGGCCCCTGAGCAGGGGGCGACGGACGCATCGGCCTCGTGGTGGCCCGCGTTGAGCGGCCAGCCGGGTGTGGTGGGGCGCGCGACGGATTTGATTCGCGCGGACGGCGCCTCCGCGTCGACATTGAGCTATTTGTTCGACGGGATCGTGTTCGTGGAATCATTGGACGTGGCCCTGCAGTTGTGGCAACAGCATCAATGGGCCGCCCCCTCCGGGCCGACCTATGTCACGTTGTCGGGTGAGACGCTGGACGCCGCTGGTGTGATGACCGGGGGTGGCAGCAGTGCCAGTGGCGGTTTGCTGCAACGTCGCCGGGAAGTATTGGAGTTGGAAGCCCGGAGGACTGCAGCGATTCAAGCCCTTGAGCAGGCGCGGGCGGCGCGAGAGGAAGCGGCAGCCGACTTAGGGCTCGGCCGTGAAGATGAGCAGCGCCTCGGTCGGGCGATCCGCGAAGCGGAGATGCTGGAGTTATCGCTGCAGAAAGACGATGCGGGCGTAGAACGTCAGCGCGGAGAATTGCACCGGCGGGTGGATGTCTTGGCGGAGGAGCTGCAACGGGGCTTGGCCGAGCAGGCGCGGCTTCAGGAGGAGTTTCAGTCCAGTCAGGCCCAGTTGGGCCAATGGGTGGCGGAGAAGCTCGGGCAGGAAACCGGGTTACTGCAAATCAGAGAGCGACTGGTCGTGATTGAAAGCCAAAGCCTGGCGATCCAACACCGCCTCACCGAGGTCCGATTGTCCTTGGAGAGCATGCGCGGGAGACGAGACCATGCCACGAACGATATTGCCCGGTTTACGCAACGACTCGATGCGGCCCAACGCCGCGCGGCTGATTTGGAAGAGCAGGTAGCCGGCTTGGTTGAGGCGACCGAAAATAGCCGGGAGGAGCAGACCAGGCAGGAAGCGTTGTGTCGCGAATTGGGCGCTGAGGTGGATGGAATCAAGGCCGAGTTGGTGGCCTCCCAGGAGCGGCAGGCGCAGGAAATGGCCGGGCTGCATGCGGTGGAGGCATCCCTCAGTACAGTGCGGCAGAGCCTCTCTGCGTTGCACGATCGACGAATGACGGCGGAAGTGCGCAAAGCAGAAGTGAAGGCGCACCTCTCCACAATTGAGAGCACATTGGCCGGGACCTACCAGATCGATCCGGCCACGTTACTCCTGCCCGCGAGTGATCAGCCGCTACCGGAGGGAGACGCACCGCCGGCCCCGGTCTCGATTCTGGAAACACCGCAGTTGCGGGAGCAGATTCAAAAAATCCGTGAACGCCTGGATCGTATGGGCGCTATCAATCTGGCGGCCATTGACGAGCATCGTGAGCTGGAAGAGCGGTATCAATTCCTCACCACGCAGGAGCAGGACCTCTCGACGTCCATCGCGTCCCTCAAGGAAATCATCCAGCGGATCAACCGGACGACGAAGGACATGTTCGTGGAGACGTTCAACGAGTTGCAGCAGAAATTCCGGGACGTCTTTTCTCAGTTCTTCCCCGGGGGCCGCGCCGAGTTGCAGCTGGTCGAGGAGCCGTTGGAAGAGGGCGTGGAGGACAACGGTGCGCGCGAGCCGGGTGTGGAGATCGTGGCTCAGCCGCCGGGAAAGCGCCTGAAGAGTATTACCATGCTGTCCGGCGGAGAGAAGACGCTGACCGCGATGGCGTTGCTCATCGCCAGCTTCTTGATCCGCCCGACGCCGTTCTGTATCTTGGACGAAATCGATGCGCCGCTCGATGAGGAAAATATCGGACGCTTTACGAGCGTGTTGCGGAGTTTGTCGTCGACCGCCCAGTTTATGGTCATTACGCACAACAAGCGGACGATGGCGATGGCTGATTCGCTGTTCGGGGTCACGATGGAAGAGCCCGGGGTGTCGACGCTGATTTCGGTTAAGCTCGGCGATCTTCAGCCGGCGTAATTCGGGCGGAGGATGGGTCCGTATGGCACCGGCCGAGGGCTTGGGAAGGCTGTCCTGGTGCCCTGGTACGGGTCGGTTGCCTTGACTGCCCAGAAACAGTTTGTTATACAGAACTGCTCATGCTGATAACGGGTATCGTGCGGTTTCATGTGTTTGTTGCCTGATTAATGGAACCATCTCGACTCTCAATCCCCCCGTCTGTTTCAGATTCACGGCATCACGCTATGCGACTTCTCAAGAACTTGTTCAATCGTTTGTCCGATAGTCTGCTGGTGTCGGTCCCGAGCCGAATTAGGGCGGCGCGTGACTTTGCCTCCGCTCCGGTGCTCCGACTCGTCTCCAACAAACCAGCGATACAGGCCGGTGAGAGTGCGGCCAAGCGGGCCCCGGCTCACTCCACAGGGCAGGTTGAAGCGCTGGAAGAGGCGCTTCGGAAAAGCCAGGCCTGGTTTCTGGCGCGACAAGACGCGTCAGAAGGGTACTGGGTGGCCGAGTTGGAGGCCGATACCACACTGACGTCCGAATATCTGATGTTGCGCCGCTTCCTGGACTGTATCGATCCCGAGCGGGAGCGCAAAGCGGTTCGGTACTTAAAATCGGCACAGTTACCCGACGGTGGGTGGCCCATTTATCACGGGGGGCCTGCGGAGATCAGCGCCTCGGTGAAGGCCTACTTTGCGTTGAAGCTGTCCGGTGTGTCTGCCGACGAGCCCTTCATGGTGAACGCCCGCACCTGCATCCTGGAGAAGGGTGGCGTGGTGGCGGCGAATGTCTTCACGAAAATCGCGCTTGCCCTGTTCGGTCAGTATGACTGGCGCGGCGTCCCCAGTATGCCTCCGGAAATCATGCTGTTGCCGAAGCGGTTCTATTTCAGCATCTACGCGATTTCCTATTGGTCGCGCGCAGTGCTGATTCCGCTTTTGATCATTTTTGCCAAGCGGCCGTTGTGTCATGTTCCCAGCGAGCAGGGGATCGACGAGCTATATACACAACCGCCGGCAGAGATCGACTACGGCACCGTGCCTCCGTTGAAAAAGGACCGGACATGGTTCACAGCGAGAAACTTTTTCATCAATCTCGATGCGCTGCTTAAGATCTATGATCGCTCGCCCGTTGAGTGGGTTCGACAGAAGGCGCTCAAGTGCGCTGAGCATTGGATGCTCGACCACATGAAGGGCAGCGGAGGCCTCGGCGCGATTTATCCCGCCATGGCCAACTCCGTGATGGCGTTGCATTGCCTTGGATATAAGAACGACGACCCTCTTCTGGTCAAGGCGATGCGGGAGATTGAGGAGCTGGAAATACACGACACGGTGCAGGATAACGGCCAATGTGTCGATGCCATGCATTTGCAACCGTGCCACTCTCCAATCTGGGACACCGCCTTGCTCATCAATGCCCTGATCGAGGCCGGTATGCCGGAGGATCATCCGGCGCTGCAGAAGGCGTCGTCGTGGTTATTGTCCAAACAGACCAAGACCGTCGGCGATTGGATTATCTCCTCTCCCGGAGCCGAACCGGGCGGATGGTATTTTCAATTCGAGAACGAACTGTTCCCCGATGTCGACGATTCAGCGGTGGTGCTCATGGCCTTGGCGAAGGTGCATCTGCCCGATGAGGCTCAACAACGCCTGGCGATTCGCCGTGGGTGTCGCTGGGTGACGTCGATGCAAGGCTCAGACGGGGGGTGGGGCGCCTACGACGTCGATAATAATCGGATTGTGTTCAACTACATCCCGTTCGCCGACCATCGCGCGCTGCTTGACCCCAGCACAGCCGACCTTGCCGGGCGGTGCCTGGAGATGCTGGCGACGTTGGGATATGACTGGACCCATCCTGCCGTCGCCTCTGCGCTGACGTTTGTGAAAAATGATCAGGAGCACGATGGCAGTTGGTATGGCCGTTGGGGCGTAAACTACATTTATGGGACCTGGTCGGTCCTTTCCGGCCTGCGGGCCATTGGAGAGGATCTTTCGTCACCCTATATCCGCCGGGCGGTCAGTTGGGTCGAGTCCAAACAGAACCCCGACGGCGGGTGGGGTGAGTCATGCCTGTCGTACGGAGATGTCTCGCAGAGCGGTCGCGGTGACAGCACGCCGTCGCAAACAGCCTGGGCGCTGTTGGCCTTGATGGCAGGCGGAGTGACGGACTCCTTCAGTCTGGCCAGGGGGATCCATTACCTCATTCGGAATCAGCGGAAGGATGGGTCATGGGAAGAGGTACGCCATACCGGAACCGGTTTCCCACGCGTGTTCTACCTTCGTTATCATTGGTATTGCCAGTACTTCCCCCTCTGGGCGCTGGCTATGTACCGCAATCTCAAGGCTCGTGGAACGACGAGAGCCGATGAATTGCGTCTGCAGGCCTATCAATCAGGACAGTTCCGATCGCCACGCTGACCGTGGGTGTTCACCCAGTTCAGTTCTTCCTCTCATTGTTCCTCGGGAGTCATCGTGACCGCGATCGGAGTGTTCGTGGCAACCCGGTGGGAGTTGGCTGCCGTGCGTCAGGCGTTTGCCGCGAGCGAGGTGCAGACCGTCGGGGGGATTCGTTGCGTCGTCGCGCAGCAGGGGCCGGTTGAGTGGTGGGTCATTCCGATGGGTGTCGGCCCAGAACGGGCCGCTACAACGGCTAGGCGGATGCTTGCGGAACGGTCATTTGCCGCTGTGTGGTCGACCGGGTTTGCTTGTGCGTTGGGTCCGGCGGAGATCGGTCAGGTGTTGATCGGCACGCAGGTGACAATGGAAGATGGCAGAGAGGTCGGACGACCGATTCCCTGCGCGCCGGTATTGGTCGACTGGGTGCGGCGGGCTGTGCAGGAACAGCGTGTGTCCGTGCAGTCCGGCCGGTTTGTGACGGTTCCACGAGTTCTTTGCCGCGCGGAAGAGAAACGGGAGGTTGCCGCTCGCGTGGGAGGGATCGGACTCGACATGGAGAGCGCGGCGTTGGGGGCCGTGGCCTCGGAGCACGAGATTCCTTTTGTCATTATTCGTACGGCATCGGATCTTGTCGATGAAAGCCTTCCGCTTGACTTCAACCTGTTTCTCAGGCCATCTGGGTGGGTGAAGGGTGTCGCTGCGTGCCTGGCTCACCCGACGAGTTTGATCGGACTCAATCGACTTCGTGTGCAAAGCCGCGTCGCCGGAACACAGCTGACGGCGGTATTCAGCGCCTGCGCCGACCAGGCGCTGCGTGAGGGACTGGCCTAATCAGGCTCAACGTGGTTCGACGGCTGAGTCGGGTAGGTGGACGAGAGGAGAGCGTGGCATGGAAGGCATTGCTCGTATCGGGCGATATACGATCGATCTGACAGAGCAGATGGGACGGATGATGTTATTTGTCCTGTCTTCCTTTGCCTGGTTGACGCGTCCGCCATTCCGGGTCTACCAAATCGTCAAGCAGCTGAATTTCATCGGCTATAAGTCTACGTTTGTGGTCGTCCTCACCGCTGTTTTCACTGGCATGGTCCTGGCGCTGCAGGGACATTACACTCTACGAAAATTCGGTTCTGAAGCAGTGCTCGGTTCTGCTGTGGCGCTCAGCATCATCCGGGAATTGGGACCGGTTCTGGCGGCCTTGATGGTGACGGCCCGGGCTGGGTCCGCCATGACGGCGGAAATCGGGATCATGCGGATTACGGAACAGATCGATGCCTTGGACACGATGGCGATCAACCCGCTGCAATATTTGATTGGCCCCAAGCTCGTCGCCAGTCTCATCGCCGTACCGCTTCTGGTTGCGCTCTTTGACGTCGTCGGGATTTATGGCGGGTATGTCGTCGGCGTGCAGTTGTTGAATGGTAATGAAGGCGCCTACTGGAGTTCGATTGAGTCGGCCGTCGAGTGGAAGGATGTCTACGGCGGTATTTTGAAATCCATCAGCTTCGGCCTGCTGATCAGTTGGGTTTGTTGTTACAAAGGTTTTCACACCAAACATAGTGCCGAGGGATTGGGGACGGCGACGACCGAAGCGGTGGTGCTGTCGGCCGTCCTGATTCTGGTGTGGGATTATTTTCTGACGTCGGTGCTGCTCTAACGCCGTAGCATGTGACGCGCATGAGGCGACTGCGACGGCAGGGGGCAGATGTAGCATGCACGAGGATCCATGATTAAACTGGTCGGCGTCGAAAAGACTTTGGGCGGGCAGCCAGTGCTACGAGGCGTGGACCTGACCATCCCCACAGGCAAACTCACGACGATTATCGGGCGAAGCGGCGAAGGCAAGAGTGTCCTGCTGAAGCATATTATCGGCCTGATGCAGCCGGATCGTGGCGAGGTCTGGATCGATGACACGAACATTGCGCGACTCAAGGGGCAGGCCCTCAACGAGGTGCGGAAGAAATTTGCCATGTTGTTCCAGGGGGCAGCGTTGTTCGACTCGATGACGGTGTTTGAAAATGTCGCCTTCCCCTTACGGGAGAAGCTGCGCTTGAAGGGCGACATCGTCACCCGGCGGGTTGAGGAAAAGCTCGAGCAGGTGGGCCTGAAGGGCATGGGCCATAAGTTTCCCGCCGAACTGAGCGGCGGCATGCGCAAACGCGCCGGGTTGGCACGCGCCCTGGTGATGGAGCCGGAGATCATTCTGTTCGACGAGCCGACGACGGGGCTCGATCCGTTGATGGCGAAAGCCATTCATGATCTGATCGTGGCGATGCAGCAACAATTCAAGTTTACCGCTGTCATGGTCAGTCACGAGATCCCCGAGATCTTCGGGATCTCCGATTATGTGGCGATGCTCAGGAATGGACGGATTGCCGAGATGGCGCCATCGTATGAATTCGTCAAGACGACGGACGCCGAGATTCGGGAGTTTATTTTTGTCGCGGGGGCCGTCACGCCGAAGGGGTTGCCGACCGCATCCCTCTGATAGGAGACGTTATGGAACGTGCAAAGCTGGAATTGATGGTGGGAATCTTTGTGCTCGTCGGGGTCGCCTGTCTCGGCTATCTGTCTATCAAGTTGGGGAAGTTGGAAGTGATCGGCGGACACAATTATCCGGTTGAGGCGGAGTTCACCTCTGCGTCGGGGCTCAAACCAGGCGCGTCGGTTGAAATTGCCGGCGTGGAAGTGGGGCGTGTCCGCCAAATCGGCCTCAGCAGCGATCGTGCCTTGGTGGCGCTGGCGATTCAAGACGGCGTGAAGTTGTATTCCGACACGATTGCTTCCATCAAGACACGCGGGATTATCGGAGACAAGTATCTCGCCCTGTCGGTAGGAGGCGGGGGCGATCCGTTGAAGCCCGGCGATAAAATTCGTGATACCGAATCCGGACTTGATCTCGAGGAATTGGTCAGCCAGTATGTACACGGGAAGGTCAACTAGTTGGATCGGATGAGAGGTCAGGGAATGGGAATGAATATGCCAGGCCGGTGCGGTGAGAGGCTTGCCACTCAAACGAGAGGTGTTGGGATGTATGTAGTGCGAGGGATGATCATCGGGACGCTGTTGGCGCTGCAGGTGTTAGTCGGTGGACAGGCGGTCGCCATCGCAGGGCCGGCGACGGATTCGATCAAGGGCACCATCGATGAAGTCCTCAAGATTTTGAATGATAAAGAGCTCAAAGCACCCGCTCGGCAGGATGACCGGCGGCAACGCTTGGAGAAGGTCGTGGCGCAACGGTTTGATTATCCTGAAATGTCCCGGCGGTCGTTGGGGGCTCAATGGAATCAGTTGTCCGACAAGGACAAGCAGGAGTTCGTTGATCTCTTTCGTACACTCTTGACCAATACGTATGCTGACCGTGTGGAGACCTATTCCGGTGAGGGCGTGCAGTACCTGAACGAGCGGATGGAGAAAGAATATGCGGAGGTCCGTACGAAGGTCCTCTCCGGGAAGGCTGAAATTCCCATGGATTACCGATTGCTGCACAAGAGTAACGACTGGCATGTGTACGATGTTGTGGTCGATGGCGTCAGTTTGGTGAATAACTATCGCGGGCAATTTACGAAGATCCTCCACACCTCCTCGTATCCCGACCTCGTCGACCAACTCCGCAAGAAATCCGACAAGATCAAAGCTCCGTAGTCCCGCTAGGGGCGAGCAATTCCGGCAAGCGCCATGCAGTGTCACCATTTTTCGTCGATTCGAATCTGTCTGGCGCTGGCCGGTCTTCTGTTCCTGAGCCTTCCGGCTCCGGCAGAGGCAGACACGCAGATTTTTCCGGTTCCCTCCATTTCAACCAGTCGGAACGACGGCAACGACGCCGGCTTGATCGCACCGATTCTGATCACGAATCCGGACGGAGAGCTGAAGTATCTGATGGCGCCCATGCTCATTCAGAACTCGATCGTGGGTACTCGCGGGGTCTTCAATCTGTTTAAGTATGAGCCGGGTGGACGCCAGATGCGATTCATCGCCTCGTTGACTGAGCGGATTGAACGCAAGGTGTTGTTCGATTATGTCGATCCGGCATTCGGCAACGGACAATACTACCTTAACTTTGGCGGTACCTTCTTCAAGAACGCCACTTCTCGGTTTTTTGGGCTGGGCCAATCGACCGTGCAGGCGGATGAATCGAACTACACGGCGAGGGAAGCGCGAGCCTATTGGCGGCTCGGCCTCTATGCGAATGAAGTCACCCAGATCTCCGTTGGGCAGCGAGTCCGGCAGGTGCGGCTCCAACGAGGCGGTACCGACCTTCCCTTTTCGGTCGAGCAATTCCCGGCCGTGGACGGCATTCAAGGCGAGTCCATTATCGTCGGGCACCGCGCGTCCTTTCATTACGACACCCGCGACAGTCTGGTCACACCCACGGATGGACTGTCCGTCATGGCCTATGCGGAGTTGAATCAAAACATCAAAAACGGCGACCACCCGGTCTATTCGCGCTATGAACTCGAAGTCAAAAAACTGTTTCCGAGCGAGTCCAAGCGCGCCATTCTGGTCATCCGTGCCGACTTGCAGGCGACCATCGGGTCCCAGGTGCCGTTTTTCGAACAGTCCTCGCTCGGTGGGCAGAACAATCTGCGTGGGTTCGGGTTGGACCGATACATCGACAAACATCTGATTGCCTTCAGTATCGAGGAACGGATCCATCTCCTGCGGACGAAGCTGGCCGGGGTGACGGCGGATTTCGAAGTGGCTCCGTTTCTCGACACGGGTCAGGTATTCAACTCGTTCAAAGACGTCAGCTTCCAGGATTATCGGATGACGCCCGGGTTGGGGTTTCGCGCCATCGTTCGCCCCAATGTCGTCGGCCGAGTAGATTACGGATACAGTCGTGAGGGTGGCGCGGTCTTCGCAGGGTTAGACTTCCCCTATTAAGTGTTACTGAGTGGACGGCCGAGAGTATTCATGCGGCAGGTGATCTATTGCTTCTTCGTGGTGATGTCCCTGTGTGGCCTCCCGTTCTCCGCTGGAGCGGAAGGATTCGGTCCGTTTCCGGTCAGAAACTTTCAAGCGCTGGATCAACTGGTGCTGGCCATGCCGGGCGAGCGGGCCGCGGTTTTGAAAAAGGGCGATTTCGATGTGCGGTTGGAAGTGGCGAATACGGCCAGTATTGCCAGGGACCAGGAGGAACAGGCCGATGTCTCGATGAAATTCGAAACCGTACGAACTGGCCTCTTCCTTCGGTACGGTCTGACGGATCGATTGGAGATCGGCGCAGAAATTCCCGCCTATCATCGGTACGGTGGTTTTATGGAGGGCCCGATCGTCGGGGTGGAGCGGGGCACGACCGGGGTGTCGCCGCCACGAAAGGCGCTGCAGGATGTCGGGTATGCCTTCAATCTAGCCAATGGAGGCCGCACGCTGTTCAGGGGGACAGAGGGGGCCACCGGGTTGGGGGATATTTCATTTTACGGCAAGTATCAGATTCTGAAGGAAACATCGATCGCCCCGGCCTTGTCGGTGCGTGTCGGGGTCAAAGCCCCGACTGGAGATACCGACCAGGTGTTCGGCAGCGGGCATCCTGACGTCGGCATCGGCTTGGCGCTGGATAAGAAGTTCGCAGAAAGATGGATCCTCTATGCGAACCTGAATGGAGTGTTTCCCATGGGGCGGATTGCCGGGTTGGGACTCCAGCCGGTGATGAGCGGGTTGGTCGCCGTGGAATATCTCTGGACGGAAAAGTTTTCGATCACGGCACAGTTCGATTATTATTCCCCGCCGTTTCACGGGACCGGAACGCGAGTTTTGGATAAGGGCGTGACGGAGTCGGTGCTGGGGGTGAGTTATCGAGTCCTTCCCGGTCTGCTGTGGCAGTTGTACGGAGTAGAGAATCTCGATTTTATTACCGGGAGTGCGGCGGATTTTACCCTGTCCACGGTCCTCACCTACCGGTTTCGATCGTAACCGGGGGTGTCCCGTTCTTGTCCCGAGGGAATGCGAAATCTTGACACCGGCGATGCCATATGTGAGGATGAGCCGATTGTACGAAACTTCTTCGCTGCTTCGTCGCAACCTTCTCTATACGGCTTGTTCCCACTGAATGAATACCTGCGTCCAATTGTCATCATTTGACAAGGAGATTGTGCAATGTCTCTGTTGAAAAATATCCACAGTCCCGCTGATTTGAAACGCCTCTCCCCTGAGCAGTTTCCCGAACTGTGCCAGGAGATCCGTGAACAGATCTTGACGGTGGTTTCGAATGTCGGGGGGCATCTGGCCTCCAATCTGGGCGTCGTGGAGTTGACGGTCGCGCTGCAATATCTCCTAGATACGCCGAAGGACAAGATTGTGTGGGATACCAGCAATCAAGCCTATACTCACAAACTGCTGACCGGCCGACGGGAGCAGTTCCATACGCTCCGGCAGTACGGCGGGCTGAGCGGGTTTTGCAAGCGTGAAGAGAGTGTCTACGACACCTTTAATGCCGGACATGCCGGTACGGGGGTTTCCGCGGCATTCGGCATGGTGGAGGCGCGCGAGCAGCGGAACGAAAAACACAAAGTGGTGTGCGTGGTCGGTGACGGTGCCATGACGGCCGGGATGACCCTCGAAGGGTTGCATCATGCCGGCGGGACCAATAAGGATTTCATCGTTGTCCTGAACGATAACCAGATGTCCATCTCGAAGAACGTCGGCGCCATTTCGGCGTATCTGAACCGGACCTTCACCGGCGAATTCTACGCCCGCATGCGTGAGGAAACCGGCCAGCTGTTGCGCAAGATCCCGCACATCGGTCTCGAAGTACAGAAAATCGCGCGACGGGCTGAGGAATTGGCCAAGGGTGCGATACTTCCGGGCTTGCTGTTTGAGGAACTCGGCTTCCAGTACGCCGGGCCGATCGACGGACATAACTTCGAACACCTGCTGCCGACCTTAGAGAATGTGCTGAAGATGAAGGGCCCGGTCCTCCTGCATGTGATTACGAAGAAGGGATTGGGCTATCAGGCAGCCATGGATAATCCGGTCTGGTTCCATGCCTGTCCGCCGTTTGTGCGTGAAACGGGCGTGCCGGCCAAAAAAGCATCGCGGCCCAGCTATACCAGCATGGCGGTTGATGCCTTGATCAAGGTCGCCCACCAGGATAAACGGGTCGTGGCCATTACCGCGGCCATGTGCGAAGGCACGGGGCTCAATGCGTTTGAAAAAGTGTTCCCGGATCGGATTTATGACGTGGGGATCGCCGAGCAGCATGCCGTTACATTTGCCGCCGGGATGGCGACGCAGGGTATGAAGCCGGTGGTCGCGCTCTATTCCACCTTCTTGCAGCGGGCCTATGACCAGGTGGTGCACGATGTGGCCACCCAGAATTTGCCCGTGACCTTCTGCATCGACCGGGGCGGTCTCGTGGCTGAGGACGGCACGACGCACCATGGCGCGTTCGATTTTGCCTTTCTCCGGCATGTGCCGAACATGGTCGTGGCAGCACCCAAGGATGAAAACGAGCTGCAGCACATGATGAAGACGTGTGTCAGCTACGATGGGCCCGCCTCGGTGCGTTATGCGCGAGGCGTGAGTCTTGGGGTGCCGATGGATCCCGAACCGACCGCGCTACCGATCGGAAAGGGCGAGTTGCTCCGGGAAGGGACGGATGTCGCCATTGTGGCCATCGGTGTGACTGTCTGGCCCGCCATGAAGGCGGCGGAACGGTTGGCGCAGGAGGGCATCTCCGCTGCGGTAGTCAACGCCCGTTTCGTGAAGCCGCTGGACACGGAGCTGATCATCAAGACGGCGAAGAAGGTGCGCTGCCTGGTGACCGTCGAAGAGGGGTGTAAGATGGGTGGGTTCGGTTCCGCTGTCTTGGAAGCCCTCTCCGAAGAAGGTGTCACGAACCTGAGAACGAAGATGATCGGATTGCCCGATTGGTACATCGAGCAGGGCCCGCAAGACCTGCTGCGCGAACGGTATGGCCTGACGGCAGACGGAATTTACAACAGCGTGAAGGCGTTGTTCGGAGCCGGCGTGGCTACGGATGATGCCGCTCGTTTGGCATCGCTGGTGGGCAGTCTTCCCCACGGCGACGAGCAGGGCAGCTAGTTGAGGGTGGAGCGCAGCTAAACAGGACACCAACTGGGACGCGGATGCATATCACGAGAAAAAAGACGCGGCAGATTCAGGCAGGATCGGTAAAGATCGGCGGAGATGCGCCGATTTCAGTCCAGTCGATGTGCTCGACGGACACGCGTGATGTGACGGCCACGGTGGCCCAGATTCGTCAGCTGGAAGAGGCCGGATGTGAAATCATTCGAGTCGCCGTTCCTGATGATGAGGCCGCCGCCGCGCTTCCGCAGATCAAGGCCGCCATGACGGTCCCGTTGATCGCGGATATTCATTTCGACCATCGTCTCGCGCTCAAGGCCGCTGAGGTCGTCGATTGTGTCCGCATCAATCCAGGCAACATCGGCGCCTGGTGGAAGGTGCAGGACGTGATTAAAGCGGTGAATGAGCGGGGCATTCCGTTGCGCGTCGGCGTGAACGGAGGCTCGCTCGAACGCCCGTTGTTAGATAAATACGGCTGGCCTTCCCCGGAAGCCCTGTCGGAATCGGCCTTGAACGCCGTACATGCGTTGGAAGATGAAGGCTTCACCAATATGAAGGTGTCGCTCAAGGCCTCTGACGTGCACCATGCCATCGACGCGTACTATTTGTTCTCTACTCAGTCGAACTATCCCTTGCATATCGGGATCACGGAAGCCGGCACGGCCATGACGGGTGCGGTCAAGTCTGCGATCGGCCTCGGATGGCTGCTCTCGCAGGGCATCGGCGATACTTTGAGGGTGTCGTTGGCGGCTGATCCGGTGGAAGAAGTCAAAGTCGGATTCGAGATTCTCAAGTCGCTGGAGTTGCGCCATCGTGGCATCAATGTGATTGCGTGCCCGACCTGCGGCCGGGTTGAGATCGATGTAGTCCGGATGGCGAATGAGCTGGAAAAGAAGCTGGGCCATATCAAGACGCCGCTGAACGTTTCGGTGCTGGGGTGTGTGGTGAACGGCATCGGAGAAGGCAAGGAAGCGGATATCGGCATCGCCGGCGGTGAGGGCAAGGGTATTCTCTTTAAGAAGGGAAAGTTGATGCGGAAAGTGCCGCTTGAAGAACTCATGGACACGTTGATTCGTGAGGTCGAGCTGTTGGCCAAGGAAAAGGAAGCGGAGGCAGCCGGAGTATCCGGCGAAGCAGCCGCTGCGTCAGATGGTCAGGCGGAGCCTGGTTGGGAATTGATCGGCCATGCGGCGGATGAACATTCGACCATCGTTCGAGATATTCCAGTGCTTCCGACGAAACATTAGCTCGTCGTGCTGGTCCTTGCTGAGAGGTTCGTTCAGAATATTCCTGCGTTTCTCGACTCTTCGCGGTTGAGTTCCTGAAGCTCCCCCTTCTATAATCCGATCCGTGGCGCCGTACCCAAGTGGCTAAGGGAGCAGTCTGCAAAACTGCGATGCGGCGGTTCGAACCCGCCCGGCGCCTCCAACCATTCCCGCAGATATCTTAGAGGGTTCGGTGATTCTGGCCGGACCCTGTTACACCCCCTCATTTTCGCTACTCCCGGTTCCGTTCGCACTTTTCGACGCAATGGCTCCCAAGCTTGCTCGATTCACTTCAGAATCGCTCGCAGTCCTTTCAATGGACAGTCGGTTGCACGGATGTACCCATGGAGCACCTTGAGTGAATTTGCTCGGCACTGCGCAGATCACGGAGTCTCGCTGTATAACGGTTGGCCGCTAGTGGTGGCAGGGCGCATGGCGTTCGATGCTCCTCGCATACAGGAGAACGTGCGCACCATCGAGGAGAAACTGGTGGAACTGAAGATCCCGGTCTTAGGCCCGGCGGGCGACTTTCAATATGATCGTCGGTTCTTTGCCGATACCGGATACCATTTGACTCATGAAGGCCGCGCGCTCCACACAAGCCATCTATTAGAACAACTTCGCACGAAACTGTCGGTTCCGAATCTATCGTTCTGACGTCCAGTCGTGCTGTTTATCCACTGAGCCCTGTATCGACACGACGCCAACGTTGAGAGAGGCGTGACGTCGTGAGGTGCTTTGAGTGGCTCGCCGGATGTCAGTGGCTCACCTCGGCGATCCGTCGCTCCTGTTCCTTTAGTTTCCGACTCGTGGCGAGGGTGTCTGGATCCAGCAGGCCATGGAGTATCTCCTGTCGCAGTTGAATGAACAGCGGGTCCTGTTTGGCCGACGCCAGTTGCCCGCCTTGCAGCAGGGTGAGCCAGCGGGAGCTGGAGGCAGCATACCGGCCGTTTGGCACAGTGGTGTGTAATTCTTGAAAGGCGTGGATCGCATCCTCGCGGTTTTCGAATAACGCGACCAATCCCCTGGTGTACGTCACCTCTTCGCACGTGCCGGCCTGCTGACAATTCGCTCGGCGTGATTCCTGCGCCCGACTTACAACTTGCAATGCCTCTCGCTCTTTGGCGTCGGCCTCAAAAAAAGCGCTGCTGGGCAACGTGACAAACGGGCTCGTGCCGGAACAGCCCAAGAAGCCGCTGATGAGCAGTACCCAGAGTGAACTGTGTGCAACCATTCTTGAATTCATCAAACACCTCCAGGTAGGGGTCGGGTCGAACGCTTGTGGCACAGGTCATCGGTTCTGTCTGGTGATCGCCTAGCTGCTCCGTCCGCGCTCCGTTCGGCGCTGCTAGAGTGATCAGTCCAGATATTCGATGTGAAGGATTTGAGGGTTGAGCTGAGCTCGTCGGCTCAGTTCGGCTCAGATTGCCTGGTGGTCTCTAAGGAAAGACACGGTGTAACGGGGGCTTCATTCGCGAGGGCGACAACAAAACGTTTGCGACGCAGAACCATTCCCTGACCTCTAGTGGATGCGTCAACACGGTGGGCCGCCTTTCGAGCGTTGTCGGCGGTAGCAGGCCGCAGGCAAATGAGAGGGTATGTCTAGATAACAGCCAGCAGTAACCTTACGCCTTCTCGCCAGCAATAGCAAAGACCGGGAGCGTGGTGAATAGTCGATGCTCCAGCGGACAGGAAACCACTGTACGTTACCCGGGTGGTTCTGTTGATGGGTTCGGTAGCGTATTTGCGGCTATTGAGAGCGAAGTCCTGGGAAAGACAGGTTCCTTATCGCCCGAAATGGTAGGAGATGCCAAACATGAAGAGGTTGGCGCGGTAGTCTGCCGTGATGTCGCTGCGGTTGAAGCTGAACTGGGCGAAGTTGTACTTGTACTCGATGAAGGGGGCGATCGACTCGGTCACATAATAGCGAATACCGGCCAAAATATTAAAGCTTGGGGCGAAAGACGCCTCTGGTCGGAAATTTCCGTTGGAGATATTTCCTACATTGAGGCCGATGCCCAGGCCGGCATAGGGCTCGACTTTGTATTGATAGCCGGTGACACGGACCAAGGCATTAAAAGCCAGCGAGTGTACCATCAAATCGGCACCAGGGATCGTGCCCGAGAGTCGAGGGTTGCTGGACGTCGGCAAGGTTTGCTGTTTGATGCCGGGGGTGGAACGGTACGCGTCCACTTCAAGCCCGAACCAGTTGTAGCCGCGATCGTTAAAATAATGGCCGATCTTGCCTCCGTAAAACAGGTCTTTCTGGAGGGACATCTTTCCGGCATCGGTGGTGTCAAAGGTGGGGGCGTTCAGGCCGATCCCTGCGCCGACGTAGGATTCGGCGAACGCATGCATGGGAAGGCACGACATGATCAGGAATAGAATACCGACCGACCAGCGACCCATCACCCCTCCTCTCACTGACCAAGGATTGACCCAAAAGGCAACCAGGTGCTACTCTAACGGGCTTCATTCGAGGTGGCAAGAGAGAAGTGCGTCTCAGTGGGTACACGATGTCTCGCTCTGATGGAGCAAGGTTGGCCGCAGACAATATCCTCGCCAGGTAGACTGATCCCAGGACCAATTAAGCAGCGCATACTCGGTGTGTGAGACACGATTTTCGATCACCCGTCCGAATCCGCCGATGCGGAGGACGAATCCTGCGGGTAAGGCGACGTCTTTCACCAGGCCGAATTCGGTAAAATCGCCTGCATAGTAGGCTGGGTCGCCGCGCTCCGTGACGAAGTGTTCTCCTCGCCACAAGGTGATATAGGGGCGCCACCCATCGAGATTCAACCCCGCTGTCAATTGATACCCGCGACCACGGACGATCGGGGAACCGCTTTGCGTCGGCTCATTCTGGCTAGTCAGGTAGAGGGCCATGACATCGATTTCGCGAAACCACGAGAGCTGCGACCAGTACTGCCTGGGTTGAAACGTGAATTGAGGTCCGAAGGCCGTCAAGAAATTGTTGCCGGCTGGCCGATCACGCGGAATGCCCGGTCCGAAAAATGTCCTTGATTCAGAGTATTGTGCACCGCCGGAATGGGACCAGTAGACTTGGCCGTTGAATGCGAAGTGACCGGCTGCCACACGTCCGGCGTAGCCCACATCGAAGCGTTCTGCCTTCTGGAAGGTCTCGATTTGATTCCAATTAATGAAGACGTCTTGCTGGTAGTGTTTTCGGTTCATGAGTAACTGGAAGCCCTGTTCAATCGGGCGGGTGAACAACATCGTATCGTTGAACAGCGCGTCCACGAAGGGATGGTTGCGATGAAGGGTGCCGGCTATCAGCTGTATATCTGGGATCATTTCGTATTCGGCAGACAGAATCGGCTGTACGGTATGAAACCGTTGGGTAGCTCCCACCGGTAGGCCGGTGAAAAAGCCGGCGTTAAGCGTCAGCTGTGGACTGACTCGGTATTGAAGCACCGGAGAAAGGTATTGACCGGCAAAGGTGTGATCGGAGACGGGCACTCCACCGACCTGGCGCATGCCGGGATAGGCAATATTGTACATGTAGGTCAAGGCGTCCAATTTGGCAAAGAATCGGCGTGTTGTTTCGGGTTCTTCGCGATCGCCAAACGGCCGTGAGAGAGAATTCCAGACGTCTCCAATCAGGTCCGCGTGATTGGTGTCCCAGTTCCAATTGAATACAATATATTCCTGATTCACCCACTTGAAGGTGTCGCGCGTGAAATAGGTGCGGCTATCTTCGGTAAAAAATGCCCGGATGCGTCGAGCTTGTGCTCCGAACTCGATGGACGCGCGGTTGCCCAAGCGGATCGTCTTCGAGAGACCGATTTCTGGAAAGTTGCTTGCCCGGAACTCTGGATCGCCCTGCTGGCTGAGGAAATTGCGGCCTTTCCAGAAGGCAAGGTACGGACGCCATCCGGCCAGATCGAGCCAGGTTTGGAGTTCGTATCCTCGCCCGCGGGTCGCCTCTGTGCCGGCCTCCGTTTGGTTGTAACTCGTCAGGTAGGTGAAGCGGATGCCGAGCTGATTCCACCAGGGGAGCGCCGGGAAGTAGCGGGACGGTTCCAGGACCAGCTCGGGGCCAGCGGCGATCACGAGGTTGTCGCCAGCTTGGAACGACCGGTCGAGTTTGAAGAGGGCCTGCCCGTTGTGTACCCAGTGGGTTTGTCCATTGAAATGCAGGGGGCCAAACTTCAGTTGCCCGGCATATCCGACATCGAAGCGGTTGGTTGCGGAACCTCGAAAAGCCTGTTCCCAGTTGATAAACAGGTCTTGCCGATAGAACTCGGTATCCACTAGCATTTGAGCCCCTTGTTCTATGGGGCGCAAGAAGCGATTGCCCCGGTAGAACACGGCGTTATGGAATTCTTGGTGCGGGACGTGAAGGGTACCGATCACCGCGCTGATTTGTTTGGTCGGCTGGTAAGTGAGGCGCAGGATCGGACGGACTTGGGAAACCTCGGTCTCATGCCCGAATGGCATATTGGCAAACACGCCGAGCTCAGCCTCGAGGGTGGGGAGCAGGCGTTTGTAGATCGAGGCGTTCACGAGGGTGCCGATGAGTGTGGTGTCGCGCCCCAGCCCATTGGTGAAGGTATTGTCTTCCAACCCCTGTTTTTCGAGATTGAGCGCGAAGGTGGAAACGGAGAAGCGCATGTCGACCAGATGGGGAGTGGTTGCCTGCTCAGCTTCTTCGGCGAGGAGCGGATCGTGGCAGAGCAAGATGATGAGCGCGAGCAACCCTGCCCGGAATGGGCTACAGGGAAGGCGATGTGTGGCCAGGGATTTCACGTTCGGGGGCCGATGATAAGAATCGGGAAGGTGCCGCGTCAATTGCTATATGCACCTCGGCGAGTGGAGCGAGTGCAACGATTGGGCGCACTCGTCCACCGAATTTAAAGAGATGAGTGCGTGTCGTCGATCCAGGGCTACAAGAGTTGGCTTAGGATCATCGCGTCGTGTTGCACGCGATCTATTTCGAGAACAGTAGGGGCGCAACCTCGTTATTTTTAATGAGTATAACGAAAGACATTCTCAGGCATTGGGCACTCACAGCACAAATTGTGCTCAATATACTGATTGGATACCTGTTCATAAAGTTTCTAGCCTCGAATTGGGGAGCGTCAGCGCACAAAGACGCCTTCGACGTTGCCTATTCAATCCCTTTTCTGGTGATAAGCGTGAGTGGTGTCACCTTCCTTGAGGCGATCATAACTACCCAATTTTCAAGTATGCGTAGAAGTGAGGGCGTTAGAGCCAATGCGATGTTCTCAGGCATGCTCAATTACCTGCTGGCATTTTCGGCATGTGCGATATCGCTGAGCGTTATCTTTGTGGCTCCGTTTACGGAGTTGCTCGCTCCTGGGCTCCAGGAATCTGCCCAGCGTGAGGCGCAACAGCTCATTCTCCTGTTCATGCCACTGGTGGTTGTTTTGGGGGTGGGGTCACTTCTGAGTGCCATCCTGACGGCGTATGAAGTACCCGTCGGCAATGAGATATATCAACTACTCAGCCGAGTCGGGCTCATTGGCGGATGGTTGATTTTTGGATACACGCCCTCTCTCAATGAGACAGCAATATCATTGTGCGTGTCTGGCTTCTGTGGACTTTTCTTCGTGTGGATCATTTTTAGCCGGGTTACCAAGATTCAATACCAACCAGGTCTGAGTGCCACGAATGCTGAGATCCAGCACGTTCTACGTCAAGGGGTTGGGCTGTTTCTCACCTCCATTTTGGCTCAGGCGGCGTTAGCATACATGCGAAGACTGGGGTCTCTGGATGGGGTGGGAACCATCGCTGTGTTGTCGTATGCCTTGGCGCTGATCTATCCTCTTACGATATTAGCTGCCAAGCCAATCGCCTTGATCATCGGGCCTCGCTATATCCGCTATATGCAGTCTGGTGATGTCGCGTCTGCCCAATATATTCTATTCGCCACTTGTGGCGGTCTACTGTGCCTCACGGTGTTGGTAGGTGCAGTAATTTATGGCAATGCACAAGAAGTCATTGAGTTCGTCCTTGGCGGTGGCAAGTTCGACGCGTCCGTGGCGAGTGCGACTGCAAACCTGTTGAAATTGGCCATTTGGGGATTACCTGCTGAGGCGATTTCGAGAGTGTTGTTGGTACCACTCTTCAACGATGGCCGAATGCATGCGGTGTCCGTGATCTATTCCAGTCGATACATGCTGCAGATGGGCTTGAGCTATGCGTTGTTCAACTCGGTGGGGCGAAACGGTCTTGTTTGGAGCTATGTTGTCGCAGTTGGGTTTCAAACGCTGCTGGAGGCCGGCTACCTCTCTTACGTCGTCAGGCAAAAAGTGCGATTTGCTCGTAGTTGAAGCCATTCCGGATCCCGTACTAACGAATGGCCATGGCACGGTAGCTGCTTCATTCTGATCGTGACAATGGAAGATCCGACCCTATATCTGTTGCTCGCGGTGCTCACCGGTATCGCTGCGATTCCCTTTGGAGCTCTATTCCTCAAAACGAGGAAGGATATCTTCGAGCCCGTGTATTGGGCGTCGGCATTTTTTCTTTTACTCTTTGTGGTGCGAGCGATCTTCGACCTTACCCTTGGATCGGCATTTCTCTCCCCACCATTTGATCACCAAACAGTGCAGGCGGTTACGCGGGCAATACTGTATCTGATTCCTAGTTTGATCTGTTTCTTCATAGGGTACTATTCGAATTTCGGTCGTTACGTAGCTCGGATGCTGCCTTCGTTGCCAGTAACTTGGAACAGCGAGCGAGTCAGCCTTCTCTTGCCGTTGCTCATTTGTGTGGGACTCATTTCTCAGTTCTTCCTCATCCAGCACTTGGGGGGATGGTCCGACTTTCTCGATGACAAGCAACGAGCCCTCACCGAGCCCGGACAAGGGTATTGGGCGGCGGGAGTGTCGCTGATTCCGCTGGCATTCGGGGTCGCTTTAACTAGATGCCTAGTAAGTAACACCGGGTGGATTCTGACCTGCGCGGTGTTATTCCCTCTCGTTCTAGTGCTCGGTCTAATCTCGGTGTCAAAAGCGGCATTTTGGGGGCCGTTTTTGAGCAAACTAGCAATGTGCTGCGTATTAGCCTCCTAATCAGAATCGTCGATTGGTTGAAGTGACATGAGGAAAGTTCTGGTAGTTCAGACGTGGGGTATTGGAGATATGGTCATGACTACTCCAATGCTGCAGGCTCTGCGGGCCGAGTTGCCGACCGCGCATGTGACTGTTGTGGCTGGTTCATTTGCAGCTGGCGATGTGATTCGAGACTCTGATCTATGCGACGAAGTGAGGGTCTTCTCATTTCGAGAGAGCTCAGTATTAGACATACTTATGTTTTTTGTTCGTCTTCGATATGAATGTTTTGACGTCGGAATTGTCGCAAGTCGGCTTTCACCGAGGATTGCTTTCCTATTAAGGTTCTTGTCTGGGCTGAAGGTGATTGCCGGTGATGGAATTGGTCGTAGGGGGTGCGGGTATACGCATTGGCGCCTCGCAAAACCTCCGAATCATCGGAGCTCCGACAATATTGACATCCTGAGATTGTTGTTTCCCCGTGCAGGAATTGACAAGAATTTGCCTGCAAGATTTAAATTGAATCAGTGCTCAGAAGCCGAGGTAGCAGCCGAATGGAGACTTCGTGGGCTTGAGGGGCACACTGTGTTGGGCTTGCATCCGGGCTGTGGATTGTATGAACAGGTTAAGAAGCTTCCAGAGGAATGGTGTTGGGAAATTATTTCAAAATTCTTGCTCGACTACCCCGAGGGAAAGGTCGCTCTATTCTTTGGCCCCGAAGACGGTATCTTTGGGATTAGATCACAGGATATCTCGGGCAAAGTAGTCCGATTTCAGGGCATGCCTTTAGGCCTTGTGGCCGCCTTGATAGCTAGGACCAATGTTTTCCTGTGCGGTGATACTGGGTTGGGGCATGTTGCGGCTGCAGTTGGCGTGCCAGTAGTGACCGTAGCAGGGCCTACGAGAATTGATCAGACGCGGCCATTGGGGAATAAGAATCTAGTCGTAAAAACAGAGCATACGTTGTCCTGTATGCCATGCTTCGAGACCTCCCTCTTTTTGAAATGTCCGATTTCGCAGAAATGTATGACTTCGGTTTCGATACAGAAGGTAGGTGATGCCATAGCAAGTCAGTTGAAAGTAGTTGAGGCGTAGATCCGTGGAAGCCGTTGCAGTCGTACTATTTGCATTATTTGTGGCTCTTTGTCTTCGTGTATTGGCAAGAACCAGATCCGTTAGCGTCCTTCTATTGCTCATCTTATCTTATAACTACCTATTGCACGGTTATGTCGTTGTCTTTTTTTATGAGGCTTTAGGGTACAGTTTGGGAGACTATTGGTACGATGGTTTCCCCTACTTCATTTCCTACGATCACCACTATTGGGGTGCGGCGGTGGTGAGCCTCCTATTTGCCAATACTTATTTGTTGGTCTGGAGCATTCTGCCGCTGCGGGAGCACCGCCTTCACAAAATGCAAGACGACACACTTTACTTGCGAGGGTGGCCATTACTTATTCTGGGCGTTGGGACTTTTGTAATCGGTATCCTGCCCTGGATTGATTTTGTTTTAACCTATCTCCGCAGTGGTGAATCGGCTTATCTGGCATTCAAGTCTGGAGAGCAATTGGGCGCCTATGTTGGATTGCTGAAATGGATGTTGAGTATTACCTCAATGAGCCTCTGCATTCTTTTCGTCGCAGGAATTGGATTAAGCAACAGATTAGTCATCCCAACAGGCCGATTATTTGCGATATTTTGGGCGCTAGTGATCATCAGTGGAGTGCTCCTTTTCGGTTCTATGATGGCGTTAGGGGATAGAGTGACGCTCTTGGAGGGAGGCCTGGCGGCGGTAGTTCTCGCGAGTTTTCGTGGAATTCGAAGCGCGCGAGCAATCTTTCTCGTATTGCTATTCGTCGTTCCTCTTATCGCCATTGGTGTGTTCCGCGAAGCGAAGGAGTCTGCTGGACCATCTGAGCTTTTGAGCGAAGCGGTGGGCCAAATCGTCGTGAATGCTGAGTCACGGACGGCATTTTCACAATATATTGTTATGTCAAATCGGATTGAGCCATACCCGGGAGGATCCCTTACCTATCTCACGCAGATCATGTTGCCGCGATTTTGGGCAGAAGACCGACCGGAAGAGGGCCCATACGAGCACTATGCAGCGGCCGCCGGGCTGCCAGCGCGTCTTGGATGGGGTATAAATTTAATGACGGATTGTTATATGAATTATGGGCTAGGCGCGACGGTAGTCGCGGCGCTATTGCTAGGAGCTCTTCACTGGGGAGCATTCAGGTTTGCATGCGTCAGTGTAACGGGTCAGTTTGTTTTTTCAGGGCTTGTTGCAGCCTATCCTATTTCTATTCGTAGCGGAATTCCTGGGCTTAAGGGAATGGTAATGGGCATGGGTCTTGGCTATCTGTTATGCATCGTGTCATGCAAGCGCGGCGTTCGAATGACTATGAGATCCTAATTGCTTCTTTCGGTAAGGGCGAAAGCCCTTTCATGGATAAGCTAGGTTGATGGTCAATATTATTACTACTCCATTCATTACGATCATTGTTCCTTGCCGTAATGAAGTGCGCTTCATAGGAAGCTGCCTTTTCTCCATCCTTGCCAATTCGTATCCGAAGGATCTGGCTGAAATTCTTGTGGTTGACGGGCTGAGTGATGATGGGACGCGAAAGGAAGTCGAACGAATAGCCGCACATCATCCATCGGTAAGAATGCTGGATAACCCAAAACGAACGACTCCTGCGGCCTTGAACGTGGGGATTCAGCAAGCCAAAGGAGATGTCCTCATCCGGATGGACGCTCATGCGACGTACCCTGTCGATTACATATCAAAGTTGGTAGAGTGGCAACGCAAAACGGGCGCGGACAATGTCGGAGGCGTACGAATTGCGGTTCCGGCTGATCAAACGCCCATGGCCGTTGCCATTGCTCGTGGTGTGTCACACCCCTTTGGCGTCGGGACGTCGCATTATCAAGTTGGGCTCACTGAACCTAAACGTGTGGATACGGTATGGGGGGGGTGCTTCAAGAAGGAGCTGTTCAAGACGGTTGGCCTGTTTGACGAGCAATTCATCAGAAATCAAGACGACGAGTTCAATCATCGTCTCATTGGTCAGGGCGGGCGGGTGTTGCTCGTACCCGATGTATATGCCTTTTATGTGGCGCGAAACTCGCTGTCTAAGTTGTGGCGTATGTATTATCAATATGGATATTTTAAGCCACTCACTGCACATAAGCTCGGTAGAATTATGACCGGAAGGCAACTGGTCCCCGCCATCATGGTCTTGGCAGGAGCGTTTTCTTTGGCCCTGGGGGTGTGGCTTCCCAAGTCGCTTTTTTTATTCTTTAGCTTGGCAGCCACCTATTTGCTCGCAACACTCGCCCTAGGTGCCCAGATCGGCATCAAAGATGGGTGGCTGTGCGGTCTCTGGATGCCGGTTGTTTTCTTGACGATTCATCTCAGTTACGGAGTTGGATTTCTCCAACGCGTGCTGACCCTGTGGTGCTTGCCGAAGCAAGGCGCTTTCGATGGGGCCACAACACCTCTCTCACGATAATTCACGAACCTCATTGATGCTGGTTGGTTGGGTATGGGCCGACACCAATCGAAATGGAGACGGATCGCCTCTGCTTCTTGGATGGCCTGTCATCTCTTGAGCTTGCTGCCGTTTCTCCGCACACACTACGTCGGGACCATCCGGAAGATGTGCTGCGATGAATGAGCGCTGGATTCCTTTCCATGCCCCCTCGATCGGCGAAGAGGAAATCGCGGCAGTGGGTGAGACTCTCCGGTCAGGTTGGCTTACGACAGGTGGCAGAGTCAGAGAATTTGAGGAGCAGTTTGCTAGACGGGTAGGAGCTAAGTATGCGGTGGCCACGAACTCGGGAACGGCCGCGCTCCACATCGCCTTGGAAGCGCTCGGTGTTGGCGTGGGCGATGAGGTGATGGTTCCGACAATGACCTTCGCAGCGACAGCAGAGGTGGTCCACTACCTGGGGGCAAAGCCGGTTTTGATCGATTGTGAGTCGGCTACACTCAATCTAGACCTCAATGCCCTTGACCGCGCCATAACCAGCCGCACCAAAGCCATTGTGCCCGTGCATTTCGGCGGGTATCCGTGTGAAATGGATCAAATTCGTGACCTTGCTCAGCGACACCAGTTGGCTGTGGTTGAGGATGCAGCCCATGCGTTCCAAGCGCAGTATCGAGATCGGCAGATAGGGGGCATCAGTGATGTCACGTGCTTCTCGTTTTACGCCACCAAATCCCTCACCACAGGAGAGGGAGGGATGGCTACTACCGACAATGCTGCACGGGCTAATCACATGCGTTGTATGACGCTGCATGGGATCACGAAGGATGCCTGGAATCGCTATACGGCCGCCGGGTCATGGTTCTATGAGATTCAATTTCCCGGGTTTAAATACAACATGACCGATATTTCTGCAGCCATCGGTCTTGTTCAGCTGGAGAAATCCGATCAGTTTCTCATTGCACGGACGGAGATTGCCGCAATGTACAGCGCGGCCTTTGCCGACCTCCCGGAGCTGCACTGCCCTCGGGCAGAAACTCATGTGGATCATGCCTGGCACTTGTACGTCATTCAATTAGAGTTGAGTCGATTGAGAATTTCGAGAAACGAATTTATCGACGCGTTGAAAAAGGAAAATATCGGTGCATCGGTTCATTTTATCCCGCTCCACCTGCAGCCCTATTATCGGAAGACGTTCGGCTACCGATCCGAGGATTTTCCTCAGGCCAGTGCGGTGTTTGATCGAATTATTTCCCTCCCTATCTACCCGAAGATGGCCCAGGAGGATGTGCAAGCAGTGATTCGTGCAGTACGGACTGTTGTCGCACAATACCGGCGGTGATCAAGCGCGGATTCGATATCTTGATCTCCACGCTGGGAATTGTTCTTCTCGCGCCTGTGTTTGTGACTATAGCACTGCTGGTCAGAATCGATTCCCCTGGGCCGGCGTTTTTTCGACAAGAACGAATAGGAAGACACTTTCGACCGTTTAAGATCCTCAAGTTTCGTACGATGATGCGGGCCAAATCCGACGATCTGCGTCTGACGGTGGGAGAGGACAGTCGAATTACCGAGGTCGGACGATGGCTCCGGCGATCCAAACTGGACGAACTCCCACAATTGTTTAATGTCGTCGCAGGGGATATGAGCTTGGTGGGCCCGCGTCCGGAGATCCCCCGCTATGTCGAGATGTTTCGAAAAGATTATGAGGAACTGCTTACCGTTCGGCCAGGGATTACCGATACGGCCTCGATCGTCTATCGCGATGAGGCTGCCATTTTAGGCAGAGCCCAGGATGCGGATCAGGTGTACGTTACGATGATCCTCCCCGAGAAAATTCGTCTCGCCAAGAACGATCTTCGCCGGTCGTCCGTTTTCGTTGATATCTTCATCATCGTGAAAACATTGATGGGTACGAGGCGGCACGGCTGAGTGTCGGATGCTCCGGTGCAGCCCGGTGACCGTGGCAGGCTGGTCTATGGCCAGTCCCGGTCGGGGGCTGGATTCGATCATTCAAGACAAGGTATCCTGCCAACCCGAATGATGAAAGTTGAGTCCGACGAAGTGGGCTCGCCGGGGATATCTCATGGGTCGTGAGTTCTTTATCTCGTTCTCCGCGGGCCAGCGGCGCCTGCTGTTGTTTGCCGGCCACGTAGGACTGTCAGTGCTCTCGAACTGGCTGGCGTTTCTACTTCGCTTCGATGGGAACATTCCCGCACAGGAATGGGACCTGTTCGTGGCCATGCTTCCGCTCCTGCTGACGATCAGGGCGCTCACCTTCTACCTCTTCCGGCTCTACGATGGAATCTGGCGGTATACGAGTCTCTGGGATCTCCGTAATCTTGCGCTGAGCATCGCCGTCAGCTCGTTGTCTTTTGCCGGGGTGGTGCGATTCGGGCTGGAGATGCGGGCCTATCCGTCTTCGATTGTTGTCATCGATGCGTTGCTGCTGCTGTGCCTGCTGGCCGGGCTGCGAGTCCTTCCTCGTTTGCTTCGGGAGGCGCGCTGGCTTGGGACCGATGGGAAGCGGGTGCTGATCGTGGGTGCCGGAGGTGCCGGAGCCATGATCGTGCGGGAAATGCGCAGCCATCCTTCCTTCGGTTATCGACCGATCGGGTTCATTGACGACAATCCGGTAAAAGTCGGGCACCGCATTCATGGGGTGAGAGTCCTGGGAGGCAGGGAGTGCCTGCCCCATGTCATCGCAACGCAGAGTCCCGACGTGGTGTTGGTGGCGATGCCGAGTGCCGAGCCCGCTGCGATTCGGGTGGTGGTGAAGGCGTTGGAGCCGTTCCATCTCCCGATTCAAACGCTCCCGAACTTGCGGGATCTGTTGCAGTGCCGGGTGGCGGTCAGTCAGATACGGAATTTGTCCATCGAGGACCTGTTGGACCGGCTCCCTGTCGATCTGGATCCTGAACCGCTTCGCACACTGGTGCGGGGGGAGCGCGTACTGGTGACCGGAGCCGGCGGGTCGATCGGCTCGGAATTGTGCAGGCAGATCGCCGGACTGGATCCTGTCTCGTTGGTATTGCTGGATCGCTCTGAGAACGGCGTGTTTGCGGTGGCGAACGAATTGGCGTCGGCCGGGAGAACGATCGTTGTTCCGGTGATCGGCGATGTGACCGAGGTCGGCCAGATGAACCGGTTGTTTGCCGAGTATCGCCCGACACTGGTGTTTCATGCCGCTGCGCATAAGCATGTGCCGCTCATGGAGGGAAATCCCTGCGAGGCGGTTTTGAACAATGTCGGCGGGACCAGGGTGGTCGCGGAAGCCGCCCATCGACATGAAGTGGATCGGTTCATTCTGATCTCGACCGATAAGGCGGTGAATCCGGTCAGCGTGATGGGGGCGAGCAAGGGGGTGGCGGAGCTGCTCGTGCAGAGGTTGGCCCGAACGTCCCGGACGGTGTTTGCCACCGTGCGATTCGGGAATGTGTTGGGTAGCAACGGCAGTGTGGTCCCGCTTTTTCTGGAGCAGATCAAAGCGGGCGGGCCGGTGACGATTACGGACCCGAACATGCGTCGCTATTTCATGTTGATGACCGAGGCCGTCCATCTGGTGCTCCAAGCAGCGCGGTTGGCCAGGGGCGGGGAGCTCTTCGTTCTGGAGATGGGCGAGCAGATCAGTGTGCTCGAGATGGCGCGTAATCTGATTCGTCTCTCCGGATTGGTTCCCGACAAAGATATTCTCTTGACCTATCTTGGCTGCAGGCCGGGCGAGAAACTGACGGAGGAACTGGTTGCCGGTCACGAAACGGTGGAGGCAACCTCAGTGGCCAACGTGCTCTGTATCCGGCCTGATCCTGCGCGCGATCTCGCTCAGTTGTCCGGGCTCGTGGCCAGACTGGAGGAATCTGCGGCGGAGGGCAATGTGTCAAAGGTCCTAGCGCTCCTCGGGGCCATCCTCCCCACCTACGGCCCGGCGGGCACATCGTTGATCCACGAGGGGGGCGGCGAGACCGACGGCCCCTTGTCCGAAGACCCTAGCCAGTCGCCTACCGGTATCGCAACGGTCGCCGGCGTGGCGCCGAATGTTCCACACAGGCGGGAATGATGCGTCGCCACCCTGCTTTGGCGGAGAGTCCGGCCTCAGGACTCATGGTCATACCCTCTCTTGTTGCTCCAGCTCGGCCTGCCTTGTGAAAATCTGTCGCCGTTCATTCGTACTTAATCTCGGCCTGGTGCTGTGGCTCCTTCTGAGTGGAATTGCCATGGCCTCCAGCAATGTGCCGCTGCATCACTGGAGTTATGACGCCATTGAGCGCCTGATTGCGCTCGGGGTGATCGACCGCGCGTTGATCGGTGCCAAACCGTTCAGCCGTATGCAGGCGGCGCAATATGTGACTCGCGCCATCGAGCGGGTCCGCGCAGATGAGGTCGAGTTGGACGGGCGAGAGGCGATTGCCGAACCCCTTCTGGAACGATTGCTCGTGGAGTTCCGTCCGGAACTCATTCGTCTGGGCACCGTCCGTGCGCGCTCCGACGATCACACCGGTTCGTTACGGTTCGGTGCCCGTGTTACGTCGGAGTTCGATGCCTCCTCCATCGGCGGCGGCCAAACCGTGCGGTTCCGTGAGAATCGCGGCGGGGAATATTCGGTGAACGGCGTTCAGAATCAAACCGATGTCCGCGCGTGGGCCGAATTGAGCGACTGGGCCGCGGTGATGGTGCAGCCGAAGTTCATCAGTAATCGCCATCTGTTGGGGCTGGGCGCGACGAACAATAGCGACAATTTCTACCTGCGCGAGTTCAGCCTCAAATTGAGTTACGCGAACATTGCGCTCGAGGTCGGGCGGGGGACGCAATGGTGGGGGCCCGGCTATCACGGGTCGTTGTTGCTGACCGATCACGCGTTTCCGATGGAGATGATCAAGCTTGGCACGGAGCGCCCGTTCCAATTGCCGGGAGTTCTCAGCGGGCTTGGCGACTGGAAGGTCAATGCGTTCCTCGGACAAATGGAACGCAATCGCGATTTCTCACGGGCCCGAGTGTTTGGCCTCCGGATCAGCTACTTGCCGACTTCGTGGTTGGAACTCGGGCTGACCCGCTTGACGCAGTTTGGCGGACGCGGACGTGACCAATCCTTTCCGGAGACGGTGGTGGATACCTACATCCATCCGGCGAATCAGGGGGCTGACAAGGACGTCAATGAACAGGGGATGGCCGATTTCCGTCTCAGAATTCCGTCGATTCCCTACCTGATTCCCTTTCCTGCCGGCCTTCAGCTGTATGGAGAAATCGGGACCGAAGACAAATGGTCGCAACTTCCCATCCCCAGCCGGGCTGCGTTCCTGGGCGGTATTTATATTCCGCAGGTGTTCCAAGGCGATACCATGGACCTTCGGATCGAATATGCGGATTCGGACTATGGCCGGCGTCGGCACCCGGAGTTGGGGCAGGTTTGGTACAACAACGGGACCTACACCAGCGGCATGCGGCATCGCGGGTTTCCGTTGGGCCACCATATGGGCACCGACGCGACCGACTTTTTTGTACGCACCACCCGATATCTGACCGACACATTACAGTTGGGAGCGAACTTTAACCTTCAAGAGCGGGATCGCGGGCAGCCGGTTCATGAAAAGAAGCGGGAAGCGGCCGTGGATCTCACCTGGTGGTGGTCGAAAAATGTGCAGTTCATGGGGGGGTACACGTTTCAGCGCCTGACGAATCCCGGGCAGATATCAGCCATTACACCCTTTGCCGAAACCTTTGCCGCCGGCGTGACAGCAAAGAACCATTTGTTATGGACCGCCGTGGCCGTTCAATTTTAGCCGCACACGATTCGCGCTCGTTTGACTGAACCGGTGACTTTGGATTAGAACCTACAGTCGTTATCCACAGGCTGGGGCCGTCTCGATTCTATGTATAGAGCAATCAAAGAGCTGGTGCGCTCCGTCGGTCGTGATCCTGTGTCAAGCGGCTGGATGCGCATGGTGATTTGGATGCTGGTAGGAAGCATCGTGCTCCCTCCTTCTCTGCTGGCGCAGACGCTGACGAATCCCGTGCTGCCACCCTCGTCCATACCGTCAGCCGGCGGGCCGTCACTCGGTAACCAACTGTCGCCGTTTCTCCCATTTGGAAACTACGGGTTGCCGACTCCTCCCGGACAGGCCATCGTCACCAATCCGACGGCGACTCAACCGATTGTGCCTCAACATGCGCCCTGTCCGATTCCTACAGCCCCCGACCTCTCACCTGAAAACACGGTGCCGAATTTGAACGACTATTGGCCGATGGCGGCGAATAGTTTGCTGCCCACGTCCGTCGAGCAACGAATGCGGCAGGAGGAAGAAGAACGCGACCGACAACTGGAACGGCTACAGGCAGAAAAAGAGAAGCGTGGCCTCGAGTTGCAGAGTCAAGTAGAGCGAGAGAAGCAGGGCGTGTCTCAGTTGCAAGGGCTGCAATCTGCCGTGCAGGGGGCCACTGGTGGCATGCAGGGACAGCTTCAAAGTCAGATGAATCAGCAAAAACAACAGATTCAGCAAAAGCCGTTTACCGCCGAGTTATTGCGGCATCAGGATTTTTCAGTTGAAGAGGCCTTTGCGCAATTTTCGGTGCTGCAGGGAGTGAAGAGCCGCTTGAAGCAGTTCGGCTATGATTTTTTTGATGCCCATGCGGGTGGGTTTACCTCGTTGCAGGATGTGCCGGTGGGGCCGGACTATGTGATCGGCCCGCAGGATTCGTTGGCGGTTCACATCTGGAATGTGCCGGATCAAAACTTCAATCGTAGTTACATCGCTCCCGTCGAACGCGATGGGATGGTCGTCATTCCGCAAGTCGGCGCCATTCCGGTCGGCGGACAAACTTTCTCTCAGGCTGAACGCACTATCCATGCCCGGTTGAGCATGCTCTTGAAGCGCTTCGAATTGCATGTGTCGATGGCTCGTATCCGCACGATGAAGGTGTATGTCGTGGGAGAAGTGGCACGGCCGGGGGCCTATGAACTCAGCGCGTTGGCCACTGCCTCGAATGCGATCTATGCGGCTTGCGGTCCGTCTCGATCGGGCTCCTTGCGGCAGATTCGCATAATGCGAGAGGGGAAAACGGTCGGGCAGTTGGATCTGTACGAGTTCTTGCTGCAGGGTGATCGGCGGCAGGATAACCGCTTGCAAGCTGGTGATGTGGTGCTGGTTCCGCCGCTAGGGCCTGTCGTCGCTGTTAGTGGATCGGTGAAGCGCCCGGCTATTTATGAAATGAAGCCCGGCTCCCGGTTGACGGAATTGCTGACCTTGGCTGGAGGGCTGACGCCGTTGGCCGATCGCCAACGCTGTCATCTGTTTCGACAGGATCCGGCGTTACAAGAGCGGAACATGATTGACGTGGACCTCGTGCGAGCCTTCGCCTCACAGGGCTCGGAAAAAAATCGTCTGGGCGTTGAAGGCGGCGATCCGATTCTCATGGACGGCGATTATGTCCGGCTGGCGACGTTACCCACACAGGTGGTCAATGTCGTCAGTCTCGTGGGGGCGGTGAAAAGCCCAGGGCCTTATGAGTATCGCGCCGGGATGCATGTGAAGGATATTTTGTCTCCCGAGCAACTCACGGTTGACGCCTATGCCGATCGGGCGGAGATCATCCGCACTGACCCTGCGACCTACCTCACGAAGGTGATTCCCTTCAGCCCCAAGGCGGTGTTCGAAGGGCAGGCCTCGGACAACCACGTGTTGAGTCGATTGGATCAGGTGGTGATTTCGAGTCAACAGCGACCGCCGGCTTTGGTTTTGGTCGAGGGGGAAGTGCGGCGGGCCGGGTACTTCACGATTGAGGTCGGGGAGCGCCTCAGTTCGGTCTTGAAACGCTCCGGCGGGTTCACGCCCAATGCGTTTCCAAACGGAATCGTGCTCGTGCGTGAGTCGGTGAAGCTGAAGCAGCAGGCGGAGCTGGACCGGTTTATTGCATCGGAACGACAGCGGTTGACGGCGCAATCCGCCGGGATTGCCGCGGGCACCGCCGGATTAAGCGTCATGGCTGCCGCAGGCGGGACGATGGCCGAACAGCAGGTGTTGGCCTTGCGACTCCAACAGCTCGAGGCTACGGCGTCACGGATCGAATTGGGGCGAGTGATTGTGAGTTTGGATTCCATTGAGCGTTTGGAAGGGACTGAAGACGATGTCATTTTGGAATCGCGTGACCGCATCACCATTCCGACCCCTCCGCAAACGGTCGGCATTATCGGTTCCGTCAAAAACCCCAGCACGGTGGTGTATCGGCCGGGCTTGGAGTTGAATGACTATCTCCGCCAAGCCGGAGGCATCACAGAAGATGCCAACAAACGTGAAATGTATGTCATGCGAGCGAACGGAACGAGCGATTCTTCTTACCTCTCCGCGAAGGAAATGCGTCCGGGGGACACCATTGTGGTGCCGCAGAAAATCGAAGCGCGTCCGCCTCAGTTGGCTTTGTGGCAGACGGTGGCGAGTATTATCGGCAGTCTGGCTCTGACCGCGGCCGGCATTGCCGTGGTTGGTCGCTAGTCGATCGGAACGCTCATGGATTGGCCTTCAGATAGCCCCCACGCCCTCCTGGATCCACCCCGCCCTTCGACCGACAGGCCTGCTGCCGAGAATTCGGCCACGCTGTTCGACTACTGGGATGTGCTGGTCGCCCGGCGGAGGATGATTATCGGTTTCTGCAGTTTGTGCGTCTTCGTCTCCCTCGTGGTCAGTCTCCTGCTTCCCAAGGTCTACGAATCTGCCTCGTCCGTCCTGCCGCAACTGGAGTCGAAGGAAGGTGGGGCATTGGCCGCCTTACTCGCTTCTCCAGCGGCTGGCGGGATGGCCCAGAATCTTGGGCTTGGTTTGCCCGGGCTGCCGACCACGCCCACGGATGTTTTTGTCTCAATTTTGAAGTCACGTTTGATGGCCGATGAGGTTATCAAGAAATTCAATTTGATGGACCGTTATCGAGAGCCCTCGATGGTGGATACTCGGAAAGCACTGGATGACCATCTGCGGATTACCGTGACCAAGGAAAAGGTGATCAAGGTGGTGGTGGAAGACGAAGATCCGCAGGTCGCGGCGGATATGGCGAATTTTTATGTGGCGAATCTGGACCGTTTAAATCGCACGGTGACGGTGAGTAAGGCCGGACAGAATCGCGCGTTCCTCGAACGTCGACTGACGGAGACCATGGAGAGCATGGCCAAGGCTGAGGATGCGTTACGGGATTTTCAGGCGAAGAACAAGACGGTGGCTGTCGAAGCGCAAGCCAAGGTCATGATTGAAGCCGCAGCCATCATCCAGGGTCAAATCACGGCGCAAGAGGTTCAACTGCAAGTGATGGGGAGCTATCTCTCCCCAGAGAATCCGGACATCGCTCGAATCCGCTCGAACGTGGCGGAACTGAAGAAGCAGTTGGCCACAATGGGCACAGGAAGGGATTCCAAGGGAGTGCTGTCGGGAGAGCGCCTACATCCGGCTATGGTGGCTGTGCCTGATTTAGCCCTGCAGTTCGGCCGCCTCTTTCGACAAGTCAAAGTCCAGGAGACCCTCTTTACCCTGCTGACGTCCCAACATGAGCAGGCCAAGATTGCTGAGGCGCGGGACACGCCGACGGTGCAAGTGCTCGATCCGGCTGTACCGGCAGACAAGCGGACTCGCCCGCGGGTGTTGCTGAATGTGGCTGTCGCGGGGGTGCTGGCATTCGTCGTCAGTATTTTTGTGGCGTTTTTCCTCGACTATCGCGCGCGGGTTCGTCAGTTGCCGACCTTGACGAGAAATTGACGATTTTTCAATCGCAATGGTAGAATCCGCGCGATCTCTCTGCTAGAAGGCCGGAAGTCTGAGTCGTAGGTTACATTCACATTCACCAGAATAGGAGTGCGGGATGGCTGTGCCAGTCTCCCAGATGTATACAGTGACCAAGTACGTGTTGACCCAGAAGCTTCGGGGCGTCAAACGGTATCCGCTCGTGCTCATGCTCGAGCCCCTGTTTCGTTGCAACCTCGCGTGTGCGGGGTGCGGCAAGATTCAATATCCGGATCATGTCCTGGACAAGCGGTTGACCCCGGCCCAATGTTGGGCTGCGGCGGACGAATGCGCGGCGCCCATCATCAGTATTCCGGGCGGTGAGCCGCTGATCCATCCCGAGATGCCCGAGATCGTGCGGGGACTCGTGGAGCGTCAGAGGTACGTGTATCTCTGCACGAATGCCATTTTGATGGAACGAAAACTGGATGAATATCCTCCGTCAAAATTTTTGACGTTCAGTGTGCACATGGACGGCTTGCGAGACGAGCACGACCTGGCAGTGTGCCGTGACGGGGTGTACGACGTGGCGGTCAAGGCTATCAAGGCGGCGCTCAAGCGCGGCCATCGCGTTACGACCAACACGACCCTGTTCGACGATGCCAATCCCGAACGCGTCCGGAAGTTCTTCGATGAAATGATGGGGTTGGGCGTCGAAGGAATGATGATCTCGCCGGGGTATAGCTACCAGAAAGCCCCGGACCAACAGCATTTCCTGAAGCGCGGTCGCACGACCGAACTGTTTTCCAAGATTCTGAGCAATCGGAAGCGGGGGTGGCAGTTTAACCAATCGCCGCTGTTTCTGGAGTTCCTCATGGGCAAGCGTGAGTATCAATGCACGCCTTGGGGGAACCCCACGTATAACGTGTTTGGCTGGCAGCGGCCCTGCTATTTGCTCCAAGAGGGCTACGCATCAAGCTTTCGAGAGCTGATGGAGCAGACGGATTGGGATTCGTATGGCACCGGGCGCAACGAAAAGTGCGCGGATTGTATGGTGCACTGCGGGTATGAGGCGTCAGCGGTGGAGGATACCTTTGGGTCCTTCTCCGGCTTTACTAAAACCGTGAAGATTACCCTGCTTCCGAATGCGCGTTAGTTGGGGCCTGGACACGTGTGATTTCTGCAGTCGTGAAGCGGTTCGGTCGCTGAGCCGGCCGAACGCTTCACGCATCACCCTCTAGATGATATGAGACATCTATGACCGACGCAAAGTACCATGCGCCGGAGGCCGGCAGCCTTGAAGGCCGGACCTTTCGGCCGGCTTCCCTTCCGGAGTTGAGAGAGGCGATCGAGCTGGCATTTGATTATCGGGGAGACGTCACGGTTGAGCTCAAGTCGGGGGAGCGTGTGACGGGGTATCTCTTCAATCGCACCGCGACCGGCGAGCAGCCCACCTTGGAGCTTTTCCCAGCCACGAGCAGCGGAATGCTGACGATTCCGTTTTCTGAGGTGGTGGCGATTGCCTTCACCGGCGAAGACACGGCCACAGGGAAATCCTGGGAAGCGTGGATCACGAAGAAGGAATCCGAGCGTCAAAAAGAAATCGATCGGGTGACGGCAGACGCCAAGTTGCGCGGCCATCTGTGAGCCTCTGCGTCTGCGCAGCCTGATCGAGCTCCGGTGTGTGGTGTGTCGCCGCTCCTTCCGCGCCAGTGGCCGCAATCGTTCGGTTCCTCTCCCCAATGTCCACCACGTATTTCCTCGGTGCTCCCTCCGTTTGACTCCATCCATTTGTTGACAAAGAGGGGGGGCTATGCTAGAAGAGTCGGCCTCAAAATTGGCTCTGATTCGTGTCGATGAGGCCTCTCGCGGCAAGTCTTCGGACGGGATGTTTGTGAGGCCGAAAACCAGTCCGGCACGGATCACACGTATGCGATGGCGGAGAGTGATTAGTAGAAAAACCGCCCATCATGGCGCGCTGCTTTTGTGGTTGATCGCAGCGTGGTGTGTGCCATCGGATGTGTTCGCGAGTCATGCCGCCGACCATCGATATACTGTCGAAGGGTTTGTGTGCGGAAAAGATGGCCGTCCCGGCGCCAATATCGAGGTGCTGGTCAAGGATACGCGGATCACGGTCGGTCAGACTGTGACCACGGATGGTGACGGGTACTATAAAGTTACCCTGCATCTTCATAACGATAATGTCGGCGACCCGCTCTTGGTTGAGGCCGGTGGGGAGCAAAAGAATTATAAGATCCAGTTCGATCCCAACGATCTGGAGACGGAACGCAAGCTTCGGGTTGATTTTGGAAGTGGGTGTGAGCGCGACCTTGGTCCTCCGCAGTGGTTGTTGTACGGGCTGGGGGTCGCGGCTGTTGCTATTGTGGGATGGATTGGGCTAAAGATCTCCCGCAAGCGGATGCGCGAAGAGCAACGGCGAAAGAAGGGACAGGGCAAGCGGCAGAAATAGGGTGCGGTCCGTGGGGCATTGTTCCTCGCCGGATCGAATAGCAAGAAGTAGGCGGGGAAGTCCAAACGTGACCTCGTTGTATTGTGAGTCTTGACGCTTTTGCTGTGGCAGCTCGTTGCGCCGCAGGGAAGCGTCTTTTTTTTCTGTCGATGGTAATGGGTGTCGGCGCTGGAGAGGGCGTCGGCATGAAGAAAGGAACGGGGGCTTTTTTATGAAACATGCAGGTATGAAGAGCTGGGCGTTGATGATCGGTATTGTTGGGTTTGGGTTGGGCGTTGTCGGGTGTGGTGGGGGTGAGGGGGGAGGCGAAGGCCCTGTGGTTCCGCCGCCGCCTGCTCCTGCGGAATATGCCGATAAGCACATGCCGGCCGGTTGGTGGACCGATCCGAAAATCGTGGAAGAGGGGCGTGAGCTGTACATCGGCGGCAAAAATCCTGACGTCAATTGTGCCAGCTGTCATGGTAAAGATGGCAAGCCGGTGAAGGCGGGCGCTCGTGATTTTCGCAACGGCGATCGCATGAAGTTGTATTCGGACTCGGTCTGGTTCTGGCGCATTTCCGAGGGCGTTCCCAACACGAAGATGAAGCCATGGAAGAGCAAGCTGTCCGAAGAAGATCGTTGGAAGATTGTGGCGTTTGAGCGGTCCTTCGGCTTGGCGGGCAAGGGCTGGGATGCCAACAAGAAGGATTGGGTTCCTGCTGATCAGGTGAAGTAACCCACTCCGGGTTCGGTTTGAATCATGGGTCAATCGGTTGGAATGAGGAGGAGCGGCGAGACATCATGAAAATCTGGCAGCGCTGTTTGTTGGTTATGTTCGCGCTAGTGGCGATATTGGGAGGGGTGGCCTACGCCCAGGCTCCCAGTGCGCCCCCCGTGGAGTTTCCCTATACCGGGAACCGCACGGCGGTATGGATCGTCGCTCAGCTTCACATCCTCTTTGCGGGATTCATTCTGGGAGCCCCGATTTTCGTGGTGATCTCCGAGTGGTTGGGGTATCGCAAGCAGGATCCCCGCTATGATCGCTTGGCCAAGGAAGTCACGAAGGTTACAGTCATTCTCTACAGTATGACTGCATTAACGGGCGGCCTATTCATCTTTGTGCTGCTCGCTACTTATCCGCAATTCACCACCTGGCTTATCAATCACTTCTTCCTGATTTTTGCGGTGGTCTACCCCCTGTTGTTTATCGGTGAGACCATCGTTCTCTACATGTATTTCTATACGTGGGATGCGTGGAAGGGGGAGAAGAAGGCGCGACACATTGCATTGGGTGTGTTGCTGAACTTGATCGGGTCGATCACGTTGTTTGTGATCGATGCGCCGACGTCCTTCATGAATACCCCGGTCCGTGCCGAGGGGATCTCGCCGGCTGAATTCTTGGCGACTGCCTCCCTCTGGGACAAGGTGTTTAATTACAGCTGGATGCCGCTTAATCTCCATCGACTCGTCGGCAACGTGACTTTCGGAGGATTCATCGCCGGACTGATTGCGGCCTACATGTTCATGGGGTCGAAGAAGCAGGAAGACCGCGCGTATTACGATTGGATGGGATTTGTCGGCAACATGATCGGGGTGGGCGCTCTGCTCTTCCTGCCGTTTATGGGTTATTTGTTGTCCTACGAACTGTGCGACTATGACGCTTCGATTTGTCCGTATATGATGGCCGATCAACTGTCGATGTTCTTTGAAATGCAGGGTGCCATGGTTGGCCTGATTTTCCTGGCCAGCAACTATTACATTTGGTTGAGTATGAAACGGATCGAGGGCGTGGAGCGAGTGCGGATGACCGTTCTTGCCCCGATCGTGATGGTCTTACTGCCTATCGTCATGACGAAGGTCCTCACGGATTACCCGGTACCGGATGCCACCTCCTTGGCATTTCTGGTGCCTCTGCTTTTGGCTCCGGCCATCCTGGGACGGTTTATCCCGCTGACCGTTTCTTCGAGCACGGTCATCAAGGTGGGCTTCCTGATGGTCGTGGTCGGGAATGCAATTTGGATGACGCCGCATGGGTTTGTGCCTACCGGCGCCAAGTTGGTGGCAGAGTTAGAGCTGCCATCCGACTGGAATTTCCTGGCCCTCATGCCGGCAAAAAATTCCGCAGCGTTTACCTTGATCTTTGTGACGGTCGTCAATTATGTGATCTACAACCGTGCGGTTTCGCAGGGCACGATTGTCTGGGGCAAGATCGATTTTGCCTCTCAGTTCGTCCTGGTCTTCCTGGCGTTCAGTGCCATTTGGACCATGGGGCTCATGGGTGCCGTGCGATCGCTGCTACGGAAGTACTTTCACGCATACAATCTGTTGCCGGACTTTACAGCCGAGTCGTTCACGCCGACGCTGTCTTATTCGGCTTGGTGGATCACCGGCATTACGGTGACGTTTTTTGCCGTCGTCAGTTTTGCAATTCTCGTGACGTTGCGCCCCTCTGATTCAAAGGGCCATGCGCACGAGGGAAGCCCTGTGCCGGCCGGTGCGAAATAAGTATCACCAAACTGGAAGGGCGATAAACGAGGGTACTCATGGGAAACGTGATTAAAAAGTTGGTAGTAGGCATCGTGATCGGCGGGATTTTGTTCGGCGCCACCAACGTGCTGGGATTTCCGCTGGTCTTCCAGATGTTGTTCTTCGGCTATGCGATGCTCGGGACCGTTGTCTTTATTATTCTCGACCTTCCGCCGCTCAAGCCGTTTGGTGGAGTCAAGGCCGCAGGGGCGCTCATCGGGTTCTACGCTATTCTCTCGGCCGCCTATGTGGCTGGAGGGGCCGTGTGGCCGCAGTTCGATCCGGAAGATGAAAAAGGGAAAATCGACAAGATACTCAAGCCGAAACGCGAACAATATGAAGCAGGCAAAGTCGACGTGTTGCTGCAGCGTGCCAAGGCGCTTGATGAAAAGACAAAAGAGTTGACTGCCCGATTGCAGGCACTCGGTGTCGCGCAGGCGCCAGCCGACCAGAAGGCCGGGGGTGGTAATGCCCCGACCGCAACGACTGGTGTGGCAGGCGGAGATGTAGCCAAGTTGGGTGCGGAGCAATGGGAGCTCCAGGAGTGCTATAACTGCCACAAGCTGAATGGTGAAGGCGGAAAGAAGCGCGGGCCTGAGTTGGATAACATCGGAAGTCTTCTGACTGCGGATGAAATCGCACAAAAAATCCTTGATCCGAAGAGCTATAAAGCCGAGGGCTTTGAGAAGGAGTACGAGAAGGGGAAGATGCCGGACAAGTATAAGGATTTGATGGAGCCAAGTGACGTCCAGGCGTTGGCGAGCTGGCTGGCTGGTTATAAGAATGCTTCGGTGAATACGCCGAAGCCCATCAAGATGAAGTGAGCATCATGCAGCCGAAACTGAAATCCAAAGTTCGATGTACAGACGGTGAAGTGGGGGAGGTGCGCCGGGTCATTATGGACCCGCTGTCCCACGAAATCAGCCATATCGTGGTCGGCACCGGCGCGACGGATTCGGTCGAGCGCCAGGTCCCTATGGGGCAGGTGCAAGGAGTGACCGATGACGTTGTGACGCTTCGCTGCAGCTCGGCAGAGTATGCGGCCTTCCCGACGTTTAAGCGGGACGAGTACGTGACCACGCATGAGGTGGAAATTGCTCACCTGGAGGACAATATCCATGTCATGCCGGGAGAGGTGCTGGTTCCATTTCCGGAGCTTGAGCGTAGTGTCAAGCGGCGTACATTTTTCATGAACTTCACTCATGCCATCGGCTTTCTCATCGGTCTGCCGATCGCATTTCCCGTCCTGCGTTACCTCATGAAGCCGATGTACTCCCCGTTCGACAATCAATGGCTGAAGATCGGCAATGCGGCAAAAATTAAACAGGATGATGTCGGCGTTCAGTACAAGTACAAACGTAGCGTCAAGGAAGCCTATTTGCCGCAGCAGGAGATCGACAAAAACGTCTGGGTGCTGAAAGCCTCGCCCAAGGTGTTGGAGAGCATCTATCAGGGGAAGGATATGGAGTTTCGAGACGCGACGGGGAAGCATCTCTGGACGAACAAAAAAGATGTGCCGTACATCGTGTATTCCGGAAAATGTCCGCACCTTGGTTGTGGATTCAAATGGCGCACGCATAAGACGTTGGGGCAGGTTTTTCTCTGTCCTTGTCATTTGAGCATTTACGATGCCGCCGGCAAGGTGCTGGATGGACCGGCTCCACGGGCACTCGACCCGCTGCCCATTAAGGTCACCGCCTCCGGAGACATCACTATTATCGATATGGAATTCAAGGCGGGCACGAAGGCCCAGGTTCGGATTGTCTAATGGATACGACTACGCAACCAACGACCACTCAGCCCTCAGCTATTGAAAAAGTCTTCGCGTTTGTCGACGAGCGCGTCGGCCTGAAGACTCTGCAAGCCAAAATGCTCAACGAGCCCGTCCCTGGCGGCTCGCGATGGGCATATGTATTCGGCTCCATCCTGCTCTTTATTTTCATCATGCAGGCGGTCACTGGCGTCTTGTTGATGTTTTATTACGTGCCGACCGCCGACCATGCCTACGCCAGCACCCAGTACATAATCCACAATGTGGACTATGGTTGGTTTTTGTTGGGGTACCATTTTTGGGGCTCCACGGCCATGGTCGTCTGTGTCTTCGCGCACATGTCCCAGGTGTTTCTGTGGGGTGCCTACAAGAAGCCTCGCGAGCTGGTGTGGTTGATTGGCTTAGCGCTCTTTGGGATCGTGATGGGATTCGGATTTACCGGATACCTCCTTCCATGGGATCAACGGGCCTATTGGGCCACGACGGTCGGCGTCGAGATCATGGATAAGACGCCGCTCCTGGGTGATTTCATGGCGCGCTTTCTTAAGGGGGGCGCCACGCCGGGACAGATGACGTTGAGTCGCTTCTTCGTGATTCACGTCATGGTCCTTCCCGCGGCACTCATGGGTTTAGCGGGGTTGCACGTATTCTTGTTCCGCAAGGCCGGTCCAGCCGGACCGTTTCGCGGCAGCGTCGAGGAAATCAAGGCCAAGACCGACTACTTCTTCCCAAGGCAAATCTGGAAGGACATGGTCGGCATGGTTCTGGTGTTCCTGATTATTTGCAGCTTGGCCATATGGGAGCCTGTGGTGTTGCTTGAGGAGGCGGCTCCTGACCCTGGAGATTACCATCCGGAGCCGGAGTGGTATTTCCTGTTCCTGTTTCAGCTATTGCGCCTGAAAGTGTTTGCTGGAGAGTTCGGGCAGTTCCTCGGGGCAATTGCCCTGCCCGGCGCGTTCATGGCGCTGCTCGCGGCATTGCCGTTCATCGATCGCAGCCCGGAACGCAATATCTTCAAGCGCCCGATCGCGTTGATCGGATGGATCGTCGTCATGGCGACCATCGTGATCTTCACTGTGGCGGCGATCATCAACCGCGAATTTTTGGATTAGGCGGAGGGGCTCGAGCACATGACTGGTCGAGAGACAATGTCGTCATTCAAATTAGGGCTCAGCATTCTTTGGCCGGCCTGTTGGACCGCGCTGCCGATTAAGATGGGCTTCGCCCTCTTGTTCATGGCCATGGGGTCCATCCACATCGAGACCACGCTCGGGGTGACGTTCTTGATGCTGCTACTGACTCCAGTCAGTGTATTTGCGTTTTTCGTCATCTCAGCTGGGATTGGATTCCATTTTGCTGAAGGCGCGGGCCTGCCGTTCCTGTTCCTGCTCTCGATTCCAATCGATATATGGGCCCTGGGTCTCGTCGCGCGCACCGTATTTTTGGAGCAACTGCGACTCGAGCCTCCGGCCTCGATTGGTCTGAGTTTGTGGGGGAAATTTGTGTTCGCGGGATTGCTCTACCTTCCGCTGGTATGGCTTATCGAGGGAGGGGGCACCGATATTGCGCGCTCCACCGTGAAATCAATCCTGGACATGGAATCTTTTAAGCATCTTCCTGTCGCTGAACGGATTGGCGTGGAGTTCACCGCCTGGGGAAGTGTGTCCATGATCGTGCTTGTGGCGCTCACGTTCATAGGTCTGTCGATTCTCGGGAAACTGGTCCACACCACGGTAGTCAAGGCGCAACCGGCCGAAGGTACCTATCAGGGACTGACTTTGCGTTGGGATATGCTCCGGGTGCCGGCCGATCAAGGATTAATGCTGACGGCCTTCACGGCTGCCGGGGTCGTGTTGAGCCTGCTATTCTGGTCTGTGCTTCCGGTATCGACCCCGCATCCACAGGAATGTTGTAAACCGCCGGAGGAGCCCGCGGCAGCTCACTTTGATCCCCAGAAATCGCTGAGCACTGGGGAAAAATCATTAAAGGCCGCGGAACTCAAGATAGCCACGTTGGAGCAGCAGGCTGCCGAAGAAGACAAAGACAAGTCTAAGGGTGCTAAAGACAAAGCTGGTGTCAAAGAAGACTCGGCTAAGCACGAGGGGAAAGCTTCGCAATCAGCAGCCGGGAAACCGGCGGGAAGCGGCAAGTGACATCATGGCGAATGACGAGGTAAGAACAATGATGAGCCAGGGTCAGATCGTCACCAATCACGGGCGCCAAATCGCAGGCCGTGTGGCCCTGTTGGCAGCATGTGCGGCAGTGCTGGGATGGATAGGGTTGCCCGACACGGCACTCGCTCAGGAAGCCGCCCCTCAAGCTCCGACCGCGTATCGAGATATTCCGTATATCGGCAGTCGGAACCTTGTCTGGATCATCGCCCAGCTCCATTTGCTGCTCGCCGGCTTCGTGCTCGGCGTGCCGATTTTTGCGTGGTTATGCGAAATCGTCGGCTGGAAGTCAGGTGATAAGCGCTACGACAAGTTGGCGAAGGAGTTTACCAAGCTTCTGACGTCGTCTTACGCCACCACCGCCTTATTCGGCGGCATCCTGTTGTTCCTGCTCATCGGTTTTTACCCGAAGTTGATGGCCTATCTCACGGACATCTTTTTCCCGTCGTTTTTGGTGTACTGCTGTCTGTTTCTCGTGGAAACGGCCACGCTCTATCTCTATTGGTATGGCTGGGACGCCATGGCCGAGGGAAACGGGAAGAAGTTCCATATTTTCCTAGGATTCCTGCTCAATGTCTTCGCCTTCTTCATCATGATCGTGCCGAACTCCTGGGCAACCTTCCAGTCCAGTCCGGTGGTGATCTCGGAAGGGAGCGATTTCGCCCGGGCATGGGCCGCGACCTGGAACCCGACCTGGTGGCCGGTCAACATCCATCGTTTGATCGCCAACGTGGTGCTCGGTGGCTACATTTGCGGCGCCTATGCCGGTATCCGCTACCTTTCCGCTCGCAGCCAGGAAGAACGCTACCACTACGATTGGATGGGGTACGTTGGAAACTTCATCGGCGTCTTCGGTCTGTTGCCCCTTCCCTTTGCCGGCTACTGGCTGATGCGAGAAATTTATCAGTACAACCAGCAGATGGGCATCACCCTCATGGGCGGTTTTCTGTCCTGGCTGTTTATTCTCCAGGCCATGTTGATCGGGGTCTTGTTCCTGGGCTCCAACTATTATTTCTGGCTGGGTATTACGCATCGAATCCCAGGGTCAGAAGGTCAATATCGTAAGCCGATTATGGCGATGTTGATCATTCTCCTCCTGTGCCTCGGTGTATGGATGACGCCGCATTCGCTGGTTGCCAGCTTGGAAGAGGCCCAGAAGATGGGCGGCACGCACCACCCGTTGCTCGGTGTGTTCGGTGTCATGTCGGCCAAAATGACCGTCTCAAACCTGATGGTGCTCGTGACTTTCATGAGCTTTATTATGTATTGGCGGGCAGGTAAGGAAGACACGGCCGGATGGGCCCGGGCTGCCAAGGCCCTTATGGGCGGAGTGCTGGGGCTCGCGGCGATCGCCGTGATCGTGCTCGGTGTCTGGGGATACTTTGTTCCCGCCATCATCCGTATCAACTACTTTTCCACGTCACAGGTCGGCATCGTGATCTTCGTCATGTTGACGATTACGCCGCTGACTGCGCTCCTGCTCAAGAGTGCCAAGACCACCACGGAAATGGTGTGGGGGAAAATGCCGCCACGCGCGGGTTATGCGCTGGTGCTCAATGCGGTCATGGTGATTCTGCTCATGACGCTCATGGGCTATGCGCGTTCTTCCTCTCGCGTCCATTGGCACGTGTATGGGGTCATGCGCGACTCGTCTCCCTATGCGTTCTCACCGGCACTCGGGTATGCCGCGGCACTCATGGCGTTGAATACGTTCCTGTTCTGTATGTTGGTCGCCTTTATTTTCTGGGTCGCCACCATGGGAGATAAGGCCAAGGCGGCTGCGAGCTCGAAGGGATCGGTCGAGCCGGGCACTATTCCGGCCATGGCTGGAGGGTCGCAGGCATTAGATGGGCCTGAAGCGCCTGTCAGTGCGATTGATGCGTCTGAAAGAAAACGTCCTGTCTGATCGGGAAGATGATCTTCTCCGGGGACTACACCAGGGGCGGGTCGTGATCATTATCCTTTGTTGAGGACTTATGAGTGAAGTTGTCAAACTGCAGCTAATCGGTCTGTGTGTCATTGGTCTCGGCACGGTAATCCTCCTATTCATCAAGGGCCAATTTATTCGCGTCCTTGGTTTCGTGGCAATCGTCCTCGGCCTGTTTTCCTTGGTCGCGCTGGCCGTTCCACAAATGGCCTCGTTGCCGCCTGCGGAGGAAAGCATCAATATCGCTGATATCAAGACGCCGACGGATATGGCGACCATCGGCCAGAAGATTTTCTTCAGCAAGGGGCAGTGCGCACTCTGTCACTCGATCGGCCCCAGCGAATCTGCCCGTTGTCCGGACTTGAAGGGCATTGGCGCCAAATTGTCCCGAGAGTTTATTTTTGAAAGTTTGACGGAACCACAGGCCTATCTGTATTTGGACTACCGGCATGAGGGGATTCCCAAGGAGTACCCGGCCAGGATGCCGTATATCAATAGGAACCCCATCGGGCTGTCAAAGAATGAAATCCTGTCGGTCATCGCGTTCCTTCAACAGATGAGCGGTGAACCGATCAGTGTGAGCCCGGCAGAATTAGATCTTCCACGAGCCACTCCGGCGCCGGTCAAAGCGGCAGATGCCGGAACGCTTGCAGTGGCACAGGCTCGATAGTCGTCGGTGATGTAGAGGAGGATGGTTATGGGAGGCGTACTCGTTAGACCGGTTATCCTGACGGTCTGCATTTATCTGTTCTTGAAGTTCATCGTCCCGAATCTGCCGCATTCCGCCCCGTTGCCTTCGAGCTTGATCTTCCTATACCTGATGCTGACCACGGCAGGGATTGTCATTTTCGCTACGCTGAGCGGGGCATCCAAGGATGCATTCTTCGGTCCGATCTTGCGTTTCTTGACCGGTGAGGGTGGAGGAGCCCTGAGCAGTGCGCGGTATATCGTCCTCGCCTTGTTTCCATTATTGGTGGGATGGCAAACCTACGGTAGCACCGCCTCGAGTGATGCGCCGCCTGCTGAAAATCGCACCATTCACCCGGCCCCTCCTGGAGAATACACGGGTCTGTCGAATCCCGTTCCTAAGACCCCTGAGAACATTATGTATGGCAAGGGTTTGTATGCATCCCGTTGTGCCCCCTGCCACGGTAATTTTGACGGCAAGGGGTTTGCTGCCCCCGGGTTTACGCCGCCGCCCGCGAATTTCAAAGACCCCACGACCATTGCCATGCTTCAGGAGAGTTTCCTGTTCTGGCGGATCAAAAAGGGCGGGGTGGGCCTCCCGGTTGAAGGCATGCCCTGGAAGTCAGCCATGCCGCGGTGGGAGCTCGAGATGTCCGACGAGGATATCTGGAAGGTCATTATGGGCGAATACGATGGCGCCGGACAGAAACCAAGAACGTGGGATGAGTCCGAGTAATTTCTCCGATCAGGGAGCGCTGAGCAACTAAGGGGAGCGTATGGCACGAGTGAGGAGACCAGGTACGAGGTGGTGGATTGGGGCCGTCGGCCTTGTGGGATTGTGCATGGCCGCCGAGGTGCAGCCGGCCTATAGCCAACAGAGCGTGTCGGTGCGTGCCGCGCTCGTGAAGGGAGCCCTTCCGGCAGATGATCCAACGGCAGCGGTCTGGGCGACTGCGGCGGTGTCGGAATTCCCGATGTCTCCTCAGGTCCATTGGCCCGTTCGTATCACTGATGTCACTGCCAAAAGTGTGAAAGTTCGCGGCCTGCATGACGGCACCACCGTAGCCATCTTGCTGGAATATGCCGATCCATCCGAGGATCCGGAGGATGCTGCCGCGCTGGAGTTCATGGTCGGCGATACCAAAGCACATTTTGCGCACGGTCAGCCGATGGCACAGGTTGAGGGTGGACCGGTCAATATCTGGTACTGGAAGAACAAGGATGCTAAGGGGGCAGATCTGGGGGCGAAGGGGTTCGGCACGCTGAAACCTCACGCGCACCAGGATGTGAAAGCCAAGGGTGTCTACCAGGGCGGGGTGTGGAAAGTGGTGTTTTCACGTCCGTTGAGCACAGCGTACGTGGCCGAGGACACGCAGTTCCTCCCTGGACAGTTCGCGAGCATCGCCTTTGCGATCTGGGATGGCAAGAAGATGGAGACCGGCCTGCCGAAGGAAAAGGGCTCCGAAAAGGCCATTTCCTCCTGGTGGTACTTCCGAGCCGACGCACCACCGGACTATTCGCCATATATGTATGCATTACTCGCGGTGGCCTTAGCGCTAGGCTTTGAGTTGGTCCTCGTGAGACGTTTAAAGAAAGGGTCGTGAGCATGAGGGCGTGGCGAAGAATACGCGTATTTGGAGCGGTCGCAGTGGTGGTCGGACTCTCGGGCCTCATTGGAGCCGGGGGTTGTTCGATGTTTCAGAACGAACAATCCGCGAAGGGCAAGAAGCTCTATGCTCACTATTGCATGCATTGCCACGGCGAAAATGGAAGACAGAACGAGGGGTTCAATTGGTCTTCCATGGCGGACCCGAAGCCCAAGGACCTGTCCAATAAAGAGGAAATGGGCACCTTTAAGGACGAGGAAATCTTCAATACGATCTCTCGTGATATGAAGGACACGGGGCCTGGTGGGGAAAAGATCGGTGACGATGAGTTTGCCGTTCCTACGATGCCGACCTTCAAGTACACGTTGTCGGAAGAAGAGATCTGGGGCATCGTTGGTTACGTGCGCTCGTTGCACGGTAAGAAATTAGAGTTCAACGTTGAGGGTCGCAAGAAAGACCTTCAGGCCGCTCAGCAAGGCGCGGAGCAGAAGTATAAGGAAGCCGAGCGGGTCGAGCAGGAGGCGGAGAAGAAGGCCAGCGACGAAGCCGACAAGAAGGGCGTGGAAGTCGATGATAACGCCTACGCCAAAGAAATGCAGGCCATGGGACAGGCCAAGAAAGAACTGGATCAAGCGACCGCTGCCCTCACGAATTTCACGACCAGGCCAGGAAAGGGCGTCAACATTGCCCGGCCTGATCTCAATATGAAGCCGGACGCCGCGGCAAAATTGACGGAAGTGGGCAAGCAACTTTACGTCACGAAGTACGGGTGCAACGGTTGCCATAAGATCGGTGAGGAAGGCGGGATGGTCGGTCCTGCGTTGGATCGTGCCGGCTACAGGTTGAACCCTACTTGGGTCTATCGATGGCTGCGCAACCCGCAAGCGATGAAGCCTGATACGCGTATGCCGAGCCTCGGCCTGAATGATGCGGACGCCAAGGCCGTGGCCCTCTATCTAAAGACCCTCCGTGCTGCGAAGCCGGATAAGCCACTTGGGAAAGTGGGCGACTGATCGATTAGGGCGTAGGGGCGTCGAGGCCGATCCAGATGCCGACTAAAATGGCCACGCCCGCGTAGACATGTTGTTGAAACATGATGAAGGCCTCTTGTGGTGTTAAGGGGGCCCGCAAGCGGCGTACCTGCCAGATAAAAACGCCCGTCAGTATGGTTAAGATCGCGTAATATCCCATCCGCAGGCCGGACAAGTGACCGGCTGCGACCAGGCAGAGCACCATCCCCAACAGAAACAGCCCGACGGCGGCCGGGACGGCTTCCCCAAAAAGGATCGCCGATGACTTCACTCCGATGCGGCGATCATCTTCGCGGTCCTGCAGTGCATAGATCGTGTCGTAGGCAATTGCCCAGCAAATTGTGGCAAGAAAGAGCCACCAAGCCGGAGGCTCGACCGTCCCGCGCGAAGCGGCCCACGCCATAATTGTTCCCCAACCGAACGCGATGCCGAGCACCCCTTGCGGCAGTTGAATCCATCGTTTGCTAAACGGATAAATCGCTGCCAGGAAGAGCGCAATCGGGCTTAGGAAGATCGTCAAGGTATTCAGAGGTGCGACCAGCGCGGCTGCAAGGAGCCCCAGAGCCAAGGCCACGAGCAGCGCTTGCCGGGGCACGAGTCTGCCGGAGGCGAGTGGGCGATGACTGGTGCGAGTGACGTGTTTATCGAAGTGACGGTCGGCCAGATCATTGAAGACCACGCCCAAACTCCGCATGACCCACGCGCCGAGGGTAAAGATCGCCAGTAGCCAGATCGGTGGACGACCTTGGTTGGAGAGAACAAGCGACCAGAGGCTGGGTAACAGCAAGAGCCAGGTGCCGGATTGATTGCGCAGCCGAATCAGATCTGCGACGGCGCTCCACGACCAGGCGGGCGTGGATGGGTCGGTTGAAAGCCTCACGACGTTCACGGATGGGACCATAACCGAGCACAGGAACCCTGTCAACGCGGGAGCACCTCGGTTGTCATGCCGGGAGGAGATTGGGTATAAGGGACTATTGTGCAGCTATCTATGTGCCGATGGACGGGGTTAGGTGTGCGGCGCTCATCGAAGGTTCCTCTCGCGGTGTTGCTGGCGGTCGCGCTGGGCTCGAGTGGGTGCCAATTCTTCGGTCAGTGGCAGCACCGTCCTACCAACTATAATCTTCCCTTGACCGTTCAACTCCGGATGGATCAGAGCATCGCTGCGGCATCCGTGGACTACCGCGATGCCTGTGGTCAGGCCCGCACCCTGCCCATTCGCGATGCACTTGAATCGCAATTAAAAACGCGCATGGGACATGTGTTCGAACACGTACGCGTTGAACCAGGCCCATCACCCGATGCCGTGGATGGAATTGTGGACACCGCGTTGGGCTTCCGCCAGGTGGCGCTGTTTGTCCCTCGCAAGGCCAATAAATCCTATCCCGCGACGGTGACGCTTGGCCTCGACTTCTCCTATACCGACAACCAGGGCGCGGTGCTCTATAGCAAAAAGTTGCAAAGTGCGGCGACTGGAGAAGTCGAGGCGCGCGCCGACAGCTGCGATATCAGCGGACTCGACAACGTGGCACAGGAGGCCGCTACCAAGCTGGCTGAAGGTGTGGCCGAGCAGCTGGGAACGGCCATCAAGATTCGGGAGCAGGCACAGTTCCGTAAGCTCGGCGGCGCGAGGCCCATCCCGTCTGCTTCTGGCCAGACAGCGCCACCCATCCAGGCTCCGTTGTCGGCCGAATCGTCGACTGCTGTTGCCCCCACCCAGCCGGTTGACGGCACGAGGCAGCTGCCTACTGAGCCGGTGTCGACCGTGCAATTGGGGCCGACTCACTTGTCGTTCCGCACCATTATCCGCGACGATAATCAGAACCATGTCCTTGAGCAGCGTGAATCGTTCAGCGTCGAGTTCGAAGTGAAGAACGAGGGCACTGCCCCTGCCGAAAGCGTTGAAATTGAATTGAGCGGTCATGCCGCGATCGTGGGGGGGCTCGAGTCGCCGGTGACCCTCGGTACGTTGCAGCCGGGAGACGTTCAGCGCGTGGCCGTCAACGGCAAAGTGGGGACGGTATCGGATGTCGAGCAGGCAGAACTCATTTGTGCGTTGCGAGCGTCCTCCAACGTGACACTCCCTTCCGCCAAGAAGTTTTTTGTGGCGATTCGTCCTGAGGCCGGCGAGGTCATCGAGGTGCTCTCGGTGGATGTGGACCAGCTGCCCAGCAGGAACGGCAAATCGGCGCAACCGCATGCGGTTGGCATTGCCATCGGTATCGGCGCATTTCGAGATCCTGCCATGCCGGGGATGAAATTTGCCGCGCGCGACGCTCAGGTGATGGGCGCGTATTTCAAGACGGTTCTGGGCATTCCGCCGCAACGGGTCAAGGTCGTGTCCGACGTCAATGGGTTGAAGGATGACTTAGTAGATCTGTTTGAGCAGTGGTTGCCGAAGCAGGGCGGGTCACAACAGAGCACGACGTATATCTATGTGACCGGCCGGGCTGTGGTGGATCAGGAGACCGGTGTCGTCTCGTTGATACCCTATGATGGGACGTTAGGCGGTGTGTCCCGGACATTCTCGCTGGCCAGGCTTCAGCGTGCACTCACCAAGGCCTCCGTGAAACAAGCCGTCTTAATGTTGGACCTTTCACTCGAGTCTTCGTCCGGATCTGACCCGGGCCGGGTGGTCCCGCCGCGATGGATCCAACCGGATTCGGGAGGGGAGCCAGACCGGGTGATGTTGATGGTCGGCAACTCCGGCATCCAGGAAGCGCAAGCCTACCAACCGGGGCAACACGGGTTATTCACGTATTTCCTGTTGAAGGGATTACGGGGGGCTGCCGATCTCGACAAGAACGGAAATATCTTGACCGGAGAGTTGTGCGCCTATGTGCATGGACAAGTCGGGGCGGTGGCACAGGCGCAGGCAGGCAATCCACAGCAGACACTGTGTTTCCCCGCCGCCGGTGAGCGATCGCCGCTACGAGCGATCCCTATCATAAAGAATCACTGAGAGGCGTTCCTTGCTGAGAATGTGTGTGGGGATGGATGCCCCCATGGGGGAAGGTGAGACGGGGCAGGGGCATTTTTCAACGTGGAGATTTCTTCAAAGATTGCATCCCTGCATTGACAGGTGTTTCACGTCCTGAGTAAGATCGCGTTCCTGATTCGTCTGTTGGATGTTGCCTTCGGAAGGCCGGCGTAGCTCAGTTGGCAGAGCAGCGGTTTCGTAAACCGCAGGTCGGTGGTTCGATTCCACTCGCCGGCTCCACAAATATCCTCGACGAATCAACCTGTTGGCGGTTTGCGACACCGCTGCTCTCACCCCTCAATTCTGCCAGTGTAACCGCAAGTGTAACCGTCTGCTTTTCGAAGTAGGCCGTGAGTGATCGTGCAGCCTGTTCGAGGTCCCGTTCGTTCACGATGTTGTACCGGTCAAACACACTCCTGGTTTTGTGGCCAGAGATGGCCATGGCGATCTTTTCCGGCACTCCGGCCCGAATCATGTTTCGCACCGCTGTACGCCGGAAATCGTGAGGTCTCTTCCCATCCCAGACGAGCCGTCCCTTTTTCTCATCCTTCACCATGCGCCCCAATCCTACGGCTTCACAGGCCTCCCACCAGGAGCGCTTGAAGCTCTGCAGGGCGAATGCCGCCTCGATGGCAGATCCACTCGCAGGAGGGCCATTTCTTGTCGCAACGAGCCTTCCAGGCCAATAACACCCGATAGAGGTCCCCGGTCAAATAGAGAACCCGTGGGGTGTTCGTTTTGGTATCCTGGGCCTTCAGAAAGAGTTTCCCCTCTGTCCAGTTAATCTGCTTCCATTGGAGCGAGTACACTTCTCCCATTCTCATGCCGCTGTAGTAGGCCAGCGTGGCTGGAACTTGGGCATAGTCGGGGAGTGCCCCGCGCAGGGCGAGGAAATCCTCATGCTCGAAGAAGCCGGAGCGTATGTTGTGCTCTTTGAGCTGGGGAATGTGGGGTACGCGGGCCACGAGCTGGGGAGTCTGTTGGTAGCCTAAACGGAACATCCGCTTGAGAAATCCGATTTCCCGGTTGATCGTTCCGTTCGCCGCCCCTTGCTCCTGTCGTTTGATGATGTAGGCTTTGATCCGTTCTGTAGTCATAGAAGACACTCGGGCTTTACGGAAATACGGTTCCAAGTGTTTCTGATACTCTGTGATCCGTCGAACCGTTTTTCGCCTGTTGATCTGGTAGTCCTGCTGAACCAATGCCGCCAGGTCTTCAAATCTGATCCGGTCCATGCTCGGCCCGCGATATAGTCCAGCCGCGACTTCTCCTTCTTTGACCTTGAGAATCTTCTTGGCTTGTTCCTTCTCGAAGACCTTTGTGCTTTCCTGAATCGGTCGGCCCTCAACGTAATACTTCATCCAGTAGGGGCCTTGTTCCTCTAGCTTGCCCGTGGCCGGATCACGTTTCTTGCGGCGATAAATCATGCCCATCATGGACCTCCGTTTTGTGGTTCTCGATGTGCCGTTCCAAATCATGAATATCGAACAGCACTCGACGGCCTTGCCGCACACAGGGCAAAGTCCGTAATTTCTGAAGATTGCGAACCGACCAAGGGCTGACCCCCAGGTAGCGAGCCGCCTCCCTCACGGAATACAGTCGTTTCAGCACTTGCTCTGGCATGTTCCTCACCCCCTTTCATTTCGAAATGGTTGTATTGCACAGAAGACCTGCACCCGCTTACGCCTTCGGCTTTGCCTTTCTGATATCTGGGGGAGTCATGAGCACGCCCAGACCTTTCAATGCCTCCCCGGTCATTTTCTTCCAGCCCTTCATGGCCTGATCTAGTTTGCCTGCTTTCGCTTGCTCCAACATCGTGGCCATGTGTTCGAGAATCGGTTGTTGTTCAGATAATAAGTCCCGGATGATTTCGGCTCGTGGCTTTTCCATAGCAGCGGATACACGCGAAATGGTGTTGTAGAGATCCGTGGGCAACGACAGTAGTACTCGATGTGGTGTGTTTTTCGGCTTTGGACTCATCTATAGCCCTCCGTTATAGAGATGAACATATTTCGTATGGCTATATGTGTGTCAAGTATGCTTCGTAGCGGTGAAGAATGGGGCATAGCCAGGCCCCCGTAGTATAAAGAAAGGAGTTCCCGCCATGTGTTTATCGAATTCAATAGCCCGTTTCAGGGTGCTTCGTCACGGACGCGGACCGGCCAAAAGCGGACGTTCGGCCTCGAATCTCCAGCCGAGGCAGCAAGAGAACAGTAACCTCACAACCGAACGCCAGCTCGCCGCGCAAATCTCCGGGTTCCCATGTGAGAGTCACGGGTATAAACTGGTCGCGTCATGACCCACTCATCAAAAAGGACCGCTAAGCAAGGGAAGCGGCCCGCGAAGCAGATTAAGAATAAGGCCGTGAGACCGAGCACAACGAGATCAACGGCTGGGCCTGGATTCGACTTCGAGGATCAGGTCGCTGCCTGGCTCCTGCTAAAGGTGCTTACCGGTCAGCCGCTCCCTGGCATTGAGGGCATTGGGACACGGCTCCAGATGCAAGTCGAATCACTTGGCTGGGTCATTGACGACATCTTGTTGACGACAATGGAGTCGCCCGGCGATCAGCGGCACCTTGCGATGTCCTGCAAAAGCAACGTGCAAGTGACCGCTTCGCGTTTGCCTGCCGACTTCGTGAGTCGCTGCTGGAAGCAGTGGGCTCAAGTTAATCCAAATCCTATGCAGCGTGGCAAGGATCGCCTGATGTTGGTGACGCGGGGTAGAAACAACGCGTTCATGGCAACCTGGAGCGAGTTGAAAGACGCCGCGCCCGGCGCGGATATCGCGCTTGCGGTTGGCCGTATGACGGCGACAGCTAAGCATCGGAGAATATTTGAGAGTGTGAAGGCGCCCGCCAGGGATGCTGGCGTTACGGTTACTGACAGGGATGTCGTGGCGATGATCAACTGTATGGAGGTGACACCACTCGACTTCCAAATTGCCGGATCCGAAGACGAAAAGGCCGCCATTGCGCAGTCGCGCAAGCTGTTAGTTGACGGCAGTCTCATGGAGGGCAATCGGCTGTGGATCGAACTCGTTGCACAGGCCAAGAATATTCGACTTGGCTCGGGAACGTTGGACATTGCTGACCTATGGCGACAGCTCCGGCGCAAGTATCTGCTCAAGGATCACCCTGACTACGAGGCCTCATGGCAGAAACTTCGTGCTCTGACGGATGACTATAAGGGTACGATAGAGACGGTGCTGCCATCCGGCCTTTCTCTGGATCGAAAGGATGAGATCGACGAATTATCAAAACGAATAACCAACGATAGAGTGTGTGTCGTCTATGGAGAGTCCGGCAGCGGCAAGTCGGCGCTTGTAAAGACGATGCTGGATGAGCGTTTCCCCAAAGCTGCTCAGGTATGGTTTGGGCCTGAGACTCTTCAACTCGCTCTCAACGAAACAGCGCGAACAAGCCTCGGTATCAATCAGCCCCTGGTCGATTTACTGGATGCGAGTCCTCGTGCCGACAATTTTCTTGTCATCGACGCTGCCGAACGGGTAGGTCACGACAGTACCTTGAAAGCCAAGGCGCTTATCGAGTCACTGAAACGGCGCAACGCGTCGGAGGCGTCGATCGGATGGCATGTATTGATCGTCGGCCAAATGGAAGCCTGGGTCCGTGGAACACTTCAAGAGTTGGCAGGTACGGCATCGCCGTCAAACTTCGAAGTCGAAGGGTTACGGGATGAGACCGTCAAAGAGGTGTTGCGTTCAGTTGCTGATCTGGGATGGTTGGGGACGCATAGTGATGCAGTATCAACGCTCAGAAACTTACGCTCACTGGCATGGGTCATTCAAGCTGCATCCCAATTCCATGCACAGAACGGCAACCATACACTCACGCTCCTGGTAATTGCTGACCGCCTCTGGACTCACTGGACTGAAGGCAAGTCGAGTGTCCACCGGCTGCTCGTGAGGCTTGCTGAACGTGAAGCCCGTTTCGAACACAGCTTTGCGATCAGCGAATTAGAGAGCGGCGACGCCGCCGTTCTTGACGACCTCTCTGTCACCTGCCCTTTGCGGAAAGATGGAGCAACCGGTCGGATTCAGTTTCAGCACGATCTCGCTGCGGATTGGGCGCGGTTCCAGAGACTGAAAGAGATTGTGGACAATACGGCCCAGTGGGCTGGGTATGCGAGCAATCCGTTCTGGCACGGCGCGCTTCGCATGCTAGGCCAGCTTCTCTTGAGGCGTCAGGTCGAAACTCGCAGTGCCTGGGACATGGCGTTTGAATGGGCAGAGCAGAATAGGGATACGACGCGGCTCGCCGAGGATGTACTCCTCGATGCACTGTTCCTCGATCCTAGCGCCGACGTGTTCATGGAGCAGAGGGCGGAGCTCCTGCTTGCGGATGGCGGACGACGGCTATTGCGTTTGCTCAAGCGGTTCGAGCATGTCGGTTCGGCTCCTGGTCCAAGCCCCGATGTTCAAGGTCCCTTCGCGGACCTGAGTCTCTACACCGAGACCCATTTCCGAACTCCAATCTTTGGCCGATGGCCCGCGATTGCGCGCTTCCTCCATAAGCATAGTGACCGGATTGTGAAACTGACATCTTCTGCAGTCGGGAGTGTGTGTAGGCTGTGGCTTACAAGCACACCCCCAGGATTGCCTGGCGGCGGGAGGGTACCCTTTCGAGAAGAATTTTCCGAGTTAGCACTAGCAATGGCGGGAGAGATGCAGGTCGAGCACGCAAAAGGCGTAATGTATCTTGGTTTTTCCCAAGGGGAGAAGCTCATCTATCAGGCGGTTTTCGCGGGCGCTCCAGACTTGACCGCCGACGTATCGGAATGGGCACTTGAGATGGCTCAACGCCGTCCGTACCGAGCGGCTATCGTTGAACAGGTTACAGCATACCACGCAGCGCAGGCAGCGAAACACAAGCAGCGACTCGCATCTGACTCTGAATATCGCAAACGCCATCAACAACTCAGGGAGTCATCGGGATTAATAGGTTCCAGTAGAAGACTCCCACCCTGGCCCCTCGGGCCTACGGGTCGCATTGTGGGGCCGTTTCGTGAAACCGTGCTGCGATCGGCGGAATTTCAGGCGCTTATGCGTGCTGATGCCGAGGTCGCGGGCGAAGTGCTTCTTGGGTGCATTATTGAAAGTGAACCCGAGGAAGAATATGGCTCTCACCAACGAATTGGTTGGGAACTTGGCATCGAGTTTGATTCTGAAGGCTATCCGACGGCCCCGTGGAAGAGTCCGTTTTACGCGTTTCTCCGCATCAAACCAGAGGCGGCGCTCGGTCATCTGCATCAGCTCATCAATTTCAGTACGGATCGATGGGTGCAGGCGGTCAGCAAGAGAAATGGGTCGGATCCATCAAGGCTCTCAATTCGTCTGTCTGATGGTACAGTGCGCGAGTATGAAGGCAATCATTGGGTCTTTGCCTGGTCTGATGAAGACTCCAACTCCAACGGCCAACTCCATTGCGCGCTCGCGGCGCTGGAGCAATGGCTATGTGACCTCATTGATGCGGGGATAGATATCGTCCCGCGCATCGAAGCTTTGCTTCGAGCGACGACCTCGGTTGCCGTAATGGGTGTTCTTGTCAACGTTGGGAAATATCGCAAGGAGTTGCTCAAAGGCCCATTGCGGCCGTTGCTTGGCGTGCAGCACTTCTATTGGTGGGATTCACGGCGTGTTAATGCCAATGCATATCGATTTGATGCGACGGCGTGGGCTCGATGGGGTGAGTTCATCTTCGAGATGGCTAAGAGATGGTTTTCGGCTCCGTATCGAGGACAGCCGTTGCGAGCGATCGTCCCCAAAATAATTATGGCTGACAGGGAGGTTGGCGATTTTGTTGCAGCAATGATTCGTGAATGGGTTTCGCCCAAGTCTGAGAAGGAAGCGTTGGAATTCCGAGCGCTGGTGGCCGAGCTCGATTATAGGAATTACTCATCTGGGCTTGACCCTACCTCCGGGAAGCAAGTTTCTGAGTTCGCCTGTCCGCCGGACATCGCTGAGGCAATTGCGACCTTCCAACAAAAAAGCTCACGAGTCATAGAGGCGCTGGCATTCCCTCAACAATGCCGCGACGCTCTCGATCAGACGGGTACACTTACCAACGAGAGCGCTGAATCCGTTGCGTCGCTCATGGGGGCTCTCGACGGCGACGAAGAGATCGATCTCGATGAAGATATGTTGCATGCGCCACGCGTGGCCACAGCAGTCTTGCTTCTCTTGCGTACCTCCGACTGGTTGGCTCAGAACGCGGCTGCCGAGCGGAGGGCGCAGTCGATCATTGATAGTGCCATTGACGAGATTGTCGATAGTGATGGAGGGCACCGGCTCCGAATTCAGTCGGCACCGAGTCATTTGGAATTTGCTGCTTACTATGCTGCTGAGCGCTGGCTTACTGATCCAGGAAAGAAGAGCGACGAACGGCTATTGCGACTGCTTACGAGCGAGGATTCGTCAGCAGTGCGTGTGTTGGTTTGGTCGGCATATCAGAACCGTGATGCGCTGGGTCAGCGCTGGTGGCGACTTCTTTTTATGGCGCTGTTGTGGTCAGGCCTCTCGATGCTCGTTGCACGGTATGGCGACGAAGAAGGCACAAAGGCTCGCTGGCAGAGATGGCATCGCTGGCTTCGGAGGCGCAGCCTCTCCGTCGTAGCGACATCGTCCTCGATTGCGCCGCTGGCGATTGCGCAGCGGGTGGAGCGGCTTGAAGTCAGACGATGGCTCCGACGCTACGCGCGCGATGGTCGCACCGTCACCATTGAGCCGGGGCGGCGACTCTCCGGCAGTCTTGATACGACCTTTCTCAAGAGCGCGTTTACATGGCTGTTTCCCAGTCATGCTGATCGTATTATTCCGGTCCGGGAGTTAGAGACGCACCGGCAACTGGTAGCGGCATTCTGGTCCCATCAGGCATGGTGGTTATCGGGCAGCGGCAAGGATGAGGATGACCACTATCAGCCCATGCACGAGTTTGGCTATGCGCTTCTAGATGAAATGGCGCGCCTAGTTGTTGAAAGTCCAGTTTCTGAAACGCCATCGCTTTGGCATCCGGTGTTTGAGCTAGGATCTAAGGGGCACTATGCGATTAGTTATTTCCTGTCCTCTTGGTTCGGGCAGCTAACGGAAGCTACTGTCGTCGAGGAGTTCGCGAAACGCTGGCGTCCAATGGTCGAGTTCATGATCCTGAATTCTGAGTGGTCCAAGGATGGGCCGTGGTATTACGGTGAGCGACTGGAGCGCGAGGTTCTGGGATTCGGCGCGTTGGGCTATATAGGACGAGTTCCAGGTCACGCTGCACTTGTAGGAATGATACGGGACCTGGTTCCGATCTGGGCTCAAAACCGGCTCACGAGTGATGAAGACAATCTAGCGTGGTTCTGTGGATTTCTTGCCCACGAGGTTGGAAAGCCCCTGCGTGTGGATGGGCTGCAATGGATTGCCGATGCGATGAGGACCAACGGTAATATGGGGAAATGGTGCAGGGACTCGACATCGAGCGCCTTTATGGAATTCCTAGACGTTCTCGTCTCCGAACATGTGGGTGAATTACGACAGAAGGAGAAGTCGCGCCAGGCTCTGCTCGATCTTTCGGCGCATGCTGTATCTCGGCAGCTCACGGCGGCTTTGACTTTGCACGAACACATTCGCCGGCTGGTTTGAAGGTAAACGTCTGTAGGGTGACGTCTTATCACGTCTGAGCCGCATAGGTCCGCTAAAGGTCGGATACCGATGGTCGAAGAACGGCCAAGATCGGAAGTTCATTACCGAGATCGCGCCCCTATAAAGCGGCCATCAGCCCTGTCACATTAACGTTCGAGTTCACTCGCACGCGGAAACTGGCGAAGCCCGCTGTAGCGAGGCGGGTGCGCGCAAGCTTAGGCATCACTCGTCTTCTGCCCGCGCATCTCGTTCATAGTGAAATTGCCGTTCCAGCTCAGCGAGAGACTCTGCTGTTGGTTGCATCTCACGCAGAGCCTCAATAGTTAACATTGGGACCATGGGTTTCGGAATCCCTGCTTGCCGATGAACTAGCTCGATCAGTTCCGGCTCGCGATTTGCCCACTTCGCTTTACTAGTCGCAAGCGATATCAATGGATCGACGCTGGGGTTCGAGCCAAGCTCGGCATGCCAAGCCGCAGCAACTATGTCTTGCTTCATGACGGCCAAGCCGGCCGCAAAGTTCTTTGCGTCGGCATCTGGTTGCCCGTTATAAGCTGACGCTGCATAGAAGAAAAAGCTTGGATGATTGGAGGCGATTACTGGTGCCGATTCCCCGGATGGCAGCGCCAATGTTCCAACATCAAGTATCTCAAGCGCTTGACCCCATAGGCGTTGGATCCACTTTCGGATTGGCAGACCAAGTGCCATTAAAGGTCGGCGAGTGTTTGTGTTCGACTTGTCTGAGAAAAGCTCAAGTAATCCAAGCGAATAGTCGTCGAATGGGCCTTCGTAAATTCCTGAGGAGTCCAGCGCCTTGCCGTCATTTGCTGGTGCCGCGACAGGAACGATATCAACAATGCATGAAAACCGAGCAAGGTCTTGCTGTAGAACCCCGTTCAGCTGTAGCAACTCCCACCAACGGTTCGTGGTCTTAGAGTTGAGATAGTCCTGCTTCTTAATCAGTGAGACTGGCGGAAAATCCATGATTTCCACGGCAGCCCCGAACTCCAATGGAAGCCCAAGCGGAAGCAGAAACTTCCATTTGTCGCTCCATTTCCCGGTCTGTTGGAAATCCTTACTTTGGGCGAATCCTCTTAGCCCTAGCGAAAAGAACTTTTCATAGCGGCTAACTGTTCGCTTGCCTACCTCGTTATCCGGATGTTCAAAGGCAACTACAAATCCCGCTGGAGAGGTTGATGCGGAGACGTTGCTGATCCCGACCGCCTCACGTCGGAGGCTGTCCTGCATGTAGTGAGTCACCGTGGCCTCAAGGGTGTCCTGCTCGTGGCCGTCATTGGGATAGGAAAACAGTGTCTCCGTCTCCTGTCTAGCGCCGATTCGAATGTTGAAGTTTGCCATCTGAATCTCGAAACATTTTGAGCAATGGGACTCGTCGCTACTTGTGAAGCATACCGTTCGAGCTAAGCTAACCGCGAATGCAGACGGTGGTTAGCCGTGGAAGGCAGATTGCCAAAGCGACCCGGAGCGGCCAAGCGACGGCGGCCGTAGCGGGTCAGCTTGAGCGAGGGGTTAGGCATCAGTTCGGGAGGTCAGAAATGGGCAGAGAACGCGCTCAAGGTGCAGGCGATGGGTCGCTCCTCGATTGACACGGTCAGCTCCAGATGGCGACCAGCTCGGCAATCTTCGTTGCGATAACCGTCATTGTGTCTTCCGATGTGTCCAGACCGCTTCGCGAAGCGAGCATGGGGCTGACATCGCGGAGTGCTGCGTAGGTCGTACCGTGCACGATAGGCACCAGCCGGTTACCCTGCAAAAGGGCCGACAGCTCCTTGTCGGCAACACCCTCTTTAGGGAGCCGTGCGAGCAGCGCAGGGGTCACTAGAACGAGTCCTATTTTCGAGGCCGCCAAGCCCTTGTCGATAGCGCGCATCATCGGCACGCCAAGGCCAAGGTCCTTCTCACTGAACCAAACCTTGACACCAGCCGCCTCAAGCAGGTCGTTGAGTTGTTTGGCGGCTCCTTGCCGGTCATCCCAGGCGTGGCAGAGGAAGCAATCACGCAAATCTGGCTTCGCCGCCGTTTGAGTCTCAACAGCCTCACGGACCGGTGTGAGTGACGCCATTTGAGCAGGCGTGTACGAGACGGTCGAGCCAACACGCGACCAGCGCGGCCTTAAACTGCCGCTTCCGCTGGACTTGCCTCCGCCAGACGGATAGGACGAACTGTATCCACTACTGTAGCTGTAGCTGCTGCGATAGCCACCATAGCGGCTGCACGCAGGGCAATTTGCCGCAGCGCTTGGAGTGCGGTGACCATAAACTGGGGCTGTGCATCTCGCCATGAATCTCCATCCTGCTTAGCGCCTCGTGGCGGGGTTCTGATGCCTAACTATGTTTAGGCGGATCCGCATAAGAAACGGATCTGCATTTCTGTCCGCATAACACGCCACAACAGTTTGTGAAGAATACGCCATGCCCGGTGTTGTTTCAACGGGTTGCGACGGTGGGATCATGCATCACGGGTTCTTATGCCGATCGGTGTAAGCCCCACTTCTGGTAGCGGTCGATCGTGCATTTCGGCTCAGGTTCGAGGACTGCCATCGGCCAAGAGCGGAAGTTCGACGACGAAGCCGTACCGCCGTGGAGGGTCAGGGTGGCCAGAGCGCGAAGCGCGGAGGGAACCTGCAAGCGCAGCTTGCAGGCCACCCCTCTCGACCGGCATGTTAGGGTGCTTTTCGGGCGCGAGAGATTTCATCAACAGTTGGCACACGATAAGTGATTGCATTTCTTGCAAGAAGATCTTCGTAGCTTTCTTGCTCTAAGGTTCCGGTGAGGTGTTCGCAAAGGGAATCAAATTCAGTGACAACCCACGCGCTTGCCTTTCCTATAAGAAGTTTGAGATTGCCGTAATTTCCTTGTTCCAGCGTTGCACCAAAGGCGGCAAAGCAAACAATCTTCTCAATCTTGTAGCTCTTCTTTCCATTGTTTAGAATCGCGCCTGAGATACTCTGCGCATAGGAGTTTTCGTCATGGATAAAATGCCTGTTCCGAAGGTCTTTGAAGTACTCGAATGCCATTAGAGCTTCTGGCGGCTCCCCTTTGTAGATTTTCGGCGCAGAAAGCTGCAACCTAGCACTTGAGCCGAAACACTTCATGAAGTGGACAATGGCCGAACGCCAAAGAGCTTCACGGGCTACAACAGGGTTCTCTGGCATTTGGTTGATTGCATCAAGGCAAGCATCAGCGAATTCGAGGTCTTCCTTGTGGAGAGATAGGTCTGCTACCCGCTTGGCTTCTGGACCGTTGATCGTTATAACCTTCACAGCATCTGGAAAGCCTTCTATGTGAAGGCCCGACTCCGTGCTGGAAATGGCAAAGTGTTCCATGACACCTAACGTTTAAGGTAACCCGGTCGCCGGAGGAGCGAGAACCGCGGAGGGAACCTGCACGAGCAACTTGCGGACGGTTCGGTTGCCCCAGAGGTTAGGCATTATTTTCTCCAGAATCAGTGACTGTATAGAAGTCGATAATGATCCCTGCCTCAAGAAACATTTGATGTGCTGTTTTGCCACTCTTATCCCATGGTGAGTCAGTATGGCCAGGGGCCAATGCAACAACTCTTTTAATCCCAGCTTGAATAATCGGTCCTGCACACCTTGCGCAAACTGGCTTTCCCCAAACATAGAGTATTGAGCCCTCAGCGCGAGCCCCAGCTGCAATTAGAGCATTTACTTCGGCATGTACAACTAACTCGAGTTTGGTATCTTTATCAGTCAGCCGTTCTGCGGAATCTTCTACGCCCATCGGGAAACCGTTATAGCCAATAGAAATATTTCCACCTTTCTTGGAAAAGACCACCGCCCCAACTTTTGCGTTTGGATCTTTTGACCAACTTGAAATATATCTGGCCAACTCACAGAAACGTGCATCCCACTTCTGCATTGGTTTTGCCCCGATACTGTATGCCACTGAACTACTCCTGAATTGTCTGACGACAAGGGTACCGGGCGCAAAATGCGAAGCGCAGCTTGGCTTTTTACGATCCGAACACGCCGCTACAGTTCGTGAAGAATACACCGTGCCCAGTGTTGTTTCAATGAGTTGTGACTGTTGGCCCACTTAGCACACGGTCCTATGCGGATCAGCGTAATCCCCCCTCGGGTAGCGGCGGTCGTGGACTTCTGCTTTGGGTCGTCTGCAGCCGGTGAGAACAGCGAGAAGGCCTCAAGCCAGTGCCCCTCTTTGCCCGCTTCGTGGAGGCAAGACGACGTCGAATTCTTCCCTTGGAACTTGTAACCCTCACATATGCGCTTTTCAGACCGTTCTGGGGGAGTCTTCGACACCCCCTCTTCCCCACTGAGAGCGCCCGCGCTTCGACAAGCGCCGGCGCAGTGAGTCACGAGCGCGGAGTAATCGGCGCCGGTTCAGGCTTTCCCGTAACCCATCGTATCGAGCTATCTTCAAACCCAGACATCCAGCCGTAGGTGCCCGATCCACCTATCCATTCTGTAAGATGGCAACAGACGCCGACGCGACGCAAGGCCTCTTGCCGAATGATGCTATACATTTTCCTTTCAACATCCTTTGCCCTTCGATCTAGCACAAACTCATGCTTTTCCGTTGGCACCTGGACGCCTAAAGAGCAGAAGTATCGGTGCTCTTCAAACTCACGAGGCATATTGTTGAAATCCTTGCTGATGTATTTTGAGAGGTAGCGAGCGAGCTTCACGGGTGAGCTTCCTGGTCGGGGGCCTCTCACATTCACTTGCCCCTGCCCATTTCCCACGATCTTGTACCAGCACCGTCGCAACAGCCGCACATCCTGAAAACCTTTCACGGCGAGATGAGGATGCAGCGCCCCACGTTGTTGGCGTTCCAGCACCGCCACATAGGGCATGGAACAGCCTGACCGCGAGAGCGCACGCCGTAACCGTGCCAGGTCGTGTAAGACATGCTCCCGATCCTGCACATTTGCTCGATAGGTCAAGGTCACGAGATGGTCGGCTCCAATGGTCAGGCATTTCTTGCGAATAGTGCCTTTGGCACGACTTCGTGCTCGCGCCTCGTTCATCGTTCTATTCCGCGATGCGCCTTTTTCTCCTCTCTTGCCTTGAATCGGGTCTAACCGTCCCCAAGACAGTTCGACCCATTGTTTTCCGAAATCATGAATCGTGATGGACCAGACATTCCCTGCGGGAGGTAGTGTGATGTGAGGCCATGTGTGGTCGCCGAGAAATGTCCTCCTGTCAAGTTTAGGAGAGGCCGCTGGCGCGGCTCCCCTGCGCAGGTGGCTTGCGCCACCCCGCGCACGGGCGTCCGGCTTTTGGTTGCTGCTGTTTGAATCGAGCGGCTTATCTTGACAGGACATCTGGAACCTCCTAGCCTTAGGCTGACTAACCGGTTAGTTAGTGAGGAACTGGTCATGGATGATCGTATCGTTGTCGATCCAAACATCTGCAGCGGAAAGCCTACAGTTCGGGGCACCCGCATTATGGTGAAAAACATTCTCGGCATGGTGGCCGGTGGCTATACCATGGCCGGGATCATTGACGCGTACCCCGAACTGACCAACAACGATGTCACTGCCGCGCTTGAGTATGCCAGCCAGGTGATTGACGAAGAGAAAGTCATTCCGCGTGCCTGACCGCTTGACCATCCTTCTCGACCAAAATGTTCCTCGAGCCGTCGTGTCATGGCTGAAGCTGTTGAAGCCGACCTGGGCCGTCTTCCACACTGATGATGTGGGATTGTCGGGGAAGGCTGACGAAGAGGTCTTCGCCTGGGCGCAACAACAGAGCGCTGTCGTTGTAACCTTCGATGAAGATTTCGCTGATGGCCGTTCCTTCCCAGCGCAGCACCACCATGGCATTGTGCGCCTTCGGGTGTGGCCAACAACGATCGAAGAAACCGAACAGGCTTTGGGGCGATTGCTCAGTGAGGTCACCGAAGCTGAACTCACCACGTCTCTCATCATCGTAGACCGCTCTCGAATCCGCGTGCGGACCCGACCCCAATAGGTTGCATGCCCCGCAAAAGGCGAGGCGTGCAGTGTAACCAAAAGTGTAACCGTCGAGACCGTTTCCGGCGGTTTTAGGCACCACACCACAGGACGAAGCACGGCCTGACCTACCCTCCGAAACGTAAATCATTGGCTAGGAAGTCCGACCGTGCTGAGATGAGGCCCACAGGAGGGGCCATGGCTGGAAAACGGCAGACGGAGGAACAGATTATCGCTATCCTCAAGGAGCCCACCTTTTTAGGCGTGGCGGGACAAGTATGCGGGGTTTGAAGTCAGCGATGTGAAGAAGCTGCGCTAGCTGGAAGCCGAAAAGCGGCGATTGGCGCAGATGGTGACGGAGCAAGCGCTGGACATCCACAGGCCGAAGGCCATCACCGCAAAAAATTGGTCGTACCTAAGGTGAAACGAATCGCGGCCCGGTGGATGGCCGAACGCGTTGGCTCAGTCGGCGACGGTTCTGTCGACTCCTCAAAGTAGTTCGGGACACGCTGCGGTATCGCGGTCGCTGCCTGGAGGATGTGGCGCTACGGATGCGGATTCGCGAGATTGCCGCTGGGGCATCACCGCCGACGTCCGTACATCCCAGAACTTCGGACTGTTTGATGTGGAGCGCGAGACGGTTCTAGTGGTAGTCACGCTTGCCCTTGCTTCAGTCCGAGTGCCATGCAATCAAATCGAATTCGAGCGGACTCGTTCGATAGCCCCATTGCTTCAACAGAGCGACGGTCATTTGTTTTTCATCTTCGGGAAGGTTGTCCCATTCCATGCGGATCACACGGGGTCGGAGGCGCGAGAAGTCAAACTGTTTCAAGACCTGATAATCATAACTTTCTACATCGATTTGAAGCAGATCAACCTTGTGAATCCTGTGTTTTTGAAACAAATTTTCGAGCGTGTCACATCGGACCGGTTCAGAGATAATATGTGGTCGAATCGTCGCAAACTCCGCGTCGGAAATTCGTTGCCCACCCAGAGCATTTCGGTCGTGAAAGAACGACCCAATGCCCTTTGCCCAGTACGGTACGCGTCCCAACTCCACTGCTTCAGGGTCCACCCGAATCATTGTTTTTTGTCCGGTATAGTCGGCGACGGCCACGTTCTCAAACAGCATGCCCTCTCGGCCTTCATATGTCTCGCGAAGTTGCGCAAACAGGTCAGGAAGCGGCTCTATTAGAAGTCCGTGCCACCCATGTTTGACGACCGATTCGTAGATAGGATCGAACGCGAACCCGTCATTTGCGCCGACCTCGACGAAGAAGACATTCGGGGAGGCTGCAAGTTGTGCGAGAAGGGCCGACCATCGTGCCTCCGGTTTCATAATTCCGCAGGCTTCCAACAAGAGCCTCGGTGGGCGGGTGAACCCGAGTGCAATCATATTGGCAATAACGAGCAGCAACCTTCGAGTGCATCGTGCAGGATTCTGGATCAGGCCGCGCAATGCAAGCGCACCCGCCTGGAACGGTGAGCTCCCATCTTCACGTATCGCTTCGGCCGCCTCCGCCAAGAAATTTTCCCAGCCATACCGCGGTCCCCGCGATTCTGTTCCCAGGGCCTTGACCACATCTTCCCAAAATCTGCGCACGGCCTCCAAGGGGCGGTGCGATGAAACGGCGAGCACCCGCACGGTTTTTCGTATATGTTGCCAAATGGCCGGCGCCTCTCCCAACCAGGGGTTAGCTTGTAACTCCGAAAGGAGGAACGTTCGAACGGATTCGACCCCCCCTCCACGCCACCACCGTTGTCCCGCAATGGTTGCACAGACGGCGATTCTGGCACGGCGCCTCATCAAGTCGGCATCGGGTGAGTCTGGAAGCAGCCGTAACGTCTTCTCAATAATGATTCGGAGTGCGTGCTCATTCGAGCCACTGATAATATCTTGGTGATGTTTTCCTTGTTTAGATTCTCTCCCACGGGCGACAGGATCATTCACGAAATGCCACTGGCAGTGATAGGCGAGACGCAAGGCAAATTCGTAGTGTTCCATTGTCTCGACCGTTTCATCAAAATATCCGGCTCGATCAATCACCTCTCGCCTTACAAGGAGTGTGTCAATATTGATGAAATCGTCGGTTCGAGTTAAGAACTCCTCAAACACTCGACCTGAGGGACCAGATGGAGGCCAAAGGACAATATTGCCGCGGATGTCCTTCACGAGGCCGTGACCATAGATGACCCCAATGTCGCTCTGTGTTTCTAAAATAGGTACCTCGGCCATAAGGCGGTTGGGAAGCCAGAGGTCATCATCATCTAAAAAGGCGACATACCCTCCTTTACTGAATTTAATTCCGGCATTCCGTGCCGCCGCCGGGCCTCGATTCGTCTCCAATCGCAGATATCGCACCAGTGGAAATTGGCGCACGATGGCACCGGTTTCATCCGAGGAGGCATCATCGATCACAATCACTTCCAGTTCAAACAGGTTGCCTCGTCCCTCCTGTGCAAAGACCGAGGTCAACGCCTCTCGCAACAGCTGCGCACGGTTGCGAGTAGGGATGATGACGCTGACGAGCGGGATGGCGGGAGTGATGACGTTGAGTGAAAAATCTCGCACTATCTCCTCCTCAATGGTCTCTGGCAGGGTCAATCGGCCGATAGATTATCGTGATGGAATGTTGTCAGGCCCGGGTCGGCAATCCTCTCCGACATCGACGCGCCCAACCAGCCGTGTATCAGACTGGTTCTTCTGTTCCTGAACATACGTAGAGGAACCGAGAGACTGTCCGTGCAAGAATATCCGAGAGTGACGCGACGCAGGCTACTGCCTTTCCGTGAGAAAGAAATTCCGTGGCCGCTGTTACAGTGCAAATGGTTGAGCTCGTGCTGCAGGCGTATGATGCAAAATGTGTGCGAAATATTTTGTGAATCCATCAATCCACTCGAATCAATCGATTCCATGGAAACCGCGCATGTCATGGTTGTGGCAGCTACACGGAGAAACCATTTGAAACACCGCCCATCGTAAACAGTGTCCTATCCTGATTCATGAACCGCAGGTTGATGGTTCGATTCCACTCGCCGGTTCCATCCCAGGCTTGTCCTGACATGGCACCTGTTCAATGGCCCTTGCGGTAGGTTCAATCCTTCGTGGTCCGCCCTTTTTTCATCGCATCGTATGAATCTGCAGCAGCATCCGTCGAGACAGGCTAGAAGCTGGTTGTCTTACGACCTGTATTTCCCTATAGTGGGGAGCGCTTCCTCGGGCAGGTTTTTCGATCGACTTCCTGGTACGGACCAAAGATTGGTAGTACGGTATGGCGAGTCACGACGAAGCAGAGCCAACCAACGCCCCGCGTCAGTCGGGATCTTCTCCTCACGATCAAACCGGATTTGCCCAGACAGCGAATCGTCACGATCCCTCCCCTGATTCCTCGCCAGGTGAACCCAATGGTGCGGAGCAGCAGTTTCGGCTGAAACTCGCGATGTTTGGGATCGTGATTATTGCGGCGATTATTGCAGTGTTCGTGACCGGGTATCCCGGCTGGGAAAGTTATATGGCGCAAGAAGCGGCGAAACGATCACTGCGCGCCTATATCGATGTGCGGCCCAAGAGCATCATGACAATCGAGGAAGGGGCTGTGCCTCGTGTTCAGGAACACTTTGAGAATATCGGACGAACGCCTGCGCATGACAACGGCTCATTCTCAAAACTGGTGGTGACGGAATATCCTCTGCGGCGTCAGTTCGTCAACGAGGAGTGTGCCCATCCTGCTTCTGGCCCGAAGGCGAACAACCCGAAGGCGAACAAATGGTTTGTCGGGAAGGCGATGGCGAAGGAAGTGGCACGGGAGAGTCCGTTTACGGCTGCTGAGGTGGATGCCATCAAGAGGGGCAACGCGGCCGTGTATTATCACGGCCAAGCCTGTTATCGGGACATCTTTCATGAGCCGCACCGCGAGGACTTTTGCCTGTACTGGAAATGGGATGCCGGCCGGGTCAGCCCAGGCCTCTACTGCGATCATGGCAACCGTTCCGGTTAAATGACCCACAGGGGGGCAGTAGCCTATCGCTACGTGCTGCCGCCAGCGTTCTCGCCATGGGGTCGCAGGATGGATGTGCACTGAGGAGTGACCAAACCCTCTTAGAGGAAAGAGAGTAAGTGTTGGTCATTCATCCCCCTCACGATAATGCTGTACCAGGTACCCTTCTTGGCGAACCGTCCTCGGGCGACCGGTCCTCCCGCAAGGAAGCTTCATGGGGTCAGCGCCGCTGAACCGCTCATTCCAGACACTCTGTCCATTTCCTCGTCATGGAGTCGTTGAGTAAGACTCAGCGCAGAGACACGTTGTTACGGCAAGGGCTTGATCGTGCGTGAAGGTTATGATGCTGGTCTGTCAGGGGACTCAACCGAGCAGTGGTTTCAGCAGGTCTACGATAGGTAGTCCGTTTTTCCATTCGGAGACAAAAGCTCGATCTGAAGATCCTTCAGCGGATCGTGATGGCATGGCGCCACGCTTGTGTGATTCTGGCCGCGCAGCTGTAGATTCTCCATACTGATCGGATTACTTCAGGTCAAGCCAATCATCTTCATGCTGCTTGCATTTGGTCCAGGGATGTAGTGCGGCACCCACTCCCGCTCCCACCATGGCGAACGGCATCGCCACCACAAAGAGTGGCAGCCCGATCCCGTACCCCATCCATTGCAGCGGGGCATTGTCACGCTGCTCGCCGGCCTCTATGAGGCGTTTTGCGGGATAGAGCGGAAACGTGCCGTATTCCGTGCCGAGGCTGGCACTTTCACCGACCGTTCGACAGCGTGCCTCGCTCAATCCGGGCAGCAGAAGAAGCGTAACCATGAGCAGCAGTGCAGTTCTTTTCATTCCTGGCCTCTCCGGCAATGCATTACCCGCGACTGAGTCGCACGATTGATTTCGTGGCACAGCGACGAAATGAGCAAAATGAATGCCACACATGTGATTGGCGGTCATAGCCAGTCTGTGTCCAGAACTGATGGTTCATCCCATCTGTATTGATGTCCAGCGCGCTCAGGGTGTTGCCCTGCCATGGGGCATCGCCTGCAGCAGGGGTTCTTCATGTATGCAAAGCGAGCGATGCCGCACGGAGCGCTCGTTGCTATTTCGCTCGCAGACCGACATATGCGAATGCGTGTTCAGCAGGCGGTGGTCACTGAAATAGGCAGAATGGCAGAGAGCAGTGCCGACTGTTTATATGGCCTGTTCTTGAGGGTCAGTTCGTTGAAGGGCTGTGTGGAGACATGAGTCCTGTGCGCTGGTGACCTATTCTTCCAAGGGACCTTGTGATTATTGCGCGGTTATGACCGACGATCCGCGTTCAGTCAGAGTAGAGCGGTTGCACGGGTCAATAGACTCGCTCGGCGCGCACCACATAGCGCAAGGGCCCACCTGCCTGGAGGGCCTCGAAGGGGAAGCAGGTCACCAGGACCAAGTCCTGTCTATCTGATCCGGTCTGAATGACATCTCGGCGTGAATCCATGATTCGTTGGTCTGTGATGCGATAGTGCCGGGTGATTCCGTCATGTCCTGTCAGGTCAAGTTGATCGTTCGGATGAGTCTCTTTCAGAAAACGAAAGTGTGTGTCCCGGTGGCCGGTCATAATCATGGTGCCTGTCTCACCGGGCAACGCACTGGAGCTGACATGGCCGGGGCCGAATGCCAGAGTCCGGCCGTGGGCGCCGGCTAGGATAATCAGATCTACCGCGCGGGCTTGCAGGCGAAGCCGCGCGATCGGCCAGGTATCGGCCCAGGGCCATGGTTTGGGCATCGGTTCTCCCGCTAGGGCGCGAGACCAGGCCCGCTGCAGGAGGAACTGCGCGAGCCCGGCCTTCGCATAGATCCAGGATCCTTCCCCGATCTGCCAGCAGCCGATGGTGAGGAGGCTCACCATCAGCGCCGCCGATAGACGGGGATACAATCGTGACCGTTTCATGCCGCCTGTTTGCGGAGTCCCAACACGAATCCGGCGAGCAGAAGCGCCGCGAGCCCCAGCAACATCTGCAATTGTCCGCCGGTCCCGGTCTTGGGTAAGCCCGTGAGTGCCGCGTGATCCTCTGTGCTCGCAGCAGGCGTGACGTGATCCTGCTCGGCGGCCGGCCGATCGGTCGGCCTCGCCGGCGTCACATCAACCGCCACCAGACTGGTGTAACGGCTGACCAGGTGGTGGTGAAGGGCCACATCCAGCACGGCCTTTCGGACCAGCTCTTGCGTGCCGCCTTTGTAGGTCTCGTCCATGAGTGCGGAGATCTTCTGCCGGGCCCAGTAGACGGAAATCCCTCCACGAGCGCTGGCATTGTGGAACGAAACCGGGAGCGACCAGGCGGTGCTGCCGACCTGTCCGCGCAGCATGGCTTCAGATGGAAGCGCCGCAGCTTTGAGCGCGAGCACAATCGGTTCGCCTTCATAGAGGTCGGAGATGGTGGCCGGGAACTGTTCGAGCCCGGACCAGCCGGCCGCATCGATCGTGATGTTGTTGAGCACCGGGCGCTCAAGTTTCTTGAACAGTGCATCCAGCTTGTCTTTCACCTCGTTGACGTTGCCGATATACGTGAAGGTTCCGCGACCTGATTCCGCGGCCTTCCGCATCAGGTGGCTGTTGGGCGTGGAGCCGATTCCGATGGTGAACAGGCGTCGGCTGCCCAGGCGCTGGTGGAGCAATTCAAACAATTCGTCCTCATTGCCGACCTGTCCGTCGGTGATGAGAATGACCTGCTGGAGCCTGGACTTGTCTTGCTGGCTCTGGAGTGCCTGTCTCAAGGCGGGGAGTATCTCGGTTCCGCCGTCGGCCGTGAGGTGTTCGGTGTACCCGATGGCTTGCTGCATCGTCTTGGTCGTCACGGATTGAGGGATCGAAAACAGCGACCGGACCATATGATTGAACTGAATGATATTGAATCGATCCTGTGCGGTCATCCGTGACAGCGCGGCGACCAGGGCGCTCTTGGCCTGTTCGATCGATGCGCCGGCCATGGATCCCGACCGGTCGATGATGAAGGTGATGTCCCGCGGAATCCGGGGCGCCTGTTCCTGGTGTTGTGTCGGAGGAACGAGCATGAGCATGGCATAGGTCTCGCCGTCTTTCTGTTCGGTCAAGACAGCAGCCATCGGTTCGGTGCGTGGCGCCGGATGCCAGATGAGCTGAAAATCACGGTCAGCCGGTACCGCATCTTCCCGAAGCGCGATCTGGTACACACCGTTCTGATCCTGAATGCTGATGATCGGGTGGAACGGCGATTCGATCCTGGTGATGGGAAACCCGGGATTCAGGGTCAGGGACAGGCTGAGCGGGTTGCTCGAGCCTTGTCCGGGCGATTGCATCGGCGGTGTGATGCGCGAGGCGTCGGTCACCCGATCGGTGTCGAGCCTGGTTCCTGATCCCTTGGGATCTTGTCCTTCGATGATCACAGGTACACCGGGGATGTAACGTGGCCCGACGGCCATGGGAAAGCGGAGTTGAAACTGTTCGTTCTCGTAGCGAATGGTGTCCTGGTATTCAATCTCGATGGTGACATGTTCACCCGGCCCGATGTTGGCTACCGAGGTGGTAAAGATGTTGGGTCGCTCTTGCTCCACGAGGCTGGTCCGCTTGCCCTCCTGTTTCGCCTGTTCGTAGACCTTCTTGGCCTCGCCGCGTTCCTTGATCTGCCCTTCAATGATCCGCTCGCCGACCTTCATACGGAGGTGGTCCACTGCGGCGGTTTCCGGCAACGGGAAGACATAGATGCCTTCCAACCAATCACCCTTCTGCTGGCTGGGATTCGTAAATTCCTGTCGAACGGTCGCGCGGGCGATGATGCCGGTGACGGCAATCTGGACGTCGGTCTTGAGAATGGGTGCCGGTCGATATCGTCCGGCCTGATTCGTACGGAACAGCAGCGCGCCTTCCGTCACTTCGTTGAGGCTCATGGTGGGAACGACGCCGAGTCTCAGCGATTCAGTTGATTCGGTAGCGGATGCCGGTGGTGGTGTGGTGCCCATTCCCGTGGTGGTGAGGAGGGTGCAGAGGGCCAGCCGGGCGACAACGTGTACGGCCCGGTGCCGGTGAGCACAGAGAAAGTCATGCAGCATGGTGTCCTCGTGTATGGAGATCGGAAGGTGGATGTGCAGCGGGTGTCTCTGGGAAGGACGGCTGTCGTTCCCAGAGACGATGCCCGGTCGCCAGTTAGTTTCCGTCAGTTAACTCTTCTGTGCCTTCCTCCCGCTCGGCGCTCGAGGGGGGCAGGCTCTGGCTGCTCTGCTCGGTGTCGGTCGAGAGGTCCATGTCGCTGGAGAGCGGATCGGTCATCGCTTCAGTGGCGGCGGCAGGAATCACCATGTGTTCCTGGCCGATCCTTCGCATCTCCAAGTGCACCCGCCGATTCATCTGTCGGCAGACGTCGCTGTTATCGATGCAGAGGGCGCCCTCCTCACCCAGGCTGACGGTGCGGATAGACGACTCTGGCACTCCCAGCGTGATCAATTGCTGTTTGATGGTCTCAGCGCGCTTCATGCCCAGGATTTTGTTGAAGCTCATCGACCCCTGCTGGTCGGTATACCCTTGGAGCAGGATGCCCCAATCCCGCTCGTTCTTGAGAAACTCCGCGTGGCGCTGCAGCGCGGCCTTGCCGTCATCGTTCAAGCCCTTGCGGCCGATTTCAAAGTGAATATCGTCGTGCAGGATATCGGTACTTCTGCTCGCCACCGGGGCGTTGTCCACATACGTCGGTGAGATCGTGGCGGAAATCGATGTGTGGTCCGTGGAATGGTTGAGAGCTTGCGCCACCTGAGCGCTATTGAGGGCGTCTGCTGAGGGGTTGCTATGGGCCGCCTCGTCCGCCTGGGAGTAGTACCAAAATGCGGAGACGACGACGGCCAGGAAGAAAACCAGTCCAGCCAGGATGTAGACATCTTTCCTCTCCTTATCCGGGCCGATAATGGTGGGAGACACTGGTCCTGCGTTGATGCTGACTGTGGATGATTTCTGCATGATGGCCTGCTCCTTGTGTTGTAGGGCCGGGTTACCCCGTCCCATTGGTGGCTGATAGAGGAATCGACGGCTCCTGATGCTGCGGGGCGGGCGTTGTAATGCTCACCTCCTTCCTTGCCGCGTTGCCCGCTGTTGGGCGGTGCGTAGAGCAAGGCGGAGGCCAGGCGAAGCGATGGGGCTGATAGTCAAAAAGCGATGGGATAATAATGGCTTAGCGGACGTGTCTGGATGCGAGGAGTCGGCGGCTCATGCGGGGATCAGCGGGGATGCGGGGATAGCCCCGCAAGGATGAGGAGGTTGAAACGGTGGTCCTAATGCAACGGCACGAAGCGATCCACGAAGCGGTCAAGGGGGTAGGTATTCCGTGAATCCCCCCAGTGCGCCTGTTATCGGCTTTCCAGCCGCCACAGCGATGTGAGTTCAGCCGCACGGGCGGCGCGGAGTGGATCAGCCTGGTCGGACGCTCGAGGATGATGCGGACGGATATCGGTCTTGCCGATGACAACGAGCCCGGCCTGATCGAACATCGCGAGCAACTCCGCTCTGGTTCGAAGCTCCAAATGTTCGGCCAGGTCGGAGAGCAGGAGCCAGCCTTCTCCCTCCGGTTCCAGGTGTGCCGCCAGACCGTTCAGGAACCCGGATAACATGCGACTGTCCGGATCGTAGATCGCCTGTTCGATCGGGGACGTCGGCCGTGCCGGGACCCACGGCGGATTGCAGACCACGAGTGGCGCCTTGCCTTCGGGAAAGAGATCCGCCTGCACTACCTCCACCCGATCGGCGAGCTCCAACCGCAGTAGGTTCTCTCGGGCGCAGGCCAGGGCGCGAGGGTCCTGGTCGGTTGCCACAATGTGTGAGACATCGCGGCGGGCTAAGACTGCGGCAAGCACGCCGGTGCCGGTGCCGATGTCGAAGGCACGTGCGCAGGACGGCAGTGGCGTGTGGGCCACCAGGTCCACATACTCGCTGCGAATCGGAGCGAACACGCCATAGTGGGGGTGGATGTGGTCACCGAGCGCAGGGACAATCACCCCATTCTTGCGCCATTCGTGCGCGCCGACCAGTCCCAGCAGTTCGCGGAGTGCAACCAGTGCGGGCTCTTCATAGGGGCCATACGCTTCCGTGCAGGCGAGTCGAAGATCGGGGGCGCGGCGGAGACGAATGTCGTAGTCGTCTTCAAGGGCCACGAGAAGCATGCCGAGGATACGCGCCCGGCGGGACTGAGTCTGTCGATGAAAATGGAAGGACTCCGCCGGCGAGGTGCCGGGCTTGGGGGGATGGCGGTCGGCACGCCGGGCCATGGCGTTGAGTAACTGCCGGGCATTCTGGAAATCGCCTCGCCAGAGTAGCGCGGTTCCTTCGCAGGCCAGGCGGTGCGCAGCATCGGCGGTCATGCTGTCGTCGGCAATGGTCACGCGTGTAGGTGGTGGGGCGCCCCATTCCGAGCGCCAGCGCGCAGCGCAGGGCTGATCGGCCTCGGTCCAATGCACCAGTGGTGGCGTGCTCATGAGAGGACCGTGCCTGGGGTGTTGCGTTGTTCCGACTGTTTTTTGCTGAAGGTGTTGTTCATGGGAGTCGCTGTAGTCCTGTGTTGAAATTCCGTGCGTCTGAGTAGGCTACTGAAAATGTTGTCGAACCAGGGCTTCAACGGACTTGAAGTGCCGATCGGGAAGGTTTTTGAAACGCCGTTTACAATCGAGCAGAGCATCTTCCGCCGTGGGAAAGGGTTCGATCGTGTCCATCAAGTGGCCATAGTAGTCCGTGAGTTTCAATTCGACCGTACGGAGTAAGGATGGGTCTCCTGCCAGGGCGGCCGCGGCTTTTGCCTGATCTCTTCCCGATTCTACGAGTGCTTGAAAACAGAGGCCCTTCAGTCGTTGTGTGACGGTGCTGCGATCCCATCCCAGCGCCTTGGCCGTCGCCTGCATATCGAACCGGTGTTGGCGCAACTGGTCCAGCACGGCGATGTCACCGGCCGGATCGGGGAGGAGCGGTTTGGCTCCGGTTGCGACGATGACTGGAGAAGGCGTTTCCGAGAGGCGGAGGTCGGCGGCGGTGATGATCGGGCCATCCGAGAGTGCGATGGCTTGTTCGAGAGATTGGCGCAACTCTCGCACATTGCCGTTCCATGTCTGTCTTTGCAGCGCCGCCAGCGCTTCTTCCGAGAGCCGGATATTCGCATGGGCCGGCTGCGTTGCGGCTTCCTGCAGGCAGGCGTCTGCGAGGGCCGGAATATCGCCGGGCCGCTCTCGCAGCGGCGGCAGGTGCAGAACGAGACCTTTGAGTCGAAAATACAGGTCCTCGCGAAACCAGCCTTCGGATACGCCACGCTGAAGATCTTTGTTGGTCGCCGCGACGATTCGGACATCGACGGTGGTGGGACTCGTCGCCCCGACGCGATAGAAGGTCCGGTCTTGGAGCACCCGTAACAGTTTACTTTGATGGTCGAGACGAAGGTCGCCGATTTCGTCCAGGAAGACGGTGCCGTGATGCGCCAGTTCGAAATAGCCTTTGCGATCCGTGAGCGCCCCGGTGAAGCTGCCGCGCACGTGGCCGAAGAGCTCGCTTTCGAAGAGCTCCGGAGAGATTGCCGCCATGTTCACCGCGATGAAGGGTCTAGCCGATCGCGGGCTCAGGCGGTGCACCGCGCGCGCAAACAGCTCTTTGCCGGTTCCCGGCTCACCGGTGATCAGAACGGTGACGGTGGAACGGGCGCCTTTCTTGAGATCGCGAAACATGGTCAGGATGGCAGGGGCTCTGGTGACGATGCCCACCTGCGCGCATTCCCGGCGGAGTGTTTCCTGCTCGGCATTTCCCAGGGGCGCTGAGCTGATTGTTGCGGCCCGCAGGTTCTGCAGCTGCCGTTCGAGCTCGTCCATGCGCTGCCGCGTCGCTTCCTCCTGCGCGTGGGCCTCGGCGATTTTGAGCTGAAGCTCGGCGGCGAGTTTGGTCGACTCGGCTTCCCTGAAGGCTGAGTGGGACATGCCGGCGCGGGCCGATTCGAGGTCTTCTTCCAGGGATTCCACGGCCGTCTCTCGGTAGATCAGGGCTTCGCGAATCGAAACCAGGTGTTGCTGAACCTGCAGCATGTCCTGCTCCAGCAGGGCCAGGCGTCGGGTTGCCACGATCTGTCCCAGTAGGCTGGTCGTCACGAGGACGGTGACGGCTGCCGTGACGGGAATCACAAACGGCAGTACCCACTGGGCCTTGGTGAGCGAGAGCAGACCGACGGCCAGATAGAACAGGAGGCTTCCGATGCCCAGGAGCAATCCCTTCCAATCCGTCCACCGGAGGACCATCCAGGCGATAGCGAGACAGAGGGCAACGGTCAAGAGGAGTTGCTCGATCGGCGCGAGCTCATGAATCCAGTTTCGGGTGAGCAGCGTATGGAGCAGGTGCGCCTGGAGGACCATGTCCGACGCGTCGTCGCCTGAAGGGAGTGGCCGTTCCGGTTGCGGCTGCGGTTGGGTGAGCAAGAAGACGACTTTGCCGTTGATCAGCGTGCTGAGCGCGTCATTGTCCTTCCGGTCGAGGAGGCGGGACAGTTCCAACACCGTGATGCCGGGGAACGCTGTGAGGCCCTGTCGTCCGGCGAAATTGAGCAGGAGGCGGCCCTGGCGGTCGAGCGGGATCGTCAGGGAATCCGTCGTACCGTTCGGCCATCTGGCGTGTTGCACCCGGAGCTGCCCGGAGCGTCGTTCCACTTGGTCCAACGGTATCTGCCAGAATGTCGCAGCCAAGGAGAGGCCCAGGGCCGGGCGTACGTCTGTTCCGTTTTCGTGAAAGAGCTCAGCCCGGCGCGCAATACGATCGGGGTCGAGGACCGGCTGTATGGCGCTTCGGCCCGACAGAAGGCCGTGCGCAGTCATCGCGGAGAGTGCTGTCTCCTGATCGGCGGGAGCAGTCGGCAAGGCGGGGTAGGAGACGGTTCCGGCGGGGGACACGGCTTCCATCAGCAAGGCGTCACTGACGGCGCCGCCGAGGTTGGGCGGGCTTGGGAGGTCGAGTGGAACATCGAGCCCGATCGCCGCCGCTCCCGCATCGTGCACGGCTGTGATAAGCCTTGCGGGGAGGCTACGATCCCAAACCCCGGTGCCAAATTGTTGTTCACTCGCCCGATCTCTCGTGACCAGCAGTAAGGGCGAGTCCGGAGCCGGTTGCGAGCGGAGCCGCATCCAGGTGTCGTAGGGCGCCCATTCCAGCGCGCTATAGGTCACCGGTGCCGGTGTCCATAAGACCTCGCTGAGGGCCACTGACGCCAGTGCGATGACGACGGCTTGCAGCCAGACATTCCTGACGAACAGGCGAGCGGCTATTTGCATGGGTGGTGGTGATGGCTAGCAGGATGGTATCCATGTTCGTCAGTGAATCCACACAGCGCGCGCATGCCGCTGTACGCTGTGTCGGAGGACGATAGGAACATCCTGCGAGCGGTCCTGCTCCTGTCCGTGAGACATGCCAGCCGGCATGTCGAGGCTATTGAAGTTATGTCCAACAGCTTACTACGGTTTCGGAGTCTCGGGGGTGATTTCGTCGAGAATACGTTTGGCCTCTTCCCGCGGCAAGCCCTTCAGGTAGCTTTTGGCCTTCGCGAGGTCCGGCGCCAGGCCGAGACCTTTGGCGTAGATGCGTGCCAGGGCTATGCGAGACGCCATGGCGCCATCGGTTGCCGTGGATTCCAGGTAACTGAGGATCCACTGGCCGTGGGGAGGGAGCTGGCCGTCGAGGCCCTGCTCATAGAGCTGGATCAGTGCTGCGTGTGAGATATCGTTGAGCGCATAGGCTTCCCGTAACAGCACCGGAAGGGCCTCGCCGGTGCGACCTTGCTTGAGCAAGGTTGTCCCGACGGTTTCCGTGGCTTGAGCGCGGTCGAGATCGGGGAAGTCCAGCCACAGCTGGTCGCAATAATTCTTGAAGGCCTCTGCCGCAGCCTTAGACTGTTTCGTCTGCAGGGTGCCCTTCACCGCCGCCAATCGCCTGAGTTGGGTCAGTGCTTGGGCCGCCTCCGGCAAATTTTGCTCGAAGGCCCGCGCCCACCAGGTGATGGCCATGATCTGGCTTTTCTCTACCCCCTGGCCTGAGCGATAGGCGTTCCCGAGAAAATATTGAGCCTTGGCTAACCCTGCCAGGGCGGCGGCTTCCAGCTCCTGCGCCGCCTCCTTATCACGTCCCGCCACTTTCAAGACCAGCCCGAGGCGATAATGGGCTTCGGCAAAGTCCGCTTTGAGCCGGAGGGCTTCCTGATAGGCCTTAATAGCCGATTGCACATTTCCGCGGGTGTAATGAATCGTCCCCATGCTGTAATGCGCCTGCACGAGGGTCGGATCCAGGCGAACGGCTTCCTGAAGCTCCGTCATGGCGGTGCGCCAGTCTTGCTTGGCCATGAGTGCGGTGCCCAAATCGAGATGGGCCTGCGCCACGGTCGGGTGGAACCGCAGGGCGGTCCGGTATTCGTCGATGGCGCCATCGGTGTCGCCCAGTTGGAAGAGCGCTCGGCCGAGTGTGAGGCGTGGTTCCTGGGCATCGGGTTCGAAGTGCAAGGAATGGCGAGCCTGGGTCAGGGTTTCCAATAGGCTGAGGGGCGCAGGCGCCGGAATGGGCGTCGGCAATACCGGCTGCGCGAGGGATTCTGGAGGCAGCGGTTCTTCTCGAATGGGTTCCGGTGCTGGGATCTCGGAAGGAGCTTCTTGCGCGCCGGCCCAAGCCGGATGGATGAGCAAAGCCGCAGTCAGGATCAAAGGCCACCCTCCCTTGGCGGCGTGGTGCAAAAACATAGGCGCTGACAACCCTCCACGTAAAAAAAGAGCATCCTTTATACACATAGACGCAACGGAAATTCCACGGGATCTCGCAGGAAACATGCTCCGGTGGTGAGGGATGAAGAGCAGTTAATTATTGAGCCATGCAAGTACGAGGACAATGGCGACCAGCAGGCCCAGGAGACCCAGGATGAGGTAGCGCCACAAGGACAATTGATCCTGAACCGGCATGAACCCCAGACTGACGCCTTCTGCCAACAGCCAGTTTCTGAATTCCTGAGGGGCGACGAGGTGGAGTCCACGGTCTGTGCAGGAGGTGATGAACCGATCCACGACCACGCCTTGCAGCGCGGTGCGAATCAGCTTGTCCAGCCAGCGCGGGAGTCTCAGACGCTCGGCAGTGTGAGTGACGCATCGGTCGACCATGGCTTCGTATTCCTGTCGAACCGTGGCAAGACTTCGTTCTGCCGGAGTGGACGACGACAGTATGGAAGGCAAGGCATGGAGCCAGTCCCGGAGGGCGAGTTCCAGCCGCTCTACCGTCTGCTGAGCTGCGCTCAACACCCCGGCGAGGGCGCCGCCGATCAGGGCACCGACGACGTAGATAGCCGTCAGCGACCAGCTGCCCACTGTGGCCCATGTTCCATGGGAGGAAACAATGCTGCTGTAATAGGCGGCGGCCCCCCCGACAATGGCGATTGAGCCTGCCACGTGCAGCGGCAGCGACCAGAGGACAGTGCGAAGGAACGTGCGGGGCCGTTTCGCATGTGGTAAGGAGGGCGGATTCGACATCGTGATCGGTCGAGGATCTCAGGGGTTTCCGCCGGCCTGGTTCGGATGAAGCGGCCAGATGCTTCTGAGGCGGTCGATGTGTGACGCGAGTGCGTCCGGTTCAAGTCGAACCGGTTCATGCGCAATACGCCACACCGGTTCCAGGGGGGCCGGATCGTCAGGTCGGCGCGGAATCAGATGCCAATGGATGTGGGGAAGCTGGTTGCCGAGCAATTCATAGTTGATCTTCACGGCCTGCCACGTGTGTGCGAGCACCGCAGCGACCTCGGACACTTCTTCGATGAGCCGGCTGCGTTCGTCGCGAGAAAGGTGGAAGAGTTCAGTCGCATGACGTTTCAGTACCAGCACGGTCCAGCCGGGGAAGAATTGGTCGTCGTGCAGATAGGCCTGGGTCAGTCCACAATCGGCTATGAACCGGTCCCGATCGGGCCAGGTTCCGACACAGGCTTTGCACGGCTCGCTGTTCATGGTTGGCTCAGAGCCTGGGCTTCTTGCGGCGTGATCAGGCCTTTTTTGAGTAAGAGTTGGATCAACTTGTCGGTGCTTGCCTTGCTCGGAGGTGTCGCGGCGGTGGAGGCGGCGTTTTTTGATTTGGGCGGGTCGCGTTTTTGTCCCATCACGCGGAACGAGGGAGTGAAGACCGCCACATAGTCCCGGTTCCGGATGCGGACGGTCACGGGGAGGCTTTCGCTGTTTGGGGTGAGGTCAGGGTCCGATCCTTGTGGGATACGAAAAAAAGGTCGTCCGTCCTCCGTGGTCCCGTCCTGGCCGATGATTTCCATTCTGTTCAGGAGGGATTCGCCGGTCAGGTTCTCACGATCCTGCCCGCCGATATTGGTAATGCGATCCAGCACGATGATCAAGGAGTCGGCGACGAAGAGTTCCGCAGAATTGTTGCGGACAGTCACATCGTACCGATATTCGCTCGAAAAATTATCCCGACTGCGCAGGGTGACGAATGCGGCGGCTTTGCCGCTCAAATCGGCGAGGTCGGCGGCGGCCGCCAACAGGGGCGTAAAGGCCTGTGCAAACAGGAGGCAGGCGCTTCCCACCACAATGTGTATGGACCGCGTCTTTGCCATGATTCCCTCCCGGTTGTCGGTCAGCATCGGTCTCAGAATAACAAAGCTCCCCAGTGAGTGCGAGGAAATCCTCTGTCTGGGGCGTGGTTTGCTTGACACGTTCTTTTGGCGGACGATATTCTGCCCGCCGGTAGAGGATCGACTGCGGCTCATCACACCTGCATGGCAACGACACGTCTTACGTTCCCTCCGCTGTTGATTCCGCGGACGCTCGTCTCTCAACTGTTGCATCTCTACGATTATCCCGACCCGCGCCGCCCCGGACGTCTGATCAAGGGCTACGATTGTCCGCATGCCCTCCGGACGGCCCGGATGTGCACCGCCGTGGCTCAGCGCATGGGACACCCGCCGGCGCGAGTCAAACAGTATCAGATCGCCTGCATGCTGCATGATTTGGGGCGAGCCGGACTGGATCGACGACTGTTCGGCCGGATCTGGTCCTGGGCGCGCGCGCAGGGCATTCCCACCAGGCCGCGTGAATGGCGGGCTCTTCACCCGGAGACCCGGTATGGCCGGGAAACCGAGGCCTTTGTCTCGCGTTATCGAGGCGCGATGGAAGCGGCGGGCATTGATCTGAATTCCTGGGCCTGCGAGCAGGTGGAAATGCGCCTGGGGTACGCCCGCAGATTGGCCGCCCGATTGCGCGCCGTGAAGCCGCGCTTGCGCGAGCTTGGGGTCACTTGGTCGCCATGGATGGGCCGGATTATGCTGTACTACTACTATCCTGAAAAGCTGAACGGCGCGCAGCCCTGGGTTCGACAATTGGCGGAGATCCTGGTGGCCTGCGAACAGTTCGAGGCCTATAGTAATCAACGTCGCGGGCGTGACTACTATGTGCGGCAACGTGAAGATGTATCGGAAGCCTTTGCCTATCTGGATGCCCTGCAAGGGGAAGGGATCATCAGCCGTCCCGTTGTCCAGGCCTTGCGGGCGCTTGCGTCGGAAGGGGTGTTCGATCGTGTCTTGGAAGAGGCCAGGGGACGGGCGTTGTCAGAACGCGAGCGCAATTTCCTGCGCGGGGCAAGTCAGGAGTCATGACATGACGGTGAGAAGTGTTGCGATGCAGGTGAAGATGCCGGGCGATTGCCGGGTGGAGAATATTACCGGGCAGGTCCAGGAGGCGTTGAAAGAAACACGCTTACGTGCCGGAATTCTCACGCTCTTTATCAAGCACACGACGGCCTCCGTGTTGATCATCGAGGATGAGCTGGGCATCCGTGCCGACACGAAAGCGCTGTGGGAACGATTGATTCCTGCTGATCCGGGCTGGCAACACAATGTCCGCAACGCAGGAGAGGATAACGGCCACAGCCATCTGCGCGGTCAACTGCAGGGGCAGTCGCTCACCATTCCTTTCAATGATGGGGCGATGACGCTGGGCACCTGGCAGCAGATCGTCGTGCTGGATTTCGATACACGCGCGCGAACGAGGGACTTGGTGCTGCAGGTCATTGGTGAATAGGATGGGTCTGCGCGGAGCGCTCCGGGAGAAGTGGCGTGGTACAGGGATGAGGCTGGGTGTGGTGGCGGCGCTGGCGATGGCTGTGTCATCACCGGCCTGGCTTCCGGCCGCGGAAGGCACGAACAGGCACCTGATTGCGCAATCTGCCGCCCCGACCGAGCTCAGTCCAGAGGAGCAGGCGACCATCGCCGTCTTCGAGCGCGCCACGCGGTCGGTGGTGTTCATTGCGAACACGGCGATGCAGCGCGATCCCTGGTCGTTCAACCTGTTTGAAGTGCCCCAAGGTTCCGGCACAGGCTTCGTGTGGAACCGGCAGGGCCACATCGTCACCAATTTCCATGTCATCTATGGCGCGGATGCAATCACGGTGACGTTGGCGGATCGCACGGAATTCAAAGCGAAGGTCATCGGCGCCGATCCCGATCACGACCTTGCGGTGTTGCAGGTTCAGGCTCCGGAAGCGGCGCTCCAGCCGGTCATCATCGGCAATTCCCAGTCGCTGCGTGTCGGGCAAAAGGTGTTGGCCATCGGCAATCCCTTCGGGCTCGATCACACGCTGACCACTGGTGTCGTGAGCGCGCTCGGCCGTACCATTAAGTCGATGAGCAACCGGACGATCGAAGGCGTGATTCAAACGGATGCGGCGATCAACCCGGGCAATTCCGGGGGGCCATTGCTGGACAGCGGTGGCCGGTTGATCGGCGTGAATACCCAGATCATGAGCCCGAGCGGTGCGTTCGCCGGCATCGGGTTCGCCGTGCCGGTCGATACGGTGAGCCGGATCGTGCCGGAATTGATCAAGCATGGAAAGCTGATCCGGCCAGGCTTGGGGATCTCATTAGTGCCGGATGCCATGGCCCGGCGCTGGGGTGTTAAAGGCGTGATCATCGGAAAGGTCGGCCGGGGGAGTATCGCCGAACGGATCGGTCTGCACGGGGCGCGTGAGACGGCCGGAGGCCGGATCGAACTGGGCGATATTATCGTGGCGGTGGACCAGCAGCCGGTGGAGACGATCGACGATTTGATGGATCTGATGGAACGGCACAAAGTCGGCGACGAGGTGACAATCGAATACGTCCGTGGCAAACGGCGGGTACAAGTGGTTGTCCCGCTGCAGGCGGTCAATTGATCGGACGGGTGTGAACCGGGTGGTGCGCCCGCGACAGTGCGGTTGTGCTCTGTGTTAGGATGACCGGAGTGAGACCAGCCGGAGGAAATAGTTATGAGTGACCATCGAAATCCAGATCAGCCAGAGGCAGGCGGGCCACAGTCGCCGCGCCGCGAAGCTTCTGCATCGCCTGATCCGATCGAACTGATAGAAGAATGTCTGGCGGCGTTTCCGGACGGCGATCCGCGCCAGAAGCTGCTGTATAAATTACGACATGTGCTGACGGCCCAGTCGGTCGCGCAGGACCGGCGCGACACGGAGTTGAAGAAACTCAATGAGGTGGTGACCAAATTGACGGCACCGGCCAATCGGGTCGGTCTGCTGCTTGAGGTGCCGGCTGAAGGAGTCGCGCGTATTGTGGTCGGAGGGGCGGAGTATTACGCCAACATCGACCCGCGTCTCCCGGTCGAGGATCTCAAGATCGGCACGCAAATTCTGGTGAATGAAGCCTATACGGTGATCAAGGCCCTGGGGTACGACCGCAACGGGCCGGTGCTGAAGGTGGCCGAGGTGTTGCCGGACGGACGCATTCGTTTTGAGCAGGATATGGGCCGGCAGGCGTTGATTCTGCAGCGGTCCAGTGATTTGCTGGGGACTGATCTCAAACCAGGCGATGAAGTTCGTATCGAGCCGACACATCGGATCGCCATCGAAAAGTTTGAAAATCGCCAGGCGAGGACACACCTCCTTGACGAAGTGCCCAGCGTGACGTGGGAGCAAATCGGCGGGCAGCATCAGGCGATCGAAGCCATCCGGAAAGCCATCGAATATCCTCTGCTCCATGCCGATACGTTTACGAAGTATGAATTTACGCAGCCGAAGGGGTTTCTGCTCTATGGACCGCCGGGCTGCGGCAAAACCTTGATCGGTCAGGCGGCAGCCGCCAGCCTGGCCCAGCTCGTCCGGGAGTCGCAGGGGCAGGCTGCTGCGGACGGCACGTCGAAGAATCCCCCGGTGACTAGCGGCGCCTTCCTGCACATCAAGGGGCCGGAGATTCTGAACATGTGGCTGGGCGAGTCCGAGCGGATCGTCCGAGACCTCTTCGCCAAGGCCCGCGCTAGACGGAAAGAGGGGGCGCTGCCGTTTATTTTCATCGATGAAGCCGAATCCGTGTTGGGGACCAGGCGGTCGATGCGGTCGTTCAATATCAACAATACGTTGGTGCCGATGTTTTGCGCCGAGATGGACGGGATTGAGTCGCTGCAGGATGTGGTGATCATTCTGGCGTCCAACCGGCCCGATTTGATCGATCCGGCGGTGCTCCGGCCCGGACGAATCGATCGAAAAATCAAGGTTGCGCGCCCGAATCGGGAGTCGGCGGTAGAGATTCTTGCGGTGTATCTCACGCCGTCGCTGCCCCTCGATGCTGACCTGCTGGCGCGGACCGGGCAGGACCATGCAGCCGCCCGCCGTGCGGTGATCGAGCAGGTCGTCGACAGCCTGTTCGCACGGACGGATCAGAATCGCGTGTTGTCGATTCGCCTTCGGAATGGGCAGAACAAGGTACTGTATCGCGGAGATCTCGTCAGTGGCGCAATTCTCTCCTCGATCGTCCAGCGGGCGAAGGAGAAGGCGATCGAGCGGGTGGTCGCACAAGCCGGCGCGCCTGCCGGCGATGGGATCCGCGCGCAAGATCTGCTCGATGCGGTGCATGAAGAATATCGCGAAGGGGAAATGTTGCCGCCGGACGATGCCGCCGAAGAATGGCTCAAACTCCTGGATCACCATCCCGAACAGGTTGTGGGTGTGTCGTCCTTCCGCCGTGGGCGGGCGACGGAAGAGCGATTGGTCAACCAGATCATCTGAAACGGCCTATGCATCTCTTTGGCATTGAAACGGAATATGGCATCACCCGCGAGGACCTCGATGCGGTCGATCCCGTCGAGGAATCGATGGAGCTGGTCCGTGCCCATTTGCCCGGCAAGTTTGAACGACGCTGGGACTATCGGGGCGAAGATCCGCATGAGGACGCGCGCGGGTTCCGGGTCTCCGGTCTGCAACAGGACAAGGAGGAGGACGACTTCGCCAAGGTCGATGCGCATCGACCCTTTTCATTTCACGAGATGAAGAGCGATTTGGTCCTGCCGAACGGGGCGCGATTTTACAACGACCACACGCACCCCGAATATTCCACTCCGGAATGTCGCACGCTCAAGGATCTCCTGGCGCATGACCGGGCGGGAGAACGGATCGTGCAGCGGGCGGCAGATCGACGGAACCAGCAGCTCGGCGGCCCGCACGTCCAACTCTACAAGAATAATACCGACTTTCACGGCCACAGTTATGGCTGCCACGACAATTACCTGGTGTCGCGTGCCCTGCCGTTTCCTCAGCTGGTCAGTGGCCTGTTGCCGTTTCTGGTGAGCCGGCAGCTGGTGGCGGGAGCCGGGAAGGTCGGGATGGAGGCTCAAGAATCGGGCTTCGTGCCAGGGCCTGTTCAACTCTCGCAACGGGCCGACTTCATGGAGGCTGAATTAGGCGTCGATACGATGCACAACCGGCCCATCCTGAATACGCGTGATGAGCCGCATGCCGACCGGACCAAATACCGGCGCCTGCACTTGATTCTGGGCGATGCGAACATGTGCGAGTATGCAACGGCGCTCAAGGTCGGTACGACCAGGGTGGTGCTGGACCTACTTCAGCGTGGAGCGGCTCCGAGCCTGGAGTTGGAACAGCCGGTGGCCGCCATCAAGCAACTTTCTAGAGACCCTGAGCTGAAGACGACGGTGCGATTAAAGGATGGCCGGACCATATCAGGATTGGCCATTCAGGAAGAATACTGGAACGCGGCGAGTCGGTGCTGTGCGGGCAGTGATCCGGATGCCGATTGGGTGCTGCGGGAATGGCACGAGACTCTCGGCTTGCTTCGCCAAGATCGCGCGCAATTGGTCGGCAAGCTCGACTGGGTGACCAAACAGTGGTTGCTGGAGACGTTCATGCGGGAAGAACGGCTGGCGTGGGAGGACCCATGGCTCGCCAGTCTGGATTTGGAATACCATAATGTGAACCCCGACCGCGGGCTGTTTCTGGGCCTCGAAGCCGAAGGGAAAACCTGGCGCATGACGAGCGAGCGTGATATCGCACAGGCTCTGGTGGCCGGCCCCTCCGACACCAGGGGCGGGCTTCGCGGCTTGTGTGTGAGACGGTTCCCGGAGCAGATCACCGGTATGCAATGGGAGCGGGTGCAGTTTGCGGGGGGGCTGCGTGCGCGCACGCTTGAGATGGGTGATCTCTTTGAGCCAGATGCGGTGCAGGCCTGTGCGGCTTTGTTGGAAGCTGCGGCGTCTCCAGCCGAGGCGCTGGCGGCGTGGACGAGACGAAAGGACGGGTAACCATGCGATATATGTTGATGCCGGAACGTCGTGAGGCACCGGGCGATCCCATGCCGAAACCATCGGGGCCGTCGGAAGAAGGCGGAGGACCTCGACGGCCTGAAACGGGCTCGCCGGATAAGGATAATCTGCTGAAGCGGATGCGGAAGGTCGATCCGAAGCAAGCAGAGCGCTATCGACAACGCACGGGAGAGTAAGGCGCGTTCGGGTACGGAGTCAGGCGTGAGGGGGTAGTTCATCGATCTGGCGGCCCGACGCTTCACGTTTCACGAGGGGTTTGTGTAATGGGGATGCAAGGGGACTTTTTTCAACTCTTGAAGGAACAGGGGTATCAGTTCGGAAATCCTGTCGCGGCAGCCGCCGGGATGGACGTTCCGACGGCCACCACCATTTTGGCGTTGAAGTATCGCGACGGCGTGTTGGTCGCAGGCGACCGCCGGGCAACGGCGGGCAATATGGTGATGTACGACCGCACCGACAAGGTGCTGGAGATCGATCGCCACAGCGTGATGGCCATCGCGGGGGTGCCGGCGACGGCCTATGAGATGGTGCGGGTCCTGGAGCATTCGTTCAAATACTATCGGCGCACCCAATTGCAGGAGTTGAGTTTCGAAGGGAAACTGCGCGCAGTCTCCAAGTTGCTCAAGGAGAACGTCCCGGCGGCATTGGCGGGGACCGGTGCCGTGGTTCCGGTGTTCGCGGGGTATGATCACGAGCAGGAGTCCGCGAAGATTTATTTCTACGATATTCTGGGTGCTGAATTTGAGGCCGTCGAGTATGCCGTGTCCGGTTCGGGCTCGCCGACGATTCGCGGCATCCTGCACTATGTGAACACTTGGGGACCGCAACCGTTGGCGACGCTCCCTGAAGAGCAGGCTACCGTTCAGGCACTCCGGTTGCTCTCCAGTGCGGCGGAATTCGACTCGGCCACCGGCGGAGTGAATCGGGAGCTGAATCTCTATCCGGTGGTGAAACTCATTAAGGCCGCCGGTGTGCAGACCATTCCGGATGCCGATTTGAAACGATTGTATGAGAGCGAAGTGCTGCGCGGACGCTGACAGATAGACGGCTGGTTATTGATCTCAATGGTGAAGGTGGCACGTTATGTATGAAGAACCCTATCGGTGGATCGAGGCAGTCGGCAACCGACGCCAGTATCTCGACGAGCAGTTCACAAAGGGCTCACCCGTCGTCGCGCTGGCCTATGCCGACGGGATACTGATGTTGACCGTGAGCCGAGGAACGCCCAAGCTCTACGAGATTTACGATCGTATTGCGCTGGGTGGAATGGGACACCCGGCGGATTTGGAAAAGTTGCGCTTCTCTCTTCTGGAGATGGCCCATGTCGAGGGTTTTAACCGATCGCCGTCCGATGTCACGGGCGCCAGGCTCATGAAGTATGGCTTGGCACCAGTCATCAAGCAGGCCTTTGAAGAAATTTATAAAGCGCCCTTCATCGCCAAAATTTTGCTGGCCGAATTGGGCGTGAAACCCGAGCGCGACTTGTTTCTCTCGATCAACTACGATGGCAATTTCGAGGAGAGCCGGGGCTGGGCGGCATTAGGCGCGACGTCGTCCGTGCAGAGCCGGATGCGACGTTATGTTGAGTCGCAACCGGCGTGTGCGCAGGCTTCGCTGGCGCAGGCGGTGGAACTCGCCCTGTGCATGTGGGCGGTTGGCTCGCTGGCTCAAACAGCATCCGAGTCCTCGGCTGCGGAGTCATCCTCCGCTCAGGTCTCGGAAGACAAGACGGAAGGAGACGGTTCCAGTCTCCCTGACAAGGCGGCGTTGCTCACTCATGTGCGTCAGACCGTTGTTGAAAAATCATTGGAATGTGTTCTGCTGGAGCGCCGCGGGCCTGGATCGGCCAAATATCGCGCGCTTCGTCCTGATGAGTTGGGCGGTCTATTGCCTCCGGCTGTCAGCGCGCCGATCGTGACCTAACATGCTCAATCGGATCTTCGGCCTTGAAACGGAGTATGGCCTGCTGGTGAATCAGGATCGGCCTGACCATTCGCCGTCCTGGGTGGCGCAGCGTATTCGCGACCATATTTTTCATGTTGAGCGGCGAGGCGTCCTCGATCTGCACCATCGTGGCCATGACGAACCGCCGGGCAACGGCGGGTTTCTCACCAATGCGGGCCGCATCTATATCGATATGGGGCATCTGGAATACGCCTCTCCGGAGTGTACGACCCTGGCTGACCTGGTGGCTTCGGATCGTGCAGGGGATCGGATTATTCAAGATGCGGTGCGGGCGCTGGGGCTGGAAGAGACGGTCTCGCTCATCAAGAACAACATCGATCACGAGACCGATGCGACGTTCGGTTCGCATGAAAACTATCTCGTCACGCGGCAGTTTCCTTTTTCTCGACGTGGCCTCGGCCCGCTGGTGACATTTTTAGTCACTCGTCAGGTGTTCACCGGAGCCGGACGTATCGGATGCGCGAGCGATCCCAACGAATGGGTGCAAGTCGGAGGGCTGATCCTGCACCGGCCGGGGATGCGGGATGCGCAGGATCGATCGATCGTGCCGTTCCAGATCTCCCAACGCGCCGATTATATCGTCAACGACTTCTTCGAGTGGGTGCAACACAACCGGGCGATCGTGAATACACGGGACGAGCCGTTGGCCGATCCGAATCAATACCGCCGGATTCATCTCCTGCTCGGAGATTCGAACATGGCTGAGTATGCCACGGCGCTCAAGATGGGAACCACCGGGCTGGTGTTGCAGCTGATTGAGGCCGGACAGGCCCCGCGCGGTCTGGGAATTCAGGAGCCGGTCGAGGCGCTGCAGGATATTTCTCGCGACCCGGATCGTCAATGGACCGTCCGCTTGGAGTCGGGACAGTCGATGTCCGCCATCGATATTCAAGAACAGTTTCTGGCCGCGGCCCAGCGCCATTGCAAGGGGCAGGACGAGGAGACGGATTGGGTGCTGGAGCAGTGGGAGTCTGTGCTGACCGATTTGCGCGGCGGGTACGAGAAATTAGTCGGACGAATCGATTGGGCCTCGAAACTGTGGCTACTGGAGACCTATCGGGATGCCGAGCAGTCTGCGTGGGACGATCCCATGTTGAAGAGTCTCGACCTTGAGTATCACAATCTGCATCCCGAGCGGGGACTCTGTTACGGCCTTGAGCAGGAGGGGCGAGGGCCGCGCCTGACGACCGATAAGATTGTGCATCTCGCGCAGGACCATCCGCCGCGCAACACTCGGGCGTTCGGGCGAGGGGAGTTGGTCAGGCATCTGCTGGAGAGCGGAACGGCAGGAATTGTGTCGGATGCCCCGCTCGATTTCGAGGAACAGATGGCCTGCGATTACATCATCAATTGGTCGAATTTCAAACTGCGTGGAACTCCGCCGTTTTTTATGGCCGATCCGTTCAAGACTTACGCGCAGGATGTGCGTAGCCACCTGGCCGCTCGATAGTCTTCCCCCTATCGCTTCAATCCCATCCGTTCCAGCGCGCTCTTCGACACATCGAATGCGAAGCGCAATTGGACTGCATAATACTTCTGGACCAGGCCGGTTTGGTCCAGCGGTCGGTCTTCTTCGCGGTAAAAAGCCAATTCCGTATCCTTCCAGCGGACAGCAATACCTACGATCCAATCGAGTTCAGAGGGATTCAGGGTGTTGCTCGCTTCACGGTCGGTGAAGAGGTTCATGTCTCCGTACAGGACGACCTTGTTTTTGTAGAGATCCAGATCGGTATGGGCGACATATCGGAACAATGCGCGGCCGGTGTTGTTGGGGCGCGCAAAATACTGGCTGTTGTGGAAGAGCCATCCCGCGCCGGCATAGGCCGTGAGGTTCTGGTTCGGGAACGTGTGTCGCCACCAGGTGAAGTCCTGAATGGCTTGGAATCGGGCCGTCACGAGTGCATCGGCGTATGCCTGCTTGAGGCCGCGACGGTCCAGCGGGGCATCCCGTTCGTACTGTAGGCGCCAATTGAAGCGGTCGAGGACGCCGGTAAATGCGAAGGTGCCGTCCCATTCCGTCAGTTTGATCCACCCGTCGGTGCGGTCCGAGAAGAAATTCTGATCGGTATAAAACGTGAGGTACTGCTTATAGAGATCGGTTTCCAGGTGCAGCATGTGACGTAGGCCGACGAGTCCGGTATTGTCAGGTCTCGCGGCGAACGTTGGATTCTTCACAAAGGCTGCGGTCAGCAGATACCCACCGAAAAGCGTTTCTTCTTCCTCGCGCGCTTCATGTTCCGGTTCATCCATCGAGGGGAGCGGGCGGCCGTACTTTTCCAGGCCGAACGCCGGTGGCGTCCAGGGTGTCATCCCCGCCAGCAAACTGATCGCCAGGACCAGCCAAGACAGGCCGGGAATGTTGGGTTGCCGGAGTGTCATTCAGGGCAATTAGCGAAGATCTCTTCGCAGTCGTTTGATGCATCGACCGAACTCGGGACGAAACGATACCGGACCTGGTCGACGTGGTCACCCTGCAGCACGACTGTGGCCCAGCAACCGTGGTGGGCGGTCGGGCGGCTGCCCTTCGAGGACACCATGGATTCTTCCAGCAGCGGGGCCTCTTTGTAATACCGGAGCATGGTGAGCGATCCATCTGCATGCTCTTGTTGAGGGGGGCCGGCACAAGACAACACCTGGGCCGTGCTCTTTCCACGCAATGCCTGCTGATGCGGATACCCCTCGGTGACCGGTGGTGTGCTGTGGCAGCCGAGCATGATTGCAGGCAGGAAGGTCAGCAGAATGCTCTGATAAAAACGAATATAAGGTGGACGCATCGTGAGCACTCAGCTTGGTTTATCGGGAGTTGTGACTAGCATATCTGCCAGGCCAAAGCAACCAACCCGGGCTGATTCTCGACGCTCGCCGTGCGGCTTTCGACGAGCTGCGATATCGGGCACTGAGGTGGGTACCCATTAACCGTCATCGGTGAGCCGGTGCGCGGTGTCCTGGGCTCATTGTGCTGCGTGCAAATACTTAATATGTGCGGGTGAGGCCTGGCCATGATGCTCTCAGAGGATATGCGGCAGCCTCTCGAGAGAGGCCATGAAACGGCGTCAGGATCATGACAATCGTCATCGTTTTGACTCGCCGTGGCGCCGTTCGTGCCGTGCAACCCCGGCAAACGGTATCGTTTTTCCCTGTGGCTGTCATCTACGTTGATTTTTGTAGGTAGCTGCATTTTTTTCTGTGGACGAGTTGACAAATATGTCTAATTCCCTAGAATAAGCTTCGAACATCGGATTGTTATGACAGGTGCCTTGTGCCAATTCTGAGGCCGTACGTGTCGTTAATCCTGCCCTGGTTAGATCAACCAACCTCCTCCCGCGTCTTTGGAATCGTTCGTGCGCTTGCAAGAGTCCAGCCTCGCCCGGAGCGAGCTCTGTGAGCGGGCGACGACGTCCACGCGTTATTCAATCCGATGCTGTGCCACGTGCAGCACGTAATATGGCGGGAGGAAATACATGTCGAAGCACTTCGCTGTGCGCAATGAGAGTCTGTCTATCACCGGCTTGCTTGGTCAGGAGAGCCACCTGCAATCTTCGGCACCGGATCGGAAGAAAACCAACGATGCGTGGTCCCTGTCCGTTGCGGAGCGGCGGGCTACCCGGCGCCTCGATACTCGCCTGTCGACCCTCCTTCACTTTCAGGATCATACATGGAAAGGTCAGACGAAAAGCCTCAGTTTAGGGGGGCTGTCGATGGATTTTATCGAGGACATCCCTGCCATGCTGAATCAGCAGATTGTGCTGAGTTTGACTCCAGGAGCTGTGCGGCCAGAAAGTGTGGGGATTGTGTGTGGGATCCGCGTATCCGAAAGCGTCCTTGAGTCAGGCCACACGAAACGAGAGGTGACACTCGCGGTTCAGTTTGTGCGGTTGAGCGCCGGCGATGAACGGGTGGTAGCCATGTGGATGAGCGAGGGCCGCGCACGGTCGAATGGGCTGCATCTCGTCGCGGCATTGGTCGCCCAAGAGAGTGAAGAGGCCCTGATTGAGACCGAGTCCCGGCAGCCGGTTGTTGCTCAACCCGTGCGTGCGCGCGGTGCCTTGTCGCCGAATCGGCCGTATCGGGAGCGGCGACGTCAGCAGCGGATTACGGTCGGGTTGACCACCCAAATCAGTCTGAAGAATGTGGCTGGCCATCGGCTCGTGTCCGGCGCGACGACGACGGACTTGACGCCCAACGGAGCCTGCGTGCGTTTGGCGGCCGAGGAAGATTTGCTGGGTTCGGAATTAGAACTGCGATGGATATCGCCAAGTGCTTATCAGGGAACACCTGCAGTCTCCCTGCCGTCGTCTGTCTGTTCTGTGGTGGGGGAAGTCATGTGGACAAGGCCGTGGGAAGCCGGCGCTCGCTTGGGTTCTCAGGAGGTGGGTGGGCGGACCGTGTTGGCCGGTGTGCGATTTCTCCCGGTTGCGAAAGAGGCAGAGGACATCATTGAGCATCTACTTGAGCAGCGGCAGGGGGAGGGCGTTGACGCTAAGACGGAAGGACCTTCTGTCATCAGTGAGTTCTCCGAGTGTGTCCGTCCGTCCGGTCTCCGTATCGCGCTCTGCCACGATCGACCTCGAACCGATCTGTCGGACAACGCACCGATTGTGGTGCTGGCTCCTGGGTATGGGGAGAGCAAACGCGACTATGTGCCGTTGGCCTACTATCTCGCCGGCAATGGGTTTCGTGTCGTGCGCTTCGACAATGTGAATCATGTCGGAGAGAGCGATGGATCGGTGACACAATTTCGCCTAGAGGATATGGAAACTGATCTGGAGACTGTGCTGGATTATGTGGCGGCTCAATGGCCGGGTCGATCCATCGGTCTCGTGGCAACCAGCCTGGCCGGCCGTGTCGCCCTCAAGGTCGCGGGGCGAGTCCCTCACCTAGGGTTGCTGGTGTTGATCAATGGAATCATGGACGTTCAGCATACGTTAGAGGCTGTGCATCAAGAAGATCTGATCGGCGAACATCTGGCTGGTGTGCGCAAAGGCGTGGTCAACATTCTGGGCCTGACTATCGATGCGGATCGTTGGCTGGAGCATGCTGTTCAGGGAGGCTACGCCGATCTGAGTACCACCCGGCAGGATGCCGAGCGCCTCCGTGCTCCCGTCGTACTGTTTCATGCCGAGCAGGATGCGTGGGTCGATTCGGCCTCGATCGAATCGGTCGGCTCTGCGATGGGTTCGAATTTGCGTCACTCCTATGTGGTGCCGGGCGCCTTGCATCGACTTCAGGAGAGCCCCCGGAAGGCTCGCACGGTCTATCGCCAACTCGCCCTGTGTTGCCAGCAGGAGTTGTGGCCAACACGAGCCACGGAACGGATGCTTGAACCGTCACATCGAGAAATCGGCGTGCAGAACCGCGTGGAACGTGAACGCAGTAAGAAGCGTCGGCCGATGGGCAAATCGGACCATGTGGCGTTCTGGCAGGAGTATTTGCATAATTTCCGAACGATCCCGAACGTGGCCGATTTTTGGCAACTCATGGATCATGTCTATCGCCTGATGGGCGACTGCCATAACGGTGAGCGGATTCTGGACGCCGGGTGCGGCAATGGTAACCTCGGGGTGTTCTTGCAGCTCAATCAAGCGTTTCGGCAGCGCTATGCCCGGCGCGGAGATTTTCGCTCGCCTGACTATGTCGGGATCGATTTTGTGCCAGCGGCGTTGGCTCAGGCAATGACCAACTTCGACCAGGTTGCGGCGGCGTTGCGGGGGCAATTTTATGAAGGGTTACGAGCCTATGTGCCGATGTCGATGCGAGTCTGCCGGGCCGATCTGGAATCCCCATTGCCGTTTCCCGATCATTCGTTCGACCGAGTCGTGTGCAATCTTGTGATCGGGTACGTACGTGATCCGCTCTTCACGCTGCGGGAGTATCTGCGCGTGTTGGCGCCCAATGGGCGGTTGGTGGTCTCTAACCTGAAGCCATATGCGGATCTCTCGGCGATTTATCGCAGTTTCGTCGAAACGGCGCAGTCGCCGGACCAAGTGGAAGAAGGCCGTCGTCTCCTGGACAATTCTGGTAGAATCAAGGCGCGCGAGGGCGAAGGCATTTTTCATTTCCACTACCAGGCTGAACTGGAAAGTTTGTTGCGCGCGGCCGGCGTCAGTCAGCCGCGCGTGTACTCCACATTCGGCAACCAAGCCCTCATTGCCGTGGCCGACAAGGGCCTGGCGAATCTCACGGTGGCGGCATGATGCTACGACCGCGACTCTCCCAGAGTACCTAACATGAAAGTGCTCGCGTTCAGCGCGTTGGTGAATGCGTTGGCGGCGACTGGGCTCGGAATGTTTGTTTACTTCCGGGATCCCGCCGCTCCTCGCAATCGCATCTACGGGCTGTATTGTCTGAGCATCGCCTTCTGGAGCATTTTTTACTGCGGGTGGCAACTTACTGAGTCTCGAGAGCTTGCGCTGAGCCTCCTGCGCCTGGTCATGGCCGGCGCGGCCCTTATTCCGATCCTGTATTTTCACCATACCGTCACATTTCTTGATATCGCCGCGGGCCATGCCAAGGCCTTGAAGATCGGGTATGGCCTAGCCGCTTTGTTTCTGTTGGTGGATGCGACGCCCTGGTTCGTGGCGGGCGTGCATCCCGCAATGTCGTTCGCCTTCTGGCCGGTGCCCGGCCCTTTCTTTCATCCCTTTCTGGCGTATTTCCTCTGGTATGTCATCTATGCCACCTCGCTTGTCGGGGTCGCGCTCCGAGATGCCAATGGAATTCGACGCCATCAATATGCCTACATGCTGGCGGCCAGTATTATCGGGTATGTGGGCGGGGCCACGAATTTTCCTCTCTGGTATGGTGTGCCGCTGTTGCCTTACGGCACGGTGCTGATCACGGTGTATACCGCGTTGATGGCGTATACGATCGTTCGGTACCGTCTCATGAATATCAGTGTCGTACTGAATAAGGGCCTTGGTTATGCCATTGTCCTGGCGATTATCGTCGTGGCGACCTCCATCGGTGCGGTGCTCAGTAACCGTGCGACCGGACATTCCACCCCTCCATTATTGGCCGGAACGCTCTTTCTCATTTGCGCGCTCTGGGTGCTCAGCAATAATCCCCGCTCAACTTCGAATACGATCTTCAGCGCTGTGTGTGGGGCCGCCTGTCTCTGGTTATTCGGTTGTTTCATGCTGTTTTCGGCGTCGCGCGAGGATGAGGCGCTTTTCTGGGTGCGGGTCATCTATACCGGCATCGTGTTCTTGCCCGCATTGACGTACCACTTCGCGCAGACCCTTGCAGGAGTGGCCGCCTATGATCGCCTGATCGTGTGGAACTATGTTATCGGAGCACTGTTTTGGAGCCTGTTGTTCACGCCGTATCTCGTAGAGGGACAGTATCTCTACTACTGGGGGCGCTATCCGAAGGCGGGAGTGCTCCACCCGTGGCTGGTGGCCTATGTGGTCGCGGGTGGAGGCCTGACGGTGTATCGCCTGCATCAGGGCTATCGGCTCCATCTCAGTTCAGCCCCGGTACTCGGCGCACAGTTGAAATATACCGGTGTGGCGTTGGCGCTGGGATTCTTCGCCTCTCTCGATTTCTTCCAGAATTATGGCGTGGGGTTTTACCCGGTCGGGTACTTGCTGGCCGGTCTCTCGGTCACCGTCGTGGCATATGCCATCGCTCGATACGAATTGATGGATGTATCGTTCGTCCCGAGCCGGCCGAAGGTGATGCTGTCGATCAAGTTGATGGGCCTGATTCCGGCCTACATGATGATCTTGCTGGTGATCAGAATTTTCACTGGGACGTTTCATTATCTGTTAGCTGGCGTGTTATTCGGTTTGTTTGTCATCGTATCGAGCGGTTTGGCGAACCTTCAGAAGGGCGTCGAGCGGGCTATCGGGCAGACGTTGTTTCGCGAGCGGTATGATGCCTATGACACGCTGGTGCAATTCTCGAAATCTCTGGTGGCCATTCTCGAGTTGAAGTCTCTCACGAAGGAAATCGTGCAGACGCTCGCGCGCGTGATGAACATTAAGACGGCATCCGTCTACGTGCTGGATAAGGAGCAGGGGGTCTACAGTTTGACGGCCGCGTACGGGTTTGTGACCCGCGATTCCATTGTGCCGCCTATTAAGATGGAGGGAGAGTTTCCGAAAGCGTTGCTGCGGACGGAAACGGCTTTGGTTCGAGAGGAAATCGAATACGACAAGGCGGATACAGACTACCTACGATTGCTAGATACCCTGAACGGTCTGGAGTCAGAGGTGTGCATTCCGTTGATCAGCAAGGAGCGGCTCGTGGGTTTCTGCAACTTAGGCCGCCGGTCCAACCACGGCATGTATTCGACTGAGGAGTTGGCATTGCTCAAGACGCTGGCGCAGCATGCGGCGATCGCGATCGACAACGCGCTCTTGTACGAAGATCTCCGCCGGTCTCAATTGTTGATGCGCCGTACCGACCGGCTACGCTCGCTTGAAACCATGGCGGGCGGGTTTGCCCATGAGATTCGAAACCCGTTGACCTCCATCAAGACCTTTGTGCAATTGGCTCCCGAACGGCGGGACGACGTGGAATTCATGGAACAGTTCAGTCAGGTCGTGTGCGAGGACGTGGAGCGGATCGAACGACTGGTGCACGAGATTCTGGACTATGCGCGGTATATGACGCCCAAGTTGACCCAGGAAAGTCTGAATGACGTGGTCTCGTCCTGTCTCTATTTTATCGAGGTCAAAGCGAGCAGCAAGGCCATCACGATTCAGAAGGAATTGGCGAGCGATCTGCCCTACGTGAAGTTAGATCGGCAGCAGATCAAACAAGTGTTACTGAACTTGTTTATTAACGCGATGGAAGCAATCGGAGGCGACCAAGGGGGCCGCCTGTCCGTTCGTACCCGCAAACTCGTGAAGCCGGTGAATGAGCCCTGGGTTCAGATCGAGGTCGAAGATAGTGGGCCAGGGATCGATCCTCAGGACCTGGATCATATCTTCGATCCATTTTATACCACCAAGCACGAGAGCGGAGAACGCGAAGGAACGGGGCTAGGCTTGACCATTGCTCACCAGATTGTGCAGGAGCATGGAGGCTATGTGGAAGTGGCCAGTGAAGTGGGCCACGGGACGAAGTTCATGGTCAATCTTCCCGTGAATCCTCCTCTGGCGGAGTGGCAGGCTGCGCAGCCCCTGTATGATGACGGCCGAAAGCTGGCCGGATCGTTTTTCGCCAGACCCCACCTGGGCTTGGAGGAACAGTTCGGCAAGCCATCGTCTCCCATCAAAGCCAGCAGCGAAGGATGAGTGGCGCGCGCGGGCGGAGGCCCATCAGGCGTCTGAATGCCTTCTTGCGTTATCCTTGTCGAGTCAACCATTCGAGTATTCTGTTCTCTGCCCAGAAGCGATCTTCCTGCGGGCGCCGACGCTGAAAAAATCCGCAGTGTCCTCCATGGCGTAGTAGGGTGAGTGTAATGTTGGGATTGTGCCGGATCGCCGGGGTTTCAAATATGGAGGCAGGAATGAACGGATCATCCTGCGCGGTGATGATCAACGTAGGCACGGCGATGTGCTGGAGAACGTGGCGCGCTCCTGCGCGGTCATAATAATCGACGACATTCCGATACCCACCATCTCGAGCGGTGTAGGCTTCGTCAAACTGGGTGATCGTTTTCATCGAATCCAACGGCGACACATCCCACCGTCCCGGGAAAAGTGCGGCCTTCCGTCGCAGTCTCGCTTTCAAGCTTGAGAGGAAGTGCCGGTGGTAGAGCCAATTTCTGGGTTGCTCGAGAGCGACCACACACTGGGTGGGATCAATATTTGGACTGACGGCGACCACGCCTGCCAATGCCGGATCAGACGGTCCCATCTCTCCTGCCGCTTTCAAGACGAGATTTCCGCCCATCGAATATCCTACCAGCCATATTGGGGACAGGTGATCGCGTATCCGCAATTCCTGGATGATCGCTCGATAATCGTTACTGAGTCCGCTGTTGTACAGAGTTTGAGTCAGGTGGTCACTGCCGCCACAGGTTCGTTGGTTCATGCGGATCACGTTAAATCCAGCACGGTAGGCCTTGATCGTCATCCCTCGCATATAATGGGATTCTGCGGATCCCTCAAGCCCGTGGAGCAGGATGAGGGTCGGGGAGTTGCCAGGGTAAGATTGCCAGTGACAGACGCCTTGTAGCTGAGTTCCCGGCTCGGTCGTGAATCGGCGTGTCAGGTGAGGAATGGGTGGTCCTATCGCCTCCCGAGGCCAGTAGCGAGGCACCAAAGTCATGAGATGTCGATTGCGGAGCAGGAGTGCGGGAATGAATCCATCGAGCGCAGCCATATCCGGCTCATCATAAACAAATGCGTCTCTCTGTGCACATTCCATTTCCTGCTGGAGGGCTGACTTTCCCCTCAAGGGTTGCGAGTGAGGAACCGATAACAGAAGCTGGAGAGTTGGTCCCAAAAGGAGGCAGGTATGCTGACTGCGATCGGCGATGTGATGAGGCGAGTGTACGAACGAGGATGGATTACGACCAGGGATGGCAACATCAGCATGCGGAAGCGGGCGGGCAAGTATCTCTACATTACGCCATCCGGATGGCGTAAGACGATTGTTCACCCGGAACACATAGTTCGCTTAGAGGTCGTGACTGATCCTGTGACCGGACAATTGATCCCCAACGTGCGTGATGGGCAACACCCATCGGGTGAGCTGTGGATGCATTGGAATCTTCAGAGGGAGACAAAAAAGACGAGAACGGTGGTCCATGTTCATGCCACGCACATCGTGGCCGCCATGTATGCCGGGATCGATTTGCAGGCCATGAGTGCGGAGTTTCCGGAGATTTCTCGCTACACTCGCGTAGGGCGGTCAGTCCCCGCAGTGCCCGCCTTATCACGTGATCTGGCTGATATGACGGCGGAGTGTTTGGGGTTGAGGAACGATGGGACGCTTGAATTCGATATTGTCGGGCAAATGAATCACGGCGTCTGTGCCGTCGCCATGGATCCCTGGGGAGCCTATGAGCATATTGAGCGGCTCGACCATATTTGCGAGATTGTGCTCAAGAGCGGGGCTGGCTCAAGAACGGTGAGGCCATCGTCGCCCAGGTGACACATAAGACCAGGGGGATATGAAGAAAGGGGGCTGTCGGTGCGACACCGTCAGCCCCCTTTGTCTTGTGGAGCCACGAACATATTTCAGTCGGATGGTTGCATTCGCATGACGACATAGCCCCAATGCTGGTTCGCGGTTGCATCTTTTCCGGACGTTTCCCAAAGTAAGACTTTATGGTTCTCCAGCCTTTTGAACCGCTGCCTTTCGGTCTGTCAGCTCGTGCACACTTCCCGCCACCAGATGTTGCACTAAGTTGTAAAGAATAATCGGTACCATAATGCGTGGAAAAGAGGCGAGCACGAGTGAGGCAAGCACCAACCCCGTCCCATTGTTGTTCATGCCAAGCCCGTACATGAGCGAAACACGATCCGCCTGGTCTGTCTTAAACAGACAGCTGAGCCAGTAGGCAGCGGCAAACCCCGTAATACAGAGCCCCGCTGTGATGACAAGGGTTAGAACTAAAAAGTCCACATCGGGCTGTGCGATAGCCTGCGGGAGTGACACGGATGCATTCGAGTAATTCAGCACCAACAAGACGAGGGAATTGATGAGTTTTATGTGCGGCATGACAGCGGCGAGCTGTCTTTCCGGGACTGTGAATCGGATACTTAGCCCCAAGAGCGATGGCAGGACAACCCAAAAACCAAGAAAGGCTCCGGAGCCATAATCAGCAAGATTATGCAGTACCGTTTCATACTCCCTTGATGCCATCTCTCCAAACACATAGAACGCCAAGGGTGTGATGATTGGACTGAAGACTGTAGAGCACAGCACTAATCCTAAACTGAGTGCCAAATTTCCATTGGAGTTCTGCGCCCAGGCGGTGGACGAGCCGGCAATCGGCATAGCTGCGACCAAGGCTAGCCCCACAAGAATGTGTTGCGCCTCCTCGGGGTTATGCCACAGCAGCAGAAGGAGGTTGACGCAGAAGATATAGCCGATTGGAATGAGAAGGTTGGCTGCGAGTCCAGCTGCCAATACCCCGGTCTTCTGTATGAGAGATTTTAACTGGGATATTTGTACGCCCAGTCCAGCGTTAAACATCAGCGTGCCGAGGAGCAACAGGACGAGAGACACGTGGATCGTCGTCCCAAAGACTCGTATGTCACCGAACGAGAGCGTTCTGATCCCTAGCCCCGCTGTCGGAAACACGGCCGCTATCGCATACGAGCTGATCAGGAACCAAAGTAGGTGGTGGTGGACGAACTGAGACAGGTTGGAAACTGTGAATGTGCGGTGCCCCATTGAAGATGCTACCTAATCATGCAGCAGCGCCAAAATCCAAGCGCAGATTACAGGTCAGAATAATAGGACCATGGTAAAAATAGCAGCTCATTGTCTGCCACACTGAGAATGGAAGCCACGATTCCGATCAGCAAGCCGACAGATACACCTGCGGCAGCCTGCGAGATACCGATGGTTCCGGAACTCACAGCTGGCGAGGGGGAATGCGCGAAAACCAAGAGAAGCGCAATCACGAGCAATAGGATCACAATCACGCGATGAAGAGTGTGGGATGCACATCGAGTCGCTACTCCTGCTCGCACCCAGGCCCCGACGAGGCTCCATCCCAAAAGATTTTCAACGATCATCCATGCCTGAGCAATGGACCAGAAGGGAATGATCCAGATTCGAACTATGAAGGCTGAAACAACGGCCGCCAGACTTCTAACCCTGTTCAAAATGACGGACTCTGAAGGCGGGAAGCAGAAAGAGTGACGCAGAAGTGGCAATTGACATTCAGCCCCGCCTAAACCAATCGAACCAACAAACACACCGATAGTTGTTCCAGCACCAAATACCGGCAAGATTCGATGCCCTGTTGGTTCTCTCTTGCACATGATGTTCAGCGCTCAGTGGGTAGCATGTTCAATTGCCGGAAAATGTTGCGACGAGTCGAATCGTCACTGAGCGAAAGAGGTGCCCCGCTATCCTTCCTCACTCAGTCCATTGATCGGTCTTGGGCCTTTCCCCTGCTTCACAGCAGCAGAGAAAAGAAGCGACGAAGCCTACCATTCCCACCAAATCGACTTCGGTGAGTTTTGATCGAAGTGCCAGCGGGTCGAGCTCTGTACCCGCCAGAAACGTGAGGACGACTGCCCCGAAGGCGGCCAGGAAGCGGACCCAATCAGCATTCGGCAGGAGAAGGGCTTGTAGTCCGAGTAGACTGAGCACAGCGGCGAGGCTGACCCCCACACAAGTCTCTATCAATGCGACAGAGACGCGGAGATGGTAGGCGATGAGTGTGGAGAGTACTGCGAGGGCGAGCCACAGGAAGGCAACGGTAAAGATCTGTTCCATGGGAGGGGCCTCCATCAACCTAGTGGCTGGACATACGGCGCTTCTTAGCGCCTGTCACAACACCATGACGACTCCACAGCTACCTGCATGTAGCCTAGGAGTCATCAGCCTTCGGAAAGGCGGTTGATGGGGGACTCCATCCCCGACAGTTTGAAGTTTACCGAATCCAAGACAAGAAGGACAGACGTGAATTTAGCACTACACTGTATCTGCGAAAGATCAATATCTGAATGAGTCGCCCCTCGCATTCACTGAACCCTTTTCTCGCCGTCGCAGGCCGCGGCGCAAAGCGTCCAGGCGTGGCACATGTTCTTCACAGCAGTCAGGGTGCGGTTGCGCTGCAGCGCGAGCCACCCCCTGACCTTATGGAGTCATTTGTTTAGGCTACGACCAGCCTAGCCACGACAGTAGCTGACTCACTGCCCCCCAGGGACAGTAGCCCAAGGCTTGTTCTATTGGACACATTGTTCATCACCTCCCTTCCTGCGGAAACGGCACAATACCGTGCGCGCGGGAGTATTGTGCTCGAACAGGACACGATCTCTGGACACCCTCAAGGACATCCAGACGATTGGTGCTAATAGAGCCCTATGGAATGGCGAGGGTATAGATCAAATACGAAGCACAGTCGTGTGTGATAACACGTCAAGAGTGGCATTTCTCGGGAAGTGAAGACCGGCCAGAGCGAGCATCACCGAATGCGGAAACGAAGGCGTCAGGGGCGTCGCTGAAAAGGCGTCGAGTGTGTGGGATGGCGAAGGATGAGGAGCATCCGAGACTGATTGTGGTCCAAGGAATTTAAAGGTACCGCAGCACTGTCGAACTGGTTCTTGCTCCGGCTCAGCACACCCATTTCCCATGGTGCCGACCGCATAGACAGGGACAAGACACGCATGGGCATTGAAGCTGAATCCAAAGAAGAGGGTCAACGCGAAGAGAGTAAGGATCTATTTGGCATTCATGGTTCTACGCCATCCGATCAAGTATATGCTATGCCTCGTACATACCCGATACAGTCAACGCAAGGTCAGGCCTCTTGAAGGGCATCTTCGAGTGCGAACGCATTCGTGCCGAGGTTCGCTCCGCCTGGCAACTCTCCCACAACCGTTTCTTGCTCTGTTCAGCGTAAAGCCAGCCATTCCGAGCACGATCATACATGACGCCAGTCCGTCCGCCTCGCTTGCATAGCCGGGAGGAAACAACGATCCATCGGACCTTTCTCTCAATGTACTGCTCAAATGCAGTGTCTGCCAGTCTGTCATGACCCCGCATGACATCCAGAAACGTCGCAAGGAACAATCGATTAACCGCATTGCCTACTATCGCTGCACGAAGACCATGCAGCACAGCAACAGCGTCTGTGCCTCAATGCCGCCGCTGTAGAACGCCAGGTGATTGAATATCTATCCGCGTTGAGCGCGCAGGCGGAATGGGCAAAAGTGATGGTCGAGGAGTTGAAGCGGGCCCAGAAGGAGCAAGTGAGGCCGCTGGAATGGGAAGGTATTCGTCGTTGGGCAGGCTTGAACGAGAAATAGATCGGTTGTCAGAGGGATAGGGCAGGAGACTGTCTCCGTACAGCGCATTGAGGATGAGATGCGTCGGCAACAGCAGGAACAGCACGGACTCTAAACTCAGTACCAAGCCGTACAACGACAGATCCAGGAGCATATAACGAGGGAGTACGACGCAGAGATCGTTCTACAAAATCTAAAGGATTTTCGAAGGGTTTGCGCAACGTTACTACCGAAGGAACAGGCCGAAGTTCTTCGGTGTCTCGTGAGGGATATCGTCGTATACCCCGACAAACTCGTTTTCAATATCTTTGAGCTTGCCGAGGTAGAGACAGGTTCGAAACTGCGTAAAGGTTGGCTCCCCGCGCTGTATCCCAGTCGGACGCTTCAGTTTGCATTGCCACTCATAACAAATGGTAATTATCATTCAAACGGGAATGCCAACGGTCTAAAGACCTAAGGTGCCAGTTGAGACCCCGTTATTGTCATCGATAAATCATCAGGTTTCACCAATTCCTCCAACTTAGGGATTTGTGTTCCTTGTGGCAGGTCAAGTCCCTCTATCATCAAAAGCGTTATATCAACTTCTCCAGGATGTAAACCAACGCCAATGCCAGACACTGGTGGTGGCGAAGCCATCGGTTTCGCTGTGTCAAAGTTCACACCTTCGATGACGTATGAATTAGACCCAGCGGCAAGTCGCACACGGCCTCGAACATAGTCGTAGATGCCGTTCTTAGCGTCTAGTGTGACAATTTGAGATAGCCACTGCACTCGCGGGTGAAAACGAATAGAGAGTGCTCGCAGATTCACTTGATGACCTTGTACAAGAAATTCCGTGGGTTTTTTGAGATCAAACCGGGCAATAAGTGGCTGTTCTACTTCTGGATTGTTAGAGATAATCATTAAAGCACGCTGTTGCAGCCAACTAGCAACTGACCCACCCATATATGTCACATTATGGGTCGCCGTCATGTATTGGCGTAGTGTTTCCAAATCGTCCGTGCTTGCGCCTTCGTAATCCACAGTAAATGGGCTCACGTTCACTCTTCGCAGATATATTTCCTCTACTATCCTGCCTCTGATTCGCTTGTCCCCATGTTTTAAAACGGAAATTAACCCAATGTTGGCGCGCTTTGCTTTCTGAATAGCCAAGGCATCAAAGCCGGTGTTACTGCACAACAACATCGCTTTAGCTCGAACGTCGCGACGCTTGGAGTCAGCTATATCAATAGCATCGATGCCCACAGGTTTGGCGTCTGGTCGATCAATAACATCAATGACTGTTGGTCCCCGGACCCCACCGCTGACCGGCCACACCTGAATATCCACCGTCCGTGCTCCGTCAGGGCCGAGTACTGCCCCCGCTACCGAAATGTAAGCATGTGGTTCAAAGGCATGGATTACCTGAACCACAAGTTCTCGATACTCTGCGTTCTCGACCTGGGCTAGAACTACCCTCTTTGCATCGAGCGTTTCCGCACGCGGGGTCCATAGTTGGTAATTGACAAATAGCCCCACCAAGCACAGCGCTGCGCCGATCCAAAGTCCCCGGACTAAAGGTGGCAGTCCTCCGGTTTTGAAGGCAACGGCCGCACTAATTGCCAGCACGCCGATCACGAGAGTGACGTTGGATTGAGCAGGCGTCATCCTCGCCCACCACACCCCGAGAATCGCGCCCACTCCAAGACTGAAGCAATAGCTTGCTGGATCTTTAAGTAATTGGTTCCACGATTCCACGAGGAAGCCTTTCCTTATAGGATTGTGGCCATGCCACAATAGTTAGGACGGTCGGCACGCAAAGGTAGCATATTTATGTTCAGCGCATTCAGTCTTGAGTAATCAGTCGTTGCGTAGGCGCGGCAGGGAAATAACTCCATCCATACCGAACTAGCAGCATCAGTAATCTGTCCTACTTTGACTATATGAATCAAGTGAAGCGGGGGCTGTGCCCCCGAGCCCCCCGGCCGTCCGGCCCCGGCAGTCCGGAGCGGCCGGCGGGCCTTCGTGGTCAGCATATTTCGCGTCTATTTGATAATCCTGGTCAGAAAAAGTCTTCATCTCAACTCTGCATAGGCCAGTAATTCACCAAGGGGACGGCCAAGCTAGCGCATCGCCGTCACCATTTGAAAATAACCCTGTATTCCCACCCTTTCACCCCCTGAGAAGCCAACAGGTGGTGACAGGGTGGGGCCATATAGAGGCTATAAACTAAATATTAGAAGTGGGGATTTGTGCGTACTGGCATAGAAGTGACCACCTGTTCCCAGGTGGTCACCGTGTTGTCGAACGTGCGAGGGGAATGGACTAACGACTGAGAATATCGAGGATTTCATCCAATGGTCGAATGGTCCCCAACAGGAGAGGATCACCGAAACGCTTGTTATGACGGTTCTCCTTGACCTTGAGCAATCCAGTCACAAGATTGTTGAAATCATCCAGCTTGGATGTTTCAAAGTAGGTAATGAAATCCCAATCATCCAACCCGCTGGAGTGATAGAGCTTCCGTTTCACCGTCTTCAAGTATGCGACCGTCGCATCCGTGTGTTCCTTCATCAGGCCCGTTCGGGTGTCTTGTCCAGAAATCCACCACTCTGCGTCCTTGCGTATAGGAACCACTATAACGTATGGGCTGCCCTGAGGTGGTGGTGTCTTCAACTCCCCCTTCAGTTCTTCTGGGAAGCTAGGGACATAATTTAGGGTTTTGGTGATGCCATTGAAGGTGTCGGTATTCTTCAAGTCCATCCCCATAGTGGTGCCCATGAGGTCTATCAGGAAGTTTTGATTATGAACCATCTCTTTCGAGTGAATCCTGACAAGGAAATCGGCTCTCTCGGACAGACCACGAAGCAAATGCGTATCGACTACTAACTTATCGGCGTGCTTCTCGAACACCTTTTTCACTTCGGAGGCCGCCTTGACACGTGCTTCATGATCCACCTGCCACCAGTGTTCTCCCATCTTGAACACGGCAAACGTTGCATAGACGCCGGAATCCTTTAAGAGCTTCTCGCGATCCACGGCAGACTCACTTGCTACAGACAAGGTTGGCAGGAAACATAATAGAAGCGCAACCATACCAAATTGACTGATTCTCTTCATAAGTCTGTTCTCCTTTTCGTTTGAAAACGCTGCCTAACACAATACATGTTTAGCATAGTCATCCCTCTTCACGGAGGTCTCACGAAATTGTCACATTTGTATCACGCAGGGTGTTGGACCGGCCCATTAGGGCTTGGAACAACAGAGACTAGGAATGAGCAGTGGGTAACTCAAAGATGATGATAGTTCCGACGTTTGGCGTACTCTCCGCACGAATTGTGCTTCCATGTAGCTCGATAATTCGCTTAGTGATGGCCAGCCCGAGCCCGGCTCCTCCTGACTGATTTTGTCGATTCGCTCTATAAAAGCGATCAAAAATATGAAGTAGGTGCCCAGCAGCGATACCACAGCCAGTATCAGAAATGCGTACTGTGACCGAGCTGGCTTCGTGGCTTAACGAGATCGCAATCGAACCACCGCTTGCTGTGTAGCGGGTAGCATTATGGATTATATTTTCTAACGCCCGCTCGATGAGGCCGATATCGGCCTCCACAAATGGAAGATCATCTGGAAAACTACTCTTTAGGACTATCCCCTTGTTTGCGACAGTGAGGAGAAACTTTTGACACACATCCTGGACGAGCTCGGCTAAAGAAAATTGTTCGCATTGAATGCGAGCTTCACGAGAATCTAACCGAGCCAATTCAAAGAGTTCCCCCACAAGTTCACTAAGCCGTTCGCTTTGTTTAAGTGCGATGTCCAAAAAGTTCCGATGTTCATCTCGTGTAAGTGCTCCTTCTTTCATCAGTAACGTTTCCAAATACCCATGAAGGGATGCCAGAGGAGTCCGCAAATCATGCGACACGTTGGCCACCAATTCACGCCGAAGCATGTCCGTCTGTTTCAGAGTGGCCACCTGCTGGAGAATTCGTTGTACCATCCGATTGAATGTCGTCCGCAGGCGATCAATTTCATCACTGTGGCGCTCTGGTATAGAATCCTGCGGAGTTACCTCTAGCGCCTCTGAAAAATCGTTCTTCGCGAAAGTTTCCATTGTCGAGGCTAGCTTACCTAGCCTCCTTGTAAGCATGTTGAATAGAAAGAGACCGGCCAAGAGAGCAAACACTAAGCCGGTGAGTGCTGCCCAGAGACTCAGACGGAGAATGTAGCTCCGTTGCAGCATGTCGGCAACGGAGTCATATTCTTCTCCGCCAAGGACAATGTACAAATATCCCGTTGGCTGTCCGTGCAAGGGTATCGCAGAGACAGAAAAGACCTTCTTCCGAGTCACATCACGAGGATCGTCACCGAGAATAGGATATGTGTCCGCTTTGCTCAGGAAGTGATGTATTGGCTCCAACGACACGGACGAGCGCTTGACCTTCTCAGCGGGAGCAGAGAAGTTGACTATCACTCCATTTGCGTTAAGCAAATACATTTCAATGCTCGGATTGACAACCATGAGCAGGTGAAATAGTTCTTTCAGAGCATAGGGACTCACCTCCCCTTGGCTGCTTAGCAGCTGGTCGGCAACGATGTTTCTGGCCAGTGCGCGGTTCAGCTTCTGATTCACTTCCTGCTGATACATGCGTGTCGTAAAGACCGTTAGGAGGGTGTATAAAATCCCAACCGCACAAAACAGGAAGAGCAACACAAGGGCGAGTTTGCCGTAAAGTGACCGCGACATGGTCAGTCCTGTAAGGGAGATGCTTCTATTTCACAGAATTTGTACCCGACGCCCCACACGGTCAAAATAAAGTCAGGCTTGGCGGAATCCTTTTCAATCTTGGCGCGCAATCGGTTGATATGGGAATTCACCGTATGTTCGTAGCCGTCGTGACCGTAACCCCAGACCGCATCGAGAAGCTGAGTACGGGTATAAACCCGGCCAGGATGGAGAGCAAACTGGAGGAGTAAATCGAACTCTTTGGCCGTGAGATCCCGCGGGCTGCCTCCTACTGTGACCTTTCGTTTCTCAACATCGATATACAGGCCCTCCGCGCGGATTGTTTTCTGAAGATCTTGCGTCTTATCCCTGAATGCTTCAGAGCGCCGGAAAAGGGCCTTTACGCGTGCGAGCAACTCTCGAACACTAAATGGTTTGGTCAGATAGTCGTCAGCGCCGACTTCTAGCCCAAGCACCCGGTCGATTTCTGAGGACTTCGCAGTCAACATGAGGATGGGTGTGTAGGAGGGCAGCGACCGAATCTGCCGGCATATCTCTAATCCGTCAATGCCTGGAAGCATCACGTCGAGAATAATGAGGTCATATCTCTTCGAGAGCACATATTGAAGGCCCTCCACCCCAGTTTTGGCGATCTCTACGACATATGCTAAATCGGTCAGATGCATCCCCAGGAGGCGACCAATATCCAAGTCGTCTTCTACTACAAGAATGTGTTTAGCCATGATCACCACATGATCGAGAGAGGATGAGGAATGGCTTTAGCATAGCGTCCATCACAAAATCATCACAGACCGTGCTTATTGTGGGGCTGAGACAAGAGATCTCTGAGCCGCAGAAGCCGGATGGCCGTAAGGCTTCAATCGATAACGTGTTACAGTTTATACAATGGCTCCTTGAGGTCCGAAAGGGTTGGCTACTTGGTGCAAATCTCTCCCGGCGGCTGTAGATGAAGGTTAGAAGTGGAATTTGCGAGTGGTGAGCCCTGCACACGAGCAACAGAGAAAGATCTCTCGTGCTACGCCGTCCCCCTGATAGCAGATGCAACCCCACATCGGATCAGCCTGACAGAACTCACAGAGCCGTTCTTTGCCGTGTTCAGAGCAAAGCCAGCCTTTGCGAGCCCGATCATAAATGACACCAGTCCGTCCGCAAGAGGTGGGACCGAACAAGGAATTGATCATTTTGACGCAAGTATGGCTGCTCATGGCTTACTCGATGTGAGGCCTTTCCCGAGGGTTAATTGCAAAACAAACCCGTTATAGAGAATCGCGTGCCCCGCCAGGAGGTCTTCCCAGGTTTTGACTAAGACGATGCGAGGGATTTCTAATTCCCCTCGAATCCGTCGGAAGACATTACGACTGGACCATTGGTTTCTCATCTCTTCCCACAGAGTGCTCATCGGGAAGCCGAGAGAGCGCTTCCAGGACCAACACATGTTGACGTACCCGGATTGATCCTGGACGTATTGACTGATGACATACCGGCTCAAACGATTACGTGACCGCTGCCCCGCCTCATAGGCCTTAATCCAGACCACTGGGGCGCCATGCAAGGCTTCCCATTGCGCGGAAAGCCACGGTTGGGCAATCCAGAAGCGCCGATGACGTTCGCCGTCTGGGACCCGCCAGGCCCAAAAGATATGCAGCACTCCATGGCCCTCTTCTGTGCGGACTTGGTAGTACTCCAAACCTCGATAACCTAGCTGGCGCTCGATTCGCTGGCGTAGTTGCTTGTGATGATAGGTCAGTTTGTCCGCCTGTCCGCCGTCCGCAGTCGAAAGCGTGACCCACAGCACCTGAAAGTGATGGGCTTCCCAAAACCACAAGAGCGAGCGAATCCGCTGATAGCCTCGTTTCTGCTTACGTGACCATTCCGGTCTGACAGGGCGACCACCGGATTGAGGCGCATGAGGTGTTGACTCGAACCTGGAGGAATACGGCTCAGACATGAAATATCTCCAAAGGTGCAGGTTGGGACGAGAGAGCCGGTAGAGAGGGCTCTGTGGGGTTAGTGGAAAGGCCGACAGGCTTTGAGGAGAGTCGTCGCGCACCCTGGAGAAGAAGAGACCGCAACAAGTAGGTGTGTTCTTCACGTGCCTGCGGATCGACTGGAACGAAATTAATTTCAATGTTCATTATGGTGCCCATTGGGCAACACATCGGTACAGCAAGGATCTAAGGTCGTTTCGGGCTGTAACTGAAACAGTTCATCCACGGTGCAACCAAAGTACTCTGCCAGTTGCAGGGCGACGAGCAGGCTGGGGACTGCCTTTCCCTGCTCAAGCTTTGTGACATAGGAACGGTTCACCCGTATTCTGCGTGCAAGGGCGGCCTTGGAAATGCCGCGCTGGGCTTGTCGGGCTCGCCATTCTTTCAGATGGTTCTTAATCATCATCCTCCTCCGTGAAGGGCACTATAGAGAGTCGTTGCCCAACGGTCAATAGAACTGTTCATTTTTCGTTGACTGCTGGACAACATTTCAGGTATAGAGTGGTCCTATGAATAATCCAGAGATGAATCGAGATACCCCACAGGTCCCCCACGGATTCCGCACCTTGGTAAAAAGGCAAATGGAAACGGTTAACCTCAGTCTCAGGACCGTGGCCAGTGAAGCCGGGATTTCGCCGGCCTATCTTTCTCGGCTGTTATCGGGCGAACGGGGACTCCCGCCAGACGATACCCTCATTCTGAAATTGGCGGAGGTCCTTCGCGTCGATCCGCCCGAGCGGCTGCTTGTCGAAGCGAAGCGCGTCCCAGATTTGCTGCTCCCGGCACTGTTGAGTGCACACGAAGCAGTCTCCAGGGCAGATCTTAAGGAAGCGATGAAGCAGTTGCAGGCGGTGATCCTCAATCAAAGGAAAAAGAGAGGACGTCGATGAAGACTATTTCCGGTCTGCTCGCCTCGTTCATTCATTGGTTGCGACGACCGGAGCGCTTTATTCAGAAACTCCAGGCCGTCTATCCCCACTGTCAAACGCTCCCTTTTCACCATCAAGAAGAAGCCGCCGCTAATCAAGGGGTAGAGGTCCTGGAGACCACGTTTGGGCCTAAGATTGAGGGCATCACGACACGTGACGAAGGCCAGGTTATGATTGTGCTTCGTCGTGGATTAAACCCGTTGAACCGGCAGTTTGTCATCGCCCACGAACTGGGGCATGTCCACTTGCACCTTCCCGAAATGAGGGAGCCCGATACACAGCTATCACTTAATCGGAATGATCATAGAGACATCGAGGCAGACGCCTTTGCCCTAGTCTGGCTTATGGGATCATTGCCCAAGGAGCGACTTGCACCGGAGGTCTTACTGTATGTTCTCAATAATCGAGGGATGGCATGGCGCGCGGTCCGTGTTATTTGCTACGTGTCTTGGTACCACCAGCGAATCCGCCTAGCCAATAGGCTGGAACGAGCCCTGTTAGGCCTCCAGGCGAAAGGAACAGCATAATGGCGATTGCACCTGCTCCGACTATTTGCGGCCTCTACACGCGTGTCTCCACTCGGAATCAAGCCGACACGGAATACAGTTCCCTCGAAACCCAACGCGAGAAGCTTGAGGCCTACTGTAAAAGCCAGGAACAGTATGTCGTCTATCGCGTCTATGAAGATGCGGGCTTCTCAGCCGACACGATGAATCGACCCGCCTTGAAGGAGTTACTGCAAGATATTCGGGCTGGACGGATTACCTGCGTGTTGGCCTACAAAATTGATCGACTGACCCGATCCGTGAAGGATTTTCATGTCCTGATGGATTTATTTGACCGCCATGGGGCCAAATTCGTGTCCATCACGCAGAGCCTCGATACGCATCATCCAATGGGACGATTGCTGCGGAATATTTTGTTGGACTTTGCCCAGTTTGAACGCGAAATGACGGCGGATCGTACCCGAGACAAAATGCAGCAACGGGCGACCAAGGGCCTGTGGAATGGCGGCAATATCCCCTTTGGCTATCAGAATGACGACAAGCGGTTAGTGAAGCACCCTCAGGAGTCTGCCTGCGTGCAGTTCATGTTTCAATTCTTCGCGCAAGATCCCTCACTGACCCGCCTACGCGCGGAGCTACATCGTCGTGGATGGTATTCACGGTCTGGCAAGCCTTGGGGGAAGATGACGATTGATTACATTCTCAGCAACCCCACCTATCAAGGAAAAGTACAGTTTAACGATCAGGTTTTCCAGGGCGAGCATGAGGCCATTGTGGAGGAGGGGCTCTTCCATAAAGTGCAGTCGATGGCCCGAGAACATACCCGAGCTGAAACGAAGATCCAAAGAGCGTTTCTTTTAAAGGGACTGCTGAAATGCAGCGTATGTCAGTCAGTGATGACCCCGCACTACACGCAGAAGCGTCGAAAGGATCAGTCCATTAATCGCATCCCATACTACCGCTGCACCAAGACGATGCATCAGAACAATGCGGTCTGTACGGTCAAGGCCCTCAATGCTGACGCTGTAGAACGACAGGTTATTGAATACCTGTCCACTCTGAGTCAGCAGGCCGAGTGGGTGAAAGGGACTGTGGAGGAGTTGAACCGGGATCAAAAAGAGCAAGTGCGACCGCTTGAACAGGAAGCCATTCGCCTCAAGGCGAGCCTGGACCGGCTAGAAAGAGAAATAGATAGGTTGGTGCGAGGGGTAGGGCAGGGAACGGTTTCAGTGCAACGCCTTGAGAAAGAGATGCATCGTCAGCACAAAGAACAGCAGGGCTTAGAAGCCCAGTACCAAGCCGTGCAACGGCAGATCCAAGAGCATTCCGCGAGGGAGTACGATTCAGAGATCGTTTTACGAAATCTGAAAGATTTTCAAAGGGTTTTCGCAGCGCTGCTACCGAAAGAACAAATGGAGGTCCTTCGGTGTCTTGTGAGGGATATCGTCGTATACCCCGACAAGCTCGTCTTCAATATCTTCGAGCTTGCCGAGGTAGGGACGAGTTCGCAGCAGCGTAAAGGTTGGCTCCCCGGGCAGGACTCGAACCTGCGACCAGCCGGTTAACAGCCGGCTGCTCTACCAACTGAGCTACCGGGGAATGAAGATGTTCAAAATGGAATCGGCATTCTAGCAAAACTAAAGGGAGAAGGGGGAGACTTTTTTAGATCCCGAAATCATCCGTTTCGTCTTCATCGGACGAGGCGTCCGTATTGCCTTCCGCCAGCGCGGCAAAATGTTTTGCCCAGGTGAGATAGAGGTTTCCGCTATCTCGCATCGTATCCGCGGCTTTAACAAGTTTCTCTGCCAGTTCAGGATCCTTCCCGCCGGCATGGATCGTCGCCGCTTGCCGTTCGATGGCCTTGGGATATTCGTTCAGGAGGCCAGCGATATCACGGAGGAGCTCATCGAGCACATTGTCTTCTCGTTCCATGGGTTCCTCTCAGTGCGCAGTTCAAGAAAAAGCCCCATAGCGTGGGACGCTATGGGGCCTTGAGGCGACGCGGTTCGCTTAGCCTTGGTAGGCTTGTCCGAGGCCTGCGGACTCACCCTTGTGGCTCATCAACTGCCCCGTGGCGCTGACGGCCTGCATCTCAATCGCCTCGTGTTTGGCGGCGTTGCAGACGACGACGCACAGTTCACACCCTTTACAGCGATCAATCGTGACCTCCGCCACCATCTTGGTTGAATTTAGATCCAAGCAGTTGGCTTCCGGGCAGTACATGATGCAGAGGCGGCAGCCCTTCTTGGCCACGCACTTCTCGTCGATCACTTGCGCTACGTTATACATGCGACGTGGTTCCTTCTCTCTCGTTAAGCCGCAACGGCAGGATTGCCAACCCGCAACTCGACTTTGTTCTTCTCAGCCCATTCGCTGGCGATTTCGTAGGCTCGTTTGACCGTTGCCAGGTTCTTCGCCAACAGCATTTCCTTCTTGGCGAATTTCTTCTTGATTGCTTCGTCCAAGGAGGCTGTTCCGCCGGATGCCACAAATTTCTTGCCGAAACGTTCCTGCAAGGCCCCGTCGAGCGCTTCCATGGAGACGCATTTGGTAATGCCTGCGACCGAACCGATCATCGACATATTGGTCGAGAGCTCGGTGCCGGCAACCTCGATGGCGAGTTCGGTTCCTGCAATGTAGAACAAGGATACGTTCAGGTCCTTAAGGCGATTGATGTCCTCTTCAGACAGGAGGGGCTGGGCCGAGTTGATGATGACGACTCCCCCCTCTTTGACACCGGAGTAGAAGGGCATGGTGTAGCTCTTGCCCATCGTGATGACCTGAGGATGGAACACTTCGATCACATCGGGAAACACCAGTTCTCCACGGTCATAGATCCGTTCAATCCCGATTCGGCAATAGCTTTCTGCTGGAGCCATGCGCTTCTCAGCGCCGAAAAACGGATTTGAAATGGAGAACTTTCCGTCACGGTTGGCGGCCATGGCCATGACATGGGCAGCCGTCACGGCGCCCTGCCCACCCAACCCGGACATGCGGATGTTCAGTCTTTTCTTGATCATGAGCGACCTCCGATTCCTTAAGCTTTTCCCGCCAACTGTTTTGCGGCGGCTTTGCGTTCCTTGTCCTTAGCGGCCAGTTCAGCCAGGAACTGCTTCGCCGGTTCGCTGACATACTCTTTATAGGCAAACCGCTCAGTTGGCTTTTCAGAGTCACGCATTTCCTGGAGGCCTTCCATGCTGTTCTTGCCGATTTCAAGGATGCACGGCGTATACAGCTGGATATAGGTAGGCCCGATCTCACGTGCAATGAGGACGGAATTCCGAATCACTTTTTCCACCAGTGACGGTTTGCTCACGGTGCAGTTGACCACGTAGTGACAGCCGGACTCCCGAGCAATTTCAGGCAACCGGACTTTATCAAACAGCTTTCCGACCGGCGCCATCTTGGCAACGAAGCCTTTCTGCATCAGACCGCTCTCCTGGCCTCCGGTATTGGCATACAGCTCGTTGTCAAAGCAGATGGTCGTGAACTTTTCTTGGCGGAACCAGGCTTGCAAGGTCATATCGAGGCCGATATCGACCGTCGCGCCGTCGCCGGCCAAGACAACTACGTCTTTGACGCGGTCGGGAAATCTCACGCTCAGGGCTCGCTTCAGGCCGGATGCAATAGCGTTTTGGTTGCCAAAGAGCGAGTGGATGTTGTGCACTGCCACCATGGGGAACACAAGGCTGGTGCACCCTGTGGAACCAACCATGACCGTGTCCTCGGGGTTCGGGAGTGACGCTAGGATATAGCGGAAGGCCATTGATTCCGGGCAGCCTGCGCACAAGGAGTGCTGCTCGATCAACTCTTTAGAAGTTCCGATATCCTTCCAGCCACGGTCTTCCTTCCCATAGGTCGCGCTTTGCACGAGATCCTGATAGTCCGATGGCATGATGTCATATAGGTCCGGCGAAATCTTGATTCGCTCTTTGCTCATGTATGCCTCCTCAAGGCTTGTCTGTCACGAAATGATGGCTCAATGGACGGTTTCACAACTCAGCTACTATCAGCTCCCTCTTCCAGCGAGTGACTCGGAGCGCAAGCCGAGAGCCGTCTTGATCTCTGAGGCGATGATTTCTGGCGGCATCGTCATTCCGCCACACACATGCGGGCCGGCATGAACACGTTCGCTGTTAGGAATGGTGGCTTTGATTTCCTTCGCCAGCCAGCCGGTTACGTTAAACTCCGGCACAAAGATGTGTTTCGCATTCTTGGTGGCCTCTCGAATTTCCTCTCCGGGCCAAGGACGGAGTGACTTGACCTTCACGAGTCCGCAACGTACGCCTTCATCCTCGAGCAGGCGGATAGCTTCCCGCCCTTGCGAGACGGCAGTGCCTGACGCAACAATCACCACGTCAGCATCGGTATTTTCGGTTTCAATCAGGCCGTTGATCCACTTAATCGTGTGTTTGCGCGATCGTTCTACTGCCGCCCAAACTTCTTGCTGCCACGAGGCGTGGGTGGCGTAGCTGATGTAGTTACTCTTCATGATGAACGGGTCACGCATCATCCGGACTGGCGGACATTCCATGTCCATGCAGGGCACGGGGGAACGGTAGGGATCATACGGTGGCAAGCACATATCAGCGGGAGTGAGATTGACGACGTCTTTTGTGTGGGTCACAAAGAAACCATCGCAGCACAGTGCCAACGGTAAATGCACTTCCGGCTCTTCTGACACGATGAAACCTTTGAGGATCCAATCGAAGAAGTCTTGAGCGGTTTCTGCATGCCACACGAGCATGCCCGTGTTCAGCAGGTAGGAAATCTCAATGGTATCGGGCTGAATCGATAACGGGGAGTTGATGCCGCGACACGTGACGATCATTTGGATCGGTAGGCGCGCTCCCGCCCACATTGGGAAATTCTCCATCGCGCGCATGGTGCCAGGTCCTGCCGTCGTGGTGAACACCCGAGCGCCACCAAAAGCGGCACCAGCACATTGGGACATCACGGCAAACTCGCTCTCGCCACGGAAATAGTCTCCGATGTAGCCTTCCGCAAACAACTCACCGATGAGGGCGGCTGCCTCGCTCTGTGGTGTGATGGGATAGGCGATCATCACATCGCAGCTCGCACGCCGTAAGGCTTCTTTAATGACCTCGCTCCCGGTATAAAAAGACGGGTTGCGCGGGGCTTCGTTCATCATCTTCCAGGCATCTGTATATGTCTGGCCTTTTTTATTTTGCGTCCCGATGTGGGATTTTGTTTCCGCCATGGACTCGGCCTCCTTTTAATCGTTAGAAGTGCTTGAAGCCACTTAGTTTGACGCGCTGGACTTTGTTGTGGTCAGCCGTGGCTTGACCGTGCCTTTGAGCTTTTTAATCCACTCGCCTAGCTTGAGGATTTTTTCCACGGAGGCATCTCTAAAGGAGAGCATGGCATCTTCATGTCCGGCCTGGGCGCACATCGCGACGGTGTAGCAGGACGTCCCGCCACGGATGATCTTCAGCGACAAATTCGCTTGGTGGCAGTGCACGCCGATGAACATGCAGCAGTCGATCTTGTTATGCCAGATGGTCAAGTTCGGATGGTTGGGATTGATTTCTACTTCAGGATTGATCTTGGGATACTTCGGGCGATAGTCCGGCATCGGGATCAGCATCGGTTTCTGCCCGGGCTGAACACACTCCTTCAAAGTTTCATATAGTTTCCTGACGGCGGCGGCCTTCTTTGCCGCTTTTTCGTTCCAGGCCCACAACACTAAGGGGCCAGGGAAAATAGTGGGTACCTGTGCCATCAGAAACTGGCGTGCCGCTTCTTCGTAGGCTTTTTCTTCAGGAACGATCACGCCGTTAATATGTGCCTCTCCTGGATTGGGGAGATAAATCCCCATGGAGGCGGCTGCCGGTGGCAGGAAGTGCTCTGGTCCTGGTAACACGCGATACTGAGTCATTCGAACCTGCTCTCTTTTTGGGGTTAACAACTTTGGAGAAGGGATACCCTCGGTTAAAGCGTGGGGTCAAGTCACTCTAAGCTTTCTCGCCGTTTCTCCGCAACACAGCAGAAGGCCCACAGTGGGGAAATTTAGGGCCAGCGCAGGAGCAGGCGGTTAGGCCTTTTGAACTACAGCGCTCCCGCTTCTCAAACAGCGCTAAGTGCGGATTATAGGTGGCGATCTTTTGTGTTGTCAATCTGAAGGAGTGTGGAGGAGCCGCTTCAGCGCTCAGCGAACTCGGGTGTCTAGAATGAGGAAGTGGCCACGATCCATTGGCAAGGTGGAGGGTTGTGGGTGCACAGGGTTCTGATTACGTGGGAGGTTGTGAGGTCGGAAGCACTTGCAGGAAGGGGTGAACTTCTACGCGTTCAAAAATGCCGTGTATCGTATAAGGGTCTTCTTGGGCGATTCGTTTCGCGTCCTCGAGCGAGTCCGCTTCGATAATGATAAGGCTGCCAGCCTGGTCGGTGAACGGGCCGGCGAGGACCACTTTCCCCGCGCGGTGCAGCGGCTCCAGTCCGGCGAGGTGGGCGGCACGATGAATCTTGCGTCTTGCTTGGCCGTCTGGCCCATCGAACCCAAGGATGACGAATGTCATAGCTGTCTCAGGATCCTCTTGTTTATACGGCAGTTTCATCGAGGGGGTGACGATCTTTGTATCCACAGGACGTCTCGTGCCACCACCGAATTTGATCTTCACCGAACTTCCAGCACAGGTGGACGACGCGACCGTCGAGTTCATAGGGGAAGTCGCACAGTCCAAGGTCGACATCCTTAATAACCACGCCGAGTTCGTGAATCGCCTGCAGGCTACCACTGATTTCATGGAGCGCTCGAATGTAGAGCGCTCCTACGGGGCTTCCGCCGCCTGACGCTGCCTGAGCGCTAGCTTTACTCACTTCCTCCTTCGTGCTCGCGATCACGGTTTTCGCCCGACGTACGGCGGCAAATCGCTGATTGAGTTGAGGGAGGAGTTCGTTGGCTTCGGCCAGTGTAAATATGCGATCCGGTGTGTCGTTGTCTGATTTGGCCATGAATATGTCTCCGCGCGATCTTTAGCATATCACTCCATGGCCTGCAACCGAGACTGCAATCCATGATGGAGTGTATAACGTGACGGTTGAGTGACGGCCGAAGCGTGGTGGGATTAGATTATGGGGCGAGGGAGAAGGCATATTGTGGTTTGAAGAACGACGGATCAGACGTTAATGTATTGACAATGTTCCGGCTCGGCGCTAGAATCGGTTCAACTTCGCGATTCGTAGAAATAGTTTTACCTTCTGTGCATCAGCTCCCGAGACCCATCTCAAACGTAAATTCCCAAGAGTAGTGAAGCAGCGGGTTACTCTCATTTCCGCAAAATCTAAATCGGCAATACCTTCATCGAACCATCCTGCCGTAGGCAACCAGCAGGTCGACACCTAGACAATCACTTCCGTGAATTCGTTCATGACCACTCAATTGTTTTTCTCATTTTGGGGAGCTGTCGGGTTGAGAGCCCGATAGGGAAGAGGTATGACACAGGTTAAAGGGGAAGTTATGCATCTCGCGGAACTCAAGCAGAAGTCGATCGCCGACTTAAATGAGGTGGCGCGGGATCTGAAGATTGAGGGCGCGGCGAATCTGCGTAAGCAGGAACTCATTTTCGCCATTCTGCAAGCGCAGACGGAGAAGAATGGCGTAGTGTTTGGCGAAGGAGTGCTGGAGACCTTGCCGGATGGGTTTGGATTCCTGCGCGCGCCTGACTCGAACTATCTCCCGGGGCCAGACGATATCTACATCTCCCCCTCACAAATTCGCCGCTTCAACCTGAGGACGGGCGATATTGTGTCGGGGCAAATACGTCCGCCCAAGGAGAGCGAGCGCTACTTTGCCTTACTCAAGGTGGAAAAGGTCAATTATGAAGACCCGGAAGTCGCGCGCGACAAGATCCTCTTCGACAACCTGACGCCGCTGTATCCTGAGGAACGGCTCAATCTCGAGTTTGATCGCGAAGAGTACTGCACCCGCGTGATGGATCTCACGACTCCCATTGGGAAAGGGCAGCGCGGACTGATTGTTGCCGCACCCCGCACCGGCAAAACGATGCTGCTGCAGGCGATCGCCCGCGCGATTCTAAAGAACCATAAGGAAGTCACGCTCATCGTCTTGTTGATCGATGAGCGACCGGAGGAAGTGACCGATTGGCAGCGCCAGGTGAAAGCCGAGGTGATCAGTTCCACATTCGACGAACCGGCGCAGCGTCACGCGCAGGTGGCGGAAATGGTGCTGGAGAAGGCAAAGCGGCTGGTTGAGCATAAGAAGGATGTCGTGATCCTGCTCGATAGCATCACCCGCTTGGCCAGGGCCTACAATACGATTGCGCCTCCCAGCGGGAAGGTGCTCTCGGGCGGATTGGATTCCAATGCCTTGCAGCGTCCAAAACGATTCTTCGGCGCCGCCCGAAACATTGAAAATGGTGGCAGTCTGACGATCATGGCGACCGCGCTGATCGATACCGGCAGCCGTATGGACGACGTGATCTTCGAAGAATTCAAGGGAACTGGTAACATGGAAGTGCACTTGGATCGTCGTCTGGCCGACAAGCGGTTGTTCCCGGCGATCGATATCAGTCAGTCCGGAACCCGCAAGGAAGAGTTGCTGGTCGACCGCGACCGCCTGAACAAGATGTGGATTCTGCGCAAGGTCCTGAGCCCATTAGGCACCATGGAAGCCATGGAGTTCTTAATGGACAAGATCGGCGGGACCAAAACGAACCAGGAATTTTTGCAATCGATGAATCGTTAGGCTGCCGCTTGCCAGTGCGGGCCACTCCAGTGTAAAGTCGTGCACCCTGGCGAGTAGGACCGGGCGAGTCAACGAATCAAGGGTAGTAGAGGAGCACGTATGCAAAAGGGAATTCATCCAGTCTACCGTGAAGCGACTGTGCATTGTGCTTGCGGGAACACGTTCAAAACACGATCCACCATTGGCAACATCAAGGTCGACATCTGTGCCGGGTGCCATCCCTTCTTTACGGGAACGCAGAAAATCGTCGATACCGAAGGGCGTGTCGAACGGTTCAAGAAGAAGTACGCCAAAAAAGATAAGTAGGCCTCAGTCAGGACATCATGGAGACCCTGCTTCCTTTTGGGGCAGGGTCTCTTGTTTTTTGGCGTCATGCGGGCTACGGCCGGAATGGGCGGGACATGGAAGATGGGCTGATCAAGAAGTGGGAAGGCATGGCTGCGCGCTTCCAAGAGTTGACCAATCAACTCATGGATCCGTCTGTGCTCAATCAGCCGGGCATGATCCACAAGCTGAACAAGGAACGGACAGAACTGGAGGCGCCGGCAACCCAATTTGTTGCGTACTGTGAGGCGAAGAAGCAGCTGGACGAGGCCTCGGCCCTGCTGCAGGACGCCTCGACCGGGGCGGACATGAAGCAGTTGTTCGCGGAGGAGAGCGCCCATCTGAAGCAGCAGGTGCTGGATCTCGAAGAGCAGGCCAAGGATTTTCTCACCCCGAAGGATCCGCGCGACGAGAAAAATATGTTTCTCGAAATTCGGGCTGGAACGGGTGGGGATGAGGCGGCCCTGTTTGCCGGAGATCTGTTCCGAATGTATCTCAAGTATGCCGAGCGCAATCGGCTCAAGTTGGAAGTCGTAGATGCGTCCGAGACCGGGATCGGTGGCTACCGGGAAGTAATTGCGTTGCTCGAAGGGAAGGGCGCATATGGTCGGCTCCGGTATGAGAGTGGAGTGCATCGCGTCCAGCGAGTGCCCACTACGGAAGCGAGCGGGAGAATTCATACCTCGACCGTGACCGTAGCGGTGATGCCGGAGGTGGACGAGGTAGAGGTGCATATCGATCCGAAGGATTTGCGTATCGACACATTTTGTTCGTCAGGTGCGGGCGGGCAGAGTGTCAATACGACCTATTCGGCGGTCCGCATCACCCACATTCCAACCGGCGTGGTCGTGAGCTGTCAGGATGAGCGGTCTCAGCTCAAGAATCGAACCAAAGCCATGCGGAATTTGCGGGCGCGCATTGTCGAAGCTGAGCGCGAAAAGCAGGATGCGGAGATCGCACAAACTCGGAAATCGCAGGTGGGAACGGGTGATCGGAGTGAAAAGATCCGCACGTACAATTTTCCCCAAAACCGTGTGACGGATCATCGCGTTGGCCTAACGGTGCATAAGCTCGATCAAGTTTTGGCTGGGGATCTGGAAGAAATTGTTCAGGCGTTACGCGCACATTATGAACATCTCGCCTCCCTGGAAGCCAAATGAGTGTGCACCCGTTCGACCTGGCCGCCTCGTCGGTCGGGACCATCCGCTCATTATTGGTTGAGGCTCAAGGGAGCCTTCGGGCGGCCGGTATCGAGCAGCCGGGATTGGAGGCGGCCTGGCTGTTGGAGTATGTGCTGCAGCTGCCGCCGCTCATGCAGCGGGTGAATGCCGAACGTCAGGTGTCTGACGTAGACTATGCGCGTGTGCAGGCGCTGGTTGCGCGGCGCGCCAATCGGGAGCCGCTCCAGTACGTACTTGGCACGCAGGAGTTTTGCGGGCGAGAATTCCGTGTTACCTCATCTGTCCTCATTCCGCGTCCGGAGAGTGTGTTGTTGGTTCAAGAGACGATCCGTCGGTGCGGGCAGAATCTGACCGCCATAGTGGTGGATGTTGGGACCGGGTCCGGCTGTCTGGCGGTGTCCGTGGCGTCGGCCCTACCGGAGACGCGAGTGTTGGCTATCGATGTCTCGGCCGAGGCATTGACTGTGGCGCGGGCGAATATGGAGCAGCATGGGTTGGGTACCCGAATTGAATGTGTGCAGGGAAATCTCCTGGCACCGTTGGCCGAACGTGGGTTGGTGGGGCAGGTCGACGTGGTTCTTTCAAATCCCCCGTATATCGCAGAGCTCGATCTGGCGATGCTTCAGCCGGAAGTTCGGTGCTTCGAGCCGCGTATGGCGTTGGCCGGTGGACCTGATGGAATGGATGTCCACCGTCGCCTTATCCAGCAAGCGCCGACGTATTTGAAGGCCGGGGGTATGTTGCTGATGGAAGTGGGCCTTGGCCAGGCAGCGACCGTCTGTCGCGAGGCCGAGAACAGCGGATGGTTTCGCATCGATGGTGTTCTGCGGGACGAGGGTGGTATCGATCGCGTCGTCTGTCTCGAGAAAATGGCGGCAGGGCCGAGTTTGTAGCGTGGGTCAGTCGTAGGCAATCGGCATCGGGTAGGTCGTCTTCCTCATTCGTATGGACCAAATCATTATCCAGGGTGGCAGGCCGTTACACGGCGAAGTCCGCATCAGCGGGGCGAAGAATGCCGCGTTGCCTATTCTCGCGTCGACCATTCTAGGCGGCGGCGAATGTGTGCTGTCGAATATGCCTCGGGTCGTCGATGTGCTGACGATGGGGAAGTTGCTCGGCATGCTGGGAATCTCGGTCGCAGAGGAGGCGGATCATACGATTGTGCAGGCCCAGACGATTGCCTCCACAGAAGCGCCGTATGATCTTGTTCGCACTATGCGCGCCTCCGTGCTGGTGCTGGGCCCGCTTGTGGCTCGGTTGGGCGAGGCGAAGGTGTCGCTTCCAGGCGGGTGTGCGATCGGGTCTCGACCGGTCAACTTCCATCTGGCGGGTCTGGAAAAAATGGGCGCGACCGTCGAAATCGAGCACGGCTATATCAAGGCGTCCGCACGTCGCCTGAAAGGGGCCCGTATTTACTTCGACACGCCCAGCGTGACCGGTACGGAGAATCTGATGATGGCCGCCGTTCTGGCTGAGGGGACGACGGTGCTCGAAAACGCGGCGAAGGAGCCTGAAATTACCGATCTCGCCGCCTTTCTCGTCAAACGTGGGGCGCGCATCGCTGGGGCGGGCACGGACATGATTACGATCGAGGGAGTGAGCGCGCTGCACGGTGCGGATCACGCCGTGATTCCCGATCGAATTGAGGCGGGCACCTACCTCGTTGCCGGAGCCATTACCGGCGGCGATGTGCTGGTCGATCGGTGTCGCCCTGAACACATGGAACCGTTGTTGGTGAAATTGCGGGAGAGCGGCGTGGAGCTCTGCGTGGAAAAAGAGCGGATCCACCTCAAGGTCGCCGGGCGCTTGAAGGGGACGAACGTCCGCACGAGCCCACATCCTGGCTTCCCCACTGATATGCAGGCGCAGTTTGTTGCGCTTATGTCGGTGGCTGAAGGAACCAGTGTCGTCACAGAAACGATTTTCGAGAGCCGGTTCATGCATGTCGAGGAGTTGCGCCGCATGGGCGCGGATATTCGCGTCGAAGGAAACCGGGTGGTCATTACGGGAAAAGAACGGCTCACAGGTGCGCCGGTGATGGCCTCGGATCTTCGCGCTAGTGCCGGGTTGATTGTGGCGGGGCTTGCCGCCGAGGGTACGACAGAAGTCTCGCGAGTCTACCACCTTGATCGAGGCTATGAGCGTCTCGAAGAGAAGTTCACGGCGTTGGGCGCCAGCGTCGAGCGAAGAAAGGGGAAGTGACCGTGGGGGCGACGAAATCGCACAGTCAAAAGTCTCAGGGCCTGACCATTGCGCTGTCCAAGGGCAAGTTGCTGGGGCCCGTCCTGCACCTCTTGAAGCAGGCCGGCTACCATAGTCCCGGTCTGTCGACAGAAAGCCGGAAGTTGGTGTTTGCCTGCTCCTCCAACGATGCCACGTTCCTGATCGTCAGGCCGACCGATGTGCCCACCTATGTCGAGCATGGGGCGGCCGATGTCGGGGTGGTGGGGAAAGACGTATTGCTGGAGCAAGGCAGCGACGTCTATGAGCCGTTGGATTTGAAGGTCGGAGCGTGTAGAATCTCGGTCGCCGCGCTGCAGGGGCAGCCTTCGCCGGACCGATGGTCCTCGAAGATTCGTGTGGCGACGAAGTACCCCAATGTGACCGAACGCTATTTCAACCAGCGTGGGGTGCCGGTCGAGTTGGTGAAGTTGTACGGGTCGATTGAACTCGCCCCAATTGTCGGATTAGCCGATCGAATCGTTGATTTAGTCGAAACAGGCAGTACTCTCAAGGCGCATGATCTGGCGGAGGTTGAGGTGATTACGCACTCGACCGCCAGACTGATCGTGAATCGGGCCAGCCTTAAATTGAAGCATGCCCCGCTGAAGGTGTTGATCGAGCGGTTACGGGCTGCGGTGGCAGGAGACGATCTCGGCCGAGTCGCGTCGCGCCGGTAAGGATCTGATTCAGCGCGCTCGAGCCCGTGAGGCGGGGACGTAGCGCAGGACGGATGATATGACCATTCTGGCGAGTACTGATCGGGGATATGGCAAGGCCTTGCGGAAAGTCGTAACCCGCTCGCGCACGCAAGGCGCGAGCGTGGAGAAGAGCGTGCGCACGATTCTGAAGGCCGTGGAGCGGGGCGGGGATCGTGCGGTCCTGCGGTACACAAAAAAATTCGATCGACTGACACTGAAGGTCGATCAGATCCGTGTGACCTCCGAGGAGATCAAGGAGGCCTACTACCATATTCGTAAGGATGAGGGGGACTCCCTCCGATATGCCGCCGAACGTGTCCGACAATTTCATGAGCGGCAGCGCACGAAAACCTGGATGTACCAGGAACAGAACGCCACACTCGGCCAAATGGTCACGCCCCTTGATGCTGTCGGTGTGTATGTGCCGGGAGGGAAGGCTGTGTATCCCTCGTCGGTGCTGATGTGTGCTATCCCTGCTAAAGTGGCGGGTGTTCGGCGCATTGTCATGTGTACCCCGACCCCGAAAGGAGAGATCAACCCCTATCTGCTGGTGGCGGCGGATATCGCCGGGGTCGATGAAATTTACCGAGTGGGCGGCGTGCAGGCGGTCGGCGCGATGGCGTTCGGGACGAAGACCATCGCCAAGGTTGATAAAATTGTCGGGCCCGGGAATATTTTTGTCGCCACGGCTAAGCGGCTGCTCTATGGCACGGTCGGCATCGATATGGTGGCCGGTCCCAGTGAGTTACTCGTGGTGGCGGATGCGGATGCGAAGCCCGCACATGTGGCAGCGGATCTGTTGTGCGAGGCAGAGCATGACGAAGATGCGCAGGTGTATTTGGTCACCACCTCTCCCTCATTGGCCAAAGACGTAGTGCGGTTGATCCAGGTGCAATTGAAGGGCTTGCAGCGAGAAAAAATTGCGGCGAAGTCGATCGCACGACACTTTGTGGCCTTCGTCGTCCCCTCGATGGACGACGCCATTGAGGTGGCCAATGCGATTGCGCCCGAGCACTTGACCCTCTCGGTTGATCGGCCATTCGACTATTTGGAGCAAGTCCGGCATGCCGGAGCCTTGTTCCTGGGCCGCTATACCCCGCCTGCGGTCGCGGATTACGTCGCTGGTCCGAATCACGTACTGCCGACCGGGGCGACGGCCCGCTTTTTTTCACCGTTGTCGGTTAACGACTACGTGAAGGTCAGCAACATTGTGCATTACACCAAGGAAGAGTTGACACAAGCCAAGGACCATATCGTCCGACTGGCGCATATCGAGGGCTTCGATGCGCACGCCAAATCAGCCGAAAGCAGGTTCGCATGAAAAAGAACGGTGTCCCCAGGCAGGCCTCGCTTCACCGTGCCACGAAGGAAACGGATATCCGTGTCGCATGGAATCTGGATGGCGCCGGGCGGGGGAAGGTCGACACTTCCATTCGGTTCTTTGACCATATGCTGGATCTCCTCGCCAAACACGGCTTCTTCGACCTGACGGTCCAGGCCAAGGGCGATGTCGACATCGACGAGCACCACACGGTGGAAGATGTCGGGATTGTCATGGGAAAGGCCCTGCATCAGGCGTTGGGCGAAAAGGCGGGGATCAAGCGATTCGGATTTGCCTCGGTTCCACTGGATGAAACCCTTGCTCAGGTGACGGTTGATCTGAGCGGACGTCCGTACCTGGTGTATAACGTGAATTTGCCGGACCGAAAGATCAAGACATTCGATCTTGGCCTGTTCGAAGATTTTTTTCAGGCCTTTGTGACCCATGGTGGACTGAATCTGCATGTGAATCTTCAGTATGGACGCAATCCGCACCACATCATGGAAGCCATCTTCAAGGCATTGGCACGGGCTTTGGATCAGGCCACCATGCCGGAAGTGCGTCTGTCAGGGGGCGTCCTGTCCACGAAGGGGAGCCTCTAAGTCAAACCCGTGGCGCAAGAGAGGCAGATGTCATCGTCTTGCCTGGTGTCCGCCACGTCCTCACGGGTCGTTTCCGAACGCGAAACATGATTGCCATTATTGATTACGGCATGGGTAATTTACGCAGTGTCTCCAAGGCCTTTGAGGCGATGGGACATCAGGCCGTAGTCACGCGTGAGGCTCGCGTCATTGCTGACGCCAGCCATGTGGTGTTGCCTGGTGTGGGGGCCTTTGGTGATTGCATGGCGAATCTGGAACGGTATGAATTGATTGCGCCGATTCACTCCGCCGTGCAATCCGGAAAACCCTTTCTGGGCATTTGCCTGGGACTGCAATTGTTGTTCACGGAAAGTGAAGAATTCGGTGTGCATAAAGGTCTTGGCATCATCCCCGGTCGGGTGAAGAAGTTTACGCTGGATTCGTCGCTAAAGGTGCCGCATATGGGGTGGAATGACATTCACATCGTGCGGTCCGCTCCGCCCTTTGCCGGGATTGCCAACGGAAGTTATTGTTATTTTGTGCATTCATACTACGTTGAGCCGGTCGAGTCTTCGGTGGTCGCCACGGTGACGGAGTATGGGCGGCCGTTTGCGTCTGCCGTGTGGAAAGACAATGTCGTCGCATGCCAGTTCCATCCTGAGAAAAGCCAGGCAGTCGGGCTTCAAGTGATCAAGAATTTCGGGGCCTGGACGTGAGGTACTCATCTTCTCGGATGCTCGTGATGTCGATCGTAGTGCTGCTGCTCATGGGCTGCAGTGGGATGAAAATCACGGCCAAGTCCTCGCCGCAGGTGGGCAAGTATCAGGTCCGTACCATCGCCCTTATTCCGTTTGAAACGATGGCGACGCCGCAAGCGATCGAGGCGTCCGGTCCCGCGTTTTCCGTCCCGTCCGCTGTACGACGGTCCGACATGACTGTCGGGGTTCCTCCAACGACCGATCAATCTGTTCGCCAAACTCATCGTGTGCCGGCCTTCGCAGGTGAGAAAGTCACCGATCTGATGTGGGAAAAACTCAAGGCCCGATCCGGGCTGCACCTACTCTCTCCCAACGAATCGGCAAGGGTAGGGTGGGAAATCTCCGGGGTGACTGCGACAGAAGCGATACCTCCTCACAAGATTGCTCAACGACTCGGGGCCGATGCGGCACTTAGCGGCAAGGTGCTTGTCTATCAGGAACGTGTCGGCGGCCGGCTTGGCGCGGACCCACCCGCGACCGTTGGATTCGAGGTGAAACTGGTGGCGCCCGACGGGATGGTGCTATGGGAGGGCAATTACTATGAAAAGCAGCGGCCGATGACGGAAGATTTGTTAGGCTTCATCCAGCGCTATGGCGCGTTTGTCACGGCCGAGGAGTTGGCCGCCTATGGAGCGGAGGAATTGGCGGAGGCGTTTCCATACGGTGGTGCAGCAGGCGGGGAAAAATGAACGGATTGCGACAGGTGGTGTCATGCGTGTGATTCCGGCGATTGATCTCAAGGACGGCCGCTGTGTGCGATTGCGACAGGGAGATATGGCCGCTGAAACGGTGTATTCAGAGGACGTGCCTTCGGTGGCTCGACGCTGGCAGCAGCAAGGCGCCGATTTGATTCATGTGGTCGATCTGAACGGGGCCGTCGATGGAGAGCCGAAGAACCTCCCCCAGATCGAAGCGGTCATGAAGACGGTCAGTGTAAAGGTACAGGTGGGGGGCGGGATCAGGACCATTGAGACCGTGCGGCGATATCTCCATGCGGGCGTGGCGCGTGTGGTGCTGGGGACGGCTGCCCTCACGGATCGAAAGTTCCTGGCGCAGGCCTGTCAGGAGTTTCCTCGGCGTATTTTGTTGGGCCTTGATGCTCGAGACGGGAAGGTTGCGGTGAAGGGTTGGACGGCGGTGTCCGAGACCAAGGCCATCGAACTCCTCAAGGAACTCGCCGGTCTTGAGTTAGGCGCGGTCATTTACACCGATATCGCCCGGGATGGAATGCTGAATGGGCCGAACCTGACGGCGTTGGGGGAAGTCGTCGCATGCTCCTTGATTCCAGTCATTGCGTCCGGGGGCATCACGCGTGTGGAAGATCTGCAGGCGGTACAGGCCCTCGGTCCCCGTGTGGAAGGGGCTATCGTCGGCAAGGCTCTTTATGACGGCAAGTTGGACTACGCGGCAGCGGTGGCAGCCATCGGACAACGTTGAGGGCTTGCATGAGGCTGGAAGAAGAGAGGACGAGCTCGCGTCACGTGTCGCGGGTGACGGATCACGAACCCATATGTTGACCAAGCGCATCATCCCTTGTTTGGATGTGAAGGATGGTCGAGTCGTTAAAGGCGTGAGCTTCGTGAACTTGCGGGATGCCGGCGATCCGGTCGAGGTGGCGACCATCTATGATCGTGAGGGCGCCGACGAACTGTGTTTTCTCGACATCACCGCCTCGCACGAAAACCGCAAGACCATCATCGATGTCGTGGAACAGACTGCTGCCCGTGTGTTTATGCCGCTCACGGTCGGTGGTGGGGTGCGCACGCTGGATGACATTCGGACGTTGCTCAATGCCGGCGCCGACAAAGTAAGCATCAATACTACGGCGGTGCAACAGCCGGAGTTTGTTCGCGAAGCCGCACAGCGATTCGGAACGCAGTGCATCGTGGTGGCGATCGACGCGAAACATTCCGGACAGGCGGGTCGCTGGGAAGTGTTTACCCACGGCGGCCGAAAACCAACGGGCCTGGACGCGGTCGAGTGGGCGCAACGGATGGAAGGATACGGGGCCGGAGAGATTCTCCTGACCAGCATGGACCAGGATGGTCGCCAGAACGGGTATGATCTGGCATTGACCGCGGCCGTCTCGGAACGCCTGTCGATTCCGGTGATTGCCTCCGGCGGAGTGGGGAGTTTGGAACATTTCTACGATGGGCTGGTGAACGGGAAAGCGGATGCTGTCCTGGCCGCCTCGATCTTCCACTATCGAACCCATACCATTCAGGAAGCGAAGGCGTATTTGCGCGAGCGCGGGGTATCGGTGCGGCTTGGACCGGCGTAACTGGAGCAGGATGTGATGTCGAACGACAGTCGAGCGATGACCTTTGATGGACAAGGGTTGATTCCCGCCGTGATTCAAGATTGGCTGGATGGTTCGGTGTTGATGGTGGGGTATATGAATCAGGAGGCCATCACCAAGACGCTTCAGACGAAGTCTGTCCACTTTTGGAGTCGATCGCGTCGGAAATTGTGGGAGAAGGGCGAGACGTCGGGGCATTTTCTCAAGGTGAAGGATCTCTTTGTCGATTGTGATCGGGACACGATTCTCGTCAAGGCCGAGCCTGTTGGGCCAACGTGTCATACCGGTGAGCGCGCCTGTTTCTTCGTTCGGATGACGGAGGAGGGGCAGGCCGGTGAGGAGAAGACCCAGGATGCCGGCGGAGGGATCTTGGATCGGGTGTATCAGACCATTTTGTCCCGCAAGGCCAGTCCGCAGCCGGACTCGTATGTCTCAAAGTTGTTGCAGGGCGGCGCCGATCGGATTCTGAAGAAAGTGGCCGAAGAGGCCGGCGAGGTGATTATTGCCGCAAAGAATCAACAGCGGGAGGAAATCATCTACGAGACAGCCGATCTGCTCTTTCACACCCTGCTGGTTCTCGGGTATCACGATGTCACCCTGAACGAGGTGTACCGTGAGCTCGGAACCCGATTCGGCAAGTCCGGCATCCGGCCCTTGCCTGAAGGGGGACCGCGTGGATAACTGTATTTTTTGTCGCATTGTCGAAGGCGGTATTCCAGCAAAGATCGTGTATCAGGATGAGCAGGTGCTGGCATTTGAAGACGTCAACGCCCAGGCTCCTGTCCATATCCTGGTGATTCCCAAACGTCATGTGGCGGCTGTCCAGGACTGTCATGAAGGGGACCAGGCTCTCCTGGGGCATCTCCTGTTGACTTGTGCAAAGGTTGCGCGCATGAAGAATCTGACCGATTCCGGGTATCGGATCGTCACGAACACGGGGGCGGACAGCGGGCAGACCGTGTTTCATCTCCATGTCCATGTGCTTGGCGGGAGGCGCATGGCTTGGCCTCCGGGCTAATCTGCGCCTGTCCTCGATTGACACTCAGGCAGGCCGTTTGTTAGGGTGAACGGTCAACTTTCATTCTCGTCCAATGTCTTCCTGCCGGCTGCAACCGGTTGGATCCCTACGGGCACAAGCGAGGACCGCCGTGGGCCAAGGCCTGATTTCGGACGACGTCATTAACCAAATCAGAGACCGAGTGGACATCGCGGAGATCGTGGGTCAACACGTGGCCTTGACCCGAGCCGGGCAGAATCTCAAAGGTCTTTGCCCGTTCCATCAAGAAAAGTCTCCCTCCTTTACGGTCAGCTCTTCCCGACAGATTTTTCACTGCTTCGGCTGCGGAGCCGGTGGCAATGTGTATACGTTTCTCATGAAATTGACCGGGGCCGGGTTTCCTGAAATCGTCCGCGACCTGGGCCGAAAAGTGGGGGTAGATGTTCCAGAATCGGCCGGTGGATACTCCAGTGAAGCTCGCACGCAGCTCGGCCGCCTGGAGCGGCTCAATGCCGCCGCCGGGGCCTATTATCAGCGCATGTTGATGGAGCAGACCGCCGGGGCTTCTGCCCGTGCCTATCTCGATGGGCGTGGTATTCAGGCCAACACCATCCTGCAGTTTCAGATCGGCTATGCTACAGCGGAGTGGGACGGATTGACCAAGGCGATGCTGAAGGAAGGGTTCGCTCCCGCAGATCTGGTCGCGGCCGGCCTATCCATTCCGCGAGATCAGAGTGGGCAACAACAAGCGGCCGTATCAGGGCACTATGACCGGTTTCGCTCCCGAGTCATGTTTCCGATTCTCGATCTGCGTAAGCGGGTCGTCGCATTCGGCGGACGGATTCTCGGAGAGGGGATGCCCAAGTATTTAAACTCGCCCGAGACGCCGCTCTTCAAAAAAGGGCAGACCTTGTTCGCTCTGGAGGCCGCGCGTGAGGCGGCGGGGCAACAACACACGTTGATCATTGTTGAAGGGTATTTCGATGCGGTCGCGTTGCACCAGGCCGGCATCCGCCATGTGGCTGCCACTTTGGGAACCGCTCTGACCGCCGAACACATCACCATCATCAGGCGATTCGCCTCCCATGTGGTGCTGTTGTTCGACCCCGATCAAGCCGGGGTGCGAGCGGCACTGCGGACGTTGGATTTGTTCGTCAACAGTGGTCTGAGCGTGAAGGTCGTCTCGTTGCCCGAAGGCGAAGATCCGGACACCTATGTGAGGAAATACGGAGCCGATGGGTTTACCGCCCTGCATCAAACGGCTCCGAGTCTGTTGGATTTTGCCGTGGAGCACAGCCTGCGTACGGCCGAGTCCGGGACTGTGGAAGACCGAATTCGCGCCGTGGATGCGGTACTACGTATTCTGCAGAAAAGCGCCCATCCGATCGAACGGGAAGAACGGATTCGCCTGGTGGCGGAGCGGCTGGGGCTCAGCCAGCAACGGCTGATCGATCGCTATCCTACGCTTGCATCCGAAGATTCCCGCAGACCCTCTCCTCGGCCCATGACTCCGCCCGCTGTGGCGGTCTCGAAAGTGAGGGGCAATCCGGAGGAGCGTGATTTGGCGCATCTCTTAGTGCAGGGAAGTCTGTCGGCCGAGGATCTGCGTCGATTGTCTCCGGAGGCTTTTTCTGCGCCAGCCTATCGTCGACTGGTGGACTGTGCGATGCAGCATCTTGAGCCGGACGGGCGGGTGTCCGTCCGGGGTCTGCTGGATACCCTGATCAATGACGAGGACTGCGGCGCGTTGGTGTCAGAGCTGTCGATGCTGGAGCAGCATTATGATGATGTTCCGGCACATATTGCCGGATGTTTGGATACGCTGGAGCGGAGGGGCCGCGAGCGGACCATGGGTGTCCTGATTCAGGAATTGAGGGCCGCCGAACGGGAGCGGCGTGAAGCGGATGTGCACCGCCTGAACACATTGATTAACGAGATGCGGATTCGGAAGGCCGGCGTGATGCCGGTTGCGCTGACGTCTGCGGTGAAGGAGTAGGTATGCCGAAACAAGAATTACTCGGCGAGGTGAAGAAGCTTATTAATCTCGGCAAGGAGAAGGGCTTTCTCACGTACGACGATCTCAATAGCACGTTGCCGGCGGATGTCGTGTCGTCGGACCAGTTCAGTACGATCATGACGATGTTCGGCGAAATGGACATTGAGATTGTGGAGTCCGCCGACACTGAGCGCACCACGAAAGCTGCGGAAGGCGAAGAGGCCATCGAGGAAAGCGAAGAAGCCGAGGCGTCCGAGGAAAATGAAAAAGAGATCGACCTGACGCCTGGCGCCCTTAGCCGGACCGACGATCCCGTCAGGCTCTATCTGAAAGAAATGGGAAGCGTTGCACTGCTGAGTCGCGAGGGCGAGATTGAGATTGCCAAGCGGATCGAAGAGGGCAAGAAGGATATTGCCACGGTCGTGTATGGCTTGCCGATGACCTTGGAGTTCGTCTTGAATCTTCGGGAGCAGCTGAAGAACGGCAAAATTGATGTGCGCGAAATCGTGCCGGTGGTTGAGACGGAAGAAGATTTTGAGGAAGAGGCGGTTGAGAAGGACTATGAAGAGCTGCGGGTCAAAACACTCGAGTCCCTGAATGCGGTTCGTAAGGTCTCGGCTTCGCTGAAAGACTTGTACGATAAGGCGCGCCATGTCGGCGCCGATCCTGAAAAGCAGAAGAAGTTACGCAAGCAGATCGATACGGTGCGCGGCCAGGTTGTCGACAAGATGGAGTCGGTGAATCTGCACGGCGTGTTGAAAGATCGAATGACGCAGCGGGTTCGCGACCTCAATCTGTTGTTTCGCCAAGCAGAGCGGGAGGTCACGAGCTGTCAACGTCGGTTGGGCGTCGGTGGGGAGGCCGGGGCCGAGCTCTTGCGGCGGTTGTGCCGGACGCACAAGGATCTTCTCGCCGTCAAGCGGAGGGCCGGGCTCTCTGAAGAAGTGCTGCAGGACATCAAGAAGCACTATCAGGCAGCTAAGGGTCGGATTCGCCAGCTCGAAACGGAAGAGGCGCTGATTTCCGCCGAAGAAATTAAGGACGCGGTCAAACATCTCGACGTGGCCGAAGAAAAGGTGAAGCGAGGAAAGGCTGAGTTGGTCGAGGCCAACCTACGCTTGGTGGTCAGCATCGCCAAGAAATACACAAACCGGGGCTTGCAGTTCTTGGACTTGATTCAAGAGGGCAACATCGGCCTCATGAAAGCCGTCGACAAGTTCGAGTACAAGCGCGGGTACAAATTCAGCACCTACGCGACCTGGTGGATCAGGCAGGCAATCACTCGTGCGATTGCCGATCAGGCCCGCACCATCCGCATTCCGGTTCACATGATCGAAACGATCAATAAACTGATCCGCACCTCTCGGCATCTGGTGCAAAAGCTCGGTCGCGAACCGACGCCGGAAGAAATCGCCGAACGGATGGATTTGCCGCTCGATAAGGTACGAAAGATCTTGAAAATTGCGCGTGAGCCGATTTCCCTCGAAACTCCGATCGGTGAAGAAGAAGACAGTCACCTGGGGGACTTCATCGAGGATAAGAAGGCTGTTTCGCCTTTGGAAGCGGCCATCCGATATGACTTGCAGCGCCAGATCAACGGCGCGCTGGAAACGCTGACCCCTCGAGAGGAAAAGGTTTTGCGCAAGCGGTTCGGTATCGGCGAGGCGACCGATCATACCCTTGAGGAAGTCGGCCAGGACTTCGAGGTCACGCGCGAACGTATTCGGCAAATCGAAGCGAAGGCCTTGCGCAAATTGCGACATCCGAGCCGCAGCAAGAAGTTGCGCAGTTTTGTGGAGAGTCTCTAACCGTACGCAGGAATGAGAGGCTCAACCTCTGTGCCGTAGGCCGCAAGCAACTTTTGTGGCAGATGAGTATCAGTGGTTTGACTCCGCCCGATCGGGAGCCTAGAATCGGGCGCGTTTGCACCGGGGGTAGGCCGTCTGTGTGTTCCTGATGAGCGGCTGGTCTGAGCCAGGCTCATCAAGCCGTCTGTGTCCAGGTTACTGGCTCGAAGGGCTGGGCCCATAGCTCAGGTGGTTAGAGCGGCTGACTCATAATCAGCTGGTCCTAGGTTCAAGTCCTAGTGGGCCCACCAGCCTGAGTGCTGCACCATGAATTCCGCGCGAGTGGCGTCCAGTCGACGCTGGTATCGCAGAACCCACAAGGAGCCCGTTGAACCCACAGCTGTCCCCCCTTATTGCGCTGCAGAAACTCGATCTTCGGATAGCCGACCTCAAGGAGCAACGGCGAAAAGTCCCCGAGCGTCTTGAGGAATATGAATCGCCGCTTCGTGAGGCGAAACGGGTGTTCCAGGAGGCGTCGGCATCGACCGAAGTACTCATCAAGGAGCGTCGCAGCCACGAGAAGGATCTCGAGGCACATGAAGACCGCATCGGTAAGATGAAAGACCGTGCCGCCCAGTTAAAAACCAATCAGGAATATCAGGCGCATCTCTTCGAGGTGGAACTGGCCAACAAGAAGCGGGGCGAGATCGAAGAGAAAATTCTGTTGGCGATGGAACAGATCGAACAAACCCAACGGACTATGACCGACGCACAGGCCAAGCTAAAGGAGTCCGAAGCCCTCTTCACGAAAGAGAAGGCCAAGCTCGACGAGAAGGACCGGGGACTCGCCACCGAGCTCGCCGAATTAGAGGGCAAGCAGACGCACGTGGCCGGACAGGTGGACAAGTCCCTCCTGGCTCGATACAACAAGCTGAAAACTACACGGAAAGAGCAAGCGCTGGCGCGCATCAAGGACGGCATTTGTATCGGGTGTCGGCTCCAACTGCCGCCTCAGCTGGTGTCTCAGGTCAAGCGCGGAGAAGAGGTGCACACCTGCCCCTATTGTTACCGGATGTTGTATTGGGAAGGCGAGCCGGGCGCTGAGGCGAAGGGGGGCGCAGCTCAGGACCAGAACCTGGAAGTCGGGGAATCGTTTTAAGCTTTACGCAGGGTTCGCCACGTCGTCATGAAAGGCATCGAAGAGACGGTGGCTCGCCGGTTTCGTGTCCGTTCTTGATCACCCTCTGCCGGCCAGTTCTTCGGCTGGTGTTCTCCCTTAGAAATAACGTGCTGTCCCAGCCCTGACTCACGGCCGGGCCTGACACCAGGTCAGCCGTATATGCTGCGGCGACCACCGGCTGCCCGAAACCATCTCGCTCCCAGAATTATCGATTGTGCTGCGACCGAGTGATGAAAGTCGCCGACGGCAGGCACTCGGTGAAACTCCCATGTAGCAACTGGCTGAGCGGCGCGGTACTCTAGCGGAGCTTACCCGACAGGTTCATTTGTGGAGGCGTGATGAAGATTCAATGGAAGATGGTCAGGAAACGGACGTCTACGGTGCGGCTGAACGTGCTGTGGCTGGCAGGCGCGGTGGTCTCGATGCTGGTGACGACGGGCTGCCAAACCAATCCCTACACGGGGCGCTGGCAGCTGATGATGATGCCGATGTCTCAGGAAACGCAGATGGGTGCTCAGGCGTATGCCGAAGTGAAGCAAGATCCGAACATGAGGCCGTCGACCGACCCCCGAGAAATTGAGCCGGTCAAACGGGTGGCGGCGCGGGTGATCGAGGCGGCGAAGCGATCCAAATACAGCGAGATGGCGAATCAATTTGAGTGGGAAGTGACGGTCATCAAGGATGATAAGACGATGAACGCCTTTGCGCTGCCGGGCGGTAAGATCGCTGTGTATACCGGCATTTTTCCGGTGGCCAAGACGGAAGCCGGACTTGCTGCCGTGATGGGGCATGAGGTGGTGCATGCCTTGGCGCGGCATGGCGGAGAGCGCATGAGTCAAAATACCTTGGCGCAGACCACACTTCAGGCGATCGGAATCGCGCTCGGCGTGAGTGGCGCCAATCCGGTAGTCTCACAAGGTGCGATGGCGGCATTGGGTGTTGGGGCGCAAGTCGGAGTGTTGCTCCCGTTCAGCCGGAAACATGAGTCCGAGGCCGACTATGTCGGGGTGTTGCTCGCAGCGGATGCCGGGTACGATCCACGGGAATCGATTCAGCTGTGGACGCGAATGGGCGAACTGTCCGGCGGCAAATCGTCGTCGGAATTCATGTCGACCCACCCCAGCCATGAAACCAGAATCGAGCAGCTCGAAGAATGGATGGCTGAAGCGATGCCGATCTACGAGTCAAAACCGCCTGCACCGAATAGTGCGCTACCCCAGCTGCACTGAATGGTCGATGTGAGGCAATGAGGGGCTTGAGGTCAGGCCGTCTTTCCCTGGGGCATACGCATGCGCGTATGCCCCCCGTGAATTAGAAGTAGGTCGCGGCGGACAACACAAAGGTGTTGTCGTGAATGCGCTCATTTGTATTCGGGTTAAATGCTCTCGTGCCAAATTGATACGACACTTTGAAGACGGTGTCCTCAATCGGGCGAAAATTTAATCCGAGGCTCAATTGCTCAAGATCGCCGAATCCTCCAGTCACATCCTGGTTGGTGTTGATCTTGTCCCAGCGTACCACGGCGGTCATGGTCGACCCTTCCGAAAAACGTTGCGGCAGTATCCGCCGCAAGAAATCTGGCATAAAATGATAATTCCCCTGGATGTAGTAGCCGTTCATGCGTTGTGGACGCAGGCGTCCGGTGACAGGGTCGATGGCGGGGGTTCCGTCCAGACTACGGGAGTTATTCTTCACATAAGCCCAGGCGGCTTCACCGATCAACTCGAAGGGGCCTCGTTGGAGTGTCCAGTCCAGCACGAAGATTGAAAGCGATCGCTTGCTTTCCGGATCATACGTGCCGTGATACCCGGATCCCGCAATTTCGACCCCCAAAAAAGGGCTGTAGGCCACCCGTCCGACGACAGCTTTCCCTCGGTTGTTGTCGAGTCCATCGTCGGTGAAAGACTTGCGTTGCCGAGAGTTCTTGAGACCGCTGGCTTCGCCTATTCTGGCGGTCCCATCGGGCTGGTATCCATTGGGCCCCTGGGTGACATAGAACTCATAGTCCAGCTTGGCATACCGTCCCGGGTACACCGTTCCGTAGAGGCCGGCTCCGGTCTCGGACATTGTTGTTGGAATGATGAATTGATTGACGAGTGGTCGGTCGGTCAAATCGTTCAGGGGAGAGTCGTGCAGCAGATTGAATTTGCCGACCGGCAAGAGAATGATCCCCGCGCGTAGGTTGACCGGTTCATTGATCCGATAATCGACGTGTGCAAACTCCAGACTGACTTCCGTTTCCGTTCCTTCGCGAATGCCATGTTCGATTTCGAGTTCGGATGCAAATTTCACATGTTCTGTGATGTCCGCATAAATGAATGGGATGAAGCGTTGTTGGTCGAACGAACTGTTAGTGCTGCCGATACCGGGGTTGTCCCCGGCAGCGCCGGCCCCATTGTCGATGACATCCTTTCTGCTGTTGCGGTATTGGAGGTCGAAATAGCCGCCCACAACCGCCTTGGGTGCGTTTACGAACGGTTTGGCATAGATCATCGTTCCGGAGCCGGAACTGCTGAATGAAAGGGGTGCCTGTTTTTTTCGTCGTGTGTCCTTCCCAATTTCCGGAAGGGACGATCCTCCCGAATTCGGCGAGGATTCCGGGCCCTCGCGGGAATCAGACGGCCCGACATCGAAGGGTGTCGCCTCTTGGCTATGGCGGTTCCGCTGCTCGATCTCATGCAGTCGTTGCTCCAATTTCCGCATGCGCTCGTCGACGCTGACCTCGTCCGCGCCGGCCGGTGGAACAAACATCGACAATCCTAATAGAAACGCCCAGAACGACATCTGAGTCCGCATCATCATTCTCCTGCTGTAAATATGTGGATGGTGTGACTCGGGACTCTGATGGTCTCTGGCCTGATGGGTTATCGCGATGTGGCCTGTGGGCGGGGCACCTCCTATAGGTTGATGCGCATCGGGCCTTCTCCACTGGGTGGCCAAGACCTGTGCAATAAAGTCGGCACTGTTCCGCTAAGTTTTTCCACTTGGGTGGCCTCAGCAGTGTGTCGGACGAATTGAGATCAGGAGGTAAAGAGCAAGAATCGAGCAGGCGCTACATTCCTGGCATGAGCTGTATCGCATTCAAGAAAGGCGTGGATTTCACGAATGGAAGAGAGTGAAGTCTGCTCTGTGAAGGCGTATGGTGCACTTCCGCCCGGTGCGGTCTGTGCGAGATTGCTCACGAGGCGGCGCTGGTGATCTTCCGTCCTCTCTTGAAACGTGCGGACATCGATTTTATACTACGCACGCGCGCTGGGGGGACACGGGTGCTCGCTCGTCGAGCGTGCTCGACGGGAGGAAAGTCCGGACTCCAAGGGCAGGGACGCTGGATAACGTCCAGGCGGAGCGATCCGACACCAGCACCACAGAGAATAAACCGCCGATGGCCGGTGCAAGGATTTCGATCGCTTGCACGGGATCAGGTAAGGGTGAAACGGTGGGGTAAGAGCCCACCGCGGTGATGGCGACATCAACGGCACGGTAAGCGTCGTCCGGAGCAAGACCAAATAGGGGGACGCCTGTGGGCTCGCGAGAGCTCGGCAGAAAGGCCGGCCCGGCCGAGGTCCTCGGGTAGGTTGCTTGAGGCTCGAGGTAACTTGAGTCCCAGAGAAATGATCACCCCCGTGTGAGCGCAAGCTTCACGCGGGACAGAATCCGGCTTATAGGGTTTCTCCAACGCGCTTTTTTAATCGCCTCTCGCAGCTCTCCGCCGGTTACCTTGCCAGAGAGCGTTTCTCGGTCATTGATCAGCACCACCGGTATGCGATCGCCGTACTGCGTGCGGAGTCGATTGTCGCTGTCGACATCGATCGTGCGGAGCTCGAACGAGAGGTCTTGTTGCACCTGTTCGGCGACGCGGGTGACCACTCGACAGAGGTGGCACTCACGGCGAGACAGGATCGTGATTCGAAGCGTTTCCATCGGTCGTACGATCAATCAATCGATGGGCGTTCGTATATCACGCGTGAGAAGTGAGCGCCAGTCTCCGGCAAGAAGTTCGTGCAGTGACTCTCTTGACCTCACTTGAGAGCTGGTGATACGATCCGCTATCTTACCCGTTGATTTTCCAGAAAGATTGTATCAATCTGTGCCGCGTGTGTGACACAGAGCGTGGGGTATGCTCAGTCAAGGCATCGCGTCCTTCGCCACGATGTGCGAAGGGGAGGGTGATATGAAGCTTACAGGGTCCGAAATCCTGATCGAATGCTTAAAAGCGGAAGGCGTGAAAACGATTTTCGCGTTGCCGGGTGGCGTGGTGTTGAAGATTTTCGACATGCTGCACCAGCAAAAAGATATTGAAGTCGTCTTGACCCGGCACGAGCAGGGTGCGGGGCATATGGCTGAGGGGTACGCCAAGGCTACCGGCAAGGCCGGTGTGTGTTTGGTGACATCCGGGCCTGGTATGACGAATGTGATTACGGCGCTGGCCGATGCCTACATGGACTCCGTGCCGCTGGTGTGTATCAGCGGGCAGGTCTCGACGAGTTTGATCGGCAACGACGCGTTTCAGGAAGCCGACAACATCGGCCTCAGTCGGCCCTGCACAAAATACAATTTCCTCGTGAAGGACGTGAACGACCTGGCGACCACCATCAAGGAAGCTTTCTATATTGCCACGACCGGCCGTCCTGGGCCGGTATTGGTGGATATTCCTAAAGACGTGTCCATGGCCAAGACAGAGTTCACCTACCCGAGCTCGGTCTCGATCCGTGGATACAATCCGACCTATGAAGGCAATAAGTGGCAGATCAAGCAGGCTGCCGAAGCCATCATGAAGGCAAAGAAGCCCATTCTGTATGTCGGCGGAGGAGTGGTCTTCTCGCAGGCGTCCAAAGAGTTGCTTGAACTGGCCGAGATGACCCAGATCCCAGTGGATATGACCTTGATGGGGCTCGGGGCATTTCCTGGTGAGCATCCGCAGTCGATGGGAATGATGGGCATGCACGGCACCTATTGCGCCAACATGGCCGTGCACTATTCAGATTTGGTCATTGCGGTGGGGGCCCGTTTCGATGATCGGGTGACGGGGAAGGTGTCGGAATTCTGTCCGTTCGCCAAAGTCATCCACATCGATATCGATCCGACGTCGATTCGTAAGAACATTCATGTCGATATCCCGATCGTGGGCGATTGCAAGGCGGTGTTACGGGAATTGAATCAAATTCTCCGTGCCACCGTGAACGGGAATCAAAAGGACCTGCGCAAGCCGTGGTGGGATCAAATCCGCGAATGGCAGCAGGCCCATCCGCTGGCCTACCAGCAGGAGCCGGATGGCGCGATTAAGCCGCAGCACGTCGTGCGACGTTTGTACGAATTAACGAAGGACCGCGATCCGATCGTGGCGACCGATGTCGGTCAGCACCAGATGTGGACAGCCCAGTACTTCAAGCTTGCCCGACCGAATCGTTGGTTGACCTCAGGCGGATTGGGTACGATGGGATTCGGATTTCCGGCCGCCATGGGGGCGCAGGCTGCGTTCAGAGACCGATTGGTGCTCTGTGTGGCCGGTGACGGCAGCATACAAATGAATATGCAGGAAATGGCCGCCGCAGTGGTGTCGAAGCTGCCGGTGAAGGTGATCATTCTGAACAATCGTTTCCATGGCATGGTCCGGCAGTGGCAGGATCTGTTTTACGAAGGACGGTATGCGTCGAGCTACCTCGATACCACGCCGGATTTCGTGAAGTTGGCCGAAGCCTATGGCGCCGTCGGCTTGCGTGCGAACAAGGTGGGGGACCTGGATGCCGTCTTGAAGGAAGCCATCGCGACCGATAAGCCCGTCGTGGTTGATGTGCCGACCTATCCGTACGAGAATTGTTACCCGATGATTCCGGCGGGTGGGTGCAACCACGAGATGATTCTGGAAGATCCGCCAGAACTGAAGCGGCGAATGGCCGGCGCGCCTGGTACCGGGTCCGACGAAGATAAAGATACGATCTTAACAGCCTAAATCACGCTGTCAGCCGACAGCTGTCAGGATAGAGTGTTTCGATGGAACATATCATTTCAGTCACCGTAGAAAATAAGTTCGGCGTGTTATCCCGAGTGGCCGGGTTGTTCAGCGGCCGCGGTTTCAATATCGAAAGTTTGTCGGTGGCCCCCACGCTGGACCCCTCGATGTCGCAGATGACCATTGTCACGTCGGGGGATGAACGGATTGTGGAGCAAATCGTCAAGCAGCTGAATAAGCTGATTGATGTTATCAAGGTCGTGGATCTCAATGAGAGTGAGTTCGTCTCACGGGAGACGGCGCTCATCAAGGTCCATACCAAGGCAGAAGACCGGGCCGAGGCGCTCCGTATTGCGGATATTTTTCGGGCCAACGTGATCGACTCGACGCCCTCAACCTACACCATCGAAGTGACCGGCGATCCCAAGAAGCTTGAGGCCATCATCAGTTTGCTTCAGCCGCTCGGTATCAAGGAACTGATTCGAACGGGGCGAGTGGCGATTGCCCGTGAAGCGATCCGGCCGGCGCTCAGCCAACCCAAAAAGATCGCCCGGGAATAACTCTCATCCCCTGTGTGCAGCTGTCGTTTCCACCCATGTGCCCTATGAACCTTCAGGAGTGATGTATGAAGATCTATTACGACAAAGATGCCGATTTACAGCTCATTCGCGGAAAGAAAGTGGCCGTGATCGGCTATGGCAGCCAGGGCCATGCGCATTCGCTCAATCTCAAGGAAAGCGGCGTCAATGTCGTCGTGGGTTTGCGTGAAGGCAGTTCCTGGAAGAAGGCGGAAGCGAGCGGATTGAAAGTCATGCCGGTGGCCGATGCCGTCAAAGCCTCCGATGTCATCATGATTCTGGCCCCGGATGAGGCTCAGGCCGCCATCTACCGCCAGGAGATCGCTCCGAATCTGAAGCCCGGTTCCTATTTGGCCTTCGGTCACGGGTTCAATATTCATTTCGGGCAGATTGTGCCGCCGGCGGACATCAACGTCTTCATGGTGGCGCCGAAGGGGCCCGGTCATCTGGTGCGATCGGAATATACGAAGGGCAGCGGTGTGCCTTGTTTGCTGGCCTTGCATCAAGATCCCAGCGGCAACACGCGCCAAGTGGGTTTGGCCTACGCCAGTGCCATCGGCGGAGGACGGGCCGGCATTATTGAAACGAACTTCCGTGAAGAAACCGAAACGGATTTGTTCGGTGAGCAGGCAGTGTTGTGCGGAGGGTTGACCTCCCTGATCCAGGCCGGATTCGAGACCCTCGTCGAGGCTGGGTATGCGCCAGAAATGGCCTACTTTGAGTGTTTGCATGAAGTGAAATTGATCGTGGATTTGATCTATCAAGGCGGCATCGCTAACATGCGTTATTCGATCAGTACCACGGCGAAGTATGGTGACATCACGCGCGGGCCACGCGTGGTCACGGAACAGACCAAGCAGGAAATGAAGAAGATTCTCGACGAGATCCAGAAGGGGCAGTTTGCCAAGGAATGGGTGCTGGAGAATCAGGCGAACCGGCCGGTCTATAACGCCCTGCTGAAACAAGGCGAGAGCCATCCGATCGAGGAAGTCGGCGCCCGGCTGCGCTCCATGATGCCTTGGCTGAAGAAAGATCAGCTCGTCGATAAGAACAAAAACTAACCCTGCTGCCGGCCGCTTCGTGTTAGCATGATGAGAGGGCTTGAGGTCTATGGCTGATCAAGCCGTCGGGATCCCGATTGCAAAAGAAGGATTGCCGTTTGTCGGTGGTCTCGTGGGCGCGACGCTGCTGTTCGGAGCGGTGGGTTGGATCATTCCAACCTGCTTGGCGGGCGGGTTCACGCTGTTTACTGCGTGGTTCTTTCGAAACCCCAGTCGGACCATTCCGCAGCAACCGAATGCGGTCGTGTCATCGGGCGACGGGAAGGTCATTGCAATTGAGGAAGAGTTTGAGCCGCGCTATCTGAAGGAAAAGAGCATTCGGGTCACGGTGTTTTTGAATGTGTTCGATGTGCATATCAACCGGATGCCCTGTGCGGGAACAGTTGAAGGCGTGAGCTACCAGCCCGGTCAGTTTCTGGTGGCGAGCAAGCCGGAGGCGACTATCCGGAACGAACAGAACGCGGTGATGTTAAAAACGGAGTCCGGCGCGAAAGTGCTATGTGTGCAGGTTGCCGGATTGATTGCCCGCCGCATCGTCTGCTGGGTGGGTCAGGGCGAGCGGGTGCAGCGGGGAGAGCGGTTTGGTCTGATACGGTTTGGGTCGCGGATGGATACCTTCCTTCCGCTCGGCTCGAAGATTTGTGTCTCCTTGGGCGACCGCGTCAAAGGGGGCGAAACCATCGTGGGGGAACTCCGATGAAATCACCGGCCATGCGAGCTCCGTTTGCGAAGGGCAACCGAAAGCGACAGGCGATGTACCTGATCCCGAATCTCTGCACGACGGGGAATCTGTTTTGCGGGGTGTTCGCGATCCTGTCGGTCTTTAATGGTCAGCATCTGGTGGCAGCCATTGCCATTCTGGTCGGCATGATTTTCGATATGTTGGATGGGAAGTTGGCCAGACTGACAAACAGTACCGGCCAGTTCGGCATTGAGTATGATTCGCTTTCCGATGTGGTGTCGTTCGGGGTCGCACCGGGTGTATTGATTTATTCGTACGCGTTGAGCGGGCAGGGGATGTTCGGGGTTGCCGTGATGTTTGCCTACGTGGCGATGGGGGCCGTTCGGTTGGCCCGGTTCAATGCCACGGTGAGCACAGCCGACAGCAAATACTTTACAGGCCTGGCGATTCCGGCTGCAGCCGGGGTCATTGCATCGTTGGTGATCTTCGATCTGCACATCACGCAGATGGGTGCAGAAGTGAAGCCGTTGCTGATTCTGGCGATCACGTTTGTGCTGGCGTTCCTGATGGTCAGCACGATCAAGTATCGCAGCTTCAAAGATATGAAGTTCAAGCGGGGTGATCATTTCACCTATCTGGTCTGGGGCATTCTTGCCCTGATGATGATTGTCGCCTGGCCGCAGGCAATGTTATTCGTGGCCTTCACCGGGTACGCCCTGTCGGGTCCGTTGGCGCGGTTGTGGACGATGGTGGCCAAGGGGGCAGGGAAGCCGGTGGCGAAAACTGAGACACCGGTACTCGATTCGAGAGAGTAGGAATTGCGACGATGAGGAGTAGTAGGCAGCGCTGACCGAACTGAGAGAGCTGGTGGATGGTGCAAACCAGCCGGTGACCTGTCGAACTCGCCTCTGAGCAGGATTTGTGAAGCCCCCTAGGGGTGGTAATAAGTCCCGGCTGATCCGCGTAACGGATTGAATGAAGGGTGATCGGATGGAGGTGATGCTTCATCCGTCGCTGAATCAGGGTGGTACCACGAAGCGCGCAAGGCCTTCGTCCCTGTCCCGGGGCGGAGGCTTTTCTATTTTCAGGATGCTGAAACAGGTGTCCGGCGGCGTTCTCGGGGAGGAAACGTCCTCGACGTACCTCAAGAGGGTACGCCTCCGGTGCTTCCTTCGCCTGCGGCTTTGCCGGCCGACCTGTTTGAGCATCCTGTACAGTGTTGTTAACCGAAGGAGAGGTGCGCCATGACCAGGATGATCAGAATATTCGACACGACGTTGCGGGATGGTGAGCAGTCACCGGGTGCGAGTATGAACGTCGAAGAGAAACTTATGATCGCCAAGCAGCTGGCGCGCCTCGGCGTGGATATCATCGAGGCCGGATTCGCCTATAGTTCGCCCGGAGATTTCGAAGCGGTTCGCCGGATCGCCCTGGAAGTTGAGGGCCCGGTGGTGTGCAGCCTGGCGCGGGCCAGGCCTGAAGACATCACGAGGGCGTCGGAAGCGTTGAAGGGCGCACCCCGGGTGCGGATCCATACGTTTCTCTCGACGTCGGACATCCATCTCAAGCATCAGTTTCGGATGACTCGCGAGGAAGCGAAGAAGAGAGCCGTGGAGATGGTGCAGTTGGCGCGCACCTATGTGGACGACGTTGAATTTTCACCGATGGATGCCAGCCGATCCGATCCTGCGTATCTGTGCGAAGTGATTGAAGCGGTGATTGCGGCCGGGGCGGGAACGATCAATATTCCTGACACGGTAGGGTATGCCGTTCCCCAAGAGTTCGGCGGCCTGATCAAGCGGATTAAAGACAGCGTGCCGAACAGCGGGCAAGCCGTCATCTCCGTCCATTGCCACAACGATTTGGGGCTGGCCGTCGCTAACAGCTTGGCGGCGGTGGTGGCAGGAGCCGGACAGGTGGAGTGTACGATCAACGGCATCGGCGAGCGGGCCGGCAACACCTCGCTGGAGGAAATCGTGATGGGTCTCCGGACGCGTAGAGACTGGTACGGGGCTGACACCAAGGTCGTCACGGAGGAGATTTCCAAGACCAGCCGCCTGGTGAGCAAGATTACCGGTATGGTCATTCAGCCGAACAAGGCCATTGTCGGGGCCAACGCGTTCGCTCATACGTCGGGTATCCATCAGGACGGGTTGCTGAAAGATAAGACGACCTACGAGATCATGCGGCCTGAATCTATCGGTCTTGAACAGGTCAAGCTGGTGATGGGCAAGTTGTCGGGGCGCCATGCGTTTCGCCAGCGGCTGGAGGATCTCGGCTATAAGTTGACGGAAGAGGAGGTCAACCACGCGTTCGAACGCTTCAAGCGGTTGGCGGACCAAAAGAAAGAGATTTACGAGGAAGACCTCGAAGTCATTGTGTCCGAGGAAGTCGCGAAAATGTCGGAACGGGTGGTGTTGAAATCCTTTCAAGTCGAAAGCGGAACCAACAAGACTCCGAAGGCAACGGTGGAGTTGGAGATTGACGGAAAGCTGGTGTCGCATAGCGGAACGGGTGACGGCCCGGTCGATGCGGTCTACCGGACGATCGCCGCGATGACCCAGACGAAGAGCAAATTGCTGATGTTCGGGGTCAATGCCATTACCGGCGGGACGGATGCGCAAGGGGAAGTGTCGGTGCGGGTTGAAGAAGACGGTCGAACGGTGTCCGGTCATGGCGCCGATACCGACATCATTACGGCGGCTGCGCGGGCCTATCTGAATGCGCTCAATAAGTTGGCCTATTTCGCCGCAAAACAAGCTGAGGGGATTCAGAAGGTCAGCTTGATTTGATCCCAACCTGCAGGGTAGATTCCTCCGTCCAGGCCGATGCGTTCGTATCGGCCTGGACGGAGTGACATCGTCGGTCATTCCTACTGTGACTGTGGATGCACGATGCTGACTACGCATCTTCAACGATGCCCGGAGTTCTTGGCGGGCGATCACACCCGGCTGCGGGAATTACTGCACCCGGCAAAGGCATCGCTCGCGCTCGGATATAGCCTGGCTCATGGATTGCTCGACCCGGGGCAACAGTCCCTCTGGCATCGCCTCAAATCCTCCGAGGTGTATTACTTCATTGCGGGCCATGGGGTGATGCAGGTGGAGGAGGAGTCGGTTGCTGTTCAGGCCGGCTCCGTGGTCTATGTGCCTCCGGGAGCCAAGCAATCGTTAGTGAACCATGGAACCGTCCCGATTGAGTTTCTCTGCCTGGTCGATCCAGCCTGGACCGCGGAGGATGAGGCCGTTGGTGAATAGTCGAGAGGAGATGTACACGTGAACGCGAAAATCGCAGTCTTGGCCGGAGACGGAGTCGGCCGCGAAATTGTCCCTGAAGCGGTCAAGGTGTTGAAGGTTGTCGCCGCACGCCACGGGCATACGTTTGAATTTACCCCCGGCGATGTCGGCGGCCATGCGATCGATAAAGTCGGCGTGCCGCTTCCGGCTGAGACGCTCGCCATCGCGAAACAGAGCGATGCCGTGTTGCTCGGTGCTGTCGGCGGACCCAAATGGGAAGGATTGGAATATAGCCTTCGCCCCGAGCGAGCCCTGCTGGGACTGCGCGAGCAGCTCGGGCTCTATGCCAATTTGCGCCCGGCGAAACTGTATCCCATGCTCGCCGATGCCTCCACGTTGCGACGTGAGGTGATCGAAGGCATCGATATGCTCGTGATCCGGGAGCTCACCGGAGGGATTTATTTCGGCAAACCGAAGGGCATTGAAAAACTGTCCGGCGGTGGCGAACGTGGATTCAATACGGAGGTCTACACGACCGAAGAAATCCGTCGCATTGCGGTCGTGGCCTTTGACGCTGCCCGCAAGCGCCGCAAAAAGGTCACTTCGGTGGATAAGGCCAATGTGCTGGAGTCCTCGGAATTGTGGCGGCGGGTGGTCACGGACGTTCACAAAGGATATCCCGACGTGGCCTTGAGCCACATCTATGTCGACAATTGCGCGATGCAATTGGTGCGTAATCCGCGGCAGTTCGATGTGCTGCTGTGCAACAACATCTTCGGCGATATTCTCAGCGACGAAGCCGCGATGCTGACCGGGTCGATCGGCATGCTGCCGTCCGCTAGTGTCGGCGCTAAGGTGGGGTTGTTCGAGCCGATCCATGGCAGCGCGCCGGATATTGCCGGTAAAAATATTGCCAATCCGATTGCCACGATCGCGTCTGCCGCAATGATGTTGTCCTATGCGTTTCAGCTCGATAGGGAAGCGGCGGCGATCGAGCAGGCCATCGTCAAGACGCTGGAACTCGGATTCCGCACCAAGGATATTCATGCCGAAGGCATGCAGCTGGTCGGCACCGTGGAGATGGGCGATGCGATTGTGCGCAACCTTCCCTCGTAAATCATGACGACACGCACGACACAATCCGGAATCATCGAGACCCTGGCAGGCAACGGCGAGCCGGGGTATGCCGGGGACGGTGGACCTGCCGGTGCCGCCTCGCTCAACGAGCCGAAAGGGTTGTGCGTGGATGGAGAGGGCAACCTCTATATTGCCGATTCCGAAAACCATGTTGTGCGCCGCGTCGATCGGGCCACGGGTGTCATTACGACCGTGGCAGGAGTCGGTCCGTCAGGGTCGGCCGGGCCGGCCATGCCTGAACCGCCTGTGACGGCGCAGGCTGATGAGGACGAGGATCCCTTTGCCGACCATTCCGGTGACAGCACCAAGGCCTACACGCAGGTGACCGATCTGAGTGGCACGGTCCGGTACGTGACCGGAGGGCGTTTGACGGTCGAGCACGATTCCGGCGATGGTGGCCCTGCCAGGCGAGCGCGGCTCAATTTTCCCAGTGCCGTGGCCGTCGATGGTGTAGGTAACCTGTATATCGCCGATACGATGAACCACCGGGTGCGAAGGGTCGATTCGGCGACCGGGATCATTACCAACGTCGCCGGCACAGGCCAGGCGCGGTATTCCGGCGATGGTGGACCGGCGGTGTCGGCCGCGATCAATGAACCGACCGGGTTGGCTGTCAGCAACGAGGCGTTATACATCGCGGATCAAAGTAACAACCGGGTGCGGCGGGTTGACCTAGCGACCGGAGTCATCACCACGGTCGCCGGAGATGGCACGGCGGCCTATAGCGGAGATCAGGTTTCGGCGGTTCAAGCGAGCCTGGCGGGACCCAGCGGCGTGGCGTTAGGCGGGGACGGCGTCCTCTATGTGGCGGATACGTTTAATAGCCGGATCCGATCTGTCGATCCGGCCACAGGGCAGATTGCGACGGTAGCGGGAGACGGCGGGACCTATCGCTATCAGGGGCCGGCTGAACCCAGTTCGCCGAGTCTCTCCAGGCCCGCGGGAATTGCCGTCGATTCTCATGGAAACGTGTATCTGACAGATTCTGACAGCCACTTGATTCGGGTGTGGAACGGACAGACGAAGACCATCTTGCGCCTATCCGGTACCGGTGTTGCGCAGTTCGGCGGGGATGGTGGCGATGCCTTGGCAGGAAGTCTCAGTTATCCATTCGGTGTAGCGGTCGATGCGGACGGGACTGTCTATGTTGCGGATACCTTCAATCACCGCATCAGAGTTCTGACCACGATCGCATAAGGACAGTATCATGTTGAAGAAGAAGCAGGCCTATACGGTGGCGATTCTCGGCGCGACCGGGGCCGTGGGAAAAGAAAGTCTGGAGATTCTGGAAGAACGCAATTTTCCGATTGAGACGTTGCGCCTGTTTTCGTCCAAGCGATCGGCCGGCGACGTGTTGTCGTGTCAGGGCAAGGAGTACAAGGTGGAGGAGTTAACGGAGGCCTCTTCCTTTGCCGGCGTCGACATCGCGTTCGTGTCCGCGACCGATACCATCAGTCGGGACTACGGGGCACGGTTGGGTGCGGCCGGGGTTGTCGTCATCGATGACAGTGCGGTTTTCCGGATGGATCCCGATGTGCCGCTGGTCGTACCGGAGGTCAATGCGGCCGCGTTGCGCTCGATGAAGCGCGGGATCGTGGCCATTCCGAACTGCACCACCACTCCCTTGGTCATGGCGCTGAAGCCGCTTCGCGATACCGCAGGCATCAAGCGGGTGGTGGTGACCACCTTTCAGTCGGTATCGGGCACCGGGTCGGCCGCCATGGACGAGTTAGTCGACCAGACCAAGTCGTTGATGGCCTTTCAAGAGGTGAAGGTGCAGGTCTATCCCTACCAAATCGCGTTCAACCTGTTACCGCAGGTGGGTTCGTTCGGTGACGGTGGCGACTGTTCGGAAGAGGTGAAGATCGTTCAAGAGACCAGGAAGATCCTTGAGATGCCATCGCTGCGGGTTACGGCGACGACCGTGCGCGTCCCGGTGTTGCGCTGTCACTCCGAGGCAATCAACGTGGAGCTGGAACGTCCGTTGAAGGCGAACGATGCGCGGGCGGCGCTGGCGGAGATGCCCGGCGTCATCGTGTACGACGATCCCGTCAAGAAACTGTATCCGATGCCGTTCGACGTGTCCGGCAAGGATGACGTGTATGTCGGGCGGGTGCGAGTGGACGAGTCGATCACCAATGGGTTGAATCTCTGGGTCGTGAGCGACAACCTTCGGAAGGGCGCCGCCCTCAACGCCGTGCAGATCGCCGAATGTCTGATACAATAAACGATGGCAGCGTGGACTGGTGTCGGTCGATCGTTGATTGTGGCGGGCCTGGTGTTGGTAGCCGTCGGGTTGCTGCTCACGCTGGCTGAAAAATGGCCCGGCCTTGGCTCTGCCTTCGGGTGGATCGGTAAACTGCCCGGCGATCTCTCGGTCACGCGAGAGCGATTCAGTCTGTATATTCCGATCGCGACCAGTCTCGTGCTCAGCATCCTGCTCAGTCTGATGTTCTACTTCCTTTCATGGCTCTTTCGCCGCTGACTCGACATTGCGTTTCCAGTCTGGCCGTCGTCGGGGGGATGGTGCTCCTCTCCCTATTCTGTGCGCCCGCCGTCTTCGCTGAATCCATTCGCGTGCTGTTGGCTCAGGACGCACTCTCGCTGGAAGTGCAGTCCGAGGGCGCGCTCGCTCTCATCCTGGAGTCGGGTGACACGAAAATCTTGAATGCGCCGATCCACCTTACGGCTCGGGGAGATGGGGTACAGGTCGATGGACGACGCATCATGACCGGGCAGGTCCTCATCCGGCCGCTCCGAAACAACCTCGCGCTGGTCATGGGAAAAGACGGGGGCGCTCCGCTGGCACTCAGCGGGGTCGTGCGTGTGTGGCGCAAAGGGCAAGGGCTCTCGGTCGTCAACCAGGTGGATTTGGAAGAGTATGTGAAAGGGGTGGTGCCGTCGGAGGTCAGTTCAGCCTGGCACCCGGAAATGTTGAAGGTGCAGGCGGTGGCGGCACGGACGTATGCTTTGTATAACAAGATGCTCAGTTCGGCCCGAGACTATGACGTCGTCGCGACCATTCAAGACCAGGTATATCGGGGCCGAACAGGGGTGGACCGCCGCGTCGAGGACGCCGTCGAATCGACCCGAGGCATTGTCGTCACCCATCAACAGGCGCCTATCTATGCGGCCTTCTCATCCACCGCAGCAGGCCCGACGGAAGATGCCGTGAATGTGTGGGCCAACAAAGATCTGCCCTACCTCAAGGGGGTCGAATGTCCGTTTGATCTCGAGTCCCCCTATTATCAATGGCGAGCCAGTGTGAAGCTCGACCAGCTCGAGCACAATTTACGACACCAGGGTTTTTCGGTCGGTACGATTGCCACGATTACTCCGATTGCCTATAGTCGCGCCGGACGGGTTTCGCGCCTGAGGATTTTACATTCAGGCGGGGAGGCCATATTGCGAGGCGAAGATCTTCGAAAGGCCGTGGGGTACACCATCATTCCCAGCACGCAGTTCGAGGTGGAATCGATCGGTGCCGAGGTGGTGTTTACCGGCTACGGAGCAGGCCATGCTGTGGGGCTCTGCCAATGGGGCGCGAAAGAGCTGGCCGAGCTTGGCTACTCGTATAGCAGCATTCTGCAGTACTACTATCCTGGAACTCAGTTGCACAACTCGGCTCTGTCGCAGTTGGTGACCCCGGCGATACCGACCCCCTGATGTTACTCAGCGAATTCGACTTTCCATTTGACCCAGCGCTTGTGGCCGATCATCCGGTGATCCCGCGTGACCGTGCACGTCTGCTTGTGCTGGACCGCCAAGCGGGAGGACGTCTGATGCATCGGCAGGTGGCCGATCTCCCTTCGTTGCTGCAGCCGGGGGATCTCGTGGTGGTGAATAACACGAAGGTCATGCCGGCACGTGTTCCTGCGCAGGTTCGACCCAACGGAAAACTGCTCGATCTGTTGTTTGTGCAGGATCTCGGACAGGGGCTGTGGGAAGTGCTGATGAAGGGACGTTTCCGGCCCGGCGCCACGGTTGAGTTTCCAGGCGGCGGGATCGGTGAAATTGTGGAGCGCAGCCAACTCCGAACCACACTGCAGGTGTCGGGTGTTACAAGCGTCTACGATCTCATGCAGGCGGCAGGCACGATGCCGCTGCCTCCGTATATCAAGCGGGAACCGTCAGCAGACGATCAGCAGTGGTACCAGACCCTGTTTGCTCGGCATGAAGGGGCCATCGCGGCGCCTACCGCCGGGCTACATTTTACGCGCGACTTGGTGCAGGCTCTGGCAGGGAAAGGCATCGAAATGGCGCAGGTGACTTTGCATGTGGGGCCTGGCACGTTTCGGAGTGTGAAGACTGAGCGAATCGAGGACCATCGCATGTTGGGCGAGCGGATCGAGGTGTCTGTGCAGACCGTGGCGCAGATTCGACGGGCGCGGGAGCAGGGGCATCGTGTCGTGGCCGTGGGCACCACGGTGGTGCGCGCCTTGGAGACCGCAGCGCAGGGTGGGCGCGGGATTGAGCCGTTCCAGGGGCAGGCGGAACTATTCATCACTCCGGGATTTGAGTTTCAGGTCATCAATGCGATGGTGACGAACTTCCATCTGCCGCGGACGACCCTACTGATGTTGGTGTCTGCTCTTGTGGGTGTGGCACCGCTCCGTGCTGCGTACGAAGAGGCGGTGGCGCAACGGTATCGGTTCTATAGTTATGGGGACGCGATGCTGATCGGGAGCGGCTGGGCGCCGGCTACATAAGTTCTTTGTGAATCTTCACGGGAACTTTGCTCTTCATCGACTCCGCATAGGCCATCAATGCCCGCTGTTGCTTTTGGAACAGGAGGCTCTGGAACACCCGTTCCTTCGCCGCGGCAGCCTTGGCCGGGTCGGCATCCCCTTCGCGAGCCGCGAGTGTCTGCGCTTCCGTATATTCAGCCGGAGTGAGCGCCACCGCATCCATAATGACCAGCCGCGCCTTGTTGGTGAGAATGTCCTTGGCTTCCATGGCCTCGAATGAGGCGGGTGTCAAACGATTCGCCGACAGCAATCGTCGGTATGCGTCGGGATCAAAGGCCCCGTTCTTCTGAAACTCCGTCCGTTGCATGATCGCCTTGCGCAAATCCTCGTCGGAAACCGTCAGGCCCATCTCTTTCGCTACGTGTAGCCACATCCGATTATCGATGAGCTGTTCCAGGACAAACTGTTTGAGGAATTCGTCCTTGATCTCGTTCTGCCCTTTGTCTTTGTAGAAACGATACGTATTTTCATAGGCTCGGCGATACTCGTCCAAGGGGACGATCTGATCCCCCACGGAGGCGACGACGTTGCCGCTGTCCTGGCCGAACCCCCACCAGCCCATGGTAATGACGAACGCGAGGGCGAGTACCCCCATGATGGATTTAAGGAACCACGGATAGTCGTGAGCAGCTTCGCGTAACAGTTTGATCATCGAGAGCGCCTCTTGTCGGCAAGGTTTCGTGAATTCTACTCAGGCGACGATCACAAAGGCAAGAGGAAGACGCGCATGGATTGCGGCGGTGGGAAGATTGCGACTTTGTTTGTGCAGGTCAAACAGATTTGTTATAGTGTCGAAGAATTGGAGAGATCTCCGGTGGTGGAGGAGGCAATCGGGCACAGCCCGCTCGAACTGGGCGTCTATCCCAAGGCCCAGGTGCTGAATCGCTTCATTGCCAAAATGGTCGACCTCCTGATCGTCGCGGCGGTGAGTAAGTTGGTTCCCCCGATCGGGGTCCTTGCCGGACTTGCCTATCTCTTGCTGGCCGACGGGTTTGGCGGCGGTCGCAGTGTCGGGAAGCGGCTCATCGGGCTTCAGACCATCGTCCCCCGCACCAGGGACCCGGCAGGGTTCCGAGAGTCGATCATCCGTAATCTGCCTTGTGGTCTTGCCCAGTTGGCGTTTGAAATACCGTATGTCGGATGGATCGGATGGGGCGCGGTCCTCTCGCTGGAAGGGTTGCTGGTCATCGGGAACGAGCAGGGGCGGCGGTTGGGCGACGAAATTGCCAAAACTCAGGTGTTGGAGAGCGGGCAACTGGATGTGGCGGATTAGGCGGCGCGACGTGGTTCAGCGCAGGAATCGTGTGAAGGGAGAGTCCTAGTGGGCTTCATGAGTGACATGTTCGGATGGTTCTCCAACGATCTGGCGATCGATTTGGGGACGGCGACAACTCTCGTGTATGTCCAGGGGAAGGGCATCGTGTTAAATGAGCCTTCCGTGGTCGCCGTGGAGAAAAAGACGGAGCGTGTGATGGCGGTCGGCGCCGACGCGAAGCGTATGTTGGGACGCACCCCGGGCAATATCCTTGCGGTACGCCCGATGAAGGAAGGGGTCATCGCCGATTTCGAAAAAGCCGAGGCGATGCTCAGCCACTTTATTCAGAAGGCCCATAACCGGACGGCCTTCGTGCGACCACGCATCATCATCGGTGTGCCGTCGCGGATCACCCAGGTGGAGCAACGGGCGGTGCGCGATTCGGCTGAGCTGGCCGGAGCCCGCGAAGTGTATTTGATCGAAGAGCCGGTGGCGGCGGCGATCGGGGCAGGGCTGCCGATTACGGAGCCGTCCGGGAATATGGTGGTAGACATCGGCGGCGGTACCACGGACATCGCGGTCATCTCGCTGGGCGGTATCGTCTATAGCGAGTCGGTCAAGGTGGCCGGAGACCGGATGGACGACGCCATCATGAACTACATCAAGAAAAAATATAACCTCCTCATCGGGGAGCATATGGCCGAACGTATCAAGTTCGAGATCGGCTCAGCTTACCCCTTTGAAGAGCGCAAGACCATGATGATCAAAGGACGCGATCTGATTTCCGGTATCCCCCGCACGCTGGTGGTGGACGATGCCGAGGTGAGAGAGGCGTTGCAGGAACCCATTGGAACCATCGTCAATGCCATCAAGGTGGCGCTTGAAAACACACCGCCTGAATTGGCCGGAGACATCATCGATCGCGGTATCGTGCTGACTGGCGGCGGATCTTTGCTGAAGGGAATGGATACTCGGTTCCGTGAAGAAACGAACCTCCCGATCATTACGGTCGATGACCCGTTGACCTCCGTGGTCTTGGGGGTCGGGAAGATTCTTGACGAACTGGATCTCCTTCGCAAGGTCTCAGTTATGTCGCAGTGTAGTACCTCTCGATGATCTCCATCCCGAGTGTGGATGGCTATATCGCGATCAACATACGGCACTAGGCGTCTCGCCATCGTGCTGTTCGCCTGCTTGCTCGTCGCCCTCTTACTTCTTCCTAGCCAAAGCCAGAGGTTGCTTCAGTACGTCGGCGGACCGCTTGGTCAAATCCTCAGTGTGCCCCTCGCCGCGTTTTCCTCGATCGACCACGGCATTTCGGAAACCTGGAATGCGTATCTTGCCCTGCAGGGTGTCCACGAAGAGAACCGCCAGCTTCGTCGCGACATCGAGTTGCTTGAAGGACAGAATAATCAGCTGCGTGAAGCCGTAGCGGCCACGCAACGATATGAGACGCTGCTGAATTTTAAACAGCAATCGCCGTCCCAGACTCTGGCGGCTCAAGTGATCGGTCGGGATGCCACGAATTGGTATGGCGGGATGATTCTCAATAAGGGCGAAAGTGACGGCGTGCGTGTGGAAATGGGAGTGGTGACTCCTGCAGGTGTGGTGGGACGAATCGTGAAGACCAATTCAGCCTCGTCGGTGGTCCTCCTGGTCACCGATCCCAACAACGCGATTGCAGGGGTGGTGCAACGGACTCGTGATGAAGGCATTGTGGAGGGCACCAGCCACGGACGGGCGCGACTCAAGTACATTCCCCTGTTGTCTCGGGTTCAGGCCGGCGACCGGGTCGTCACCTCAGGATTGACGGGGGCCTTTCCTCGCGGTTTGGCGATCGGGGGACTGACCCAGGTTGAGAAGTCGGAGGGGGATTTGTTTCAGTCGGCCGAAATCGAACCGGAAGTGGACCTTTCGAAACTGGATGAAGTCCTCATTATCACGGCTCCATATGAGGATGCCGACTCTGCGCAAAAGCTGTTGCAGGACATTCGCGGGGATCGAAAAAAACCATGAAGTTTCTCCTGTATCTCCTCTTAGCGCTGGTCGTCGTTCCCTTTCAGGCCACCTTGCTGCACTACTTCAGCCTCTTCGGCGTGCGTCCTGATCTCGGTCTGGTGGCCGCTTGTCTCGTCGGGTTTCTCGGGGGCGAGTTGGACGGATTGATTCTCGGGCTCCTCCTGGGGTGTTTTCAGGATATGTTGTCCGCAGGGGATCTTTGGATCAATGTGGTGACCAAGGGTGGGGGCGGGTTTCTGGCTGGGCTGGCCGGCCGCCATATGGCCCATATCACTCCGGCCGTGTTAACCGCCGGATTGGCGATCATTTCCTGTCTTTCCAGTGCGGTGTTTCTCTATTCGATGAACCCGGCGGGTATCGATGAGGTCTGGATGGGTGTCCGCTCAACAGTGCTCGTGCAGGCCGGGTTCGACGCCTTGGTCGGGGCAGGTTTGTATCTGCTGTTTCGTCAGCGCTGGTCCGATGATCGACTGGTGACGGAGGGCGCGCTCTAACTGTGATTGCCCGGCAACAAGCGGCGAGAGTCTGACTACGATGGCCTCGATAGGATTTAACGATTCTGACCTTCTCGATCTTCAGCGACGGCTGGCCATTCTGCGCGTGGGGCTCCTGCTGGTGGTCGCGTTGCTTGCCTTACGCCTGTGGCATCTCCAGATTCGGGAAGGACCTTATTACCGGGACTTGTCCGAAAACAACCGGACGCGTTCGGTGGTGTTGGAGCCGGCCCGCGGTCTCATCTTCGACCGGAACGGTGTGTTGTTGGCGAACAATGTGCCGAGTTTCGCCCTGTATGTCACGCTGGAAGACGTAAAGGATCGCCCGGCTTTGGTCGCGGAGTTAGCCTCGTTGCTCAACCTTGATCCGGAGTTGATTCAGAAAAAGTTGTCGACCGGCAAGGGCAGCAAGCTCCAGCCTCGCAAGGTAAAAGATCGGCTAACGCTGCGCGAGGCGACGTTGATCGAGTCACATCGGTTGGATTTGCCTGGCGTGATGATTCAGGTGGAGTCGCAACGGAACTACCCCGGCGGGCCGGTTGCGGCGCATTTGCTAGGGTATGTGGGCGAAGTGTCGGCGGACCAGCTTGAGAAGGCGGATTTTGCGGATCTCCATCAAGGTAGTGTGGTCGGGCAATATGGGGTTGAGAAGTGGTTCGACCGGCAGGTGCGTGGACGTGCCGGGCAGAAGAGTGTGGAGGTGGATGCGCTCGGTCACGAAAAACGCGCCGTGGTGTCGGATAAGCCGGTCGCCGGTGACGATCTCTACCTCACCATCGACGCGCATCTCCAGAAAATCGCCGAAGATCTGCTTGGGGAGGAATCTGGCGCCATCGTGGCACTGGATCCGACCAACGGAGATATTCTGGCAATGGCCAGTCGTCCGGGATTCGATCCGAACATGTTGTCGAAAGAACTCACGAATAAGCAGTGGGTGGAGATCGTGCAGAATGAGCGGCGCCCCCTGAATAATCGCGCCACTCAAGGCCAATATCCTCCAGGTTCGACGTTCAAAGTCGTCATGGCGGCGGCGGCGCTTGAATCCAATACGGTGACTCCCTCGACCATGGTCCGGTGTACGGGAGGCTATCAATTCGGGAATCGGTTGTTCCGCGACTGGAAGCAGGGTGGGCATGGATCAGTCGATCTGAACGAGGCCTTGATCCATTCGTGCGACGTCTATTTCTATACCGTCGGGCAGCGAATGGGGATCGATACGATCGCCGAGTATGCGAAGCAGTTCGGGCTCGGACAGGAGACCGGAGTTGAACTGCCGTCGGAACGTGTCGGTATTGTGCCGTCGACAGCTTGGAAGCAGAAGGCCCGCAATCAGCCCTGGTATCCCGGTGAAACGATTTCTGCCGCGATCGGACAGGGATACGTCACGGTGACACCGCTGCAGATGGCCAGTATGATCGGTACGGTGGCCAACGACGGCGTGGCGATCAAGCCGCGTTTGGTGCAAGCGGTGATGAATCGCGCGACGGGAGACCGTGCCGAATTTCCACCGACGGTGCGGGGCAAAGTGGCGGTGAAGCCGGCCAGCATTGCTTTGATCAAGGCGGCGCTGGCGGATGTGGTCACGAAGGGAACCGCGACGCGAGCCAAGTCCTCTCTCGTGACGATTGGCGGAAAAACCGGGACGGCTCAGACGGCGGCGCTGCGCACCGGTCCTGAGAAAGATATTCCCAAACGGCTTCGGGATCATGCCTGGTTTGTCGCCTTTGCTCCGGTCGAGGCGCCTCGCATTGCCGTGGCGGTCCTGGCGGAACACATGGGGCATGGTGGATCGGCCGCGGCCCCCTTGGCGAAGGACGTGATCGAAGCCTACGTGAAGGCCTATCCCGAGGTGCTCAAGCAGATTCCTCCGGCTGGGCGAACAAAGCCGCTGGCGGCGACCGCTGAAACGCGACCGAAGACATGATGATTGATCGAGTCATGGACAACCGAGGGTTGGATAGTTTCGATCTCCGCTTTATGGGGCTGATCGCGGTTATCCTGTCGGTCGGGGTGCTGTCGATCTACAGTGTCACACATTCTCAGGACACAGCCTTTCCGTTTTACCTCAAACAGCTCGTGTGGATTCTTCTGGGCACCATCGCGTTCCTCGTGATGTATCTGTCCGATTACCACAAAATTGCGCGGCTGGCCTATCCGACCTATGCGGTGATTCTGATTCTGCTGGCGGTCGTGTTGGTCATGGGCAAGTCCAGTCGAGGAGCCCAACGCTGGATTCCGATCGGCCCCTTCGCCTTTCAACCGTCTGAGTTTGCCAAGCTGGTCTTGGTGTTGGTGTTGGCGAACTATTACTCTCGGGTCTCTCGCGCAGGGTGGCTGCACCGGGTGGTCCTGCCGGGGTTGATTGTCTTGCCTGGGCTGCTGTTGATCCTCAAGCAGCCTGACCTGGGAAGCGGGTTGAGTTTTCTGGCCGTCTACGCGGCTATGTTATTGATGGTCGGCGTGCGCTCGAAGACGCTGGGTGTGATTCTGTTGCTTTCCGTCATGCTCTTTCCATTTGTGTGGGAAATGGTCTGGGCGTCGTTGCACGACTATCAACGGGAACGTGTCATGGCCTTTGTGGATCCCGATTACGACCCGGGAGGAAAGGGCTACCACGCACTTCAGTCTAGAATTGCCATCGGCTCCGGTGAGTTGTCAGGCAAGGGGCTCTATGGCGGCACACAAAGCCAGCTGAAGTTCCTTCCCGAAGGGCATACCGACTTCGTCTTTGCGGTGTATGCGGAGGAATGGGGGTTTGTCGGAGTGCTGGTCCTCCTGGCCCTCTTTATCGCGTTGATCTGGGTCTCGTTGGAAATTGCCGCGCGTGCGAAGGATACATTGGGGGCGCTACTCGCGGCAGGTATTGTGGCGATGCTGTGTTTTTGTGTGGTCGTCAACATCGGGATGACCGCAGGGATGTTTCCCATTGTCGGCATTCCGCTTCCGTTGGTCAGTTACGGAGGAAGCGCGACCATCATGACCATGGCCTCGTTGGGATTATTGTTGAACGTCAAACGACGTCGGTTGACCTTGTTCTATTAGGCCAAGCCTGGACAGGGGCCGACTGGGTATGAAATAACCATGTGAACCAGATTGGGGACGGACCGACGGCGACACGAGAAGGAACCCGGGCTTTGTGTCCGCGTTCGTCTGCCGATCCGCCCGATCTGAGTGTAAAGGAGTGTCTATGGGTGTCGAGATAGCAATCAGCATAGCGCGGGAAGAGACCCGCGTGGCGGTGCTTGATAACGGGGTCGTCACGGATCTCTATGGCGACCGCGCGAAAGATCAGGACTTCGTCGGGAATATCTACAAGGGGCGTGTGGCAAAGGTGCTGCCGGGAATGCAGGCCGCGTTCATCGATATCGGGTTAGAGAAGGCGGCATTCATGCACGTGTCTGATCTCTCGATGGATGTCGAGCCTGGGGATACTCTCGTAGATGGTGACGACGACGACAGCAAGGATTCGGAAGTTCCCAAGCCCAAGCGGCAAAGTTCGAAACCGATTGAAGAGTTGCTGTCCGAAGGACAGGAATTGATGGTGCAGATTTCCAAGGGTCCCATCGGCACCAAGGGATCGCGCGTCACCACGTATGTTTCTTTGCCGGGCCGGTACCTGGTGTTCATGCCGACGGTTGAACATATCGGCGTCTCTCGCCGTATTCCTCGTGACGAGGAGCGCGCGCGGCTGAAGGAAATCATGAAGCGGGCGCGGCGCCCGGGGTTCGGCTACATCGTCCGAACAGTCAGCGAAGGGGTGAAGGAAGAGGAGTTGCGCTCGGACGTCGAGTTTTTGCATGTCTTATGGCAGGACGTGTTGACAAAGCGTGACCAGCTGCCCGCCCCGAGCCTCTTGCACAGCGATTTGAGTTTGAGCTTCCGTGTCGTGCGGGATTTGTTCGGTCGCCGGGTCGATCGGTTGTTGATCGATTCCCGCGAGGAGTACAACGCGATCAAAGGGTTTGTGCAACGGTTTTCACCGGAGCAAACCTCGCGTATTCATTTTTATGACAAAGAGGAAAGCCTGTTCGACTATCTGGGGGTGGAGCAGGAAATCGCTCGTGCGATGAGCCGCAAGGTCTGGCTGAAGTCCGGAGGGTATCTGGTCATCGACCACACCGAGGCCATGACGGTGATCGACGTTAATACCGGCCGCTTTGTCGGTAAGCGCGATCAGGAGGAAACCATCCTCAGAAACAACCTGGAAGCGGCGCGCGAAATTGCCTATCAGGTGAAGCTGCGGGGAATCGGCGGCATCATCATCGTCGACTTTATCGACATGGAGCGGGAGAAAAATCGCGACAAGGTCTACCATGCATTGGTGGATGCCATGTCGTCGGATAAAGCGCGCACCAGAATTTCCAGAGTATCCGATCTCGGGCTGATCGAAATTTCTCGTGAACGTGTGCGAGAGGACTTGCTGCGTTCGTTATCGGAGCCCTGCCACTATTGCGATGGGCGCGGCTACACCAAGTCGCCGATGTCGGTGGCCTACGAAATTTTCCGCGAAGTGCGTCGGCTCGGCCACGAAATCGAACAGCAACGCGTCGTCGTCGGGGCACATCCTGCCGTCGCGCTGCTCTTGCAGGAACAGGAGCAACCGGGAGTCGAGGAGCTCGAACGTCGGTATAGTGCAAAAATTCTGGTTACTCCAGACGATCGGTTGCATTTGGAACAATTCGATCTGGTTGTGATGTAGTCCGGCACGCAACCGGATGGGATCTCTTTCGGGTGTATGTCCTGCCGCAGGGCGCGGTGTTTCTCCAGTACAATGGGCCTGCGCATCGCACCGACGCCATGTGATGAGCTGAGACGATCGTGAATCATCGAGCTCTCCGTCCGTGGTTGCTGTTGCGCGCGATTCCCGGTGTGGGCGACGGGACCCTCCTCAAGCTTGTGCACGCATTCGGGACACCGGATGCGGTATTCATGGCCACCCAGGCGGCCCTGGAGGAGATTGGTTGCCGGCCCCCATTGGTCGAGGCCATTCACCGTGGACCGACTCCTGATGCGATCCGGGATCTCGACCAAGAATTAGATCACCTGCAGCGCCGGAAGGTTACGGTGCTGACGTATCTCGATACGCAGTACCCCGCGCCGCTCAAGACGATTCCAGACCCACCTCCGTTGCTGTATGTGCAGGGTTCGTTGTTGGACACCGATCGGCATGCGGTGGCGATTGTTGGCACGAGGAAAGTCAGCGCCGCCGGACGCATCTTCGCCGAAGAATTGGCGCGTGAGCTCGCGCGGATGGGTTTTACGATCGTGAGTGGGTTGGCGCGTGGGGTCGATGCGGCGGCGCATCGCGGGGCTCTTGCCGGTAAGGGGCGGACGCTTGCCGTGATGGGCTGTGGCCTAGATCGGACCTATCCTGCGGATCATCGGCAGTTACGGGAGACGATCGAGCAACATGGCGCGGTATTGTCTGAGCTCCCGTTGGGAGCGGCGCCGCACAGCTATCATTTCCCGCGCCGCAATCGCATCATCAGTGGATTGTCCTTGGGAGTCGTGGTGACCGAGGCGGCAATTGAAAGCGGGTCCCTCATCACGGCGAGATTGGCCGGTGAACAGGGACGGGAAGTCTTCGCGGTACCGGGATTTGTGAAAGCCGAATCCAGCCGCGGACCGAATAGTTTGATTAAGGATGGGGCTCGTTTGGTTGAGTCGGCGCAGGATATTCTCGATGAATTGTTGCCGCAGCTTGATGCAACGTTTCGTGAGCGGCTTGGTGCGGGAGCAGGGGCGGATGTCAAGCCAGCGTTACAGTTAGGCACCGAGGAAATGTTGGTGTACGATGCCTTATCCGTATTGCCGCAATCGGTCGATGAGGTGATCCGGCGCAGTGGATTGCCGGCCGCTCAGGTAGCGGCGATCCTGTTATCGCTCGAACTGAAAAATCACATTCGTCAATTGCCCGGTAACGAGTATGTGCGTCTCACCGTGGGCAGGCATTGAGAGATTAGAGCTGACAGCGCCGCAATATTTGTTATAGTGGGTGTGGTACTCTGGGCGTAGGTACTGAGGAACGTGAAGCCCCATGGCCAAATCGCTGATCATTGTTGAGTCGCCGACCAAGGCGCGCACCATCACGAAATATCTCGGGCGTGGCTATTCTGTCATGGCCTCCGTCGGCCACGTCAAGGACCTCCCTACCAGCAAGCTGGGTGTGGATCTCGAAAATGATTTCGAGCCCCAGTACGTCACGATCAAGGGCAAGTCGAAAGTGCTGGCCGACATCAAAAAGAAAGCCCAAGAAGTCGACACCGTATTTTTGGCGCCGGACCCTGATCGAGAGGGAGAGGCGATTGCCTGGCATATTGCGCAGGAGTTGCACGGCAAGGGGAAGAAGAAAGACGGCAAAGTCTTTCGTGTGTTGTTCAACGAAATCACGGAATCGGCGATCAAGCGGGCTCTGAAGTCGCCGGGTGAAATCGACATGAAGCTGGTCCAGGCCCAGCAGGCCCGACGAGTCCTTGACCGCATCGTGGGGTACCAGGGTAGTCAATTGCTGTGGAAAAAGGTGCGTCGCGGACTCAGCATGGGCCGGGTTCAATCCGTGGCCGTGCGGTTGATTTGCGATCGGGAGAAGGAGCGAGAAGCCTTCCGGGCGGAAGAATACTGGTCGATCGTCGCGTTGTTGACCGGGGACAATCCACCGGCATTTGAAGCCAAATTGCATTCCGTGAACGGTCAGGATGCCGACATCGGCACAGGTGAGCGGGCCCAGCAAATTCTGGATGCGGTGCAGGGGAAGCCGTTCGTTGTCCAATCGATTGAACGCAAAGAAAAGAAACGCAATCCGGTCGCCCCCTTCATCACCAGCCGGCTTCAACAGGAAGCCGCCAGGAAGTTGCATTTCAGCCCGAAGAAGACGATGACGCTGGCGCAGCAGCTGTACGAAGGCGTCGAAATTGGGGCAGAAGGGCCGACCGGTCTCATTACCTATATGAGAACGGACTCGCCGAGAATTTCGCAAGAAGCGACGGAAGACGCCAGAGTGGTGATTCGGGAACGGTTCGGCGTTGAGTATCTGCCCGCTACCCCGAACGTGTACAAGACACAGAAAGCCGCGCAAGAAGCGCATGAGGCTATCCGCCCGACTGCGGCCGCGCGCGATCCTGAATCTGTTAAGCAATACCTAGAGCAGGATCAATACAATCTGTATAAGCTCATTTGGAACCGTTTCATTGCCTCGCAGATGGTCCCTGCCATTATGGATGTGACGCGTGTGGATTCCTCTCCGGTCGGAACCACGGATCGATATGTGTTTCGTACCACCGGCACCGTGGTGAAGTTTGCTGGCCATACGGCTGTGTACTTAGAGGGAACCGACAAAGAATTGCCGTCGCAGAAGCCCAGGAATGAACAGGAAGCGGACGACGAATCAGATCGTCAACTTCCTGCATTGCGTGAAGGTGAAGGGTTGCGTCTGGTCGCCCAGGAAGCCCAGACCTTGCCCGGCCTCGTCTCCAAACAGCATTTCACTCAGCCCCCGCCGCGTTACAACGAAGCCTTGCTGATTCGGGAGCTGGAAGAAAAGGGGATCGGTCGTCCCTCCACCTATGCCTCGATCATCTCGACGATCCAGGATCGAAAGTATGTCGAGAAAGTCGAGGGCCGTTTCCTCCCCACTGAAACCGGGAGGACGGTGAACGACTTTCTGTTGAAGGGATTTCCGGATCTGCTGGATACCGAATTTACGTCCCACATGGAAGAGCAACTCGATGAGGTTGAAGAAGGTACGAAGCCCTGGGTCGCAGCCGTACGCGATTTCTACACTCCGTTTGTGCGGGAGATGGAGCTGGCTCAAGGGATCCCCGGGCCGAAGGATATCGTCGAGCCTCCCACGAACCTTCCTTGTGAAAAATGCGGTCGCATGTTGGAAATCAAATGGGGCCGGAACGGGAAGTTCTTAGCCTGCCCCGCCTATAAGGAAGATCCTCCCTGCAAGAATACGCAAAATTTTGAAAAGTTGCCTGATGGGACGATCAAGATTGTTCCTAAGGTGGAAGAGACGACGGACGAGAAGTGCGAAAAGTGTTCAAGCCCTATGGTGGTCAAATCCGGCCGCTTCGGGAAGTTTCTGGCCTGTTCCGCCTATCCCGAATGTAAGACCACCAAGGCGATCGCCTTAGGTGTGAAATGTCCCCAGCCTGGTTGCGGGGGAGATCTCGTTCAGAAGCGTACGAAAAAGGGCCGCAATTTTTATTCGTGCAGTCGTTACCCACAATGTGAGTATGCCTTGTGGGACCGCCCGATCAATAAGCCCTGTCCCACGTGTCAGGCGCCATTCCTCATTGAGAAGGTCAGTAAGCAGGCCGGCCGTTCGGTGCAGTGTCACAAGGAAGAGTGCGGCTATCGGGAAGCCGGATAGTCCGAGGGCATTTGTTCCTGTGTCGTCGTTCGCTCGCTTGAATAGTCTTTCCTGTCTCTCACACCTCTCGATTCCAGTTCCTTTCGCCGCCGGGCTTCCGCAGAACACCCCGTTCACGATCCTGTCCTGATGAGAAGAATGAGAAGCGTTCTCGGCGATGTTGATAACTCGCCTCATTTATACGTATATCTCTTGTTGACAAGCCCGTTGAGAATCTCTAATTAAGATGTAGAGTAAAGAGTCAGTCGAACGCATATCAGCGCCGGCTTGAGCCAACGGGCCAGTTGAAAACATTGCACTCCAAGCTGGAGGGAGGGACCTATGAAAGCGAAACAAGGCGTCATTGAGCTTCTGAATAAGGTCCTCACTGCGGATCTCACTGCGATCAACCAATATTTCGTCCATGCGAAAATGTGTTCAAACTGGGGCTATGAACAGCTGCATCACAAAGTTCGAGAACGTAGCATCGATGAAATGAAAGATGCGGATGAGCTGATCAGCCACATTCTGTACTTGGAAGGGGTGCCGAATGTTCAGCGTATGAATACGGTGCAGATCGGAGAAACTGTTCCCGAGCAGTTCAAGCTTGATCTTAAGGCCGAACAGGAAATGCTCACGCTGCTCAGCGACGGGGTTGTGCATTGCGCCAAAGTGGGAGATTTTACGACGCGTCATATGCTTGAAGACATGGCGAAGGATGTGGATCAGCACATCGACTGGATCGAGACCCAAATTGAGACGATCAAGCAGGTAGGGCTTGAGAATTATTTGGCCGAGCAGATTCACAAAGACAGTTAATCGAGTGCCGGTCCGGCGTGGGAATGGGAGCATGCATGAAAGCGAAAGAGGGCGTTCTCGATATCCTGAATAAAGTGTTGGTGAGTGAGCTTACGGCCGTGCATCAATATCTTCTGCATGCGGCCTTGTGCAAACATTGGGGTTATGGCCGGCTGCACGAACGGTTCAGTCACCTGGCCCAGGAGGAAGTGAGTCATTCCTCGGGCTTGATTGATCATATTTTGTATCTAGGCGGTGCACCCAAAGTAGATCATCTGGACGCGGTTGCGACCGGAAAGAAAGTATCGGATCTGCTGGAGGGCGATCTGACCTTCGAGCGTGACGACGCGGAAGTCCTTCGTGACGGAATTGCCCATTGCACGAAGGTCGGCGATTTCACGACCCGGAATCGGCTGGAGGAAATGATCGTTGATACCGAGGAGCATATCGATTGGTTCGAGACCCAGCTGTGTACCATCAAGCAAGTGGGGCTTGATCGATATTTGGCCGAGCAGATTCATTCCGAAAAGTCTTAGCCTTTGCGAGCGCAGACGATCGGCCGGTGGGATCATCTGGGGTCCCGCTGGCCGGCCCTCCTCCCTGGTACTGTTTTCCCGAACATGCATGCGTGTCTGATTTCCTCGGTCCGATAGTCCGGACGACCCCGCCTATTCATGCTCCCCGCACGGCTGCGAAGCAATTTAATCGTTCTGCATGCCATGGTTATTCAGGGGCAGGCTGTGCTCTGCCTGCTCAATAATAGCGAGACCATGCGTGTGTGCGCTGCGTGAGCTTACAGTACCTTCTGCATGGTGTGGACTGTCAGCCGATGCCGTTGGTGTATCCGTCGAGATCGAACTTCACTGGGAGAATGCCCGGTGGCGCGTTTGAAGAAATGGCTGAAAGAGAATTGATCGCTGAATCCGACTGCGGTCGCAACTTCTGCCAGCGTCTGCGCAGTCGTGGCGAGGAGTGACTTGGCACGTTCGACCCGATGTCGTCTCATGTACCCGGAAAACGATTCACCCATGATGCGGCCAAACAGATCAGAACAATATTTCTCCGAGTAGCCGAGGAAATTCGCCAGGACTTTGAGTGTCAGTCCACGGTGGAGATTCTCGTGAATGAAGCGGGTGATGCGTCCAGCCAGCGCGTGTCTCTCACCGGATGATTTTCCGTCAGATGGGAGGGCATGGGAGAGGTTGAAGAGATCACACACGAGATTGCGGAGCTCCTGCTCCGTCGTGGCCTGCTCGAGACGATCAGCCCACTTTGGTGACTGTGCCCGAAGCTCAGACGAGATATTCTGGAGGCGGTCAGTTGGTATGGTGATGTCGGGCGTGTTGTGTATCATCATTCATCTCCATCAGTGAGGCCAATAGACCGTAGCGGGTACGGACTGTCTTCGTTGGACTCTTTAGAATGTTGAAAGGGACGTGTGAGGGGAGTTGAGCTGGTCGACGGTCGGTTCAACAGTGAGAGCGGTCAGACTCACTGCATTCACTGAGAGAGCCGGGAACCGGTCTTGATCGCGTAACCGTACACAAAATATGGTGGTCAGTGCCGGATCAAACTGCGAGCCTGCCGACGCTTGGAGCGTTCGCAGGGCGCTGTGTAACGAAATTGATCGGACGGCAATGCTGTCGAACACGTCTGCAATGGCCAGAATTCTTGCGGCCAGGGGGATATAGGCTCCGCGAAGCCCATACGGATATCCGGCGCCGTCCCATCGTTCGTGATGATGAGCGATCAGGCGGGCGGCCTCATAAAGGAATCGATAGGGATTCAGGAGTGCAGCACCTTCTCGAGGATGACTTTGGATCAGAGCATAGTCGTCCAATGTGTGGGCTTCTGTCTCGTCGAGCAGTCTGCCAGGTAACATGAGGAGTCCGATATCGTGCAACAGCGCGGCATACTGCAAGTCGATGTGTTGATCGTCTGTAAGGCCGATGGCTTCGCCCAGCATGCGGGCATAATGTGCCGTGCGCTCGCCATGTCCGAAGTGTCCTGGGATGAGGGCTTCGATTCTTCTCGTCAGGCGTCGAAGTTGGAGCAGGCGGACAGCGTGTAAGGACTCTTTGGGGAGCTGTAGAGAATTCAAGGCATCAAGCTGCCGGGCTATCTCTCGGATGAGTTGAGTTGTGAGATTGATCGGTACTATTGATGGATGCATGGGAGTCCTCCAAAAAAAAGAGCCCAAGATCGTGGTCAACGATCTTGGGCTCTGGGCTGAATGCCTCTGGCCGCAACGAGATTGATAGGCTGTTTCTAGGTGCTCATGGCTCTTCCCCTCGCTTCCCGGCCATCAGTGGCTGTTTCAGTATCCACATTTCATAGAGCGGGATCGCCATCATTGCGAGAAAGCTGCCCATCATCAGGGTGTCCCCTGCCAGCATGGTGAGCACAAAAATAGGTGAGACGTAGCTGATCAGCCAGGGGGAGAGCAGATCCAGCGCCACGCCTCCGAACGAGAGCCATGTCAGCCAGACTTGTACCGCATGACTGGCATGCGTGAGATAGAGGACATGAACGAGGATCATAAATACCACCGGCATGGTGAACAGGTGGAAGTGCGTCACTTCAGCCAGTTCGCGGAACGACATCGGCTCGCCGAAGGTCGCATCCGAGCCCCGGTAGTGATCCGCGATTCCTTGTGGGCTCAAGCTGGTCATGCTGTGCGCCCAGAAGAAAGAAAAAAGAAATCCCACCAGCATCAAAAAGAGAAACTGTGTATACAGCAGCCTGATGTGGCGGTCCGAATCACGCAGGCGGAATCGAGCATTAAAATTTCGCATGCCTGTGCAGTATCCCGACGGCCTTAGTTACCGAACAGGGTCCCTAAGAATCCTCTCTCGGCCTTCTGCACCGCGACCGTGTCGCTTCCTAAGCCGGCCGGCTTCAAGTAAAACTCGTCCACCAGGACCAGCACACGTTTGACGCCGGCACTCATCGACCGGACGGACATTGTAGCCCCGCTGATGTTGATAATATCTTTATTGATTCGTATGGGATCCGAGACCGTTTTGCCGTCATATTGGGAGTTGAATCGCTTTTTCCCGACTTCGCTGCCTTTTGCATCGCGAAACACTAACAATTCGACGTCGGTGCAATTCCCTTTGGGATCCACTCCAACCATATAGGTCATCGGTTTATATTTGCCGATGGTGTTGTGGATCATCGCATATCCGTCCACTTTGTCGCCAGTCTCGCCGATATACAGGTCGAATGAGTCCTCTGGGAACTTCCAGCCGATGCGTTGTTCGACGGTACTCTTCTTGTCTTGCGCCAGGCGGAGCGTTTCCTTTCGGATTCGTTGCGACTGGGGAAGGATCGCCTTGACGGCCTCGTCCTCCGTCATGAACTCTTCATACTTGAAGTCGTCGTCGGTAATGTATCGGCGTAGTTCACTGTCCCAGACTTTCTCCGTCGCCAAAGCGGGGAGGGACGAGGTCATTAGCAATACGACTGCGGTTGCGGTGCGGTACGCACTCAATGTACTGAACATCCTTGCTCCTTCAATTTGGTGTCCAAGCGGTTCTGCACGTCGGCCATGATCTCTGCTGAGGGTTCGGTGTCAGCCCAGCCGAACAGGCGGGAACCGCCACGGAATGCCCAGCGTTGCCGTTCTTCGATGAAGCCAATTTTTGTGACGTCGTCGAGGCGTTTGACAGTGAGGGAAATTCGGGACCGATCTTTGCTGTCCCCCAAATCTCGTTGAAGGGCACCAAAGGTCCGTCCTGGCATGGGTATTTCAAGCCAAGTGGTGTCGATCACGCCTGCGCCTTTGTCCTGCCGCGCAATTGCCCGATCTTTTACCGCGTCAAGCGCAGCGTCCCAGGCATGGTCGTAGCTGCAGACGGCAAATCGTTCCTGCATGCCGCCTAACGAGGCGCAGGCGGTCAGGAGAGCGGGAAGCAGGATGGCGCTGAGTCGGCGATAGTGTCGTGTCATATCAATTCTGTCACTGTCGTCCAGGCCGTCCGGAATGGGACGGCCTGGACGAGGTGCCGGTTAGAAGTATGTGGCTGCCTGGATTAGGAATCCGTTTCCATTCATCGGGCTGCCTGAAGTGCCGAGGTCTCCGGCGGCGACCAGTCCTTTCGCGTCCTGCTGGGTATTAAATTGCCAGTCGAATTTGATCACTGTGTCTTCGATTGGCCGGAAGTTGAGACCGAGGGTCAAGCGCTCAAGCTTCCGCTGGCCCCCGAGCGTGTTTTGTTTGGTGCGATCATCCGTGTCGGTATTGACCTGTTCCCACCGGACGACTGCTGTAAACGTGGAGGCGTCGGTGAAATGGCTGGGGGCCCATTTTTTGAGGAATTCAGGCATGAAGTGATAATTCCCTTGAATGTAGTACCCTTGCATGCCGGCCGGTCCGATGGCCCGGTTGGCAACGCCGGTGGCATTGTTGTTGCTGACTCTCGTCCAGGCTGACTCTCCGATGATTTCGAACGGGCCTCTCTGGAGAGTCCAGTCCAATGCGAACATATCGATGTAGCCTGCGCCCACGGCTCCGGCAGCCGGCTTGTATGCCCCATGGTACCCGGACCCGGCGATTTCAATGCCCAGCATCGGGCTGAATGCGATACGGCCGACGACGGCTTTGCTGTCATCGCGATCCCGGGAGACGCTCCCTCGCGCGCTCCGCACGCCGAGGTCAGTAATGCCGCCTGCTGTCTGGCTCATCCCGTTGACGGCGTAGACTTCGTAGTCCAGCTTCGATCGTGACGAGGGATAGAGGGTTCCGTAAATGCCAGCTCCTGCTTCAAACCAGGTGCTGGGGATGACGATGCGGGACACCATTGGTCGGTCGACGAGGTCGTTCAGCGGTGAGTCGTGCAGCAAGTTAAACTTGCCGACCGGCATCAACAAAATACCGGCTCGAAGATTGATGGCTTCGTTAACCAGGTAGTCCAGCTGGGCGAACTCAATCTGCATGGAACCGTCAGTGCCCTGGGGCGCATTTGTTCCGCCGCGCTCGATCTCAATTTCCGTTGCGAACTTGATATGGTCAGTAATATCCGCATAAATAAACGGCACCAGTCGTTGTTGACCGAAAGAATTGCGGCTAGGATTATCCAGATTCTGACGGGACAGCGAGTTGTACATGACATCGGCATATCCACCGACCGTTGCTTTCGGGGCACTTAAGAAAGGCTTGGCGTAAATCAGTTTGCCGGACCCGGTTGATCCGAATCCCAACGGAACCTTTTCCTCGCCCTTTCTCTCTACCCGAATATCGGTAATGGGACCGGATGACACAGGATATTGCGGAGCCGAGGCGGCTTCGCCCTGGCCTTGTTGCATGCTGCCGTCGCGTCGTTCGTGTTCCTGCAGCCGCTTCTCGACTGCCTCATCCACGAGTTTCTTAATGTCCTCCGGGGTCATGTTTTCCGCCAACGCCGGCATCGCCGGTAAACTGGCTAAGACGAGAGCCCCGAGGATTGCCCGAATCTTCATAGGTATCCTCCATCCGCGAGTAAGGTTGTGGTTGGACTCGGGACTCAAAGGTCTCTGGTCTGCGGGGAACGCAGGTGTATGCGATCGAAACCCTGCGGTGTGCCTGGTTGTGAGGCCTCCTTTCAAATATCGAATCATGCTGTGACGGTGCCCCAGCCTTCGATTGAGGTGAAGGGGATGACGACGATGCGCTTACAGCGTTTGCATTTGAGCTCAAGGCCTTGTCCACGGACCTTCGCAATGAGTTGTCCGCACTCACAGCGTGTTTCACTGTCCTGGCACGAAGGGGCTGCCAAACGTTTCTCGGTGATCATAGTGGGTGGTCAGTCTCGTTGGTGAAATTGAGAACGATTATTAATATCCCGATCAGTGAGGGAATGTCAAGCCGGGCGTCAAATTAAAGACGGACTGTCTTTGTGCGTGCCCGGCACGTTCGTCATAGGTGGTTCCTGCAAGATAGAGTGGGAGCGGGGGAGTGTGTATTTGCATTTTGCAGGTACGCCGCAGAAGATGAAGCTGTATGCGTGCGCAGATCGGTGGTGGGCTGTGTCAACAGAACTGCGCCTTCCATTGAGTGCCACGCGCAGTGTGGTTGCCATATTTGTCTCAGGTGGTGAGGTGTCGATGGGATATCGTCTTGCAGTGATGAGCGGGATCTTCCTGTTTTTGTTCTCGTCCGGATGTGTGACGACAAGGTCTGAATCCGTTCCTGTTGTGGTGAAGCGAACGCAGATGCAGATGGGGACGCTCGTGACGATTACATCGGTGGCGTCGGATCGCCAGCGGGCGCAGGATGCGGCTTCGGTTGGATTTCAGGAGATTCATCGTTTGGAGGAGTTGCTCAGTACCTGGATTGCGACAAGTGAGCTTTCGCGTGTGAATGCTGCCGCCGGCAGGGACGCCATCACGCTCAGTCGCGACACGATGCGGGTATTGGAGGCTTCGCTCGAAATGGCCCGGTTGACGGAAGGAGGGTTTAATATTCTCGTTGGGCCGGCGGTTGAGGCCTGGAGTGTTCTCGATCGGCAACAGATTCCTTCCGATGCGGTCTTGCAGGCGGTTCGCCCATTGACGGATCTGCGCTCGTTGCGCCTGAATATCGCGGAGGTGACGGCCTATTTGGCCCAGCCGGGCATGCGGGTGGATGTGGGCGGGATCGGCAAAGGCTTTGCCGCGGATATGGCTGTCGCGGCTATGCAGAAGGCCGGAGCTACTGCAGGGGTCGTGGCCCTCTCGGGGGATATCCGGACCTTCGGCAGACTTCCGGGCGGCATGAAGTTTCCCTTTGGCATCCGGCATCCGAGGCACGAAGGGGCGGTGCTGGCTTTTATTGATCTGCAGGATGAGGCGATTTCGACGGCCGGTGACTATGAACGGTACTTCGAACGGGATGGAGTGCGCTATCACCATATTCTCGATCCGATCACCTTGCAGCCGGCTCGTGACTGTCAAAGTGTGACCGTGGTCGCCCGCGATGGAGTGACGGCAGATGGCCTGGATACCGGCATTTTTGTGATGGGTCGTGAGCGAGGGCTGGCGCTTGTTGAACGGTTGCCGGGGGTCGGTGCCGTGATCGTGGATCGTGATGGCAAAGTCTGGGTGTCTTCGTATCTCAACGGGAGGGTGAGGATGAATGATGGCATCGAGTAGTTCAATCCATGGCGGACGTTCCCGTTGGGGCTTGGTCCGTGGCTGGTGCCGAGAAGGTGCGTTGACAGGACTAATGATCGGCCTGTTCGTGTTAAGCGCCTGCAGCGCCAGTTCCAAGTACTTCCAAGATGGGGTCAACGAGGCGACGCAGGAGATGGTGGGGAAACGGTATGGATCCCCACACAAGACACAGTCTGCCTCAGACGGGGGAGAAGTTTGGACCTATTTCGAGCGGGGCAGCGGGACGGCAGGGTATGGCGGTCAAGTGCGGGGAGGGGGCTGTCGGGCCTATGTCCTGACGTTCGACCAGCAGACGGTCTTGCGACGTTGGGAGCAGCAACAGTGCCAGGGATAAGTTTTCCGTCTTACCGGTCCAGGTAGTACCCGAGTGGGATCTGCATCGTGATGGAAGATTTTTCGAGCGGCTGCGATAAGGTAAGAGGGGAGGCTTGGCGAATGGTCTCCAGTGCCGCTTGGTCGAGCAGATCGTGCCCGGAACTTTTTGCGATGGTGGCCGATGTAATGTCTCCGTTTTCCTGAACTACGATCCGGACAACTACCCGACCTTCCAATCGTTGCAGCCTCGCCGTTACGGGATATTGCTTGAGCGTTTCGATTCGCTGGAGTAAAGGCCCTGCGAGCCAGCCGTAGTCCGGTTTCCTCGTAGCCTGAGGCGAGCTGTTCGATGGGGCGAGGGATGCCGTTTGAGGCGGGGCTGTGGCCTGTTCGGTGGTGGACGGTACAGCGCTCGTCGGCAAGGGTGCTTCTGAGGCAAGAGGAGTTGCCGTCGCAGGGGAAGCAGCCGTCTGTGGTGGCATGGGAGCCTCAACGGGTGCTGATGTCGCATGGAGTGCAGGCTGCGACTCCATCCTCGCAACTTCAGGCTCTGGAGGGAGACCCGTACGGGTTGGTTCAACCAGCTGTTGTGGTTCCTGTATTGGTGGAGTCAGGACCGACGCAGCCTCGTAAGGTGCATCCGCCGGCAGAGAGGCTGTGGTGGTCGGCGTGGTCGGGAGCGCGGTGTGAGAGGCGGTTGGAGAAAGAGTCGCTGCCGGAGTGCGCCGTTGAGCCGGTCGGACCACTTCGGCAGCAAGTGTCTGGGAATCGGGTGCTGATTGGGCAGGCGTCGCCGGAGGTTGAGCGCCGATGACCGTGACATCCCAATGAAAGGATGAGGATGGAGGGGCCAGACCGATCTTGGCGACTAGGAGTCCGGCTAGGAATATTGCACTACCATGCAGGCAAAGCGAGATGATCCACCCGCTTGCTTGGAAGCGGATCAAGGGTTCAGAAATGCCGGGCTGTGCGGTCACAGGCGAACGACCTCCAGACTGACGGATTGAAATCCCAGACCTCGTATTTCGTCCACCACCGAGACAAACCGTTCCAGTAAGGTGACTTTGTCGGCCCGCACCACCACCGGCGATTCGCGGGGGTGCGCTAACATGACAGTCTTGAGCCCGTCCGGGGGGATGGGGCGGTCGTTGAGGAACAGGTCGCCGTTTGCGGTCAAGGTTACCACGACCGGGACATCTTTGTGATCGCCGGCCTCTTTGGCCTTGGCAAGGTTTACAGGAATCTGGCCGGTACTGATGAAGGTGGCGGTGGTGAGGACGATGACGAGCAGCACGAGCATGACGTCGACCAGCGGAATGACGTTGATTTGATTAACCTCGCGTTCCATGTTGCACCTTATAGATCGTCAGCAGTTCGGTGACGCGTCGGCGAAGAATGTTGTTCATCACAACGCAGGGGATGGCAACGAGTAGGCCGACGGCCGTCGCTTTCAGAGCAAGACTCAAGCCGATCATGATGGTATTCACGGCCATCGTGCCGGACGTTCCCATCGTATGAAATGTCATCATAATCCCCAGCACCGTTCCTAACAATCCAATGTACGGAGCGTTGGCGGCCACGGTGCCGATAATGACCAAACGCTTGGTCAACGCCATTTCGAACGTTTGAATGTCCGTGAATTGTGACAGGTCTACGCGTCGATAGTAGAGCCATCGCTCGATCGCCACCGCCACCGACCAGACGCTCAAGGCGATCAGCATGCCGATGATTCCATATTCTACCGCATTCTTCAGCAGATCCATTCGTCGATCCTCCGCCTCGCACGGTTGTCTCTCTGTGGGGTAACCCCCGTTTAATCTTCAATGCAGCCCGGATTGAGCGCCGTATTACGGAGGACAAGCCGCGTCGGGCCCTGCCTGTTGTGTTGCCGTCGGTTCGAGTGGTTGCGGGAAGAGGACCGTATGGGTTGCCACCACTCGAAGGGCAATCGCCGTGCCGGTTTGATAGATGCTCAGCGACGACTCGCTGCTGTGTACAACTTGCCCAGATGGCAGTTGGATGGTGTACACGTTTTCAGAGCCTTTGAATTGCCGGGCCAGAATATGGGCATTGGCGCCCTTGGTCGGGACGATATGAATGTCGTCAGGGCGAATCATCACGACCACGTGGGTTCCTGTCGCGAGGTGCCGGGTGTTGGGGAAGTCTCCGATCTCGGTGGTTACCACATCATGGGCCACGACCCCGGGGATAAAATCCGCTTGTCCGACGAAGTCGGCTACGAAGGGAGTCGTGGGGACGTGGTAAATCGCTTCCGGAGTGTCGAACTGTTCCAGCCGTCCCCGGTTCAGGACTGCGACGCGGTCGGCCATGGAAAATGCTTCGTCGTGGTCATGAGTGACAAGGATGGCCGTGGTCTTGGTCTGTCGAAGCAGGGCGTGGAGATCTTGTCGCATGCGGCTCGCCATGTCGGGATCGAGATTGCTGAACGGTTCGTCGAGCAGCAACAATACGGGGCGCAGGGCGAGGGCGCGGGCGAGTGCCACGCGTTGCTGTTGTCCCCCCGAGAGCTCATGCGGATACCGCTGCTCCAGACCGCGTAAGCCGGTGAGGGAGAGGAGGTCATCGACGATGGCCCGCTGCTGTGTGCGTGAGAGGTGGCTGAGACCGAAGGCGATATTTTTTTCGACGCGCAGATGTGGAAACAGCGCATATTCTTGAAAAACCATGCCGATCTGTCGTTCTTCCGTCGGCACCATCACGTCCTGCGAAGACACGAGTTGCCCCGAAAGGACGATGCTCCCGGCGGTCACCCGTTCGAATCCGGCAATTGCACGAAGAATGGTGGTCTTTCCGCATCCGGATGGGCCCAAGAGGCAGAGAATTTCGCCTTGGTGCACCGTGAAGGTAATGTGTTCGACAGCCGGCCGCTTCGGCTCGTATGCGCAGGACACCTCGCGTAGCTCCAGAACCGAGGAGCGCTCAGCCGCCATATCCATAGCTTCAAGCGCGGTCGCGGTTGTCTTTCCTGATTGTGCGTGGGTGTCCGAGCTATTCATGGAATTCACCTCACGACCTCCTGCGCGCGTCCTCGCCAATCTTTCGACACCAGCAGTAGCAGCGCCGGTAGACTGAGGAGAACAATCAATAAGGCCGCGGGTGCCGCCAACTGATAATATTCTTCGCTCGCCTCGAGCCAGACGCGAATGGCCAGTGTATCAAATCCGACCGGCCGCAGCAGCAATGTGGCTGGAAGTTCTTTCATGGTCTGAAGAAACATCAGCACCCATGCGGCAATAAACCCATTACGAATGAGCGGCAGAGTCACGCGCCGAAGTGTATGACGAGTTGTGCAGCCCAAGGTACGTGCTACTTCCTCCACATTAGGCGTGACTTGCTGGAGGGCCGGTTCCATCGACTGCAGCCCAACCGGCAGAAAGTGCACAATGTAGGCGACCAGCAAGACCACCACGGTGCCGTACAGGGCAGGTGCGAACTGAGTGAAGAGCACAAGCACAGCGAGTGCGGCAACTGGGCCGGGTAGGGCGTAGCCGGCATAGGCGGCTTGGAGGCAGGCGAGATTGAGTCGCGAGGGCCGACGGCTGGCGAGATAGGCCAGCGGTAGACCGATGATCACCCCCCCGCACGCCGCCAGTGCGGCTAGAAAACTGCTGTTCCAGATAAAGCCGAAGAAGCGCGCGTCCAGGGCACCTTGGGATACGGCCTCGATGCTCCATTGAATCAACATGGCCGCGGGGATCCCGAAGGCCGCCGCGAAGACCAGCACCACGTAGCTGGTGAGTAGCGCGGTCCCCATGGGACCTGCGCGTCGCCGAGTGGCGTTCCGGTATCGGCCGGCCGTTTGATAAAAGCGGCTTCGCTGCCGAAACCATCGCTCGGTGACGAGGAAAATGATCGCCATCACGACGAGGAGCAGGCTTAGGATGCTGGCGGCCGTGTGATCGTAGCGGCTGGTCATCTGCTGATAGACCGCATAGGTCAGTGTTTGGTAGCGGAGGAGCGAGACCGCCCCGAAGTCCGAAATCACGTACAAGATCACGAGTGCCAGCCCTGCGGCAACGGCGGGGCGGATGAGCGGGAGCGTGACCCGTCGGAGGGTTGCCCATTGAGACGCGCCGCACACGCGTGCCACTTCCTCAAAGGAGAGATTCAGATTCATCAGGGCCCCTCGAACCAGGAGGTACACGAACGGGAACGTATCGAGAGCCATGATGAGTGTCACGCCGACAAATCCTTGCGGGGAGAGTAGCCGAGCATCTGGTCCCATGAGCGTTTGCCACCAGTGCTCTACCGGGCCGCCCATCCCGAGGAGATGGGCATAGACATAGGCCAGCACATAGGTCGGCATAGCGAGGGGGAGGGCGAGTGCCCATTCCCAGATTCGGCGCCCAGGAAATTCGTATCGAACGATGATCCAGGCCAGTGAGACGCCCAGGAGGAGCGTAGTTACGGCCACGCCGGTGGCCAGCGAGAGCGTGTTCCAAAGAAGTTCGGGAATACGCGTCGACCAGAGGCGACTCCACACGGTCGGCGCGGCGGTGAGTGCTACGTACACGATATAGCAGGTGGGGAGGATCAGGAAGGCCGCCGTCACCAGGCTGATCCACTGGAGTGAAGAGGGCGCGTGAGATCTCGTGGCGGTCAGCATGGAATGGATAGGTTAGCGAAGGCCGACCTGCTCAATGAGTGTGAGGGTGGCTTCGCGCAACTCAGCAAGTCGAGCGAGCGGAACTTGAGCCGCCCGGAAGGTGTGACGGTCGATGAGCGCCGGGTCGGCTTTCACCTCCGGATGCAGGGGGTATTCCTTGTCCAGGTCCGCGAACATTTTCTGCCCGGCTTGGGCGACTAGGAATTCAATCAAGAGCTTCGCACTGTCGATATGCTTGGATGCTCGAGTGACGCCGATTCCAGTCACATTCATGATGGCGCCCATGCCGCCCTCCTGCTGATCCGTCATGACAGCCGCGATTGGAGCGGTCGGCTGCGCTGCAAGGTGGCGAGAGATGTAGTAGTGGTTCACAATGCCCGCGGCGACTTGGCCCTTCGCAACGGCCTCTACGATCTGCGAACTCTTCTGATAGACCTGCGTGCCGGCATTGGTCTTGAGCCCTTGGAGAAATTGCTTCGTCCGCTCATCTCCAAAGGTCGCCTTGATGACCGACACCCCGGCCTGGAGATACTCGCTGCCGGAGTTGGGGACGGCGATCTTGTCTTTCCATTGCGGCTGGGCGAGGTCGAACAATGATTTGATCTGGTCCGGCTTCACCAGGTTGGTATTGTAGACGACGATCCAGAAGCGACCGGAAAGTCCGATCCAGCTGTTGTCGGTGGCTCGGAATTGGGGTGGGATCGCTCGTTCAACTTCGCGCATGTTCATGGGGCGGAGAAGCTTGAGTTCGCGGGCATGTTCGAGACTGCCGGCATCGTTCGTCAAGAAAACATCGGCCGGGGTGCGATCGCCTTCGGCTTGCAATCGGTTGACCAGTTCAGTGGTGCCGGAAGAGAGCAGGTCGATCTGGATGCCGCTTTTCGCTTGAAACTCGTCCAGTACCGGTTTGATGAGGCGTTCTGCGCGACCCGAGTAGACCACCAGCTTGTCGGCCGCTTCCGCGGTTCCATTCACCCATTGCGGGAATGCCAGTGCACCGAGGGTCAAGGTCAGCGCTAAAAATGCGCGAGGGAATGAAGCCATGCGGCATGCCTCCACGTGTAGGGACGGCCCTCGGGGCCTCCTAGTTGAAATTGATAAGCTGTCTCAATATGGTACTGGATGCGAGGGCGGTCCGTCAATGGCGGCAACGGGCGCAGAGGCCGTAGAGCTCCAGTCGGTGGGTTTGGATCACAAAGCCGTTCTTCGTGGCGACCTCTTCTTGCAGCCGTTCGATCTCACAATTTTCAAATTCCACAATAGTCCCGCAGCCGGTACAGATGAGGTGGTCGTGATGGCCCTTGTGCGAGATATTGTCGTATTGGGTTTGCGTGCCGAAGTGTCGGGCTTGGGCGATGCCCGCCTCGCAGAACAGATTCAGGGTGCGGTAGATTGTGGCAAGTCCCAGGTGGGGGTCCTTTTTGGCCAACTGATGGTACATCGTCTCGGCCGTGACGTGTTCTTGTCGGAGGAATGCCGTCAGAATCAGTTCTCGTTGCCGAGTCAGCTTCAGCTGGTGCTTGGCCAGGTGCTGGCGAAGCACCTCCATTTCTTTAAGCGTTTTGCTCATGGTCTGTGACATTGTGTGTGAATGGGGATGAAAGTGGCCCATTAAAGACGAAAGTGGATCGATGGGTCAAGGGGGTATCCGACTGGCGCGATCATCGATTGACGAATCCAAACGCGCCTGTTTATAGTCCTGCCGGTTATCGACGATTCAGAGGAGATTGAACCTGTGCGCAAGTCCCATGAAATGACGATTGATCGAGCGCTGCTCCTGTATGCGCTCTCGTTGGCCGAGCCCTATGGATTATTAAGTGACGTGAAGCTGCAGCAGCTCTGTTTCCTGTGCGAGCTACAGATGTTCGGGAAAGGCCTGAAGGGCTTTCATTTCGAGTTCGTCCGGTTTGCCTATGGCGCGTTCAGCCGCGATCTCGACAATGATCTCACCTCGCTTCGACGCAAGGAGCGGGTCGAGAACTTCAGTCCGTCCGATCAGGTTCGCGACGAGGTGCTTCCGTTGTTGATGAAGGGGATTGACGGACATGAAACGAACGAGAAAATTCGCGATCTCATGCAGGCGGTCATCACGACCTATGGGCCGCAGGATGTCACGGCCATTACACAATCTGTCGAATCAGTCGAACTGAGCACCCCGCAGCAACCTGAGTTTAAAATTCCAATTCGCGATATTGTGTTTCACACCACGCTGTTGGTGCCAACCCGTATCGAAGCGTCGGCGGAGTTTCTCCTGCCGGCCAGCCATTTGACGAAGCTCAATACAGCCATGGGGTATTGATTCCGGCCGCGCTCGAGCGGCTGCTTCGATCGGCATCCGCTACGACAGCTGTTCGGCAGCCTGCGGCATTGTATGGGGGACTGGTGGCTGTCCGGTCCAGCCTAGGGCCGTTTCGGAAGCGTGAGGGCCGTATTGATGGTCTGGAGCATGGCGCCCGTCTCAATCGGTTCGAGCAAACAATACTCGATGCGCAGTTCGCGAACGATCCGGTGAAATTTTTCGCCTTCCAGCGTGGGCGCGTGCAGAGCTGCGGCGATGATCAGACGAGCAGTCGGGAAGGTCGCGCGAAGCTCTACCAAATCTTCAGGGCCTTGATCGTCTTGCGCGACGAGACGACTGATCACTAAGTCGAGCCTGGACGGGACGGGTTGAGCGCGGGCCATCCGTAAGGAACGGCTGTGCTGAATAAAGTGTTCCATGCCAGGGAGCGCCAGCTGGACGAGCCGTTTGAGATTCTCGTCGGCATTGATGATCAAAATGTTGGCCATAGGATTCCCCTAAGAAATGACGATTCAGCCTCACCGGCAGCCGCGAACCGGTCCGCAATTTGAGTGAACTTGCCTGCCAGTGTGTAGCGCGGATAGACCTGGTGCATCATTTCGTGAAGCGGCACGTGTCAGACTAACTGCTGGCCCAGAGCGTAACGGATCAGTTCTGCAGTGGTGCTTTTCCCCAGTTTCATCAGGAGGCGAGCGCGGTAGGTACTCACCGTCTTGATGCTCAGGTTCAGCTGTCCGGCGATCTCAGTGAGACGGCGCCCTTGTGCAATCCACTGAAGCACCTCAATCTCTCGATCCGACAGCGTTGTGGGGAGGGGGTCGTCGCCGGAAGGTGGCCGGTGTGCTCCTTCGCCGTGGAGGCGTTCCACGTCGGGAGGAGGAAGGTATTTTCCGCCTTGTAGAATTCGTGAGACTGCCATTCGGAGTTCCTGAGGACCTCGTGCTTTTGTCAGGTACCCGAATGCACCGGCCCGAATCGCACGCGCGGAATAATGTTCTTCGGCATAAATGCTGACAATGAGCACAGGCAGAGACGGGTGCAGGGATTTGAAAATGCGCAGGATTTCAAGCCCGGGCATGTCCGGCAAATTCAAATCCAGAATGGCAAGGTCCCAGGCGGCGGTGCGGACCTGCTCTAGCGCGCCGCTGGCAGAGTCGGTTTCGCTAATGTGCGGAGTCAGTCCATCTTCACTCAGAAAGTCTTGGAGGAACTCCCTCATGCCGCGGCGGAGTAACGCGTGATCATCCGCGAGCAAGATTCGGATATCGGTTTTCATCGATGATGCGTCTTGGTATGGAGCCACAGCCAGATTGCCGTTCATGGTGCACCTCGCAGTCTAGCCCTGTCCGTCCCCGTCTGAGCAATCGATATGGGCCGCTCCGCTGGCGAATTGGTGGGGCGGGGGAGGGCTGTCAGGGTTTGGGTCGTAATCGGAGAGACCATTCGATACGCTCCTGCAGGCCGCCTACTCGTGGTAACCGAACACTCGAATATCGACTCTCACGACCTCGATCGATCGGAACCCTTTCGGGCTACAACGCCAAGAGGCGAGGATGCGTTTGTCGATTCCGGATCCCACGTGGTTAGCCGATCATTCCTTTGAGCAGGGTAACAAACTAGGCGAATATTCCTATGTATTTATTGCGCATACGAGTAGTACCACGAACACCAATGAGGCCCATAGAGCTAAAGGGCCCTGTTGTGGCCCTATACTTAGGTCTCACCTGATGTCGTGATCCTGGCGCACACGGGAGTGGCGCCAGGGGGAGGTCGCAGGGCTTTCGGGGAGGATCGGTGGCAAGTTGGCGCAGAGCTCAGAGTCGGTATAACTCCGTGTATTTCGCGTCGAGGTAGCGTAGAAACGGTTCCGGGTTTACCCCACCGCCGGTGACGCGGCGAGCCAGATGATCAGGGGTGAACATGCGTCCCCACCGGTGGATTTTCTGTTCGAGCCACCGTCGGAGTGGGAGAAGGTGTCCTGCCCGCATGTCCTCGTCCAGTTGTGGAAGTTCCTGCTGTGCCTGTTCAAAGAACTGCACGGAATAGAGGTTTCCCAGAGTGTAGGTCGGAAAGTAGCCGAAGGCGCCCATGGACCAATGTACATCTTGCAGGACACCCTCGGCGTCCCGTTCCGGCACGATACCCAAATACGACCGCATTTTCTCATTCCAGAGGCTAGGCAGATCATCGGGTTGTGCCCGCCCCTCAATAAGGGCCTGTTCAATCTCGACGCGTAACATGATGTGTAAATTATAGGTTAATTCGTCGGCTTCGACGCGAATCAGCGAGGGGCTGGCCCGGTTGATGGCGGCGTAGAACCGGTCGAGGGGCACATCCGCCAACTGTTGCGGGAACGTGTGCTGCAGTATCGGGTAGAAGCAGTGCCAGAACGCACGGGAGCGGCCGACACAATTTTCCCAGAGGCGAGACTGGCTTTCGTGAAAGCCGAGTGACACGGACTCGCCCAGGGGAGTGCCATAGTACCGAGGGTCTAAGCCTTGATCGTACAGGCCGTGGCCCCCTTCATGGATGCAACTAAACAGGCACGAGGGCAGATCTCTCTCGAAGACCCGTGTCGTCACCCGGACATCGGTCGGATGAAAAGAGGTCGTGAACGGATGAGCCGAGAGGTCGAGGCGCCCGCGGTCGAAGTCGTAGCCCATGGCGGTCAGCACCAGCCGCCCGAACTCGACCTGTTTGGCCTGGTCGAAGCTCTGGTGCAGGCAACGGTCGTCGATGGTGACGCGGCTGGCTTGAACGCGCTGTAAGAGCGGGACGAGGCGTCCACGAAGTTGCGCGAACAGCGGTGTCAGTTGGGCGATGGTGGCACCAGGCTCATACGCATCAAGGAGGGCATCGTAGGGTGAATCTCGGTATCCGAGGTACTCAGCCTCCTCACGCTTGAGGCCGAGGATCGTGTTCAGCGACGGCAAGAACTTCGCAAAGCGATTCTCTTCTCGGGCGCTCACCCAGGCCTGCTGAGCCAAGGAACATTCGCGGCTGAGGCGGATCACAAAGTCGGATGGAAGTTTCTTGCCCCGACTGAAGTCGCGCCAGGTTTCTCGCAACAGAGACCGGGAAGGTTCATCCCAACTCTCGGCGGCCTGTCCGGTCGAGGGATCGATCCATTCGGTCAGCAGTGCTTCGAGCTCGGCGGACACGAGCTTCTGGTGAGCGAGGCCTTCCAGCGTCGCGATTTGCTCCGCGCGTGCCGCTCCGCCGCCAGCGGGCATATATGTTTCCTGGTCCCAGGAGAGTACCGCGGCCGCGCTTTGGATGCGCCGAATTTCCAGCAAACGTGTTGTCAACGGTTCCAATGTCGCCAGTGTCTTCACCTTCGAGCTCCTTCTCCGGGGACGTCCATGTTATGATTCCGCGGCCGGTGCGAATTGTCGCACAACTCTCTTCTGGAGTGAAACCGATGACTGACCTCGTATTGCCAAGGATCGACGCCTATGCGGCTGCCGTTTCATTGCCTGAAACATCCACGCGCCGTGCGCTCCGTGAGGAAACGGAACGGACGATGGAGTTTGCGCGGATGCTGGTCGGCCCCCTCGAGGGCGCGTTCTTGCACATGATGACTCGTCTCGTGCAGGCCACGCGTGTGTTGGAGATCGGCATGTTCACGGGGTATAGCGCCCTCTGTTTTGCGGAAGCGTTACCCGATCAGGGCCGGGTGATTACGTGCGATGTCGATGCCGAGTCGGCGGCGGTGGCTCGGCGATTTTTTGCGCAATCCCCCCATGGCCGAAAGATCGAGATCCGTATGGGGCCGGCATTGGAGACCATGGCGGAACTCACGGGTCCCTTCGATCTTATCTTTATCGATGCCGACAAACTGAACTATGTGAACTATTACCGCCGGGCGCTGGAGTTGTTGTCCCCGCGCGGGGTCATTCTCATCGACAATGTGTTGTGGGACGGTGATGTCCTAGTGGAGCCGCCCCCGGATGAGCGTACTGCGGCGATTCAGGAGCTTAACCGGGTCGTCAGGGCGGATACGCGGGTGTCCGCAGTGTTGGCGACCATCCGGGACGGTATTTGGATTATCACGCCGGCACCAACCGCCTAGACCTCTAGAGTGCGGGGCTCGCGGTTCGTTGCATGCCACGTGTGTCGTGAATTGAGGCAGTCCGTAGATGCAGAAACCATCGGTGTTCGCCGCCTATACCGCGTTGACCGCCTCGGCGCTGGTCTGGGGCGGGTCGATTGTCGGGCAGAAGCTGGCGCTGGGCGCGTTTTCGGCAGTGGAGACGTCCCTGTTGCGCGGCTTCGGCGCGCTGGTGATCCTGATTCCTCTCTGGTGGTGGGCCGAAGGTGGCCGCACGACGTTCACCACTCGCGATCTTAAGGTGCTGTCGCTGCTGGGCCTCGGGGTATTGGGCAACCATCTGCTCACGCTGTTCGGGCTGCGCTACATCGGCGCTGCGACCGCCGGCGTGATTATCGGTGCCAGCCCGGCCATTACCGCACTGCTGTCTTCCTTGCTCGTGCGTGATATTCCGTTCAAGACGGTGGCGGCCGGTTGTGCGGTTTCGTTTGCCGGGGTGGCACTGGTGTCCGGCGTCGGAGGGCAGGCTCCGAGCGGGGACAATCCCTGGTTGGGCGGCACCTTGGTGCTACTGGGATTGGTCAGTTGGGCGCTGTATTCCATCGGTGGCCGGCAGGTGATGGAGCGTCTCTCGCCGTTGACCGTGAATTGGACCACACTCCTCCTGTCGCTCTTGTTGCAGATTCCGCTGCTCTGGACTGATCAGAAGCTGCTTCTCACTGGTATGAGCGTGGTCCCGGTCTCCGGGTGGCTGGCGTTGCTGTATCTCATCGTATTTGCCACAGCCTTGGGGCAGCAGGCCTGGTTGTATGGCGTGCAAGGGGTCGGTCCTTCCCGGGCCGGCGTATTCGTCAACCTTATCCCAGTGTCAGCCCTCCTGTTATCCGCCGTCGTGTTGGGTGAGGCGATCGGCCTCCGCGAGATCGTGGGCATTGCGCTTATCCTTGCCGGCGTCTGGTTGGTCGGTTGGCAATCGGCTCGGCTAAAGCAATCGATCTAACCTCTTTCCCGATTTCTTGCGGGACCAGTCACGAGAACGGTTCATTCCCCAGAACAGAACGCTTAGGGCCTTCACACGAGTTGGTGTGCCCGCGACCTGCCGTCCGCTCCATGTCGAGGGATCATCGTTTCCAGGGGATGGCTGTAGTATGATTGTAGCCGCTCATTGTGGTGGCAGAGCTTGCCCTGTCACGAGTGCCTCCGCCAATCGTTGGGGGCAGCCATTATCCTCGATCAGGTTGGAGACGGCCATGGTTGAAGAAGTTGATGATGGGAGCACGCCGGCCATCATCTCGACCACTGCAGCGGGAATCATCACGGGTTTCAACCATGCGGCAGAGAGATTGCTGGGAGTTGATGCGACGCAGGTTGTCGGCCAGGTGACCCCGGTCGTGTTTCATGACCCGACCGAGCTGGTGGGCCGGATGGCAGCGAAGTCTATCCCACCCGACATGACGGAACGACATCAATTTGGCATGCTCGTTGAGCGGGTCACGGTCGGGCATGTGTGCGAGGAGGAATGGACCTACGTGCATCGGGATGGGTATCGTTTCCCCGTCGTCCTCTCGGTCAGTGCGGTACCGGGCGGCACGGGTCAGGTGGCGGGCTACTGCATGGTCGCGCAGGATAGACGCGGACAATTGCGTGCGGCGGAAAAATTGCGCCGGCAGGCTGAGTGGTTGGATTTGGCCAACGACGCGATTCTGGTTCGGGATTTGGAGCGGGACACGATTACGTATTGGAACGATGGTGCGGTGCGTTTGTATGGGTGGAGTGCAAAGGACGCGTTGGGTGCCTATATTCATGATTTTTTGAGGACGCAGTTTCCCTTGCCGCTGGGGGAGATCAAACGGGAATTCCTGAGAAACGGATATTGGAGTGGTGAACTGCGGCACACGACTCGTGCCGGAACGGCCATCACGGTCTCGAGCCGATGGACGTTGTTGCGTGATTCGGAGGGCGTGCCCAGCGGTAGTCTTGAAATGAATACGGATATCACCGAACAACAACGGGCTCAGGAGGCCCTGAGCCGTGCCCATGAGGAATTGGAACAGCGGGTCACAGAGCGCACGGCTGCGTTGAGCGAGGCCAATGAGCGTCTTCGCGTGCTCTCCCGCCGGTTGATGGAGGTGCAGGAGTTGGAGCGCCGGGCGATTGCCCGCGATTTGCACGATGAGATCGGGCAGGCGCTGACGGCGGTCAAGTTGAACCTGCGGGAACTGCGCACGCTCCCGAATTGCGAGCCTGTCGAGGAGCCGATCGCGGATAGCTTGGAGATTCTGGCACAAGTGCTTCAGCGTGTTCGTAGTCTGGCATTGGATCTGAGGCCCGCCCTCCTGGATGAATTGGGGTTGGTTCCCGCTCTCCGGTGGTACGTCGGCAGACAAGCCGAACGCGCCGGGTGGGAAATGCAGTTTACCGCGGAAGGGGTTTTCGCTCGGCCTTCCCCGGACATCGAAATTGCCTGCTTCCGCCTCGCGCAGGAAGCGCTTACGAATGTGGCACGCCACTCACAGGCCAGGAAGGTCGACGTCCGACTGGAGATGGAGGCGCAAGCGCTGATCCTTGTCATTTGCGATGATGGAGTCGGCTTCGATCCGGAGGCGGTGCGCACCGGGGCTCGAGCGGGCACGAGTGTCGGCCTGTCCGGGATGGAGGAACGCGTACGGCTGACCAGCGGGCAGTTCACCATCGCGTCAGCGCCCGGTGAAGGAACGGAGGTTCGGGCGGTCTTCCCGATCCATGTTCAGTCGGATGGCGCGCGAGAGGTGTCTCGATGAACAGGATCAGAGTTCTGCTGGCAGAGGATCATACGCTGGTACGGGCCGGGTTTCGGGCGTTGCTGGAGAAGCTGGACGGCATTCTAGTCGTCGGGGAAGTGAGCGATGGTCTAGAGGCCTTAAAGGTTTCGAAGGAGATTGTTCCGGATGTGGTCTTGATGGACATTGCGATGCCGGGCATGAACGGACTGGAAGCAACGAGTCGCATGCGACAGGAATGTCCGCGGACGAAAGTGTTGATGCTGTCGATGTATACCAACGAAGAATATCTCAAGGAAGCCTTGCGAGCAGGCGCATCCGGCTACCTGCTCAAAGATGCCGATCGAGCGGAGCTTGAACTGGCTATCAAGACGGTGCGTCGCGGGGAGACGTATTTGACACCCGCGGTAGCGAAGTTTACTCTTGAAGCCTACTGCCGCCAGGATGATTCGAGGACCGGCCCATTAGGGAAATTGACGGGACGTCAACGTGAGATACTTCAGCTCATTGCCGAAGGCTGTTCAACCAAGCAGATCGCCCAGCGCCTTGATCTGAGCGTCAAGACCGTAGAGACTCACCGCGCACAATTGATGGAACGCTTAGAGATTCACGATGTGCCAGGCCTTGTCCGCTTGGCCATTCGGACGGGACTGGTTCAGCCTGATGCATGAGGGATGACCGTGGATTGTGTACAAGTGTGCGCAAGTTCCCTTTCAGCCTGTCGTTCAGCCCCTCAGGTATAATTTGGTGGACAGCTCAGGGAATCCCCTATTACCCCCCGTGGTCCAGCATGCGATTAGTAACTGCCGCTTGTAGGGAGCTGTGTGTGCGAATATCGGCCTCGCATCCGATGATCCGCCCCCACGTTTTGATGGCATGAAAACGCTACGAGTGGGCGTCATCGGCGCTGGGGCGTTCGCTGAAACATGCCACGTGCCCGGACTGCAGTCGCATCCGCAGGCTGAGGTGGTTGTGCTGTGTGGACGGGATGAGTCTCGTACTCGTGCCGTGGCGCAACGACTCGGTGTGCCGGAAACCTCCCTCGACTACGAAGGCCTGTGTGCCCGCCCCGACATTGATGCGGTGACCATTGCGACGCCGAACGCGCTGCATGCTCGCCAGGCCTTGGCTGCTTTTGCCGCCGGGAAGCATGTCTTCTGTGAGAAACCACTGGGAATGAACGTCGCGGAAGCCGCGAGCATGCTTCGAGCCGCAGAACAGAGTCAAAAGATTCACCAGGTCGCATTTACGTATCGATATTTGTATGGGGTGCAAGAGCTGAGGCGTCGATTGTTGAACGGGGAGATCGGAGACCCGTATTACGTCTCGGTGCACTTTGATTCGTGGGATGGGATGAACCCGGAAGCCACGATCGGTTTTCGTGATCAGCTAGCCGTTGCGGGTGGCGGCGTGCTTTATGACGTCGGGTCTCATCTGTTCGACATCGTGGGGTTTGTGCTCGGGCCGATTGAGGCTGTCACCGGCAGTACCGTCCTGGTCCCGAGGGAACGTCCGGATCCCAGTACTGGAAGGCTCACTCCGGTCGAGACGGATGATATTGCGTCGGCGTCCTTCCTCTGCAGGAATGGAGTTCGTGGACAGTTGTTCGCGAGTCGTGCGACACCGGACTCCGGCGAGAAATCTTACATCAAGGTGGTCGGGCAGCGCGGCGCGCTCAAGGCCTCATTGAGCCGCGGTGCAGTCGATGTGTTGAAGGTGTCGCGTCCCACACGGCCGGCCTGGGAGGTCGTGCCCTTGCCCGAAGAGGCTTCTGATGGCCGGCCCCATTGCCTGGCGCGCATGATGCGGAGTTTTGTTGAGGCCTGCCTGCAGGGGCGCTTGAATCGTGAAGTCGATGCCTCGTTTATGGATGGGTACGCCGTTCAGCAAGCGCTTTCCGCCGTACTCGATACCGCTCCTCGGCAGCCGTGGATTCATCTAAAGTGAAGGGCGCTCGGTAAGACCGCTCCGGCTCCCGCATGCTTGGAGAGGGGATTGATGGCGTGGGACGCCATCGCGTCGATGGTGGGAGGCGAGAAAATAAGTATTTTTCGCCCGTCAGTGGGTGGCATGCTACGATTTGTAGCTGGAGTGCATCCAACGGCCTTTGCCCACAGCCTGCGACGGGGGCGGTCTGCTTCTGAAGGAAAGGGCTCCGTTCCGGGTACGTGGCTTCCGCATGGTGCACACTACTTCCCGTGGCTTTCTTACCGTGCCGCAGCGTGGGACGCGCCGTTCGGTCGTACGAGAGTGGCCGTCGACAATTCGGCAAGGCAAATCGCCAGGTGGGGTGCTCACCAGATGTATGGCTTCACTTTTGACTAGGGGGCTGTGACGGTTATGAGCGAGACCAGCGCGAAACCGCAATGCGAACCAGGGGCTGGGGAAATGGGTGCACTGCCTGTTGAACGTCCCTTGGTCAGTGTGGTGATTCCAACCTATAAGCGGGCACAGCTCCTCAGGAAAGCCATTATTTCTGCACTGGCGCAGGAGAAATCCGGTGAACTCTTCGACATGGAGATCATCGTGGTGGATGATTGTTCGCCGGATGACACCCCTCAAGTGGCGGCGGAATTTCCGCAAGTCCAGTACCTGCGATTGCAGAAGAATAGCGGGGCATCAGGGGCTCGCAATGCGGGCATTAAGCGGGCAAGAGGTAAATATGTGGCGCTCCTGGACGACGACGACGAATTCCTCACGCACAAGCTGATGGTGCAGGTTCCGATTCTTGAGGCGCATCCTGAGGTCGGCGTGCTGTATGGCCAAAGTGTCGTGACCGGCAGTGAGGTCCCCCTCTTGCTCTGGCCCGAGTGGGGTCCATCCGGAAACGTCCTGGAGGCGTTTGTCACCACGACCGACGACTTTCTACATCCGCCCACATGGCTCGTCAGGCGAGAGTTGTTCGAACGTGCAGGGTATTTCGATGAGACGAAAGCCGGGATGGAACATTATGACATGGCGCTCAGAATCGCCGCGCTGACACCCTGGATGTTTCTTGCCGGCGGGCCGGTTGCGCGCGGGCGTTACTCGCAACAAGGGCTATGGTACAGCACGATTGTAAACGGTACCAACGAACAGCAACTCCCGCGGATTGTCGAAGCCGCGCTGGAACGGTTGCCCGCCACAGCGGAAGCGGATCGTGTGAGGCGAAAGGCTCGGGCCGCCGTGTGCGCAAGTATTGCTCACCAACGGTGGTGGAGCGGCGGGGGATTGAAGCCGACTCGCGAGCATCTGCTGATGTCGCTTCGTGCCGCGCCCTGGTTGCTGCAGGAGCCGGCAGTATTGGATTGGCTGAAGCGTGTCGCCGGTACGTCGGCGGCTGCGTCGACGAATCCGGTTCGCGAAGTGAAGTCCTTGTGGGAGGACATCGGGCGTGCCATTGCCGCCGGTCCGGCTCCTTCCGCCCCTCCCACACGTCGGCTGCTGGGAGAGTTGCTGGAGGCGGCCGCCACGACGCTTCAGAGCGGTTCCCCTCGGATGGCCAGGGTGGTGGCGCTCAGTGCATTGTTCCAGGATCCCGGCTACTGGGTGCAGTGGGGGCGGTTGGCGAATGTCTATCGACTTGCCTTCCAGTCTCCACGCGTCGCGGAGGCCGCATCTGTGGGTTCCAGTCGATAGCGCCTGTACGTAAGTCAACTCCGGGCAGAGTCGTCCATGAAACTGAGTGTGATAGTTCCCTGTTGGAATGCGGCGCCAACGATCGAAGACGTGTTCCGCGGCCTGCTCGATCAGGCGTGGTCGGATGAGTGGGAAGTGATTGTCGCGGATAACGGCTCGACGGACGATCTCCGGCACGTTGTCGCGCGCTATGAGGGGCAGTTACCCGGTCTACGTATCGTGGATGCATCCGCCAGGCGAGGCGCCGCGCACGCCAGAAACGTGGGTGTCAAGGCTGCGACAGGGGAAGGGGTATTGTTCTGCGATGCGGATGACGTTCCTGGCTCAGGCTGGGCCGCTGCGATGGAGTCGGCTCTACGCAGATATGAGTTTGTCGCCTGTCGCCTGGATTTCGAGCAGCTCAATCCTCCGTCGCTTCGAACGGCACGTCAACATACACAGGCCACTGCACTGCAGCAGTTCCGCTTCTTGCCGTTTCCGCATGCCGGCGCCGGAACGTTGGGGATCACGCGGGTGCTGCATGAGGCAGTGGGCGGATTTGATGAAGCGATTCCAATTTGTGAAGATGTCGACTATTGTATGAGAATCCAGCAGCAGGGGACGAAGTTGACGTTTGTTCCCGAGGCGGTGCTGCATTGCCGCCTGCGCGGAAGTGCCCGAGGCGCCTATGTTCAAGCCTCGCGTTATGCGGAGTACGAGGTGTTCCTGTACAAGAGATATGGCCTGCGATCTTCCTCAGAGTGGTGGCGATGGCGTCAGTACGGACAAGCTTGGCGGTTTCTCTTAACGCGTGTTCCGGAATTGCTCCGGACCCCGGAAGGAAAAGCGATGTTGTGGTGGCGACTTGGCCGTCTGATGGGATCGCTCAAAGGCAGTCTGCGGTTTTGGGCACCTCCGGCCATGGTGGAGTAGCGGTAGAACCAACCGATGCATCCTAGGACGGTGATTTCCACAGCGCTGAGGAAAGTGTTCGGGAGTGTGACCCATGTGGTCACCGGGGAGTCCATTGCAGCGCTGACGTTTGATGATGGACCGGACTCCCAGAGTACACCGCTGGTCCTGGCCCTTCTGGAGAAATATCACGCACGAGGGACGTTTTTTCTGGTCGGAGAAGCCGCCGCCAGCCAGCCTGATCTCGTGAAGCGAATGACCGCCGGCGGGCATGCGATCGGTCTCCATTCATGGGACCATCGCGCCTTTCCCAGCCTTTCCGGTCGCGAGCGACGACGACAAATCCGTGCCTGTGAACGCGAGCTGGGCTCCCACGCCGCCCGTCTTTTTCGCCCTCCCTACGGCGAACAAACAGTGGTGACCCGCCTTGAGGCCTTGCTACTGGGCTACGAGGTGGTAGGGTGGAACGTCAATAGCGGGGACTGGTATGAATCGGATCCCGTCGCGTTGAGCCGCTATCTGCTGGACAGCCTGGAACCGGGTGCGATCGTCCTGCTGCATGATACCTTATTCGATAAGGGGGCTCCTGCACATGGCATCGACGCGGAACACCAATCTTGGCCGGATCGTCGGGCGATGTTGGAGGCCCTGGAGACCCTGCTGGAACAATCGAAGGGGCGATACCGATTTGTAACGGTTCCGGAATTGCTCCGGTCCGGTTCGCCCCGGCGGTCGTTCTGGTTTAAGCCGTCACTGGCAAAGTCCTGAGGGAGTATTCGTGGCAAACGAACGTACTGCGCAAGCCGAAGCCATCAGTCGTGTTGCGGTGGTGGTGCCTGCATACAACCGGACGGAATTTACGTCGGATGAAGACATTTCGTTTCGACACCTGGAGCATTTTCTCGGCCGGTATGACAAATACCTCGTCGTGCCACAGAGTTTGGACATTGAGCGGCCGGGATACCGCATCCAACGGTTTGCGGATTCGTATTTCGGCAGCGCGAATGCCAATACCAGGTTGATGCTTTCCCCGCTCTTCTACGAAGCGTTCAAAGCCTACGAGTACATCTTAATTTATCAACTGGATGCCCTGGTGTTTTCCGATCAATTGCTCGAGTGGTGCGCCACTGGGTTGGATTACATCGGCTCGCCATGGATGCACTCGAAAGATAGCCCCTGGGTGTCGACGCCTCGTGTCGGAAACGGCGGGTTTTCGCTGAGAAAGGTGCCGAGTTTTCTCAAGGTACTGTCGTCCGATCGATATTGGATCGATCCCGAGGTGTATTGGCAGTCGGTGGTCTCCAGCACGTCGATCCCCCTGCGATGGCTGTATCTTCCATGGAAATGGTTCAAGTACATCAAGCGGTACAACGGAGTGACACGAGAAGTGAGCCAGTGGTATTTGCGGCCTGATGGGACCAGAAATGAGGACCACTTCTGGTCGACTGAGGCAGTGCGGTACGACCCTGAATTTAGGGTGGCCTCCGTTGAGGAGGGCTTGCGTTTCGGGTTTGAAGTGACGCCGCAGATCTGTTTCGAACTCAATCAACGTCGCCTTCCGTTCGGCTGCCACGCCTGGCCGCGGTACGACCGTTCATTTTGGGAACCGCATCTCATCAAACGCTAGTGGGATTTCTATGACGATGAAGGCCTCAAACAGTCTCGATGTCCCTTCCGTGCCGATTCCCACTCCTGGGCAAGTTGTGCGAACACCGACCGTCAAAATTCGACCGAGTCGGGGATGGCTCCATCTCGATTTGGGAGCACTTTGGCAGTATCGCGAGTTACTTGTCTTTCTAGTGTGGCGCGACACCAAGGTGCGGTATAAGCAGGCGATCATCGGGGCCGGTTGGGCCGTATTTCAGCCGCTGATCTCCATGCTTCTGTTCACGGCGATTTTTAGTTATCTGGCCAAATTGCCTTCGGATGGAGTGCCCTATCCATTGTTTGCCTATGCCGGGTTGCTGCCGTGGAATTTTATCGCGCAAGCGACCAGCCGGAGCGGCACCAGTTTGGTGGGGGAATCCCATCTCATCAGCAAAGTGTATTTCCCCCGCTTAATCATCCCCCTGGCCGCCGCTGCGACTCCGGCCGTCGATTTGGTGTGCTCCTTGCTGATGATGATTCCGCTGATGTTATGGTTCGGCATGACTCCGGGGTGGCAGATCTTCTTGTTTCCCATCTTCCTGGTCATGGCGTTACTGGCGGCCTTGGCGGTCAGCTTGTGGTTCTCGGCCTTGCATGTGAAGTTTCGGGACGTAGGACACATCATTCCCTTCTTTGTGCAGTTGTGGATGTTCGCCTCTCCGGTCGTCTATCCCGTCAGCCTCATTCCCGAGCAATGGCGGGCGCTCTATAGCCTGAATCCCGTGGTCGGCGTGGTCGAGGGATTTCGGTGGACCTTGCTGGGGCAGCGCGCGCCCTCACTGGAGATGATGCTGCCGAGCATCGTGATCGTGTTGCTGTTGTTTGTGAGCGGGGTCATCTACTTCAAGCGTATGGAGCGCACCTTTGCGGATGTTATCTAATGGCTGAAATTGCGATCTCCGCCCGGAATGTCAGCAAGCAATACGTGATTGCGTCAGTCAACCACGATACTCTGCGCGATCGGATCGCCCATGCGTGTCGGTCTGTGTTCAGGAAGTCGGCCACGAGTGAGGACGGACCGCGGACCTTTCATGCGTTGAACGATGTGTCGTTTGACGTGACTGAAGGCGAGGTGTTGGGCATTATCGGGCACAACGGCGCCGGAAAGAGCACGTTATTAAAAGTGCTCTCACGGATTACGGAGCCGAGCAGCGGTGAAATCGACATCTACGGGCGGGTGACCTCGTTGCTTGAGGTCGGCACAGGATTTCATGCCGAGTTGACGGGCCGGGAGAATATTTATCTGAACGCTGCCATGCTCGGGATGCGTAAGGTCGACATCGATCGTCGCCTCGAAGAAATCGTCGAATTCTCAGGCACGCAACAGTTTATCGATACACCGGTGAAACGATACTCCAGCGGCATGTATGTGCGATTGGCGTTTTCCGTCGCGGCCCATTTGGATCCCGAGATTTTGATCGTCGACGAGGTGTTGTCGGTGGGCGACGGTGCATTTCAGAAGAAATGTTTGGGGAAGATGGATGAGGTCCGGCGTGATGGGCGAACCGTCATCCTGGTCAGTCACGATCTGCCGGTTGTGGCCAACTTGTGCCAACGCGCCATTTTGTTGCGTCAGGGCACTATTGTGGGCAACGGTCGTCCGCAGCAGATCATTGAACAGTATATGAGCGAGGCCTTCACGGGAGGCGGGGCATCGTTAGCCGACCGCACCGATCGTTATACGAAGCACGAGTTGATGGTGCAGGCGATCAGTTTTCTCAATGAGAAGCTGGCGCCGGTACAGCCGGCCTTGTCCGGACAACATCTCGTGGTGCGTGTGCACTATGCCTGTCACGTTCGGAAGGTGTTCGAGAATATGCGTGTCATGGTCGTGCTCAACCGTGACGAACGCACCGCCTGCATTCTCTCAACGGACCTTGTCGACCGGACGCCCCTCACCCTCGAAGGGACCGGGTTTGTCGATTTCCATATCCCCCACCTCCCGCTCTGTGGCGGCCGCTATTTCCTGCACGTGGCGATTGAAAACGATACGCTCACGCAGGATTGGGTTCAGTATGCGGCGGAGTTGCAGGTCCTGGACGGCGATTATTATGGGACCGGGAAAATGTATCCCCATGATGGGTGGAGAGGGAAGGGCATGTTCGTGGATCATAGCTGGAAATTAGAACGAGTCGACTAAGTGCTGTCTCGAATTCCCGTGCCCGCCTGTGTGCGCGAATCCTCCCAATCATCTTTCCCTTTTCATTGAACGTCTCGTTCAGGTTCTCCTACGCGAAACAGGGCGCACGGCCTGTCGAGCTCCCTCCCACTGCCCCAGCGCCCGCCCGTAATATGCCCAGGGTACCTCGCGAGGGCTGTTGCTGCGTCTACGGCCGTCGGTCGTTCTCAACGGACCTGCTTATAGGGCCATACTAGGGCCGATTGCCAGGGTTTACCTCCCTGAGACATGGGCGTATCTTACGGGAAACTTCCCCTGAGAATATCACGTATGGATGATCTTTTCTTGTGGCAGGCTCGAGGAGACAATTCGAAGATGCTCCCCGCAATTTTCCTCATGACTCTTGGCGTCTTTCTCCTGGACGTGACGACTCCGCTTGGTCACGAGATCTGGGTCCTCTACTTAATCCCGCTCTGGATCAGTTCTCGCCTGGACTGGCCTGAAGCTCTCGTACGGTATGCCGCCGTGTGTACGATCCTGCTCGCGGCGGGGGTGTGGCTCGGGCGTCCAGGTGTGGATCTGTCCATGGCGATATTCAATCGTGCCTTGGGTGTCTCGATGATTTGGGGTGTGACCGTTCTTCTGTTGCAGCGACGAAAGGCGGAGGCCTCGCTCCGTGGAGCCAATAGTCGTTTGGAGCTGCAAGTCGCAGCGCAAACGCAGAACCTGCGCGAGGCCAATGATCGGCTCACCGCCCAATTAGCCGAGCAGCAGGCGATCGAGGTCGCGTTGCGCGACAGTCGTCAGCGGTTCGAATTTGCGGTAGAAGGTGCGGACGTGGGGGTGTGGGAGTGGGATCTGCAAACGCAGACGGCCTACTATTCACCGCGCTGGAAAAGTCAGCTTGGATGTCACGACTCGGAGATCGGGGCGACGGTCGCCGACTGGGAGGCGCGTCTGCATCCCGATGATCGGGCGCAGGCGTTGGCGACGGTGAGGTTGTTTCAAGACGGGTCTATCAAACAGTATCGTTCGGACCATCGACTCAGGCATCACGACGGATCCTATCGGTGGATCTCTGCGCTCGGGACAGGGATGTACGATGAGCAGGGACGGATGGTCCGAATGACGGGCATTCATCTGGATGTCACGGCGCGACAGCAGGCCGAGGAGGCGAGAGGAGAGAGCGAAGCGCGATACCGTGCGTTGGTCGAAGAGGCCAGCGACATTATCTATCGAACCGATGTCGCCGGGAAGCTCACCTACTGTAATCCTACCTCACTTCCTGTCCTGGGCTACCTTCCGGAGGAATTACTCGGACGCCACTACCTGGAGATCGTTCTGCCGGAGTACCGTCGGAAGGCTGCGCAGTTCTATGGCCGCCAGTTTATCCGCCAAACATTGCGCACGGTCTATGAGTTGCCGGTGGCCGCCAAGGACGGCCGAGAGGTGTGGTTGGGGCAACATACGCAGCTCCTCGTGGAGGGAGATACGATCAGCGGGTTCCAAGTGGTGGCGCGTGATATCACCGAACGGAAACGCGTGGAGCAGGCATTACGCGAAAGCGAAGAACGGTTCTCCAAGGCATTTCAGAGCAGTCCCGCCGGAATGACGATCAGCCGTCTGGAAGATGGCCGGGTCCTCGATGTCAATGAAGCATTCGTGCGGATCTCCGGATTTTCACGCGACGAGTTGATCGGCACGCCCTCGCTCGACATCGGAATCTGGGTCAATCCGGAGGATCGCCAACAGCTGGCGGAGAGGCTGCAGCGAGAGGGATGTCTGCGACATCTCGAGCACGCCTACCGTACGAAATCCGGTGAGGTGCGGCACGGGCTGTTCAATGTTGAGCCGGTCCGCATCGGTCAGGAGACCTACCTGCTCACCCTCGTGCTGGATATTACGGGGCGCACTGAGGCGGAGGCGGCATTACGTCTCAGTCAATCTATCCTCCAAGCGCATCAACGGGCATTGATGCGCTTGACCAAGAGCCAACATATCGGCTCCGGCGACTGGCGGGCGGCGCTGGAAGAGCTGATGCAGACATCGGCGGCGGCGCTTGGCGTGGACCGGGCGAGTGTGTGGTTGTTGGACCGGACCGGGTCGGTGCTGGAGTGTGTTGAGCTGTACGAACAGGGGCCCGCACGGCATTCGCGGGGACAATATCTGAATGTGGCTGAGTATCCACGCTATTTTGCCGAACTGCTTCAGGAACAAGTGGTTGATGCCTATGATGTCTTCGGCGACTTGCGGACGAGCGAGTTGGTGCAGCCCTATCTCCGAGCCTTGGGAGTCACCTCGTTGTTGGACGTACCCATTTTCTTTGGCGGTCGATTGGCGGGGGTGGTCTGTCACGAGCGCATCGGAGTCCCGTGCAAGTGGACAGCGGAGGAAGTGCAGTTTGCCACGTCCGTTGGAAATTTGGTGACCTTGGCCTACGAGGCGAAGCAACGACTGGAAGCCGAAAATGCCCTCCTGACTGCCAAGGAAGCCGCCGAGTTGGCCAACCAAGCCAAGAGTGACTTTCTGGCAACGATGAGCCATGAGATTCGAACGCCGATGAACGCCATCGTGGGCTTGGCGGACCTGCTGTCGGAAACCCCCTTGAGTGAGGATCAGCGCGAGTACGTGCAGATCTTTCGCGATGCCGGAAGCAACCTGCTGAGCTTGATCAACGATCTCCTTGACTTGTCGAAGATTGAAGCCGGTCATCTGGACTTGGATGTGGTGGATTTCGACCTTAGTGACCTGGTCCAGCGGGCAGCCGAACTGGTCGCGGTTCGAGCCAGCGAGAAAAGCCTGGAGTTGATCTATCAAATTCAGTCGGATGTGCCGACGTCGCTTGTGGGTGATCCGAACCGTCTTCGGCAAGTGTTGCTGAACTTGCTGGGTAATGCCATCAAGTTCACCGATGAGGGGGAAGTCGTGTTGCGTGTCGAACGCGACCTGCAAGCGGGCGGCCCGGGGACTCTGCTGTTCACGGTGCGGGATACCGGAATTGGCATTCCCCAGGACAAACTAGGCACCATCTTCGAACGGTTTACTCAGGTGGATGCGTCGACGACTCGGCCGTACAGTGGGACCGGACTCGGCCTGACGATTTCTCGGAGACTGGTGGAGCGGATGGGCGGCAAGATGTGGGTCGAGAGTGAGCTGGGAGTGGGGAGTACGTTCAGTTTCACCGCCAAGTTTGCTGTGCATGTTCAACCGGCGTCCGTGGTGCCTCCCGCACAATGGGAGCAATTGACCGGTTTGCGTACCCTGGTCGTCGACGACAATGCGACCAACCGCCTCATTGTGCGGGAAACACTTGCGGGATGGGGAATTCCCTCGGCGGAGGTGCCCGGCGGTGAAGAGGCTCTACGTGAGCTGCATCGCGCCTTGAAAGCCGGGCTGCCCTATCGATTAGTGATCCTGGATGTGCGTATGCCAAAACTCAGTGGATGGCAGGTGGCGGAGACGATTGCGCACACGGCCGGTTTGGCCGGGGTATCCATCATCATCTTGACCTCGGAGCGGCGCCCCGGCGATCAGGCGCGTGCTCGTGAATACGGCGTGCTGCGGTATCTCACGAAGCCATTCCGACGATCGGATCTGTTCAACGGCATGACATCGTTGCTCGGCAAAATAGCGCTGGCAGAAGGGACGGGGGACGTGTCTCACCGGCAGGAGGGCCCGGATGGTCTGCCGGGGTGGAAGATCCTGTTAGCCGAAGATTTTGTCAACAACCGCCGCATGATGGAATTCTATTTTAAATCGACTCCGCATTGTGTTGAGACGGCCGCGAACGGCCAAGTCGCCGTGGAGATGTTTCAACGAGGATCGTATGACTTGGTCCTCATGGATATTCAGATGCCCCTGTTGGATGGGTATGCTGCGACGAGGGCCATTCGAGCCTGGGAGCAGGGCCGGGGGCGAAGTCCGGTGCCGATTCTCGCGCTGACTGCCAATGCCATGCAGCGTGAAGTGCAGCGGAGTCTTGAGGCCGGGTGTACGGCGCATTTGACGAAACCCATTCGAAAGGCCCACTTGCTGGAAGCCATTCACCTGTATGTCCACGCCGCCACTTCGAGTGCGCCGACGCCGTCAGGGGCATTCGTTGAACCCGTTGTGTTGCAGGTGAGCGGACAGTTTGAGGCCCTCATGCCGGAGTTCTTGGAACATCGCCGCCAAGAACTCGCCCAGCTGAAGGCTGCGCTGGATCGGCTGGATTTCGAGACGATCCGGGAGATCGGTCACGGGCTCAAGGGGGCCGGAGGCACCTATGGCCTCGACGCGATCAGTGCCCACGGCCGGGCGTTGGAAGCGGCGGCGACGCTGGGGAGCGTTCCCGGTATTCGTGAGGAGCTCGACACGTTCCATCGTTTTCTGGAGCGGCTGCAGCTCGTCTATGTGTAGGGAGTAAGTCAGTCATGCGAGTCTTGCTGGTGGAAGATCATTGTGATATCCGCCGGGTGTTCGAGCAGGTCATTGAGGCGCGAGGGCATGATGTGACGGCCTGTGCGGACGGTGAGTCGGCGTGGGAGGCCTACAGTCGCCGACCGTATGAACTTGTGCTGCTCGATTGGGAATTAGGGGGACGTGGGATGGACGGATTGCAGGTGTGCCGGGCCATTCGAGCGAGCCCCAGCGGCGATCGCTGTGTCATTGTTATGATTGCCGGGCACGACTCTCCGGACGCATTGCGAATGGCGCTTCAGGCGAGGGTGAACGACTATTTGGTGAAGCCCGTCGGGGTGGAGTTCTTGAAGCTTCGGTTGACGATTGCCGAGCAATGGGTGGAGAGTGTGCGTCGTCGATTTACGGCGGAAGATCAAGCGCAAGCCTTACAGTCGCAGCTGGCCGATCACGGGAAGTTTCACGACTTGATCGGCCGTAGTCCGGCGATGGTGGTGCTGTACGAAGAGATCCAACAGATCGCCGCCGTGGATGCCACGGTCTTGATCGAGGGCGAGACCGGGACGGGGAAAGAATTGGTCGCGCGCGCGATTCATCTGTCGAGCCGCCGTGCGTCCCAACCGTTTCTGGCCGTCAATTGCGCCGGGTTCACGGATTCGAGTCTGGGGAGTCACCTCCTTGGTCATAAGAAGGGGGCCTTCACGGGGGCGATCGACAACCAGGAAGGGGTGTTCGAAGCGGCTCAAGGTGGGACCATTTTCCTGGATGAGGTCGGGGATATTTCACCTGCTGTACAGACGAGCTTGTTGCGTGTGTTGCAAGAGCGTGAAGTTACTCGACTGGGAGAGTCCAAGCCACGAAAGGTTGATGTGCGGGTCGTGGTGGCGACGCACCACAACCTCTCGGTGGATGTGGAAAAAGGCGCGTTCAGAAGAGATTTACTCTATCGTATCAAGGTCGCTCGCCTCCAACTCGCCCCGCTTCGTGAACGGTCGACCGACATTCCGTTGTTAGTGCATGCCTTTCTCGGGCAATTCCGTTCCGTGATGGAAAAGCCTGTTCTGCAGGTGAGTCCGGACGCGCTGCAGATGCTTGTCAGCTATTCCTGGCCCGGCAACGTTCGAGAACTCAAGAGTGCGGTGGAGTCGGCTCTGACTCATTGCCGGGGCACGGTGGTGCGGGCAGAGGATCTTCCGTCCGAGGTGCGCAATTCGCAGTCGGCGGCGACCTATGTGCCCATTCATCGTCCGGACGAATGGACCCGCATGTTGGGGGCCTTGCAGCAGTCGGGGGGCAATCGCTCGGAAGCCGCACGGTTATTGGGGATGAGCCGACGCACGTTCTATCGGCGCCTGGCGGAATACGATGTCTCGGCGGTGGGCGACGGATTCGAGTCACCCTTCCAGTAGGTCACCTGCATGATGATGTCGAGGCGAGTCGCGCTACTTCTACCATCGGAGCAATCGTCTTCCGGCATACAGCGTCCCTGTCGGCTGCGTAGGACCTCTCCTACTGTCTTGACCGTTATCTTACAAGTTGCAGCAGGACGAATCGTGCGGTCGGGGCGTGTGGCCTGTGCCGATGTGGATTGCGACAGGGTTGTGAGCCAACTGAGAGACGCGTGGCACAACGCATTGCGCCATGCGCTTGACGCACAGCATGCATGAATTATTGGAGCATCGGCGTAAATCCCTACTATTTCTTGAAGCTTCACACTGCAGCACGGGTGGCATGATCCTTGATACATCCTTGTCATGATTTCTAGAAGCTACCCACGATGAAGTAGGACAAAGTCGGGGCGACGGGCGAGGGAGGATGCGAATGGATGTCACAGGGTTCTTGCTTTCCAACGACGCGGATCGCGAGGTGCTGGTGACGATTTCACCCTCCTCTCTGGGGCCGTTCGACCAGCCGACTGTCCAAGAACTGATTGGTGGATTGTGGATCGATGTCGCTCGAGTGCCGCATCGAACCTGGACGGATCGAACGCGAGCGGTCGAAGCCGTGCTGACCTACTTGCGTGGGTTCCCGCCGATCTCAGCAGGTTTTCCGTCCGCGACTCGTGAGTGAGGGGCCTGAACTAGAACCAAGGAGATTGTACCATGTGGAGTGAACAACAGAATGGGTTGCAGATGGATCGCGAGGCGAAGGTGCAGAGCGCAGTATCTGGGAATGGGCCGAAATCGGCCAGCGGCTTGTCGTCCAAGCGGCGTCCGGAAGATCTCACCCCTCGTGAACAGGAAATTTTGCAACTGGTGTGGGCCGGCATGACGAATCGCACGATCGCAGAGCGGTTGCATATCAGCATCAAGACGGCCGAAGCGCATCGTGCCAACATGATGAAGAAGTTGCGGGTCTCGAACATTGCACAATTGCTCAAGACGGCGCTGGAAGAGGGGCTGCTCGCCACCCAGGCGAGCTGATGGGGTTCGCGGCGGCCTGTGCTCCCGGGAGAAGTCCCTCTCTCGGCTGCACAGCGGCTCCCCGCGAACCCGCCCCCTCACCGCATAAATCAGGCTCGCGCCGGCGGCGGTGTTTGCAGTACAATGCCGCACCGTCGCAGGAGCGAGTTGTGGTCGAACAACGCATCGAAGAAATCACTCGTGCGAATCTCGCCTTTTACGCCGCCTTTGAAAGTTTGGACATGCTCCAGATGGACAAAGTCTGGGCGCATCTGGAGTATGTCACCTGCATCCATCCCGGGTGGAGCCTCCGCAGTGATTGGCCGGCGGTGCGCGACTCGTGGGTGCTGATCTTCAACAACACCTTCTCCATGAAATTTGAGCTGTCCGATGTGCAGGTTCAGGTTGCAGGCGACCTGGGCTGGGTCATCTGCACGGAACATCTCACCAGCCGCCAGGACGACCAGCCGATCGAAACCCGGGTTCTTGCCACCAATCTCTTTGAGCGTATCGGCGACGAGTGGTTGATGATTCATCATCATGGCTCGCCCGTGATGGGATAGGCGCAGCCAACCGGCGTCAGGAGGTGACGGATGCCTGGTGTGGATCAAAGCCGGTGAGGCCAGGATGGGTGGGAATTGGTGCCGTATTCCTCTCCGGTTGTGCCACCGTCGCTCAGGTGACGACGTGGTCGGATGAGGCCTGCCGGCGGCAGGTCACAGATCAGCTCCACTCCATCCTTGCAGACGAGGGCGAACGGGCTGATGTGGCGCATCGCGTGGCGGTGAACACCACCGTGGTTCTGTCGACCGGTTCACTGGGGCCCCGTCCATTTGGGGTGTCTTCTCCGTCCGGCACGGACTATAGCTTCTTTGTCCAACGCAAGGGGGAAGACTGTCTTTTGCGACTGTATGGCCGTCGGAAGGGGTTCATCCGGTACACCAACAATCTGATCTATCTCGCGACTCGTCCGCTCGACGCGTGCGCCTGCGCTGAGTAACCGTCTCCTCAAGGCTGTCGTTCTTATCTCCTCCTCCCTGTTGCGCCTGTTCCCCTTGTGCCTTGGCTCGCCAGATTTCAAGTTCTGCTCACGACAGGATGGGGCATCAGATTGTTTCAAACTGTCTCAGAATATTGTCTCACGCTGAGCTGTTGGCACAGCCCTGTTTCCCCTGGCACAGCTATCGGCCGGCACAATTCAACGCTGAGCCGTGCATAAATATTGGGTTCCTTGTCGAAAGATTGTGCCATGAGGTCGCTGGCACGGGCCTTGATGTAGTGGGTGGTATTCCTCGTAGGGCAAAGACCTTGAGGAGTTTGTCGGAGCCGGGATTCAAGAGTTCTGAGTATACGAAACGGAGGAGCGATTATGATGGTGAAGGGGTTCTTACTCAAGGATACAGAAGAGCAGGAGTATCTGTTGGCGATCCAACCGGCGACTCACGGCGTGTTTGAGCGACTGATTGTCCGGCAGAAGGTCGATGGGAGCTGGGTCGAGCTCACTGGGAGCGCGCAGGGTGCCTGGCAGCCGAGAACGCAGGCCATTACCGCTGTCTTAGGCTATCTACAACGCTTGTGGGACACTTCCAAACCTGCCGTGGTGCGGGGAAACTAGCAGGTCGACCCGCTGTGTGAATGTCTGGAAGTCGGGAGGATAATGAAGGAGGGCGGTTGTGATGGTGAGAGAAAAGAAAGACCATCAGACGGAAAATCAGGACATGGGGGAGCGCGGCTCCTTGATGACCACCCGTGTGCTGCCGGAGGAGGTTGCGTTGGCTGCCGAGAAGCGCCGGCCGGAAGACCTCACGCCGCGGGAGTTGCAAATTCTTCGTCTGATCTGGGATGGCCATACGAATCGAGGCATTGCGGGGCAGCTCAATATCAGCATGAAGACAGCCGATACCCATCGGTCGAACATGATGAAAAAGCTGCGCGCGTCTAATACGGCGCAGTTACTGAAGGCGGCGTTGGAGGGAGACCTCCTGCAGGCGCACTCCGGGGCAGGGCTGACCGGCGAGAGAGAAGAGCGGTGAGCCTCAAGAGGATACAGCGGCCGGTTGGCCAGGCGGCAAGTTTGCTGACGGACGATAGGTGCGTGAGACCGGGGAAGAAGAGTTACAAACCGGGAATGGGGTGAGGCAGATCTTTCGTGCCAAGCGTCTGGAGCCACTCACCGGCGATCGTATCGCGTTCGGTCATCGTCATCCCGGCATATTTACGAAACATTTGCGGCCCCCGTCGTCGTCGCCAGGTAAGGAATCCGAGAAAGTGATCCTTGCAGACGGAATGGGTTCCCGCCGGTGCATACACTCTCGCCTGACATCCTTCGATTAAACAGCTCTGTGCGCTCATCGGTGCCTCCCCTTGATTCCGGCAAAGTATGCCGGAGATCGACTCGCAAATGCAATGCGGTGACCGGTGATGCCGTGATGCGTAGTGGGGAACCCGACCGTCTCGCACCGCGAGCGTAATCGGCCTCCGGACGCATCGGCACGTACAGATGAGCATTTCCTCGCCCGCGTCCTCCGGGGGAATTTCTGCTTGCAATCGTGTCAAGCAGCCAGGTACCGTACTCCGTTCTCCCGTGACGTCCGGCACCAAGCGCGCGAGCATACTATGGCGATGCAAGTGATATCGGTGGTCGGAGCACTGATGGTGCTCATCGCGTATGGCCTGATTCAAGCCGGAACGTGGCGGGAATTGGACGCAGGGTATTTGGCGCTGAACATCGTGGGGTCGTTGCTGTTGGGAATCGTCGCCATTGAAGACCGACGGGTGGGTTTTGTCCTGCTGGAATTCGCGTGGGCCGGTATTGCACTGGTGGGAGTCGCCCGGGCGATTCGCGCCAGACGGACAGTGCGAAGCCTCTAAATCGCCTAGATACAATAAACATCGGCAGTCTTGTAACGAAGGAGTAAGGAATTATGGCAGGGTTGTTGTCAGCAGACGAGATTTTTGAAAAGGCGAAGGATGTGGCGGTCGGCGCGACCAGTGCCGATGAAAAGGCGCTCCAAATCGATTATGACGCCTTGCAGCTCAAGTTCCGGGCCGCGCTGGGCGATCGCAAGGTGGCACGATGCCATATCAATAAATTCCTACCCGAAGGGTACGAGGATCAGGGACGGTTTAATCTGGTGCTGCTCACTGCCGGCAACGTGATCTTCGACATTGTCATCGGGGATTCCTATTTCCGCTACGATGTCGTGTCCGTCGGCCAGTTGGATAAGGTGCAGGTGATCGACGCCATGTGGGACAACCGTGAGAAGCGCCGGGAAGAGCCTTTCCTGAGCCTCCGGCTGATGCACGCCGAAGAGACGCATCTGTTGTTGGCGTTGGATGATGAAGAGCGGAAGAGCCTGCTCGGATTCGCCTCAGCCGTGTCGGCCGTACGCAATCCTGAAAAGTAGCGCACCGCTGCAACTCGACAAAGGGCGGTCATCGGTGTGAGTGATTGACGCCCCGCAGGATGTTTAAGGTGGTCGTTCAGCAAGACCGCGGCCGGTGACGCGCTGACGCGTAGCCTCAGAGGTACGGGCAGCGCTGAACGACGAGGGAACGACGCCGGCGGACGTGTTCAATATCCTGCTACGAGTGCTTCTGAAATGGAAGGGCATGGACGGTAGCCTGATGGCGCGTCCCTGCCACGTCGACCGTCAGTGCCGTGTCAGGGGCTGAAAAGTCGCGCAAGGGAAACCCGAAGGCCAGTACGGCATTGCGTTGCGGCGAAAAGACGGCGCTGCTGACCCATCCCACTTCCCGATCTCCGCTGAACAACTTCGATCCCGCAGGCGGAACCGTTGTATCCTGGATGATCAATCCGACCAGATGCCGTCGCACGTTCCCATAGGTATCCATCCGAGCGACGACTTCCTGTCCCGGGTAACAACCCTTCGAGAGGCTGAACGCCTTGCCTTCCAGGTTGGCTTCCGGCGGGACGATCTCTTCGTTGAGGTCCGGGCCGGCCTTGGGGAGACCTGCCTCGATGCGCAACAGTTCGCGCGCCTGTGCGCCGACGGGTTTGATGCCGAACGGTGCGCCTGCTGCCATGAGCTGGTTCCAGGCGGCGGGGACCGCATCGGCCGGCAGCAAGATTTCAAAGTCCTGTTCGCCGGTTTCTTCGGTCCGCAGGATCAGTCCGTGCTGCCCGTCGATTGTGGCGGGGAGGGTGTGCAAGAGCTGAAGGGCAGTGAGTTCGACTCCGAACGCCGCCTTGATGACCTCCGCCGATCTGGGCCCGCTCACCAACAGTAATCCCCAGCTTTCTCCGCCATTCTCCATCTTCGCCTTGGTGCCGTAGAGGAGAAATTTCCTGAGCGCGAGAAACGTGGCATCACCCACTTCGCCCACATCTTCAATCCACACCGCATCGGCTTGAACATACACCCGGAAGTAGCCGAGCATTTTCCCCTTATGGGTCAGGAAGCTGGAGTAGCGTCCCTGCCCTGCTTGGAGCGGGAGGAGGTCGTTACTGATAATGCTCTGCAGCCACTTGACGCGATCGTCGCCGGTCACCTTGATCTTCCCGCGGTGTGACAGGTCGGACAGGCCGACGGCGCCACGGACGGCGGCATATTCCGCTGCAGGGTCGCCGTAGTGGGTCGGTATCGACCATCCTGCGGTGTCCTCGAAAATGGCGCCCAGTTGTTGGTGCTGATCGTGGAGTCGGGATTGTTTCATTGGATGGTTGCTCTCTGCGTTCAGCGGTCGGCATTCAGCTCGGAGCTGACGGCTGATGGCTGAGCGCTGTTGGCGGTGACTTCTTCGACCAACTCTCTCATTCGTGCGGAAAATTCGTTTCGGGACACCACTTTGGTCACGCCCAGTTCCTTGGCACGACGCCAGGTGTCCACTTCTTCGTGATTGGCAAAGGCCAGGATGGGGAGCGAGCGCAATGCGGGGTTGGCTCGCAGCGTTTCCAGCGCTTTGAAGGCATCAAGGGTCAGGTCGTTCATGTTGAGAATCAGGGCGGCCGGGGTGGCTGAAGCCGTTTTCTCCGCGACCTCGTCCTGGGTACGAATCCGGTCCAGGGTATAGCCCTGCGGCCGCAAAGCATCGCGCACCTTGGTGTAAAAGAAAATGTCGGTCACGGCCACTAAAATAGTGGTGCTCATCGTATTCCTGTCCTGTGGGTCGCTAATTCAATGAACTGATAAGCCGGCCCAGGGCTTTTTTTGCCAGCGCATAGTTCGGGTTGAGGGCCAGCGCTTGCTTGTAACAGTCGATGGCTTCGCTCCACTTGCCCTGGCGTTCGTAGACGCGGCCCAGGTTCAGGTGGGGAAAAGCAGGGCTTTCATAGCGTTGAGCCTGCATGGCTTTTTGAAACCAGGGAATCGCGTCGTCCAGATCGCCCTTTTCGATCAGGTAGGCGCCGATATCGTTGTACGGGTTCCCAAAGTGTGGGTCACAGGCGATGGCCTTGTGGCATTCGTCGATGGCCTCGTCCAACTTGCCCATGAAACTGTAGGTCCATCCGAGGAACGTATAGGCCTCAGCCGTCCGATGCGTCGCAAGCGAGAGTTTATACAGATTCACGGCCTCTTCCAGCTTCCCCTTCATCTGCTGTTCGTAGGCTTGCTGAAAGAGCTGCCAGGCTTCGCGCTTGTCTTCTTCGCTGCCGTCGCCCTGTATGAGAAAATCTTGTACATCCATGTGTGGTCACAAGAGCCGATGGTTTATGGCGAATAGCAGATCAGAGTGTCTGGTTCCGTGCCGCCAGCCATTTGCTATCAGCTATACGCTCTTGCCTTGTTTCAGCTTCTTTTGAATCAACTCTGCACCGTACCGGCCTGAGAGTAACATCGATCCAAACGCCGGGCCCATCCGTGGCGTGCCGAACACGGCTGCGACGGCCAGCCCGATTACGAAGCAATTGGGGGAGACTTCCCCGGTCCGGTCCATCACTTCCTCTTCCGACCGCGACACCCACATCGCGCCGTTGCCCGGCACCTGCTGGTAGAGCCCGCGCTTGTGCAGGAGGTTGACCACCACGGCGTCATGTCCGGTGGCATCGACCACGATTTTACTCTCCAAGGCGATCGGATCGACATGAATGATATCGTGCCCGGCCATTTCGGCGGTGGTGCTGTTGACGACGACGCCTTCCAGCACACCTTCGCGGCGCAGGATCAGATCGACGACCCGCGTCAGGTTCATAATCTTCGCGCCGGCATTGTAGGCGGCGGCAATCAAGGCTCCGGTGGCATGTGGAGGATCGACCATATACATGCCTGGGCATTCCTTGATCTGCTTACAGGGCACGCCCACTTCTTTGAGAATCTTATGCGCGGGGGCGCAGATGGTGGCTTTGTTCATCAAATACCCGCCGGACCAAAAACCGCCGCCCAGGGCGAGACTTTGTTCGACGATGAGGGTCTTGATGCCCATCCGACCAAGATCGTGGGCGCAAATGAGGCCGGACGGCCCGGCGCCGACGATGATGACGTCACTCTCGATCAGCTGATCGAACTCTTTATAGTATTCCCGCGCAATCTGGCGGGTGATGTCGCGCTCGCGTAATGGCGCCGGTTTTGGCTTCCCCATGCGGTCTTTCCCTTCAACGGCTGTTGAAAACGGCTTCCGGCTTCGTGCTCAGCTGTTCCACATCCTCAACGTACCCCTGAGAGGGGACACCTCCGGTGTGGAGTCGCCTGCGGCCTTGCCTGGCAGCTATTTTTTCAGCCTACAGATAAATCTCGGCACCGGCCTTCTTAAATTCTTCAGACTTTTCTTTCATGCCGATCTGGATGGCCTGTTGCTCTTCCAGCTGTTTCTGCGCGGCATAGTCGCGGACGTCCTGCGTGATCTTCATCGAACAGAAATGCGGTCCGCACATGCTGCAGAAATGCGCGACCTTCGCGGCATTGTCCGGCAGCGTGGCATCGTGGTACGAGCGAGCGGTGTCCGGGTCCAGGGACAGGTTGAATTGATCTTCCCAGCGGAACTCGAAGCGCGCCTTCGATAAGGCATTATCACGCACTTGCGCGCCAGGATGGCCCTTGGCCAGGTCTGCGGCGTGGGCGGCAATTTTGTACGTGACGACTCCGACCTTCACGTCCTCCTTGGTCGGGAGGCCAAGGTGTTCTTTCGGCGTGACGTAACAGAGCATTGCGCAGCCATACCAGCCGATCATCGCCGCACCGATGCCTGACGTGATGTGGTCATACCCCGGGGCAATGTCCGTGGTGAGCGGCCCCAGCGTATAAAAGGGCGCCTCCTGGCATTCTTTCAACTGCTTCTCCATGTTCTCTTGAATCATATGCATTGGCACATGGCCGGGCCCTTCGATCATCACCTGGACATCATGTTTCCATGCGATCTTGGTGAGTTCGCCCAAGGTCTCCAGTTCGGCGAACTGCGCCTCGTCATTGGCATCGGCAATCGAACCGGGCCGCAAGCCATCGCCCAGGCTGAAGGCCACATCGTAGGCTTTCATGATTTCGCAGATCTCTTCGAAGTGGGTATACGCGAAGTTTTCCTGATGGTGCGAGAGGCACCATTTGGCATGGATGGAGCCACCACGTGAGACGATGCCGGTCATGCGTTTCGCCGTCATCGGGACATAGCGCAGCAGGACGCCGGCGTGGATCGTGAAATAATCGACGCCCTGTTCGGCCTGCTCGATCAGTGTATCCCGGAAAATTTCCCAGGTCAGATCTTCGGCCTTGCCGTTGACCTTTTCGAGTGCCTGATAGATCGGCACGGTGCCGATCGGCACGGGGGAGTTCCGGATGATCCACTCGCGTGTCTCGTGAATGTTCTTCCCGGTCGAGAGGTCCATGACGGTGTCGGCGCCCCAACGGATCGACCAGATCATCTTTTCGACTTCTTCCTCGATCGAGGAAGCAACCGCGGAATTACCGATGTTCGAATTGATCTTCACGAGAAAGTTCCGGCCGATGATCATCGGTTCGGTTTCCGGGTGATTGATGTTATTCGGGATAATGGCGCGTCCGCGGGCCACTTCGTCGCGCACGAATTCGGGGGTGATGATGGCGGGAATACGCGCACCCCAGGCCTGACCGGGATGCTGCAGCACGCCGCCGCCATGGCCGTTGCTCGATGCCATCAACTCCTTGGCCCTTGCCCTGGATTGGTTCTCCCGGATGGCGATGAATTCCATTTCAGGTGTGATGATGCCCTTCTTGGCATAGTGCATCTGGCTGACGTTGTGTCCTGCCTTGGCCCGAAGCGGCTTCCGAATATGGGTAAACCGGAGGTCGGTCAATTTCGGGTCCGCCGCTCGCTGACGTCCATACTGGGACGTGACCTGCGGAAGTTCTTCCGTATCCTGACGACTCTCGATCCAGGCCCGGCGCAAGGGTTGCAACCCGGCGCGCACATCGATCGTTACATTTGGATCGGTATAAGGGCCGGAGGTGTCGTAAATCGTAATCGGCTGATTGGGTGTGGAGCCCTGGCCGTTGGCCGACTGTGTGGGCGTCAGGCTGATTTCGCGCATCGGGACTCGGACACCGGGGAGCGCACCGTCGACGTGCACCTTGTGCGAGGCCGCAAACGGGGTCGTGGTGAGGCGTGCGGTCGAGGGCTTGGAGCCGTGGCCGTTGTTGGAACCGTTCTGTGTATGGGCCTCGCTCATAGCGGACATCCTTTCGTCGAAGGTGAGCGTCTGACAGCCGAAATAAAAAAAGCCGCATCCAGCGAGGGTGCGGCTTAACGCGATCACGAAGCCAGTCAACCGGTCGCTTCCCTACGCTGGTATTACCCAGGTCAGGTTGTGAGGGTCGCCCGATCACTCGGACTCTCAGCCGGATGGCACCCCTAGCTGTCGAAAGTGATCGTACCGACCCGCCAGGGCGAAGTCAATCTTCCAGAAGGCCTAGCCTGTATTATTCACGAGCGCTGCTGTCGCCATCGCGGATTCGCAGCTGCGACCAGGACGCGTGTATCGCATCAGATACCGCCCTCGTATCGTATCGGATACGAGGACACCCGTTGGCAGGCCTCACGAGTCCCGTGAAGTCTGCGTCGTGTGTGCCTGCTCAGCGTCACCCTGCTGAGAGCGGCAAGACATTTCGCTGTCTTCTAAATGCCCGTATTTCTCTCACTTTTCCCGTTCGGACAACCACGTCACTCGGTACACCGTTTGCTCCTATTCATCAGCAGCGAAACGCAGGGGATGTCTCCCCTAGGCAATGTCGATCGTTCCACGGTTTGAACGAGGTGGCTCGTGTTGCTGCACATCGCGTTGCAGGAAGGTTTTCATCACGACGATGTGCGTGTGCTGGTGGATGCTCGAGAGGCGTTGGTCAGCGCCGACCTCACGACGCGGCGACAGACGGGATATGCGGCTGCTGTGGAAGTCGACGTCACTCATACCCCGGTCGTGGTCGTGGTCGTGCTGGGCAAGAGGGGGGTAGCCCAAACGACATCGGTTCCGGTGGATCGTCCGACCTATCTCGGTGTGTCACTCACAACGGAAGGGACTCTCGCCTGGAAAACTTCGTACGAACCCTTCGGGTACCTGTGACGAGGTGTGCCGAATCAGCGGTTACGCATGACGGTCGCGACCTATCACAACAGGAGGCGCAACATGGAAGAGCAAGACCACATGGATCAGGAGTATCTTGCCGAAGCCGCCGAACGAGTCCGTCCGGGAGTAGAGCCTCTCATCCCCATCCTGCCCTGGCCGCTTCGTGTTCGTGTGAGCGGTTTGTATGCCGTTTCCCGGATCGTCACGTCTCCCGTCCCGGTGCCGGGCCCCTTGCCGACTCAGCCCATTCCCCTGCCTCAACCATTGCCGGGTGCGGCGACACCAGCAGCCGGTCCGGGGCAAATTGAAGAACTCCTTCCCTGGAGTTTTCTTCGTGAAGAGCTGCGTCTCGATGTCGACGGGCGTTATCCGCAAATGATGGCCAGCGGAACGCTCTATGGCATTGTCGCCACACGTGTGCATTGGATTGCCCGTCTCACCGCATCCGGGCCGAACGCCTGGACCGGCTCGATCTGGTTCAAGGATGGCGCTGTCGCCAGTTTTCCCTACACCACCGTCGAGATCACGACGACGGCGTCCTTTCTTTCCAGCCAGCGCAAAGCCGTGGTGCGACTCTCAGGAGGAGGCACATCCGTTCGTACGAGAACGTTGGCGTTCAAATCATCGTATTTCAGGCAGGTGGAATTCGAGTTCGATTGCGCCACCGGCGTCACCGCAACCACGCGCATCGGTACCCATGCCCACCCGAATCGTCCAGCCACGTTGCCGAACGAGACGCTCAGCATTGAAGACGTGTATCGAAGGGCCGGGTTCGATGTGCGGAAGTCCGGCAGCGATAGCATCGTTCCCATCGGCGATGCGGGCCCGAATGCGCGGTGGAGCGACAATGAGATGCATGATGCGATGCAAGTGTACTGGTCGCGATTTGCGGGCAAGGCGCAGTGGTCGCTGTGGGTGTTGTTTGCCAGGCTGCACGAGCAAGGCACGAGTCTGGGCGGCATCATGTTCGACGATATCGGGTCGAACCATCGCCAGGGGACGGCGATTTTCAACGAGTCGTTCATTGCGACAGCCCCGACCGGCGATGCCAAACCGGCGGCGTGGGTCGAGCGGATGCGGTTCTGGACGGCGTGCCATGAAATGGGACATGCGTTCAACCTGGCGCACTCGTGGCAGAAGCAACACCCGCCGGACTGGGGGACTCCATGGATCCCGTTGGCGAACGAGCCGGAAGCCCGCAGTTTCATGAATTATCCATACAACGTGTCCGGCGGACAGACCGCGTTTTTTGCCGACTTTGCCTTTCGGTTCAGTGACAACGAGTTGGTCTTCATGCGCCATGCGCCGGAGCGGTTTGTGCAGATGGGGAATGCCGACTGGTTCGATCACCATGGATTCGAGCAGGCGAACGTGTCACCGGAGCCCGCGTTGAAGCTCAACCTTCGAGTCGATCGGGCACAAGCCACCTACCAATTCCTCGAACCGGTCGTGCTTGAGCTCAAGCTCACCAATATCGGTTCGCGCCCGCTGGTGCTGGAAAAGGAGTTGTTGTCCATGACGGATCATATGACCGTCATCGTCAAGAAGCGGGGCAAGGCGGCTCGGCAGTACATGCCGTTTGCGCGTTATTGCCACGATCTGCAGGCTCAGGTGGTGATGCCCGGGGAATTTGTGACCGATTCGCTCTTCGTCTCGGTCGGGCGGAACGGGTGGGATATTGCCGAGCCGGGATACTACACGATCCAGATCGCCCTCCATATGGAGACGGAAGATATTGTCTCTGAAGCCCTGACCCTCCGTGTCGCTCCTCCACGGGGCTACGACGAAGAGTTTATTGCGCAGGACTTCTTCTCTGACGACGTGGGTCGTATCCTCAATTTCGATGGGAGCGCCATACTCCGTCAAGGGAACGAGACGCTCCGGGAGGTGAGTGACCGGTTCAGCGATCGTGCGGTGGCTTTTCATGCGCGTGTGGCGTTGGCTGCGCCGCTGGCGAAGGACTATAAGGTGCTCGACATGGGGGATCGGATGGGGGAGGTGGCGTCCGCAAAGGAGGCCGGTGGTCGTCTCCGTCACACCGCCCCTCGAATCGAGGAGGCACGGCAGCTCTATACGAGCGCTCTTCTTGATAAAAAGGAGCAGGCCATCGCGACCCTAGGGCGGACCGACTATGAATACTATCTCGGACGATTCAAGGAATCGTTGATGGAGCATGGGGCGGTGCTGAAAAAAGAGCCTCGGGATGCCAAACGAGAGTCCAAGCGGGAGAAGAATCATGACATCGAGCATACGATGAGGGTGATCAAAGAGGCCCTCTCCGATCTCAAGGAGCATGAGCCAGCATCCCGCTAGGTTAACATGGCGGGGTGTGAGAGGGCCGGTGGCTTTACACCGCCGGCCCTCTTCTCTGTTCCGATGGAGGGCGTGGCTAGAGGATCCCTCGCTCAATTTCGTGTAGATACAGAAACTCCGGCGCCTTCACGCCGGCGGCTCGCCTCAATTCGACCAACTCCGGCGACTCGAAGAATCGCCGGGCGTTTTCTAACGAAGACCAGGCCGAGAAGTGGACGATGCGGTTGGCATCCTCATCGTACCGCAGGAGATGGTAACTGATTTCCCCGGCACGTTTCCTGAGATCCGCCGCGTCGTCGAAGACGGCTTTCCAGGCTGGGTAGGCATCGACGTCGTGAATGATCAATACGTGGGGCATGTGCACTCCTGAATAATGCGGGCTAGTCGCCCTTCTACTTGGCGAGAAGCGCGTTCATCGTCAAGCGGAAGCGGAGTCAACCGAAGGGAGTGAGAGTGGCGCAGGCACAAAGCCATTCGCTCTTAGCTGGCTTTGGCCGTCACGCGCAATTTGACGTGAGTCTTCTTCTGGAGCGCGCTTAAGATACTGAAGAAGTTGTCTGTACTTGGATTCCCGCGCGGGGCCAACATCCGATGCAGGCTTTTGCTCGGCTTCTTGAGGGTCAGGGCTAACTCTTCAAACCCGATGGTGGCATTAACCAGATCACGGAGGATGGCTTTGCCCACAGTGGTATCGCCGGCGAAATAGGCATTCATCGCCTCGGTAAACAGCGCCTCACGAAAGCGCGGATCACGCTCCACGCGGGCCGTGACCGTGTCTTTGAACTGTCGTGTGAGTGGCATAGGTTTCTCCGTTCCCTGTTACGTTTTCTTGGTATCCTTACGACGACGGTAATTTGCCCAGCGCTCTCTAGCCGTCTCGATCGCTTGTTGCTGGCGTTGCTTTGTGCTGCCGCCTAGTAGGATGACAAGACGGTCTCCGTCCTTACCGAAATAGACACGATATCCCGGCCCAACATCGATCTTCCGCTCAAAGACTCCAGCCCCAACCCCCTTCACGTTCGACCAGTTTCCAGCAGCTAGCTGATAGAGCGCTGCGGCAACTTTTGCTGAAGCGACAGCAGGGAGGCCTTCGAACCATGTGGCAAAAGGCGACCTAGATTTGAGGTCAAGATATTCGAGGATGCGTATCTCTGACGCAGAATAGTAACTCGAATGTTACTATTCTGCGGGAGGGCATGCAATCAAATTATCGTGAGGGGAGGAGCGGTTTGGTCAGGCTGTTATTGTGGTGTAGGTAGAGGTGCACTGCTGGTCGGGCAGACCGACTCGTCGCCGTGAGTCAGGCTGAAGATGCCACCAGCGCTAGCGTGGAGGCTTCCCGTCCGTTTCGCGGCGATTGTTTCTTTGGCTAGGTTTTGTGTTTGAGCAAGTCTGAGAGATGGGCGAAGGGCGTGAAGGTCGAAGGTTGGTCTTGCTTCCGGCGAGGCGGCGATTCTTCCGACTCGCCAGCGGCTTGGTATCGCTGGTGCTCATTGTCGTGACAGTAGAGACAGAGCAACTCCCAGTTGCTCCCATCGGGCGGATTGTTGGCATGGTTATGGTCCTTGTGGTGGACCGTGAGCTGGCTCAGTTTCTTCCCGTCGAATTCACGCCCGCAGTGCGCACAGATCCACGGAAATAATTTGAGCGCACGTTCTCGCAGATCGTGGTCGCGCTGAGACTGGTTGCTCCGTGTCATGTAAGCCTCCTGAAGGGAAGGCGACTCGTTACAGCGATATTTTACCGCAAGTCTGAAAAGAACGCTTGCCATGACTGGGTCCTTGTTGGGCAACCTGGATACGAGTGTTGATGCGGCCACCGAAACGGATTGGGAGCAGGAAGTCGCACGCCGCTTCAAGGACCTCGAGTCGTCTCACCCTCACCTCGTTTCCTGGAGTGACGTCCGCCGAAGGATCCTCGGCCCTTGATGCCGGGGATATCGGTTGTTTTTTGTCCCGCCGCTGTTGCGCCGGTTGCCGGCGAGGCTTAGTCTGGTGCTCATGCAAGGGTCTTTGCGGACCAATCGCTTGCCTAGCACTGCCGTTGTTCCCTCATCCCCGGTCCCTTCGCCCCATCTTCCTAACCCTTTCTAGGCCCTCTTCTCATGGCTGGTTTCATTGATTGTGCGGGAAGGGGTGTCGTAGAATCAGACAGTGTAAGTTCCCTCGTGGTATAGTTTTTTCTATCAACCGAAAGGCTGCAGGTGAAAACGGTCGCCACGCTTCCTCGTCCCATTACCGACTATCAAGCCTTGTCTGCCGAAGAACTCTTCGAACGGACCCGCGCGGCCAAACGGACGCTGGGCGACCGGGTGATGATCCTCGGCCATAATTATCAACGCGATGAAGTCATTCAGCATGCCGATTTCCGGGGCGACTCTCTGATCCTTGCGCAAGTGGCCGAGCAGCGTTCCGACCGCCCCTATGTCGTGTTTTGTGGCGTGCACTTCATGGCGGAAACCGCCGACGTGTTGAGCCGTTCCAGTCAAACGGTCATTCTCCCCGACATGGCGGCGGGCTGTTCCATGGCTGACATGGCGGCGATCGAGCAGGTCGAGCAGTGCTGGGATGCGCTCGGGCGCGTGTTGCCGGTCGAAGAGACGGTCATGCCGGCGGTCTATGTGAATTCCGCAGCCATTCTGAAAGCCTTCTGCGGCGAACATGGCGGGCTCACCTGCACCTCGTCCAACGCGCGGAAGGTCATCGAATGGAGCTGGGCGAGGCGCGAGAAGATCCTGTTTTTCCCCGATGAACACTTGGGCCGCAACACGGCCAATAAGATGGGTATTCCCCGCGAGCAGATGATCGTCTGGGATCCCTACATGCCTCGCGGCGGTAACTCTGTAGAGGCGATTCAGCGAGCCAAGTTAATCCTCTGGAAGGGCCATTGCAGCGTGCATCAGATGTTCCAGCCTTCCCACGTGGACTATTTCCGCAAGCAGTACCCGGACGCCAAGGTGATTGTGCATCCCGAATGCCATGAGGATGTGGTGAACAAGGCCGACCTGGTCGGCTCGACGGAGTTCATCATCCGCACCATTACGGCAGCGCCGGCGGGCACCACCTGGGCGGTCGGAACAGAATTGAATTTGGTCAATCGCTTGAAGCATGAGCAGACCGACAAGAAGGTGTTTTTCCTCTCCTCGACGGTCTGCCAATGCGCCACCATGTACCGGATCGATGCCCCGCATCTCTGCTGGGCGTTGGAAAACCTGGCCGACGGCCATGTCGTGAACCGGATCGTGGTTCCGGATGACGAAAAGCAGTTGGCGAAGGTGGCCCTGGACCGCATGATGGCCCTCAGTTGACAGGCTGTTGAGAAAGGCCGGCTACGTCGTTCGATCCTCTCGCCCGGCGCGGCTTTTCTCGTTCAGCCTCCTCGACGTACTAGCAGTACGCCTGCGTCAGCCTCACTTGCGAGAAGCCACGGCGGGCTTCGGTCTCGAACGCCTCGCATCTGCCTTCGATCGCCTCCGAATAATGAGGATGACTGAGCCCTATAGTCGTAGTCACAACAAACCACTGGTTCCTCTCGCCCCGTTTCGGTATAGTCCTCTTTTTACGCGCACTTCATGACTCTTTCGTTCCTCAGATAGATCATCCTATGGACTATAAATCGACCCTCAATTTGCCCAAGACCGACTTCCCGATGAAGGCGAACCTGCCGCAGCGAGAGCCGGAGATGCTCGCTCGATGGGAGCAGGAAAAGCTGTACGAACGTATCCAGGAATCCCGCCAAGGCTTCCCGCGGTATGTGTTGCATGACGGACCGCCCTATGCGAACGGGCGGATCCACATCGGCCATGCGCTGAACAAAATTCTGAAAGACATCATTGTCAAATCGAAGACGATGTCGGGATATCAAGTCCCCTACGTGCCGGGTTGGGACTGTCACGGGTTGCCGATCGAACATCAGGTGTTGAAGGATCTGGGTGACAAAAAGCGAGACCTGGATGCCCTCGCGATCCGCAAACTCTGTAAGGAATATGCTCAGAAATACGTCTCGATTCAGCGGGAAGAGTTTCAACGGTTGGGTGTGTTGGGCGATTGGCAACAACCCTATCTCACATTGAATCCTGCCTACGAGGGCACGATCATCCGCGAGTTCGGGCGCTTCGTCGAGCGGGGCGGGGTCTACAAGGGGCTGAAGCCGGTCTTGTGGTGCACTCAGGATCAGACCGCGCTGGCCGAAGCGGAGGTCGAATACGACGATCACACGTCGCCCTCGGTCTATGTGAAGTTTCCGCTGGTGAGTCCCCCGGCTGTCTTGAGCAAGAGATTCGGCGGCCTGACGTTCCCTGCCGATGTAAAGAGTGCCTCTGTCTTGATCTGGACGACCACCCCCTGGACCCTGCCCGCGAACCAGGCGGTCTGTCTGCATGCCGACATCGATTATGCGTTTGTGCAGGTCGGCGACGAGTTGCTCGTCATCGCCGAGAAGTTGGTGGAATCGGTGGCGAAGGCCTGCAACCTCCCGGCCTACAAGGTCGTGGGCGTCAAGAAAGGCGCGGAGGGGTTCGAAGGGCTGGAGACGCAACGTCCATTGACGACCGGGCTCTCACCGTTGCTCCTGGGCGACTTCGTGACGTTGGAGCAGGGAACGGGCTGCGTGCACATCGCGCCGGGCCACGGTATGGAAGACTACCTGCTGGTCTTGGAGCACAATGCCAAGTCCAGCGTCGGAGAGCGCCTGGAAATTTTAGCGCCCGTCGACAACGGTGGACGATTTACGGAGGCCGTCCCTGAGTTCGCCGGCCAACATGTCTTCAAAGCCAATCCGAAAATCGTGGAGCACCTCAAGGCGAACGGCCGGTTGCTCGGTCAGGGTTCGCTCAATCACTCCTATCCCCATTGTTGGCGCTGCAAGCAGCCGGTCATTTTTCGCGCGACGGAGCAATGGTTCGTTTCGATGGAGACGAATGAGTTGCGGAAGGAAGCGCTGGCGGAGATTGAGCGGGTGCGCTGGATCCCGGCCTATGGACGTGACCGGATTAACGGGATGATCGAGAACCGGCCCGACTGGTGCCTTTCGCGTCAGCGCGTCTGGGGTACGCCGATCCCGGGGTTTACCTGCCTGAAATGCGGCAAGGTGTTAGCGCATCCGCGGGTGATCGATCATGTCGCCGATTTGATCGGGCAGCATGGCACCGACTATTGGTTTGCCAACCAGGCTGCCGCGTTGCTCCCTGCCGGCACTCAGTGCGAAGGTTGCGGCGGGACGGAATTTGAAAAGGAACGTGACATTCTGGACGTGTGGTTCGAATCCGGCGTGAGTTATGCGACGGTGCTCAAGCCTCGGCAATGGTATCCGGCGGATTTGTATCTGGAGGGCTCCGACCAGCATCGCGGCTGGTTCCATAGCGCCCTGTTGGCCGGCGTGATCACCGACCATCGCGCGCCATATAAGGCCGTGCTGACGCATGGTTTCGTGCTGGATGGCGCGGGGCGGAAGATGTCGAAGTCGGCGGGCAACGTCGTAGCACCGCAGGATGTGATCAAGCAATCGGGCGCGGAGATCCTTCGACTGTGGGTGTCGGCCCAGGACTATCGTGAAGACCTGCGGATTTCACAGGAGATCCTGAACCATCTCATCGAAGCCTACCGGAAGATCCGTAACACCTGCCGCTTCTTGCTGAGCAATCTCTATGACTTCGATCCGGCGCAACACCGCGTGCCGTTTGAGCAGTTGCCTGAGCTCGACCGATGGGCCTTGATGCGTCTGGGCGAGCTGATCCCGCGCGTACGCAAAGGGTACGACGAATTTGAGTTCCACATGATTTTCCACGCGTTGAACAATTTCTGTTCCGTCGACTTGAGCGCGGTCTATCTCGATATCCTGAAAGACCGGCTCTATACGTTTCGGAAAGATTCTCCCTTGCGCCGCGGCTCGCAGACGGTGTTGTTCGATATCTTGGTGGCCCTCACGAAGTTGATGGCGCCTGTGCTGAGTTTTACGGCGGAGGAACTCTGGCGGATGTTGCCGGAATCGGTGCGGGTAGCTGCGAAGGCCGACAGTGTGCACTTGGCGATGTTCCCGGAAGTCGATCCTCGCTGGGCAGACGCAAAGCTAGCTGAGCGGTGGGAGCGGTTGCTTGAAGTAAGAACGGCGGTCCAGGCTGCGCTGGAAGTGCAACGCCGTGAGAAGGTGATCGGGGCGCCGCTGGAGGCGAAGGTGCTGATCGAGGCTCAATCGGCCCAGTACGATCTCCTGAAAACATACGGCCAGGATCTTCCGGCGTTTTTCATCGTCTCCGACGTGGTTCTGCAGCCCGCGTCGCATCTGCCCGAGAATCCCGGTTTTGCTATTACCGTGGAGAAGGCGACGGGCGTGAAGTGCGAACGGTGCTGGAATTACCGAGGAACGGTCGGGACATTCCCTGAGCATCCGACCCTCTGTGACCGTTGTGTTGAGGCGGTCCGTTGAGCCCATCTGTCCGCTATCTTCTGCTCGGTGTGCTGAGTCTGGCGATTGTCGTACTGGATCAGGTCACGAAGGTCTATGTCATGGAGACCATGCGGCTCCATGAATCTATTCCGGTCGTGGCCAACTTCTTCAGCATCACCTACATCCGGAATCCCGGCGCGGCTTTCGGGTTTCTGTCCTCCAGCAGCAGCTCGTTCCGGTTCGTGTTTTTCGGCGTGACCTCGATCTTTGCCGTGGGGTTATTGGGTACGATTCTGGTTCGCATGCCGAAGGATGATTGGATGGGACGGCTGAGCGTGGCGGCGATTCTCGGCGGGGCGATCGGGAACTTACTGGATCGTTTGCGGTACGGGGAAGTGATCGACTTTCTGGACTTTTATTTCAATGCCTACCATTTTCCCGCGTTTAACGTCGCGGACTCGGCGATTACCGTCGGGGTGGCGTTTCTCATTCTGCACTTTGCGTTGGAGAAGGAGCCGGAGGCGACTCCGGTGGTTCCCGACAATCCTCCCTCCTGACAGGGGGCTGAACAGGCCGGCCGGCGCCGTGTTCACCCGTTCAGTCAGCGATCCGCACTCATTGCTTCGTGCGAGTCCACTCAGACGGGCATGGTAACGATGAAGCCGCCTTGTTCCCGGAACTGGCGTTGTTGCGCTTCCGAAAACATGACGAGCGGCTCGCTGTGGCAGAACTGGCATTCCTTGACGGTGATGACGGCGTTCGGTTCACCGATTCCTAGCAGGTATTGCTTGGCGAGCGTCAGCGCCTGTTCCTGATTCGTGGTCATCACGTCGAAGTGGAGTTTGCCCTTCTTTCCCTTGACCCAGGTATCGTAGACGTGGACGCTGTCCGTTTGATTTGCCATGCTCGATCGGCTCCTCGTTATCGATTGAGTTAGCGCACGACCAACAGTACCAGGACGCCCAGCACCATGCGGTAGTAGGCGAAGACGCTCAAGCTGTGGCGTTGTACATAGGTGAGAAACGCGGCGATGACGGCCCAGGCGACGGCAAATGAGACCACCAGGCCGATCCCGAGGGCGACGTAGTCGTCCTGGCTGAAGGCGGCCTGCGATTTCAACATTTGATAGATGGTCGCGATGATCATGGTCGGGAGGGCCAGGAAGAAGGAGTATTCGGTCGCGACACGGCGGTCGAGACCGGCCAGCAGCCCGCCGACAATCGTGGAGCCGGAACGGGACATGCCCGGTATTAATGAGACGCATTGGGCCAGGCCGACCCAGAGGGCCAAGCGAGGGGTGACCTGGAGCAGTTCCGTCACGCGCACGCGGTCGCGCATGCGTTCGACCAGCAGGATGATGATGCCGCCCACAATCAGCGAGATCGCCACGGTCGTCGGTGAGAAGAGATAGGCCTTGATCGACTTGTGAGCGAAGAACCCCACGAATGCCGCTGGCAAAAAGGCCAGTCCCAGACCGATGACAAACCAGAGATTGGGCTGGGCTTGAATGGACTGTGGAATGAGCGTCGACCAGGGCGCTGTGCCGCGTGACGCCACGAGCGCTCGAAAGTCACGTTGTTCGCGGAGCGCATGTGCCGCGAGCGAGGCTAGCTTGGTGCGTTCGTAGGCGATGATGGCGAGGATCGACCCCAGCTGGATCGAGATTTCCACGTTTGAGGCGATGTCTCCCGTGAATCCAAGCGCGTGCCCGACGAGAATCAGATGGCCCGTCGAGGAAACGGGAAGAAATTCCGTCAGTCCTTCGATGATGCCGAGAATGACGGCGAGCTCCGGGCCCCAGTTCATCATAATGGTCTGTGTGGGATGGTTTGTGAGTCTGCTGGTGGTTGGTCGCCGAACAGTCGTTGCATATTCCCAGACTGCTCTCCGGCAGTCAAGGGTCGTCACATTTTATCGGGTCATCACGGATGCACCATCCGGCGCTTCGCAATCGGCAATCTTGTTGACAAAGTTGGGATGATGGCATACACACAACAAGAGGAAAGTAGTCCGATCGGTCCAGGTCGAACAGGGGAGGGTCGCATGAGGCATGTGTGGATGGCTGGGCTCGCGCTGATGAGCGCGATGGCCGTCAGCGGGTGCGTAAGTGACAAGAAATATCATGAGGCGCTTGCCGATGCCGACACCGTTCGGGGGGACCTGGAGCGGGCGCGTGCGCAGAAGAACGCGTTGGAGCAACAGGTGAAGACGCTCAAGGATCTCAACGCGAAGTTCGGTTCGGAAAGCCAGATTGCCCGCGACGAACTGCAGCGCATCCAGCATGGTCGGGACAAGGAACGCGATACCATTGATGCCCGGACCAAGGAATTGGACGACAAGGTTAAGCAGCTGACCGCGCAAAACCGGAGTGTGAAGCAGGAGTATGAGGAGGCCCGCCGGCATAACGAACAGTTGAAGTCGTTGGTCGCGCGCTATCAGAAAGAAATGAAGGAGCGTTCCCGGTCGCTGCCCTCGAACTCGTCGCGCTCGGAGTCGACCGCGCCGTCGATAGGTGGTAGCGCATCCTCAAAGTCGGCCTCGGCGACTGCCGCGTCCGGCGGACTGGTAGAGGCGGCGGCTCCGTCGGTCGCGTTGGTGAATATTAATAAGGTGGCCTCCACCGACCTGGTTCTCACATTGGGGATCAGCCAGGATGTGGCCGAGCGGATCGTGAGTAATCGCCCGTATCGCGTGAAGGGTGAGCTGGTGGCGAAGAATGTGGTTCCAAAGGACATCTTCGACGATATCAAGGATCGCATCACCGTCAGTCCCTAGTCGTGTCATGACCGTCCGCTCATAGCGGACAGATCGGTTCGGAAGGCCGTTTGCCGTCACAGGCAAACGGCCTTCGTGTTTTCGTCGCCGGTGCGCCCTGGTCGTGGTCGGTTGGGGGAGGCGTGCTGCATCGCAAAATCGATTCCTGCTAGAATGGCTTCGTCGTTCGATGGTGAAAGGGCCTGTTCATGCGTCGTATCGTTGTCATTATCGGGATCTTCGTGCTGGGTCTGGCCATCGCCGGCTACGTATTTTTCAACGGCGAGCGGAAGGTCCCGGTGCGTTATCGCACGGTGCCGGTCGAACGGGGTACCATCGTCTCGCTGGTCACGGCCACGGGGACGATCAATCCTATCACCACGATTCAGGTCGGGAGTCAGGTCTCGGGCATGATCGAGAGTCTCCATGCGGATTTTAATTCCAAGGTTACGGCGAATCAGGTGGTGGCCCGCATCGATCCCTTTCCCTACCAGGCCAGACGCGATCAGGCGGTTGCGAGTTTGGCGAACGCCAAGGCGGCCTTCGATAAGGCGCGGATCGATCTGGCGCAACGGCGCCGGGAACTGGACCGGGCCAAGTCGCTGATCGGACAGCAATTCATCTCGCAGAACGAAGTGGACGTCGCGTTGACCGCCTCCGAAGGCGCGGTGGCGCAGCTCAAAGTCACCGAGGCTGCGGTCAAGCAGGCCGAGGCGATGCTGCAGGCGGCTGAGTTGGACCTGAAGTATACGGTGATCCGTTCACCGGTCGACGGGGTGGTGATCTCGCGCCTCGTGGAGGTGGGGCAGCGCATTGCAGCCAGCTTTACCATCCCCATGCTGTTCTTGATTGCCGAAGATGTGACGAAGATGCAGGTCGACACAAATGTGAGCGAAGCCGACATCGGCGGGATCGCCGAAGGAAAAGCGGCCTCGTTTACGGTGGACGCCTATCCCGGGGAGCAATTTTTCGGCCGGGTGCGCCAGGTGAGAAATGCGCCGATCAATATCCAGAATGTGGTGACCTACGATGTGGTGGTCGAATTCGAGAACCCGGCGTTTCGTTTGAAGCCGGGCATGACGGCGAACGTCTCCATTGTGGTGGCGAAGAAAGAGAACATTCTCAAGGTGCCGAATTCGGCGCTGCGCTTTACTCCGCCCAAGACGGTGCGCGATGAAAAGACGGTGGGCCGATCTGCCAAGGGTGAGGGGGATGGCCGTCCGACCGGAGGCGGGTCATCCCAACCCGCAACCCGTCAGTTCGCCCTCTGGAAGCAGGGTGTGACCGAGTCTCTGGAGCGAATCCCGGTCGAGATGGGCATTTCAGACGGGACCTATGCTGAGGTCAGCGCAACTTCGATCAATGAGGGAGACCAGGTCATTATCGGGATCGACTCCCCTCGTGGCGACCGTAGGGGAGGCGACTTGCCCCCAGGATTCGGATCGGGGCAACAGCGTGGTGCTCGGCGTGATCGCGGGCTGTAGTGAAATGCGTACTGTTCGATGGTCGGCGCTCCCTCCTGCACGGTTGATTGTGCATTGAGCGTCGCGCGGTGAACAGTGTGGCGAGACATACCTCCTGAGCGGCGGATGACGACGTCTCTATGGCCGGCTTAATCGTCTGCGAAGACCTCTGGAAGATCTATCGTGTCGGCGACGTTGAGGTGCAGGCGCTGCGCGGCATCAACCTCACCATCGATCGCGGTGAATTTGTCGCGGTGATGGGCACGTCCGGATCTGGTAAGTCGACCCTCATGAACATCCTCGGCTGCCTCGACCAGCCCACCCGTGGCCGATATGAGCTGGATGGTTTGGATGTCGCAGCGGCGAAACCGGATCTCCTGGCCGAACTCCGCAACCGGCAGATCGGGTTCGTGTTCCAAAGTTTTAATCTCATTCCCCGGACCAGCGCGTTGGAGAATGCGCAATTGCCGCTGTTTTATCGGGGGATCTCAATCAAGGAACAGCGAACACAGGCTGCCGCGGCTCTCCAGCGAGTCGGGTTGTCCGGTCGGGAGCAGCATTATCCCACGCAGCTTTCAGGAGGTCAGCAGCAGCGGGTGGCGATCGCGCGGGCGCTGGTCGGAGCGCCGTCGATTCTCTTTGCCGACGAACCCACGGGGAATCTTGATACGGCATCGAGCCGGGAAATCATGAGTATCCTCGACCAACTCAATCGTGAAGACGGCATCACCATCGTCCTGGTGACCCATGAATCCGATATTGCCGCCTATGCGTCTCGCGAACTTGTCATGAAAGACGGCCAGATTGTGCAGGATATGCGGCGCGCGCCGCGCGCGACGGTCGTGCCGTAGAACACCCATGCCGGCTTTTATTTTCCTCACCGTCATGACTGCCTTGCGCATCCTCAGTCGGAATCGGCTGCGCGCCGGCTTGACGATGCTCGGTATCGTCATCGGTGTGGGGGCCGTCATCGCGATGGTCAGTATCGGGCAGGGAGCCCGTGCGGCCGTGCAGGCGCAGGTGGCTAGTATGGGGACGAATGTGATCATCATCATGCCGGGCTCCACCACCGTCGGTGGTGTGCGGGGTGGGCAGGGCGGAGCCGTGACCTTGACCGTCAGTGATGCGGCTGAGCTCAAGAAGCGGAGTCCCCTGTTGTCGGACACCGGCTGGGCGAAGCGGGATGTGATGCAGATCGTCAACGGCAACCGCAATTGGAACGGGCCGGTCAACGGCATTTCACCGAGTTATCTCACCATCCGGGATTGGTCCTTTACCAGCGGTGGGCCGTTTACGCATACCGATCTGGAAAGCGCGGCGCGCGTGGCACTGATCGGGCAGACCACGCTGGAAAATCTCTTTGATTTCGAGGAAGATGCGATCGGGGCGACGATTCGTATCAAGAATGTGCCGTTTCAGGTGGTGGGCGTGCTGGCGCCCAAGGGGCAATCCGCTCAGGGGTCCGATCAGGACGATGTGATTTTCATCCCCTTCACGACTGCCGAACGGAAGGTCTTCGGTAGTCAGTTCCTGGGTTCGGTTGGGGCCCTGTTTGCGTCGACTGAGCAGAGCGCGGATTTGCCGGAGGCGGTGGAGCAGATTCGTGAGGTCTTGCGGACTCGACATCGTCTCCAAGGCGAGCAGGCAGATGATTTCACGATTCGGACACAGGTCGATATCGGAAAGGTGCAGGAGAGCACGAGTCAGACGCTGACGGTGATGCTGTTTGCCATTGCGTCGGTGTCGCTGTTGGTCGGCGGGATCGGCATCATGAACATTCTGCTGGTGTCGGTGACGGAGCGGACGAGGGAGATCGGGGTCCGTATGGCGGTGGGTGCTACACGACTGCACATTCTGATGCAGTTCCTGATCGAGGCGGTGACGCTGAGTCTGTTCGGCGGTGTCATCGGCGTGGTCGTTGGCATTGTCGGCGCGCGACTCACGACGGTGTTCGCCGGATGGCCGACCATCATTTCGTTCGATGCCGTTGTGACCGCTGTTGTGTTCTCGCTGGCTGTCGGATTATTCTTCGGGCTCTATCCCGCCAACAAAGCCGCTCGCCTCAATCCGATCGACGCCCTGCGGTATGAATGACGACTCTGCCGGACCGGCAGTTCTGCTGTCGACTGGTTCGGGCCATGTGGACATGGAGTCGCGCGAGCATCAGGAGATGGCACGATCGAATCCGGCGGGGATAGTCCCCAGCACGGAGCGAATGCCACGGGCCGGAGCCTGTTCATCCTGATTCGCGAGATCGATGACGAGCGGAACGATATAGGGCTGTCCCTCGGAATCGTGGGTGATGGTCACGATGGGCTGGTGCAGCTTTCCTGAGTTGATGACGGAGACGATGGCTCGTTCTCCGGTCGTCAGCGAGACATAGCTATAGACCGGGTAAATACCCATTACTTTCACGAAGAGCGAGATTAGTCGGGTCTCGTATTTCCCTTCCTGTCCTTCCTGATACAGTCGTTGCAGCGACTGGTGTGGGGTGAGCGGCGACGCGCCGCCGAATCCTGACAGCAGTTCGTCGTACCGATCCGTCACCATCACGATCCGCGTCATATCCGAGGTGAAGGCCCCGCTGGTTTCCGCCGGAAATCCGCTTCCGTTCAAGTACGCATGGTGCTCCGCCACAATCTGTTCCACGGCCGGGGCAAACCCGCCCTGGCGTTCGAGCAGGATCGTGCCGCCACGTGCGTGGGATTCATAGATTCGGCGATTCTGTTCCGTGAGCGTGGTGGAGGTGTCGTGAATCCGTCGAAGAATGTTCGCCGGTACCTGCAGGAGTCCGATATCGTGGAGCAGAGCGCCGGTGGCTAATTCCTGGATGAGCATGAGGTCGTAGCTGGCTGCGTGTGCGAGAATCATCGAAAAGCTGCAGGTGGCGAGGGCGTGCTGGCTGAGCGGGGCGTCTCCATCGCGGCCCTGACTGAATGCCATAAACAAGGCATGAGAGTTTAATGCCTGCGCGACGGCACTGATGGCGTGCACGGTGTGTGCGGCCTCGTCTCGATCGACGATGCCTGTTTGGGCAATGCGCGAAAAGGTGCTTTGTACCGATGCTTCAAGTTGGGCACGTGCCGTTCTGGCCGTCAACAGTTCTTGAGTCATCGCTGCGAGAGACCGGACCTCCGATGCACTCGTCGCGTGGAAGGATGGTGTGTGCGCGACGATTGGTTGTTGGTAGGAGGGCGAGCCGGAGGGGGCCGGAAGATCGATTCCTCGACTCGGGTCGATGGAAAGATTTTTGATGCCTGCGCGTCGTAACTTCTCGATTTGCTCGTTGGTCTGGATCAGGAACGAGTGTCGTATGAAGGGCGAACGGAACCAGGCCACGTCCAGTTTGGCGACGTGCATGCCGATTCGCAGCGCATCAATGGTAATCGGTCGGTATGCCATAGCTGTAGGGTCGGTGCACGTGCGCTACCTTGTGGGGATGTCCTTGTGTGGCGTTGTGACCGCGGCACGCGATGTCGGCGGAGGGGCCGGAAACGGGGATCCGGGTGTTGCCGGCGGCACCACCGATAACAGTATTTCCATGCGAGGATTGTCGCGATCCTGGTACTTGTAGAGGTGAGTTTCGATCACCCGATTGTCGTTCAGGCCGAGGCCCTCGCATAAGGCGTCTTGGGCAATCTTGAGTCCTCCGTCGGTATCTCGACGGAGCGCCGAGGCGAAGAAGAACCGGATTGATAATGCGAGGCTCGCCCGGCTCAAAGTTCGTCTTAGAGTACCATGATTCGATGATTGGGCAAGCGCAAGCAGAATTTGTTGCCCGACGAGTTCCTTGTACGCACGGCCCCTCGCTGAGAGCAGGCGGCGTCCGTTGACGGTGGCGTATTGGTGGTTCACGCTAGGAGGAACGGGCAACGTGAGCGCGATAGAATCGTCCGTCACGTTCGTCGTCAGGGTGATGGACGTAACGGACGTCACGGGAGAGGCCGAGGTTCGTCTACGGATGGAGCGGGGTAGCAGCACCGGCTGCTCTGCGGGAAGTGGTACGGTCTGAGGCGCAGGCCTGAAGGAGGTGGTCCGAATCGGAAGGGGGGACTGTCTGGGGCGGGACACGCGGCGCAAGGGCCTGCCTATTACACTAGAGAAGATTTTGGATCTTCGCCATATCCTGCTCGTACCGGTCTTCCGTTCTGGTGAGATATCGTCGCCATTCCGACGGTCCCCAGACTTCCAGACGGTGATACATTCCGACGAGGAAGAGTTCCTGATCTTCATCCATGGGAACGAGCTTACGGAGGCGGCTTGGAATCAGGACGCGGCCGGCTTTATCGATATCTGACGTGCCGGCTTGCGACATGACATGGTGCATGAACAGACGGCTTTGGTCCTCGTCCAGGGTCATCCTGGTCCGCTCCAGAACCTTTTCCCATTCCTTGGCTGAGTACATCCAGAGTGTCTGCTCGGTATTCTTGACGAACATCACCTGATTACCCTCGGTCTCGAGACGTTCTCGAAGGGGAGAGGGGATCAGGAAGCGTCCCTTGTCATCGACTTTGCAGAGGTATTCGCCGGCAAACATTATCGGCAGCCTCGCTCGTGAGGACGGCTACAGAGAAGCATCGATGGATCTGTACGTAGGTGCATAGGACTTGGCCGAATAGCTATTCTTGGCTGATGGTAGGAGACACGACCAATCCTGTCAAGTGAATATTCAGGACCCGGCGGTTATTCAAAGTCGGTCTGGTCGATGCCGGGCGGCGCATCCTGCCCACCTTCCATCGCTCCGTCGACATCATCCCCGAGGTCTTCTCCCATTTCTTCCCCCATTTTTTTCATCATTCGGGCCATGCTCTGGGGGTCGTTTTCATCAAATCCGCTCAGATGGCTTGGATCAGACAAGGCTTCGAGACGTGCTTCGTCTGATTTCGGCGACGCAAACCGGGAGAGGAGCCGCTCCAGGTTCGGACTGTGACAGTGCCCGCACGTCTGTTGAGGCGCCGCGCTGACGCTGAGGATCAACCGGGTCGTTCGTGTGCCACATTGGCGACAGCGATATTCGTAGATCGGCATGGGCTAGACTCTCAGCGCGGGCGGTTGGCCAAAGGCCGATGGAGGAAGCCAGGCGTCCGGTATCATACCAGCCTCTACGGAGCGGGCGAGCGCGAGGATGGCCACGTCTTTGGCGCCGGCCCTGCGCAGGACTCCGGCACACTCGTTGGCTGTGGTGCCGGTGGTGAACACATCATCAACCAGGAGTATGCGCTTGTCGGCCACTTCCTCGGGCTTCCGCAGAGTGAACGCCTGGCGGAGGTTCTGCAGGCGTGCCGAGCGGTGAAGAGTGGTCTGCGGATCGGTATCGACGGTACGAACCAAGTTCCGATAGGATACGGGGCGTTTCAGCACAGGCCCGATGCGATCGGCAAGGAGTAGGGATTGATTGAACTCTCGCTGTCGAAGGCGGTTGGGGTGGAGCGGGATCGGCATCAGGAGGTCAGCGTCCAGGTCTGCCGGGAGCGCTCGGACGAGCAGCGCGCCCAGGGCATCCGCCAGTCCCACCTTCCCGCGATATTTAAACAAGGCAATGGCGTCCTGTAGTGGGGGGCAGTAGGCATAGGCGGCCCAGACGTGCGAATAGTGAGGTGCGCGGGTACGGCAGTCATGACATTCATGCGTTGGGCTATGGACTGTCGCGTATGGTGACGCGAAGGGGCGGTGGCATCGCGGACAGGCCGGCCCTTGCAGCGGTTGAATCAGTTCCCAGCATCGGCGGCAGAAGAACGGCGTGGGATCATGTGTGAGAGGTTGTTCGCAGGTGGCGCAGGCCGAAGGCATCAGCAGGTGTGAGGCCCGTTGGAACATGTCTGTGAACAAGGCGTGTAGGCTCATGACAGAGGTCCGTGAAAATAGATCGGCCGTGCACACGAGATTGTGCACGGAACACCCCTCGGCCTGTCAAGGTTGTGGGGTATAAACGGGGTATGGTATAGGACGATTCCGTCCGCATCGGGTTGATTCCCATGGCTCCGCGTTGTGCCGCTCCGAGGCACCTGCCGGGTGCCCCCGCAATCTGTCATGGTCGTCGGTTCTCATCATGCAAGATCCCAGCAACGTGTTAGTACGTGTGCAGAATCTGTCCAAGGCCTATCGCCGAGGCGAGACGCTGGTGTCGGCATTACAAGATGTGACGCTCGACGTGCACGGCGGGGAGTTTTGTGCGTTTGTGGGGCCGAGCGGATGCGGGAAGAGCACGTTACTGAATCTGATCGGAGGCCTCGATCAGCCGACCTCAGGTACCATTGCGATCGAGAACCGGCCGGTGACCCAAGCAAGTGCCATGGAATGGACCCGGATACGAAGGGAATTGATTGGTATTGTCTTCCAGGCGTTTCATTTGATTCCCGGTCTGACGGTTGCGGAAAATGTGGCGTTGCCTTTGCTGCTGAGGGGGGAGCAGGGGGCCGCGGTGGCGGAACGGGTCGATGAGGTCTTGGTCGCGGTGCGAATGGACACCCGACGTTCACATCGGCCGAGCGAATTGTCGGGAGGAGAGCAGCAACGCGTGGCCATTGCCCGGGCGATCGTGCATCGACCACGGCTGATTTTGGCCGATGAGCCGACCGGGAACCTCGATTCCAAGCAAGGGGCGGACATCGTCCGGTTGTTTCGGACGTTACCTCAACGGTTTGGACACTCTGTATTGCTGGTGACGCACAGCGATAGTGCGGCGGCAGCAGCCGACTATGTGTGGCATATGCGGGACGGCCGGCTGGTACAGTGTGTCAGGCCGTAGTTCCCAAGGAGTATGTGTGATGTTCGAGAAGGATGCCTCTGTGCTCGTGACGTATGAACGCGCCCATATGAGCCAGGCACCACGGATTTCGGCGACGATGTGTGGCGTGCGGCGGCAAGGTTTGTCAACATCCTGCCAGGAGAAAGGACTAGCATGGATTTGAGTGTGACCATTGCGGGAGTGAAATTCCCGACCTGTTTCATGAATGCCTCCGGAGCGCTCTGTATGACGCGGGAGGAACTCCTTGCACTAGGACGTTCTCGAGCGGGAGCCATCGTGACCAAGTCGATGACCCTGGAGCCGAGGACCGGCAATCCTGAGCCGCGGTATTACGGGTTCTCCGGTGGGTCGATCAATTCCATGGGGCTCCCGAATCTTGGGTATCTTGCCTATGCGGAGATGATTCCCGAGCTGAAACAGTTCGGGAAACCTGTGATCGCCAGCATCGCCGGCCTGTGTGAGGATGACTTTCTCACCATGGCGCGTGTGATTAATCAGGCGAAACCGGATCTGATCGAGGTGAATCTTTCCTGTCCGAACATTCCCGGTAAACCCCAGATCGCCTACGATCCGGTGGATTCAGAACGGCTGCTCAAGCGGGTGCGGCCCCTCATTACCGTTCCAATGGGCGTGAAGTTACCGCCCTATTTCGATCCGGCGCACCACGCGGTCATGGCCGAGGTGATCCGACGCTGCGGGGTGGATTACCTGAATTTGATCAATTCGGTCGGGAATGGTCTGGTCGTCGATCCCAAACGTGAAACGCCGGTCATTAAGCCGAAGGGCGGCTTTGGAGGATTGGGCGGATCGCTGATCAAACCGGTTGCGCTGGCGAATGTGCGAGCATTCTGGAAATTGCTGGAAGGGCGCATTCCCATCATCGGGACCGGTGGGGTCGTGCAGGGGCTCGATGCGTTTGAACATGTCCTGTGCGGGGCCTCGGCTGTTCAGGTGGGGACGGTGCTGGTCGAAGAAGGTGTCGGAGTGTTTGAGCGACTGGAGCGTGAGCTGGCGGCTGAGTTACACACGCGTGGCGCGACGTCGCTTGAGAGCCGTCGGGGGAAACTCAAAGAGCTGTGATGAACGGTGCGCCGGTTCCAGCGACGAAACCGGCGCACGACGTGTTTATCGGAACGCGAAGTTCTTCGGGAGGAATCCCTGTTGCAACGCCTGCCGAAGCAGCTGCGCGACGTTGCGAACCTTCAATCGCCGCATCAAGTTAAAGCGATGCACCTCAACCGTCCGCACACTGATGGCCAGGCGACGGGCGATGTCTCGGTTGGTATTTCCTTGTGACACCAGTTTCAGAATTTCCTTCTGTCTGGGTGTCAGCGCCTCGGAGTGTGTCGTACGCGTGCGTACCGGCTTCGCGACCTTACGCGGTTGTTTCTTTTTGGTCGATGAAGCGGGTTTGCTGGTCTTCGCGGGCTTTCTGGATTGAGGTCGTTTGCGTATTGCCATATAGATGTATACCCCAAATTCGACTGAATTAATCCTAGCATATCTGGGCAAATCTGTAAAAACAACTACTAGAGTGTGATTTCAGTAGGTCTATCGATGCGGTTGATTTCTGCTGGTGTATTTTGGGTCTGTGCCCGTCTTGCATGGACGCATTTGTCTACCCATCCCGGCCGCATGCTCCTCACGGTGATCGGTGTTGGCTTAGGCGTTGCGGCAACCATCGCGGTCCAGACGGCTAATGTTAATGTCCTACGAACGTTCCAGGATTCGGTCTTGTCGGTCGCTGGTCCGGTCACCCTGGAGATATCAGCCGGTGAGCTAGGTATGGACGAGCGACTGATTGCTGCCGTACGGGCTGTGGGTGGTGTGGATTCAGCAAGACCGGTGGTGGAAGTCGGCGCCCGTGTGGCCGGCCGCCCTCAGTCGTTTCTCATTCTTGGTCTGGACCTCCTGGACGAGTTGAATGCGGTGCAGGGGCGTCTTCCTGCGGCGGTGGAGGATTCAGGCCATCCCGGTGTAGGCGACGGGATGGAGGGGTTCCTGGCTCCAAACGGGCTGATGGTAGGGCAAGGATTGGCTCTGGAGCTGGGAGTTGGACCTAGGGATATCCTGAACCTGGATGTCGGTGGCCGCGAGGTGTCCGTCTTGATCACCTCGGTGATGGGCCGTCAGGCCAGCGGGATCTCGGCGTGGGACCGGCTGGCGGTGATGGATATCGCGGCCTTCCAGCGAACTTTCGGCCTGATCGGTCGGCTGGATCGGATTGACCTGGTGACGGAGCCCTCTTTTTCGGTCGGGCACGTGGCCGAGGCGATTACAACGATTCTCCCTCCTGCCGTCACGGTGCGCCGTCCGATCCAGCGGAGCCGACAAGTCGAATCCATGGTCGGCGCGTTTCAATTAAACCTCTCTGTGTTGAGCATGGTGGGGCTGCTGGTCGGGATCTTTCTGATTTACAACACCGTGTCCTTCACCGTCGCGCAACGCCGGCGGGAGGTGGGAATTCTGCGTGCGATCGGGATGTCGGAGCCGATGGTCGTTGGCCTCTTCCTCGCGGAGGCGGGCGTGGTGGGTGTGGTGGGAGGAGTATTGGGGGGGAGTCTAGGGCTTGTCCTAGGGAATGTACTTGTCGGGTTGGTCGGTCGGACGATCCAGGACCTCTATGTTTCGATGGCCGATGCGCCAACCACCTTCGGTTTTCCGCCGGGATCTGTTCGTCTGTTGATCGAAGCGATTGTGATCGGTGGTGGGGTGTCGATCTTGGGAGCGTTGGGGCCCAGCCTGGATGCCGGACGTACTCAGGTAGTCGCGGCTCTTGCTCCCGGAGAATATGATGTTGCTCAGCGGGTTCGTGCTGCCTCGCTGGGGGCGGTGGGCGGAGGCTTGCTGCTCTTCTCGCTGGGCTGCGCGTTCGCCGGACCAGTCGGCGGGGTTCCTGTCTTTGGATATCTGGCGACGTTCTGTCTGCTCGCCGGCCTCTCGTGCCTGGTTCCGATCCTCATGCAGTGGGTCTGCCGCACCCGGGAGTTGGGCACCACTTCTCATGCGCCTTCCGCGCCTTCGTTGGGCGGCGCCATTCGCCACATTGCGCGGGAGCAAACAACGCGGGGCATTGGCCGGAATGCGGTGACCGTGTCTGCCTTTCTCGTCGGGGTTGCCATCATGGTCGGGGTGATGGTGATGATCCGGAGTTTTCGCGACACGGTTGAGATATGGATCGACCAGACGGTCATGGCCGATTTCATCGTGGCACCGGCCGGCTGGCCGCATGTCGTTCGCGGGGGGGCATCGAGCCAAGCCCTCCCTGGTATCTGGCGCACCCGCTTGGCCGGGTCGGCACATGTGGCGGCGGTCGATGCCTACCGTGATGTGCGTATCGAACTGGAGGGGCGGCCGATCGCGCTCGTATCCAGAGATCTCGCGCTTCATGCGGCACGAAGCCGGTACCTGTTTCTCGACGGGGACTCGGCGGCGATCCTGACTCGCGCAGCCGCCGGCGAAGGAGCTATCCTCTCGGAAGTGGTGGCCAATCATCTGCAGGTGGTCAGGGGCAGTCAACTATCCATCCCGACGCCGATGGGGGTGAAATCGTTGCCGGTTCTGGGGATCTTTTACGACTATGCGACCGATGGGGGGAAGATCGTCATCGACCGGTCGCTGTATCAGCACTGGTGGAACGATGAGGGCGTGACCGTATTTCCTGTGTATATCGATCCGGGAGTCGATCTGGACCAAGCCAGAGCCGCCTTGCTTCACGCCGTAGCCGATGGTTCCCACGGGACTCTGGCGCCGACGGTCATAAGCAACGGAGAATTGCGCCGGGAGATTCTTCGAATCTTTGACCGGACCTTCACGCTGACCTACGTGTTGGAGGCCATCGCAGTGATTATTGCCATGCTGGGGATTATCAACACCTTGGTGACGTCGGTGGTTGAGCGGCGTCGGGAGTTGGCCACGTTGCAGGCGCTTGGCAGCAGCCGAGGCCAGATTACGGCGTTGATTCTCTGGGAAGCCGGTTATCTGGGGTTGTTAGGAACGGCAATGGGACTCGTCGGGGGACTGGCGCTTGCGTGGATCCTGATTAGGGTCATTAACCGCCAGTCATTCGGTTGGACAATCCAGGTCTCATGGCCACTGGGCTTGATGGCTCAAGTCGCCGTCCTGGCCCTCGTGGCCTCCCTGCTCGCCGGATTCTGGCCGGCCCGCTGGGCCGCCAGGCAACCTCTGATTGAGGGGCTCCGTTACGAATGAAGGCCGGCCATCGGCTCTGAGGCAGGAGTGGAGCCTTGTGTGGTCGGGACTGCGTCCACCTGGATATCAAATCCTAGGTCTTCGATCATTCGCCACACCTCTGCGGCCGGTTGACCCGGCGTGGTCAGGTAGCCGTTCACAAACACTGAATCCGCAGGATACAGGGCGAGCGGCTGCAAGCTGCGCAGATTGTGTTCACGGCCTCCGGCGATACGGAGCTCCGTTCTGGGGTGCAGGAACCGGAACAGGCACAGGGCCTTCAGGCATCGTTGCGGGGTAAGGGGGGCGCAATGTTCCATCGGTGTGCCGGATGCCGGGTGGAGCGTGTTGATGGGAATCGAGTCTGGTTTGACCTCACGGAGGGCCAACGCGAGATCGATCAGATCTTCATCGCTCTCTCCCATTCCGACGATGCCACCGGAACAGATTTCGAGCCCGGCGGTCCGGGCATGCCGGATGGTGGCCAGCCGGTCCTGGAAGGTATGCGTGGTACAGATCTCGGGGTGATAGGCTTCGCTCGTGTTCAGGTTGTGATTGATCCGGTCCACCCCGGCGGACTTCAGGTCTTTCGCCTGGCGTTCGTTGAGGAGCCCCAGTGAGCAACAAATCTGAATCGGAACTTCCTGCTTAATCGAGCGTACGGCGGAGGCGATATCGGCAATGTCCCGGTCCAGCGGGCTGCGTCCGCTGATGACGATGCAATAGCGCTGGGCTTTGGCTGCCGCCGCGCGGCGGGCGCCGGTGACCATCTGGTCTTGCGAGAGCAGTCCGTAGCGTTCGATCGGGGCTTTGGAGATCGCCGATTGCGAACAGTAGCCGCAGTCCTCCTGGCAGGCGCCGCTCTTGGCGTTCAAGAGCATTTGCAGGCGAACCGTCTTGCCGAAGTAGCGTTCCCGGACGGTGAACGCCGCCTGTAACAGTTCCAGCAGCCGGGAGTCCGGGGTCTGCAATACGGCGAGGGATTCCTCGTGGGTGAGCAATTCGTCCCGCAAGGCCTTCTCGGCCAGGATCGTGAAGTCAGTCATGCACGCTACTCCTCGAAAAGACAGATCGAACCTTGATTCCCGATCGGGAGACCCGTGGGCAGAGGCCGTGTCTGTGAAATGAAAAAAGGGCGGAGAAACCCTACACGGTTTCAAATGGAGATGCAATGCCTTGATAGGGAACGGCCGGGATCCGTGTGGCCTGTCCGTTTGGGTCGGCATCGGGCTGGTTCGCGTCGCGCCAGGGGAGAGCGACGTACGTATTCCATCGTCCGCATCGCCGGCAGCGGCCTGACCATTCGGCCAATTCATGGTGGCACTGGGTGCATTGATAGGGCACCACGACCCGTTTTTTGAAACCCAGGGCTTTCTTGAGCTCTCCCACGGCCTCGTCCATGTGCTGTTTGCGCAGGTATAAGTTGGCCATGATCTTATGGTAGTCGACGAGTTGTTCCTGTGTTCCGTCGAGTGTTGCCAGCACGTCGTAGGCTTCATCGACCATTTCGAGTCGATAGTAGAGTTTCCCGAGATAGAACTGGATCATGGCATTGTGGGGGTCCTGTTGGAGCGCCTCCTGGTAGACGCGAATGATCTCATCCGGTTCTCCCAGCTCTAGAAAGAGTTCCTCCAGTCGGTGCAGGATGATGATGCTGCGTGTCTTGGCATAGATCTTCTTGAGAATTTCGACCGCGTTCTTGGTTTTTCCTTCACGGACCAGAATCTCTCCGATGCCGATGTAGGCCGGCAGGAAGGTCCGATCTTTCTTGATTGCGCCTCGGAAGTAACGGCGGGCCTTGTCCGGGTGACCGCGCTCCAAGAGTTGCCGCCCGACTTCGTACATACAGCCGAGGAGTAGGTTTGATTCGGCGCGCCGTTCACTTTCGGGTAGGTTGGCTTTGGCCAAGCGGTGTTGGATTTCGAGCGCATCGCTCCATTTCTCAAGCCGGATCTGCAAATCGCGTTTGCGGATCAAGGCCATCAAGTTATCCGGCTCAATACGCAGGATGTTCTGGAGCGTTTGGAGCGCGTCCTCGTATCGCCGGGCGCCCTCCAAATCTTTGGCCAATTCGAGCAGGACTTCCACATTGCGTTCTTCGATACGGTGGGCCTGCTGGTGGAGGCGAATCGCTTCCGTGAAATTGCTCTCCGACCGGTAGATGTTCCCGAGCCAGAGCAACGAATCCGTTCGATTCGGGTCGATGACCAGTGCCCGCTCAAAGAGGTTGACGGCATCGGCCGTCCGCTTGGACATAAAGGCGTGGGTTCCGTCCCGATGCAGGGCATCGACCTTCTCTTTGCGGCGTACGAGGCGATTGGTTCGCCAATTCATGAACACATGAGAGGTTTCTTTGATGGTGACGATGAGGGCCACCATGGTGGCGCCCAAGGCCATCGAGAACAGGACCAATGAGACGGGGCTCAGCTCGAACAGCGCGTCCGGGCTGGTTCGAATCGTGATGAAGCCTGGGTTGAGTTCGCGAAAATAGCTGTAGAGGAAGATGCCGACGCTGACGAGGAAGATGGTGGAGAGGAGCCGAAACATGCTAGACCCGTTTCCGGGTGCGCGCCGGACGTGTGGCAGTTCGTGTCGTGGGAGCGGCTTTCACAGCCCGCTCTTCCGGCAATCGAACTTGTCCCGCGTCGCCCCACAGTCGTTCGAGGGCGTAGTGTTCGCGAATATCCTTTTGGAAAATGTGGACGATCACGTCACCAAAGTCCATGACGACCCACTTGGCGGACGAGGCTCCTTCAGTGCTGAGCGGCCGGTGACCTTGCGCTGTGAGCACATCGCTCACGTGGTCCGCCATGGCCCGCGCCTGACGCTCCGATTCCCCGGAACCGATGACCAGATAGTCGGCAACAGAGGTCAGTGTGGCGATATGCAGGATGAGAACATCGGTGGCTTTTTTGTCCAGGATGGCGCTTGCCACCGCGAGAGCTTTGGCCTTTGATTCAGAGACGCTCACTGTCCTCCCTGTATAACCCCTCGCGAAGTATATAGGATTCGACAGGGGCGGGCAACAAATTTGCCAGAGAAACGCCGGTGCGCAGCCGTGCCCTGATCTCTGAAGCCGACACGTCGCAGGGAGGCAAGCGCAGGAATGTGAGGGCCTGCCCGTTTGTAATGGCCACGTCGGCACGATCTTGTCGTGCGTCGTCCAGGTCGATCAGCGTCGCGTTCGGCACGTCCTGGAAGAGCGGGATTGAAGCCATCGCCTGAAAGGTGGTGGACGGCCTTGAAATGACGACGAAGTGGCAATTGTTCAGGAGGGCGTCTGCTTCTTTCCAGGAGGGAAGATCCAGAAACGCGTCCAGTCCGATGATGAAAAAGAAGGCCACGTCGGGGCCGTATTCCTGCCGGAGCGCGCGGATGGTGTCGATGGAATAGGATTTGCCGGACCGGTTGATTTCCATATCTGTGAGCGCGAATTCAGGGGTGTCCTGGATGGCGAGTTGAACCATTCGGTGCCGATGTGAGGCCGTGGCCAATGTGCCCGGTTGTTTGTGCGGGGGATCACCGGTCGGGATGAACAGGACGCGATCCAAGTGCAGGAGTTGTCGGGCAGATTGGGCAATTGAGAGGTGACACCGGTGGATCGGATTAAAACTGCCCCCGAAGAGTCCCAGGCGCATATCAAACGGGCTCCATGCGAACGTCTCATTGTGTGTGGCGGACCGGTATGCAGTTCGGGTGCTGGTCAATTCGCGCCCGAGCCTTGGCAGGGTGGTCGTAAGCCGACTAGAGGATCACCAGGTTGTCGCGGTGAATGACCTCTTCATACTCCTGAAGGCCGGGGATCTTCTGAATGTCGGCTGTCTTGAGACCCTTGATACGAGTCAGGATCTCTGAGGAGAAGTTGACCAGGCCTTTGGCGCATTCTTTCCCGTCAGGACCGGCGCAGGTAACCGGGTCGCCGGCGTCGAAATGGCCGGTAATATCGAGGATGCCCGATGCCAGGAGGCTTTTGCCGTTCCGCACCAGCGCTTCGACGGCGCCCTGATCCAGTTGTACATGGCCGCGGGGGCGTAGGGTAAACGCAATCCAGTGCTTGCGACTGTTCATGCGCCGTTCCCGGCCGAGAAACAGGCTGCCGCCGGGTTTCCCGGAAAACACGTCCGGAAGGAGCCTTGTCTGGGTTCCATTAAGAATCAGGGTGGCGACGCCGTACTCCCCCACCTTTTTGGCGGCGCGGACTTTGGTGGCCATGCCGCCTGTGCCTTCGAAGGTGGACGACATACCGGCGCGCTGTTCGATGTCTGCTGTAATCTCGGCGATCAGTGGAATCAACGAGGCCGTTGGGTCCTTGCGGGGGTCGACGGTAAAGAGCCCGTCGACGTCCGAGAGGATGATCAGCAAATCCGCATCGACGAGGTGGGCGACCTGGGCCGCCAGCGTATCGTTATCCCCCACGCGAATTTCTTCGACCGCGACGGTATCGTTTTCATTGATGATGGGAATCACCCCGAATTTGATCAGGGTGGTGAGGGTGTGCCGGGCGTTGAGAAACCGACGCCGATCGGTGAGGTCTTCGTGAGTGAGCAGTACCTGTGCAACTCGGAGCGAGAGGCGCTCGAAGGCCTTCTCGTAGGCCCACATCAGGAGGCTTTGGCCAACCGCAGCCGCAGCCTGTTTGAGCGGCAGGCTCTTCGGGTATTCCCGCAGCCCGAGCTTTTTGATGCCGGATACGACTGCGCCCGATGAGACGACCAGGACTTCGCGCCCCTGTGCCCGTACCTCGGCGATTTCGCCGGCAAGGTGCTCGATGCGTTCGGTGCTCAGACCGGTTTCACGCGAGGCGATCAGGCTACTCCCGATCTTAATGACGACGCGTTTGGCTTGTCTTAGGAGTTCGTCTCGCACGGGGTTTTCCGAAGCCGTTCCACCTGCTGGCCCATATAGCGTATGCACTCGTCCAGTCCTTCTCGGGTGGCTGCCGAAATCGCAAAAAATTGAATCTTGCGTCGCTGACAGTATTTCCGGAGCCGTTCGAGCCGTTCGCCTTCTCCCTTGACGTCGAGTTTCGTGCCTACGACGGCAAAGGGGCGCGTCGTGAGTGCGTCGTCATAGGCGGTCAGTTCGTGACGCATGACTTCCAGGCTCGAGACCGGGTCCTCGGTAGCCCACTCTGAAATATCAACCACATGGAGTAAAAGGCTGGTCCGTTCGATGTGGCGCAGAAACTGAAACCCCAGTCCTTTGCCTTCGTGCGCCCCTTCGATCAAGCCCGGAATATCGGCGATGACAAAGGTCTGTTCGGCGGTCCAACGTACCACGCCCAGGTTGGGCGTGAGGGTCGTGAAGGGGTAATCGGCGATTTTCGGACGGGCGGCGGACACGGCAGCGATGAGTGTCGATTTGCCGGCGTTCGGATAGCCGACTAATCCGACATCGGCCAAGAGTTTGAGATCGAGTCGAAGTAATCGTTCTTCACCGGGAGTGCCCGGTTCAAATTGAGTCGGCACCCGGTTGGTCGAGGTCGCGAACTGGGTATTCCCGCGGCCACCCTGACCGCCCTTAGCGATGACGCAGGTTTCGCCGTCCTTGGTGAGATCGGCCAGTTGTTCCTGGGTGTTTTCGTCGAACACCATGGTCCCGACCGGGACTGGAATCCGCACGTCGGTGCCCCGGCGTCCATGGCAGTTGCTGCCTCCCCCGACCTCGCCTTTTTCCGCTTCGTAATGTTTCTGGTATCGAAGATCCAGCAGCGTGCTGAGGCGAGTGGTGGCTTCGACCACGACGCTGCCTCCGTCGCCGCCATCCCCGCCGTCAGGACCGCCGCGGGGGACAAACTTTTCCCGTCGAAAGCTGCAGGCGCCGCTGCCGCCGTGACCGGCCTTCACCAGGATTTGGACTTGATCGACAAATGTAGACATGGCAGCGATCCCCGAGCCGGCGTGGTTATTCAGACACAGCAGTATAGCGTAATCGCCGGCTCAAGGGGGATGCTGTATGAACGAAGGACACCTGTTTCGTCAGAACACAGGTATGGACTGAGGCAAGATCAGGCCTTCGCGGTGACGGGGTAGACGCTGACCTTCTGACGGCCACGGCCACCTTCGAACTTCACGACACCGGACACATAGGCATAGAGGGTGTGATCCCGGCCCAAGCCAACGTTGAGGCCCGGGAAGAATTTCGTCCCCCGCTGGCGTACGATGATGGAGCCTGCCTTAATCGTCTCTCCGCCGTAGGCTTTGACACCGAGGTATTGCGGGTTGCTGTCACGGCCGTTCCTTGTCGAACCGCCGCCTTTATTTGTTGCCATGGCGAACTCCCCTTCGAGTCGTTATTTCGTTTCGATTCCCGTGACACGCAGTTGCGTGAATCCCTGTCGATGGCCTCGGGTGCGGCGATAGTTTTTGCGCCGGTGTTTCTTGAAGACCGTGATCGATCTGGTGCGCCCCTGGCGGATAATTTCCGCGGTGACCTTCGCGCCGGCGACTACCGGCTGGCCGACCACCAGTCCGCCGTCGCCATGCAACAGCTTGACCTTGTCGATCTGTACGGAATGTCCGACATCACCCGGGAGTGACTCCACTTGGAGCACGGTTCCGGTTTCCACTCGATACTGTTTTCCACCTGTCTCGATAATAGCGTACATGTGCGTCTTTCTCCTCGTCAGCAGAACGTGGGTGTTTATCATAGCGGCGGAGAAGGTGTCAAGATTTAGTGCGCCAGCGAGCCAGGTTGATCCTCGCTGAAGGCGTCGGAACGATGCTGGGGTGGATACGACTCTTAGCGTCTACAGCAACGTACGGTTCATGTGGCTGTTGTCTTGACGGTCGTCGGGAGGCGCTGGTATTATCCCGCGCATGTTACAAACCAGCGAAAAAATATGGATGGATGGCAAGTTTGTCGCGTGGGCAGATGCGAACGTTCACGTGCTCACGCACTCCCTGCACTACGGATTGGCAGCGTTTGAGGGTATTCGCTGCTACAAGGGAAAAAGCGGGTCGGCGATCTTTCGGTTGCCTGAACATGTGGACCGTTTATTCGAGTCCGCCCATATCGGCATGATCGAGATGCCCTTCGACAGGAAGCAGATCACAGAAGCCATCGTTGAAACCGTTCGCATTAATCGCCTGGAAGCGTGCTACATTCGCCCATTAGTGTACATCGGGTATGGTGCCATGGGGTTATATCCCGCGGAAAATCCCATCAAGGTGAGCATCGCGGCGTGGAAATGGGGTACGTATCTGGGCGATGAGGCCTTGTCCAAGGGAATTCGAGCCAGAGTGTCGTCGTTTACGCGTCATCACGTGAATGTCTCGATGACGCGCGGCAAAATTTCCGGGTATTACGTCAATTCCATTCTGGCCAAACGAGAAGTGAAGGCCGACGGGTACGATGAAGCGATCATGCTGGACCCTGAAGGATATGTGGCTGAAGGGACAGGCGAAAATGTGTTCATCGTGCGACGAGGCGTCCTGAAGACAACCCCCTTGACCTCCATCCTCGAGGGCATAACGCGCAACTCCATCATTCAGTTGGCGAAGGAGCGCAAGATTCCAGTGGTTGAGGAACGGTTCACCCGTGATGAAATGTATGTGGCCGAGGAAGTGTTTGTCACCGGGACTGCGGCGGAGCTCACCCCTGTGACAGAAATCGATCAACGGCGCATCGGCAGCGGGAAGCCTGGGTCGGTGACGCAGACTTTACAAAAGGCGTTTTTTGACGTGGTGGGTGGTACCGATGCTGCCCACAGTCAGTGGCTGACTCCCGTCTAGTAGTCCTTCCTTCACGTTCCGCACACACCACTTTCCCGTAGCGCGTCACTCCACGAGACAGGACATAGCGCTGGTGCTCATGCCGTAGGCGGCTGTTCTGCGGATGACTCTGCGATGTGGAGGCGGTGTAGTCCGAGAAAACTTAGTGGGAAGCTTCGCCCGAGGAATGCGACTCTGCCGCAGGCGGTGTGGTGGATTCAGCAGGCGTGGAGCTTGGAGTCGTGGCTGCCGGTTTTTTATTCAAATCAATGACGGTAGAGGAGAAGTTCCGGTCCTTGGCTAAGATAGCGAGGGTCAAAGAGGTGAACATAAACACGAAGGCGGTGATGACCGTGAATTTGCTCAAAAAGTTTGCCGGTCCTCGGCTGCCGAACACGGTTTGGCTGGATCCGCCGAAGGCCGCACCGATTTCAGCGCCCTTGCCGGATTGCAGCAAAATCGCTCCGATCATGAGCAGGCAGACGATCACATGAATGATGACGAGTAGGGTATACATAGTGATTGATTCTTAGGCCTTGGCGGGTTTTGTCCCGATAGCAACTTTCACGAGTGTAGCAAAAGAGACCGGGTCTAAACAAGCCCCGCCGACAAGCGCCCCGTCGATTTCTTCAGACGCCAAGAATTCGGCAATATTGTGCGGTGTCACACTGCCCCCGTAGAGAACGGCGATGTGTTGACCGGAATCCGATCCGCTCAGCTCGTTTATCGTTCGACGGATCAGTCGATGGACGGGAACTGCCTGCTCCGGTGACGCGGCCCGGCCTGTACCAATAGCCCACACAGGTTCATAGGCGATGGCCAGGGTTGTAACCGCCTGTGCCTCGATTCCGGCAAGCCCGGCGCGAAGTTGTCGTTGAATGACGAGGTCGGTCTGCCCCGAATCACGCTCCTGGAGTGTTTCGCCCACGCACAGAATCGGTTGAAGACCATACCGGAGGGCTGCCAGTACTTTCTTGTTCGTCCAACTGTCCTGGTCCCCGAAATACTGGCGCCGCTCTGAGTGGCCGACGAGGACGAACTGACACCCTATGTCTTTGAGCATGGCGCCGGATACTTCGCCGGTGAAGGCGCCTTTGTCTTCCCAATACATGTTTTGCGCGCCAAGGAGAAAAGTCGGGGTCGGTCCCAAGGCATCGCGAACTGCATGGAGCGCCGTAAACGGTGGGGTCAGGCCGACCCGGATGCCGGCGTGGTCGGTGAGTTCTTGCGAGAGGCGATGCACGAATGCCCCGGCTTCAGAGGCAGTCTTATTCATTTTCCAGTTGCCGACGATGAAGCGAGTTCTCACAGAGCCTCTATTCGGGGACGGATACGGTGTATTACGCCGGACGATTGGGAAGGGCTGCGAGGCCAGGGAGGGTTTTCCCCTCGAGTAGCTCAAGCGCTGCGCCACCGCCGGTTGAAATGAACGAAATACTCTCGGACTCCCCGGCCCGATGGATGGCGAGGGCCGTTTCGCCGCCGCCGACAATGGTCAGGGCATAGGCGTTGGCGACTGAATGGGCCATCGCGAGGGTGCCTCTGGCAAACGCATCGACTTCAAACATGCCCATGGGACCGTTCCAGAGAATGGTTTTGGCATCCTGGACCGCTTCTGAGAATAGTTTGACGGAGGCGGGGCCGATATCCAGTCCGTACCAGCCTTTGGGTATCTCCTGAACCGGAACGATCTTTGTTTCGGCTCTCGGTTCGCGGCTGGCTGCGACAACACAATCTACCGGGAGATAGAATTTCACCCCGCTTGCAAAGGCACGGTCCTGCACGCCCTTGGCGAAGTCGAGCATGTCATTTTCCACCAGCGATTGGCCGATCTCCAGCCCCATGGCTTTCAGGAAGGTAAAGGCCATTCCGCCGCCGATAATGACCTTGTCGACTTTCTTCCCAAGGTTCTCGATCACGCCGATTTTCCCGGACACTTTGGCTCCGCCGAGAATCGCGACGAACGGTCGGACTGGATTTTCTACTGCGCCTTCGAGATATTCAATTTCTTTCTTGAGCAGATACCCAGCAGCCGCTTCAGGAATGAATTTCGTAATGCCGACGGTGGAGGCATGCGCCCGGTGCGCCGCACCGAAGGCGTCGTTGATGTAGACATCCGCCAACGAGGCCAGGGCTTTTGAAAATCCGTCCTCGTTCTTCTCCTCTTCAGGATGAAAACGGAGGTTTTCCAGCAGCATGACGTCGCCAGGTTGCATCTTGGCGACCAAGCCTTCAACGGCCGAGCCGATACAATCCGGGGCAAAAATCACTTCTTTGCCGAGCAATCGCTGGAGTCGTTTGGCCACGGGGGCGAGGCTGAACTTCGGATCGAACTTGCCTTTCGGTCGACCGAGGTGGGAGCAGAGGATGACCTTTGCGCCCTCATCGACGGCACGATTGATGGTGGGAAGTGTCGATCGAATTCGAGTGTCGTCGGTGATCTGCAAGGAATCATCAAGCGGGACGTTGTAGTCGGCGCGAATGATGACGCGTTTCCCACGAAGCTGGACATCCTCGATGATTCGTTTGCGAATATTCATGTCAGACCTTCACTCCTCCTCTGGTGTGCATGGTCCGAGCGGGCAGTTGCTCCGGCTCGGACCGCACGGCAGAAAAGCTCGTTAGCTACGAAGCGGTTCACGCCCCTTTGGCGACGATGTACTTGATCAAATCCCGCACGCGGCAGGAGTAGCCCCACTCGTTGTCGTACCAGGCGGTAACTTTCACGAGTCGTTTATCGATCACTGCGGTTAAGGGGGCATCGACAATTGCGGAGTGTGGATCATCCTTGAGATCGATCGAGACGATCGGAGCATCCGAGTAGGCCAGCACGTTTTTCATGGGCCCTTCGGCGGCTTTCTTAAATGCGGCATTCACTCCGGCCACATCGCAATCCTTTTCGGTTTCGACCGTGAGGTCGACCAAGGACACATTGGGGGTCGGAACCCGGATGGCCAATCCGTCCAATTTCCCCTTTAATTGCGGGATGACCAGGTGGAGCGCCTTGGCTGCACCGGTGCTGGTCGGAATCATCGACATGCCTGCGGCCCGCGCACGGCGGAGATCCTTGTGGGGGAGATCAAGCAACTGTTGGTCGTTGGTGTAGGAATGGATGGTCGTCATGACACCGTGCTTGATGCCGAAATTTTCCAGCAAGACCTTGGCGACCGGAGCCAGGCAGTTGGTCGTGCAGGAGGCGTTGGAGACGATGTGATGGGACTTGGCGTCGTACACTTGTTCGTTCACGCCGAGGACCACCGTGGCGTCGGGATCTTTTGCGGGGGCCGAGATGATGACGGTTTTGGCCCCGGCTGAGAGATGTTTTCCTGCGCCCTCACGGTCGGTAAAGTGCCCCGTGGATTCCACGACGATATCAACGCCGAGCGCCTTCCAGGGCAGCTCCTTCGGATCTCGGACGGCTAACACCTTGATGGCTTTGCCGTTAATAATGAGCTGGTCGTCTTTGGCTTCGACGGTACCCTCAAGGGTGCCATGAACGGAGTCGTACTTGAGCAAATAGGCTAATGTCTTGGCATCGGTGAGATCGTTGATGGCGACAAATTCCAGGCTGGGATCGCCCAGGGAGGCACGAAGAACGTTGCGACCGATGCGTCCAAATCCATTGATACCGATACGTGTGGTCATGGGGCTAAATCCTCACGAATTAAACGGGTTGAATTGAGTGAGTCTGGGGGGATAGTACTGACCGACTTTCTGTGTGTCAAGCATACAAAAAGAGGAAATCGAGTGCAGGAATCGGGTAACAGGTGGTCGTCACTCAAACGGTCGAGGCGTACCTTGCCTGTACCCGGTCGGTCGGGTAGAGTCTGCGTTTTTGTGCATATCAACCGGTCGCTGGGGTGCGATGCAATCTGTAACCTTACAATCTGAATCGTGCAACGTGCTGGAATGGGCCAAGCTGCTGGACTATCTGGCTTCCTACGCTCAATCGGTGGTCGGGGCTGAGCGGTGTCGATCGCTGGTCTTGGAAACCAGTCTGATGCAGGCCCAGCTGCGCCAACAGGAAACGTCGGATCTGCTTCGATTGAGGTCCGGCGTCGATCCCTTTCCCGTGCTTCGATTTCCCAATGTGGCGGAGTGGTTAGGCCGCGTTGCCAAGGGCGCCTGTCTTGAGGTGCACGAGTTGCGGGATATCGCGTTGGTCTTGGGATTGATCGATGAGGTGCAGCGGTATCTCCTGCGGCATCAAGCCGATGCCCCGGCGGTGGGCGCGATGGCGGCGCAGTTGGGACCGGTGGAGGCCTATCGTCGGCTGACCCTCGCATTAAATGCCGCGATCGATCCCGATGGATCCATGCGGGAATCCGCAAGCCCTGAATTGCATCGGCTGATGCAGCGCGCCAACGACCTCAAGCAGCAGATGCGGCATCGTCTCGACCAGATTCTGCATTCGCGCCGGTATGAGGAGGTGCTGCAGGAACACTATTTCGCGCAACGGGAAGGGCGCTACGTGCTCCCGATTAAGGCCGAAATGCAGGGACGGATTCCCGGCATTGTTCATGACGTCTCGTCGAGCGGCGCGACGGTGTTCCTGGAGCCTCGCGAGCTGGTGGATCTCAATAACTCCATTAAAGTCGTGGATTTGGATGTTGAGCGTGAGGTGCGGAGAATTCTGCGGGAACTGTCTGCGATGGTGGCGCCTCACCAGCCGGCGCTTGCCGGCAGTGTGACGGTGCTCGGTGAGCTGGATGCGATTTCCGCGAAGGCCGGGCTGTGCCAGCGGCTGCAGGCCGTTCCCCCACGGCTCAATGATCAGGGGCGTATCCTGCTCCATCGAGCGCGGCACCCGTTCCTGGTCCTGACCAAAGACCAGGTGGTTCCGAATGACCTGATGTTCGATGAATCCGTGCGCGTCCTCATCATTTCCGGGCCCAATACCGGCGGGAAAACCGTTACCCTGAAGTTACTGGGCTTGTTTGCGTTGATGGCCCGCTGCGGCCTGCACTTGCCCTGTGCCTCCGAGTCGGAGATGGCCATTTTTCCATCGGTCTATGCGGATATCGGCGATGCGCAGGATCTGGCGCGGGATCTGTCCAGTTTTTCGGCCCATATCACGCAGATGGTGCAATTGTTGACGGAAGTGTCCGAGGGGACCGACGCCGGCACGTCTCTCTCTCCGGTGCCCCCGGGGCGGGCATTGGTGCTGCTGGATGAGCCGGTCACGTCCACGGATCCGGCTGAGGGTGCGGCGCTGGCGAGTGCTCTACTCTGCAGGCTGGCGGCGGCGGGCGTGAAGGTCGTCGCCACCACGCACTACAGTGTATTGAAGGGGCTAGCGCAAGAGACGCCGGGTTTTGCGAATGCGAGTGTGGAGTTCAACATTGAAACCCTCTCTCCGACCTATCGCCTGATCCAGGGGCAGCCGGGAGGGTCGGCGGCCATCGAAATTGCCGGGCGTCTCGGCATGGATCACACGTTGTTGCAGGACGCCCGTGCCCGGCTGCAGGGCGATACTCGGCTGCTGGAGACTCTGCTGAACGATTTGCAGGACAAGCAACGGCGTATGAGCGAGGACCTCGCTGCCGCCACGGTCGCCAAGCAGACTGCCGAGCAGGCGGCGCGTGAGGCGCAAGAGCTACTGACCTTCCTGCAGGAGTCGGAGCGGGACGAGCGGCAGGGATTGAAGAAAAAGCTGTCTCAGGAATTTCAGCGTGCCCGGGCGGCGGTCCAAGCGACTCTCGACGATCTGAAGCGCGATCAAAAAGTGCTCAAGGCCAAGGAAACCAAAGTCCGGCTCATCGAACTGGAGCAAGCTGTCAGCCGCGAAGTGGGGGCGGCGCAGGAGTCGATTCCCGTAGATCAGCTGTCGGTGGGGGATGCCGTGGAGGTGGTCGGGTTAGGCATGACTGGAACCTTGCTCGAATGTCCACAGGGGAAAAAGCGTGTGCGCCTGAAAGTCGGGGAAGGCGAAATTCTCGCCAACGTGGCGAGTGTGGTTGGGCTTGCACGGACGCCGCAGCCTGTTCGAAGCGCGACTGGGAAGGCGGCTGCGGTGCAGTTCAGGCGAACCAGCCAGACCCTGGCCCCCGAGGATATCCAGGAGACGCTGGATGTGCGAGGCCAGGCTGCGGACGACGCATTGGACATCGTGGTGGCCGGCCTCGACCGCGCCAGCCTGGGAGGCAGTCCGTTCGTGCGCATCATTCACGGGCATGGGACCGGCCGACTGAGAGCCGTCCTACGCGACTATTTGAAAGCGTCTCCCTACGTCGTGACCTTTCGGCCCGGTGATCGCGCAGAGGGGGGCGATGGTGTCACCATTGTCGAACTGCGATGACCGTGCAGTGCGAGGCCTATGTTTGGTTCTCGAAATTTTGTATGCTGAAGAGTGACGAAGCGCGCCTGCAAACAGTGGAGTGTGACATGACGTAACCGATGTGCGATCCGACGGGCGTTCCCGCCTGGCAGAACGTGTTGCCTGGGGCGAGGGGCCGGTCGAATCGCTTTCTTCAATGGCCTGCCGTCATGCGTCAGCGGGTCAGTCTTCAACGTTTGATCACCCTCTCTGTGCTGTCGGTCGGGATTCTTTCCGGCACAGTCGGTCTTGTGTATGCCTATTGGCAGGCCACACAATCACTTCACGCCAGCGTCGGCATTACCTTCCAGGAAATAGCCCGTCAGAGCGCAGACAAAGCCGCGCTCCTGCTTGCCAAGGAACTCGAATGGCTGCAACGGCTCAGCGCCCTGCCTGAGATTCGATCTTCCGTGGCCGGCACAGGTTCCGTGAACCAGCCTACCCTGCAGTTCGAGCAGTGGCGGGAGGAGCAGCATCGTTATTTTCACTCGCTGGCGATTGTCCGGGCGGATGGCCAATTAATCGGAGGCCGGCGGAGCGAATCCGCGCGCACGTTTTATGCGCAGCAACCATGGTGGCCGGTGGTGTTCTCGGAACACCGTCCCTGGGCCGGTCCATTGACTGTTGACGAGGAGGGCCATGGTTTTTGGGAAGTCGCAGTGCCGATCGGCGGACAGGGTGAATCGGTGCGGGGAGCCCTGAAGGCCGTGATTGGGACGGACCGTATCCTGTCCTCGATTGTGGGAAGCCGGATCGGCCGGACAGGACACATGATGCTGCTGGCCGACGATGGTGTGGTGCTCGCCTGCGCCATGCTTGCCCCCAAGCTCCACGCGACTCTCCAGGCACCGCTCGCGCAAGCATCGGTGGATGTTGCCACCGCTCGGGGGCTTGAGGTGGAGCAGGATACCCATGGGGGCAAGCAAAGCATCATTGGTCTGGCCCGGGTTGTCCTCCCGGCGCAGATCGAACAAGCGCGCGGCTGGTCCATCCTGATGCAGCAAGATCCGTCGGAGACGTTCGAGCCGTTGCTGGCCCTCATGGGGAAACTCGGGGCATTCTGGGTTGGCGCGCTTGCATGTATCGTGTGGTTGCGCTGGCGACTGGGCCGACGCATTGTGCATCCGCTCGGCGATTTGATCCAGCGGGTCAATGTGTGCGGCGGCGCCGAGCCGTCGAATCCTCTTTCGTTTCAGGCCTCGTTCGTGCCCAGCGGGATTGTCGAGATCGATGCGTTGGCCGCGAGTTTCGACGATCTCGCTCAACGATTGGAACAGGCGTCGCAAGTCAAGGCTCAGTACGTTCGTCGGCTGGAGCAGGTGAACCTTGATCTTGCTACGTCGGAGGAGCATTACCGCCTCCTATGGAACCATTCGGTCGATACCAAAATTCTGCTCGATCCCTTCGGTACCATACGGGACGTCAATCGGCGGGGGGAGATCACCCTCGGGCGACCGGCATCGGCCTTCGCGCAGCACTCAGTGACTGAGCTCGTTGCTGAGCCCGATCGCCCCCGTCTGCTGGAACAGCTGAAGCTGGCGATTCGAAGCGGGGCGGACGTGCCGGGCGGGGCGATGCATGTCCCGATACCCGCCGGCGAGCTGACGATGGAGGTTGATGTGGTGCCGGTCAAGAAAGCCGGCCGTATTGAATCGATCATGGTCCAACTCCGTGATCTCACCGAGCAGCAGGCGCTCGAACGGCAATTAGTTCGGTCCGAGCGGCTGGCGTCGTTGAGCCAATTTGCCTCGATGTTTGCCCATGACATCAGGAACCCACTGGCCGGGATCAAGAAAACGCTGGAGTGGCTTGGAGGCTGCCCGGAGATGAGGCAGGATCCGCCGCGTCGCTGCTTGGAGGATTTGCGCTTCACCACCGATCTTCTGTTGGGCATGATCAACGACATGTTGGATGTCTACCAGGAGAACTATTCGGGACTGCCGTTGAGTACGTCACCGGTGTCGCCCAGTCTGTTGATGAACGAGGTGGTGCGACTCTTTCGTTCCGAGGCCGAGGCGCAGGAGGTGCAATTCCGGTTGCAGGTTCCCAAGACGGATGTCTGGATCATGGGAGACGGTCGGCGGTTGCAGCGGGTGCTGATCAATTTGATTCACAATGCGCTGAAGTATTCCCCGCCGAGGGGCACCATCATGATTAGCGTGCAGGCGAATAGCGGACAGGTCTCACAACGAGAATCTGTCGCCGAGCCGCATGGCGGTTCGAGCGTGACGATTCAGATTCAGGATGAAGGGCCAGGAATTGCGCCGGAGGACCTACCGCATCTCTTTGAAATGTTCTTCAGGAAAAAGGATGGGCAGGATTACCGGATCGGGCGCGGCCTGGGGCTGCACTTCTGTCAGCTGGTGGTGGCCGCCCATGGCGGGCAGATCACGACGGCGAATCGCCCCGAAGGCGGCGCGGAATTTACCGTTGCGTTGCCAGTCAGGCAGGAGCAGCTATGTCCATCACCATCGTGATTGCCGAAGATCAACGTCTGTTCCGGCAAAGCCTGCGGCTCTTGCTTGAACATGAGCGAGACCTCGTTGTGGTCGGGGAAGCAATGGATGGCCGGCAGGCGTTCGACCTTGCGGTGCTCCACAAGCCCGGTATCGTCTTGATGGACGTGGACATGCCTCGGTTGGACGGCATTACCGCCACGCGGTTAATCCGCAGCTGTGTGCCGGACAGCAAGGTGTTGATGCTTTCGGTGCATGACGACGATGCCCGGATCGTGGCCGCCGTGCAAGCGGGGGCCTGCGGGTACATCCTCAAGGATGCGGACCACCAGGAGTTTTTGCGGATCATTCGCGCAACGTTCAAGGGCGAACCGGTGCGGTCTCCGTTCATGCCCGATGGGTTTGCGAAGCAGGCGGTCGCCTTGGTGAATCAGCAGGAGGAGTCGAGCGGGGGCGGGTTGTCCCTTTTGACCGATCGCGAGCATGAAATCCTCGCTTGCGCGGCTGCCGGACGGAGCAATAAAGAAATCGCCGATCAGTTGTACGTGTCCCTCGATACCGTCAAGACCCATCTGCACCACATTTATCAAAAGTTGCGGGTGAGCGGCCGGGTGGAAGCCGTACTCACCTATCTGCAGAGCCGCTAGATCCCCGTTCATTCCCGCCATGGTCCTCACTCGAAGGGTGGAGGGAAAATCCACCCTCCAGGCAATAGGCCCCCTGTCCGGTTTCCTGTACCGTTCGAGGTGCTAGCGCACCGTGCCGATACGATGCAGTCATCCTTCATGGAGGAGGGAGACATCATGGAAACGGGATCACGAATCATGTGTGCGTGCTTCATTGTCGTGGGGTTGGGCCTGGGGCCGTGCATAGCGTCCGGGGGACAGGTGCAAGTCATCCATCCCGACCAGATGATCGGAGTTCCCCCGCCGCAACCGGAGATCGGTTCCGGGGAGCGTCCGACATCCTCCGAGCCGGCGGCAAGTGACATGGAGAAGGGGTTCGATCGTCAACTGATCGTTCCGGAAAGCGGTGCGTCCGGAAGTATGGATCTCAACAAGCTGAACACGCCGGACGCCGCCGACGCGGAGAATGCGCGTGAGTCGGATCGTCAGTCGTCGGTCTCCTTTTGATCTCGAGGAATCGTGCCATTGGGAGGAGGCGTACCATGGATAGTCGGACAAGCGGATATGGGCTCTGTGCCTTGTTGATCGGGTTGTGTCTCGGTGTGGGCTTGCTGGTAGGGTCTGCGTTTGCCGAGCAATCGTGGGTCGACGAAATCAATAACTCCCTCAATTTCTACAAGGCCAGCTATCCCGGTTCGAATTGGGAGCCGTACAGTCAGCGGCTGCAGGCCGTCAAAGAGGCGGTGGATCGTGCGGATACCAAGACGGTCAAGTCTGAAATGGGCAAATGGTTCAAGATGCTCAGGGCCCGTGATCAGGGTATTCACGATGTCGCTGCCGATGAGTTATTCAACTTTGCGTTGATGGTCACGCCGATCCTGGAATACGGCATCACGGTTCCACCGGCGCCCGGTGGCGGCACCGAGCCTGGTTATTGATCCGCGATGCGGGCATTTCAGGCGACGCGAAAGGAGGCTGTTATGAGGTGGAACGCATGCCTAGTCGTTGCTGCGATAGGGATCTTCTGCCCGACGGCATCAGGATGGGCTGATTCGACCGACAGTCCTATGGTGGGGGCGCGACTCGCTTTGAGCGGGCAGATCGTCAAAATCGAGAGCGGGCTTCTGTTTGTCAAAACTCCCTATGGCTTGCAGTTGCGAACCATCAGTCCGAATAAGGCCGACCGGGTGGGGCTGCACAATGCTCGTCCCGGCGATGAGGTGTGGCTGCTGATCGATTCCGGAAACGTGCTGCTGGATGCGGCCAGGCCGGGCGGTGAACATTTTGCCAATCACAAGCTCGTGGCCGGCCGGATTCACTATGCGGACCCCTTCTGGGGAGAGATTCAGATTTCGACCCCTGAGGGATTTGAACGGTTTGACGTCGATGCGCTGGCAGGAAGTAAGCTGTCGGTATTTCAGGAGGGAATGCCTGTGACGATCGAGTTGGATTCGGATAACGTGATGATCGACATTCAGTCCGACCGGTAATGTGGCTGTGGCAGGTGTTGCCACCTTGACTTCATCGTGAGAGGTTCGTACCATTTTTATGACGCGCGCTCCTGCAGGCAATCAGACGCAGGAGCGCGCTGCCCTCAGAGTCTGCAACGCGAACGCATCAGAGGCGGTTCATGCAACGTCTGCCGTGGATGCTGGCGTACCTCGTAGCAGCAGGGTGGCTCTCCGCCGTGCCGTCTGCCTGGGGGCTTGAGTCCTCCGACCGTTCAACCATTCCCTTCCAGACCATTCTCGAATTGGAGCAGACGGCTCGTTTGCTGGCGGTCTTGCTCGACTCCGGCCGCGCAGTCGTGAATGACAATCAAACCCTGTTGGACGATCCGAGCAGGGCGGACAAGGGTTTCACGCCGGAGGCGTTTGAAGGGCAACTACGCGACATGTTTCGAGGCCGCGCCGGCATCAACTTGGACGAATTGGCCGGCGGGACATTGTCCCCGCGGAGCCGCCGTCTGCTGCAAGAGCTGGTGGCCGTGAGCAAGCAGGTGATTGCGGATGCTCAAGCGGAACTCAATCGGCAGGGGGCGGGATTCAAGGGGTTTATTCCGGCCGTGTTCGGCGCGCGCGTGTCCACGCGGTTCACCGCTGTGACGGGTGTACGACTGAAACAGACCGCCTTGGATCCACGGAATCCTGCCAATCGGCCTGATGCCTACGAACGGGTTGCCTTGGAAGCCTTTGCGGACTCTTCCTACCCTCGCGAAAAAGTCATCAGTGAAATGGCTGCCAACAGTTCGTCGCTCCGCTTGATGTTCCCGCTCTACGCGACGAGACAGTGTCTCGATTGTCATGGCGGTCCGAAGGGTGGCCTCGATCGCACGGGTTATCCAAGGGAAGGCCTCACGTTGGGGCAAAACGCCGGTGCCATTAGCGTGCTGTTGCCGGTCGGAAAATGAAGATCTACATCGTCTTGATGGTGCTGTTGTTCGCGCCGGTCGAGAGTGGATGGGCGAATGAGCGTCCGCCGTCGCCGATGGAAAAGCCGGCCGGCAGCGGCGTCATTGTTCATCGTGATGGGTATGTCCTCACGGCCCACCATGTCGTTGCGAATGCGAAACGGATCACGATCGTGACATCCGGGGAGTTTCGGGTGCCCGCCGTGCTGGTGAGTGTGGATGCGGAACACGATCTCGCCTTACTCAAGGTGGAGACGGTCGGACTCTCCGAGGCGCTGCTCGGGTATGCCGGCGCCGTGAAGCTGGATCAGGAAGTCATTGCTGTCGGGTTCCAGTTCGGGCTGCGCGAAATCACGATCACCCGCGGCCACGTCGCTGCCGTCAGGACCAAAGGGGTGCAACGGGTCTTTCAGGTCGATGCCGCGGTGAATCCCGGCAACAGCGGTGGTCCGGTGTTCAACCGGAGGGGCGAAGTCCTGGGCATCCTCACCACGAAGTTTACCCATCCGTCCGGGATTGTGCCTGAAGGCATGGCCTTTGCTGTGCCCATCAGTTACGCCACACCACTGTTGGCCAACATTCCGGATTTCGATTTCTCCGCCATCGGCCGGGGCAGAAGGGAGTCGCCCAAGGGAAAAGGCAACGGGGATCTGATTACGGAACTGATACGAACGTCCGTGCGAATCGAAACCCTGCGCATGTCAGAGGGACCGGCCACGGTCATTCACCCTGCTCCGATGCCTCCGTCTTCCGATGGCCGGTACAACGCCCAGCCATCCGTCACTCATGTGCCGGTGCCCCCCGCCCGTGTCCATGAGCCGGTTCCCCTCGCCGGAGACGAATCTATCGATCGCGTGAATGCGCAACTCCTGACACATCAGCAGGAAGAGCTCAAGCGACTCGTCGATCAAGGCCTGACACCGCCCGGCGAGATGGTGTTGATCCCGGCCGGCGAGTTCCTCATGGGCATGGAGGATGGTCTGCCCGATGCGCGTCCGGTGCATCGGGTATATGTGAGTGCCTATTGGATCGACCGGCACGGGGTAACCAACGAGCAGTATCGGGCCTGTGTGGATGGGGGCGCCTGTCTGATTCCGAAAGTACGCGACGCCTTCGATGATTCGCAGCGCGCGCAATCGCCGGTGATCAATGTCACCTGGTCTCAAGCCAGAGCCTATTGTCAGTGGATCGGTAAACGATTGCCGACGGAGGCGGAATGGGAGAAGGCGGCGCGGGGAATCGACGGCCGGCGGTATCCCTGGGGCAATAATGACGCAGTCATTCAGAAAAGCAGGGTCACGCTGGCGGACGGGAATTCTTCCCATGGCGTCGATCTGCTTGGCACGCTCACGGTCTCCAGTTCACCCTATGGCGTGTTCGGCATGATCGGCCTGGTGTCGGAATGGGTGAAGGACTGGTATGCGGAAGATTTTTACCCGACCTCGCCGGCCCGGGATCCGCAGGGGCCGTTGCGCGGGTCGTTTCGTGTCTTGCGGGGCGGCAGCTGGATGGAGCGGCCTCTCGAGTTGCGTGCCGGTTACCGGGGCTGGGACGAGATGACGTATTGGGGGCCGACGTTAGGATTTCGTTGCGCAACCGACGCTCCCTAGCCCAAGGAATCCTGAAAAAGGCCACCGGCTTCGTTCTCGCTGCGCGAAGAGGCTCAACGTACAGTACTTGTACGCCTCGCCTCCTCGCTGGCTGCGGCCTTGCCGGACGGCCTTTTTGAGGATTCCTTGAAGACGGTTCGTTCGCCTGAGCACATACCCGTCCACCCCCTTTCCCTCCGTGTCATTCTCACGTACGATAGTCGGATGGTCCGTGCACCTTTGATCGTGCAATCGCCTCCATGACCTTCAGTCCCTTTCACAAAAAAATCCTGTCGGCGCTCGCGGTGAGCCTGACGGTCTTTGCCGTCGTGGCCGGGCTCAGTAGTACCCGGTGGTTCGAAGTTGTTGAACTAGAGGCGTTGGACCATCTCGTTCGGCGGTACGCGGATCCTGCCAAAGCCGATTCCAATCTTGTGTTACTCGCCATCGATGAATCGAGCCTCGAAGCATTCGGGCGCTGGCCCTGGCCGCGTGATCGGTTCGGCTACGTCGTCCGCTACCTCAAGCAAGCAGGCGCCAAAGCCGTCGTGTTCGATGTGATGTTCTTCGAGGCGGACGAGAATGCGGAAGAATTCGACCAGTCGTTTGCCGATGACCTGAAGGAGGCAGGTAATGTGTTTCTGCCGATGCTCTTCCAGGCCGAGCCCGCTGCCATCCCGCCTGAGCTGCAGCCTCGCGCGACGGTCACGGTGGAGCTGTCGAATGCGAGACACGCGCCGGATACGCATGCCGGAGTGAAACTGCCGATTCCGGTGCTGGCACAGCAGGCGCGTGGACTGGGTGTCATCAATCTGTCTGCCGACGCAGACGGCCCGACGAGGCGAGTGCCCCTGTTGGGGCAGGTACACGGTAACCTCGTGCCGCACCTCTCGCTGGCGGTGGCGCAATATCTACTCGGCGCGGACCGGCTCTCGATGCGTGACGGGCGCCTGCAGATCGGCGCCCATGACGTTCCGTTGGGGACCGACGGCAACCTGTTGATCGACTGGCATGGTTCGTTGGAGCAGACCTACCATGCGAAGAAGTATTCGATCGGACGGGTCTTGCAGGCCTTCGCGCAGCAGGAGAAAGGCGAACGGCCGTCGCTTGATCCGTCGCTGTTCAAGGACAAGGTCGTGTTTATCGCCGGTACGGCGGCGGGGCTCTACGATCTTCGTGTCACGCCGTTTTCTGCCGCCACGCCGGGCGTGCTCATTCACATGGCGGCGTTGGACAACCTCCTGCACGGGCAGGGCTTGCAAGCCGCTCCAAGGTGGTTTTCGTTCACGACCCTTCTTCTGCTCTGTCTGGCTTCTGCCGGCACGTTTATGTTGTTCCGCTCCTATCCGGTCAAGTTCGGCGTCACGATCGGATTGGCGGTGGCCTACTATGGGTTGGTCGTGCATGCATTTGGCGGACACGAGCGGTGGCTGGAACTGGTCTTTCCTGAAGTGGCTCTGGCCTTGACGTTCGGTTCCGCAGCGACCGTCGAGTATGTGACCGAAGGCAGGCAGCGCCGTCTCATGCGGGCGGCCTTCGACAAGTACATGTCGACTGAGGTGGTCGAAGAGATCATGCGGAACCCCGAGGCCATCAAGCTCGGCGGGGAGAAAAAGGAAATCACGATCTTCTTTTCCGACATCGCGGGCTTTACCACGATCTCGGAGAAGATGTCTCCCGAAGACCTCGTGACCTTGCTGAATCGCTACCTGTCGGCGATGACGATCATCATCAAGAACACGCATCGCGGCAATGTGAACAAGTATCTCGGTGACGGAATCATGGCGCTGTTCGGCGCGCCGCTGGGCGATCCGAAGCACGCGTCGCTGGCCTGTTACGCGGCGTTGGATTGCCAAGTCGAGTTGGCACGCCTCCGGGAGGTCTGGAAGCGGGAGGGGCTGCCGGAGATCGGCGCCAGGATCGGCCTCAACTCCGGTCCCTGCATCGTCGGCAACATGGGGTCCGAGGAGCGCATGGAATACACGGTCACCGGAGATAGTGTGAACCTGGCTTCGCGCCTGGAGGGAGCCAGCAAGTATTACGACACACTGATTCTCATCGGCCAGCGGACGGCCGAATTGGCGAAGAACGACATTGAAGTGCGGGAGATCGATCTGTTACGAGTGAAAGGGAAAAAAGAGCCGGTCGTCGTGTTCGAACTGTTGGCCCGCAAGGGACGGCTGGATGACAAAAAACGGCAAGTCATCGATGTGTATCTGGAAGGGCTGGCGGCCTATAAGATGCGGAATTTCTCAACGGCTTGTGTCAGGTTTTTAGAAGCCGTTGCGCTGGATCCGTCGGACGGGCCTTCTCGGGTATACCTGGAACGATCCACGAATTATCGGCAGATGCCCCCGCCTGTAGAGTGGGACGGCGTCTATGAAATGACCTCAAAATAAGTGGCCGTGCCGAGGGGGAGGAAACTGTGACCGCATCACGATCGTTCTGGATTCCGCTCATTGTCCTGTGGATTGGTCTGTTTGCCTGGGGGACGGATGCCTGGGCCGAAACCGTCTACGTTCAAGCCAAGACGGCTCAACTTCGCGCTGGAAAAACCTCGTTGGATGCGGTGGTCGCAAACGTCAAGTTCGGGGAGGGGCTGGAGGTGGTCGGTCGCGCTGGGAGCTGGCTGGAGGTCAAAACGTCGGCCGGTGCGCGGGGATGGATCTTTGCCAACAAAACATCGACCTCCAAACCGTCCGGGAGCAACGATACTCTGGCCCGGCTTGGCCAGAGTATGCGGGGTGGGGATGCGTCCGCGACCACCGCATCGGCGGGTGCGAGGGGGCTGGACAAGGCGTCCGAGGGGTATGCCGACCGGGCCGGCGTGTCCCCGCGTGATCGGGAGATCGTGGATCGTATGACGGCCTATCACATCCCTGACCAGGATGTGGAGGAGTTTTTGCGGGAAGGGGGGCTCGGTGAATATGCGAAATAACAGGATCTGGATGGCGAGCCTCATGGCGTTGTCGATGAGCGTGGCTGGTTGCGCAGAGGTGCAGCGGGCTGCCGAGGATGTGGCCCGACAGTCCGGTAATCCCCGATTGGCCGGTGCGATCCATGGCGCAGGCAATGTTGTCGGTAGCTTGCTTCCCATCGGCTACGAGGAAGAAGTGTCGATCGGGCAGGCGATAGCCCTGCAAGTCGTGGCACGATACGGCGGTGTGGTGGATCAGCCTGAATTAGTGCGGTATGTGAACCTGGTGGGGAGAGCGGTGGCTAACACGTCTGACCGTCCTGACATCCCGTACCGGGTCGCGATCCTGGATCATGAGTCGATCAATGCGTTTGCCGCGCCTGCCGGGTATATTTTTGTGACGCGTGGCCTGCTCAGGCAGATCAAGAATGAGGCGGAACTCGCCGCCGTTTTGGGACATGAAATCGCGCACGTGAGTGAAAAACACATTCTTGATGTGATTCAACGCAGCAAGCGCCTGGCCGGGGTGACCGAAGCGGGTCTCTCCTATGCGACGAGTAATCCGGCTGCGTTCAAGGGCGTGATCGACGGCGCCGTCAAGAAGCTGCTCGATGAGGGGTTTGACCAGGAGAAAGAAACCGACGCCGATACGGTGGGCGACGTGTTTGCCGCGCGAGTCGGATACGATGCGGAGGCCTATGTGGGCCTCCTGACGCGGTTGCGGGATCTCAAGGGCGACGACCGCGCGCTGTTCAAGACCCATCCCAACTTTTCCGCGCGAATCGAGGCGGTGGAGAAAACCATTCGTGCCCAGCATCTTGCCTCCAACGGCTTGCTGTTGCAGGAACGGTTCCTCCGCATGACCAAACGCGTCTGACAGGATGCTGAAACAGGCTGCCAGCGGCGTTCTCGCATCGTTCAGACCCTCGACGTACCCAGCGGGTACGCCTCGGCTCTTCACTCGCTGCGGCCTTGCTGAGCAACCTGTTTGAGCCTCCTGCGGGTGGTCAGCTCCCAGCGCGGCGAAAGCGCAGCGTGCAGGTGGTTCCCTTCCCCAGGTTGCTGTTGATGATCAGCGTTCCACCGTTATCTTCGATGAGCCGTTTGACGTTGGTGAGGCCGAGCCCGGTTCCATAGTCTTTGGTCGTGAAGAAGGGCTCGAAGATTCGTGAGAGGTGTTCCGCCGCGATGCCGCTTCCGGTATCGGCCACCTCAATGTCCACCTCGTTGTCACGCCCGGTCCTGGTCGTCAGGGTCAGTATTCCTCCTTCCGGCATCGCTTCCCGTGCATTGATCAGGAGGTTCACCAGAGCCTCCTTGACCTGTTCCGGGTCGACCTGAATCTGGGGTAGATCGCGCCCGAACCGCTGCTCGACTCGGATGCGTTCATGGCCACCCTGTGCGTGCCACTGTTTCAGAGCGGCGTGGACGACGTCTTCTGCACGTTCCACCTTGAAGTCCGGTGGCTTTTGCCTGGCATATCGGAGAAAGTCGTGTAGTCGGAGGGAGAGTTTGTCGACCTCATCGATGATGTAACGTGCCATTTCCTGGCGGAGAGGTTCTTCCTGCGGCCCCTCCAGCACGACTTGTGCGGAACTCCGGATAACGCCGAGCGGGTTCCGTAGATCGTGGGCGAGGGCGGCGAGCAGTTGTCCCACCGATGCCAGCTTTTCCTGCCGGATCAGCTCATGTTGCTGTGACCGGATCGTCCGCAGGTTTTCCTCCAGCACCTCCCGCATGGCTGCGAAGCTCGAGGCCAGGTCTTCAATTTCATCACCGGTCTGATAGCTCGGTGAAAGCAACGGGGTGAGAGGGGGTGTTGCGTTGCTGCTCTCCGGTAAGGCCAGTGTGAGGCGAAGGCCCTCCGCTTCGCGCTGAAGCGCCACGATCGGCTTCACAATGCGATACCCGACGAGGAATCCGAAGGCCGAGAGCACGATGACCAGTCCGAAGCCGATCATGCCGACCGTCAGCAGCAGGGAATAGATCGGCGCATAGGTTTCCTCCGGCGCCTGTCGGATAAACGCATACCATCGGTTGCCGTCGAGGCTCGACGGCGTCAGCGGATGTGTCAGCTGCACCGGCGCCGCTCCAACGATGGCATCGCGGCCGCCATGCGCGTCATCGTCCGCAACCAGCCACAGGGGGTGATCCAAGGTCAGTTGGTTCATCAAGGCCGATGGAATCAAATGCGCGGTGGGCGGCAAGACCGGGCAGATCAACGGCGTGCCTTGCGTATCGAGCAACATGGCGTGACCGGTATTCCCGATGTGGATGGGCAGGATCATCTGGGTCAGGAGATTGCGGCGGATGACGAGGTCGACGACGCCGATGGGGGCGTGGCGACTGTCGTCCAGAATGGAGACGGCCACATGGAAGACCATGTCGTTGATCTGAGGATCGAACACCACGTTACTGACGTAGGACGTGCCGGGTGTGGCCTGCATAGCTTCACGCCACCAGGCGGCATCTGCCTGTTGCGGAGGCAGTTGCGGATCCGTTGAGGCGACGACCAGGCCCTGTCGGTCGGCAATGGTGACACGCACATAGTGCCGGGACTCGCGCGCCCATTCGTCGAGGTAGCTTGTGGTGTCCTGGCCCACCACTGGTGAGCTGCCGGCGTTCTGATGTGTCGATGACGAGCTGCGCGGTGCCGGGGCGGATGCGGAGCGTGCGCGTTGATTTGCGAGCAGGACCGGTTGGCGGATGTGCAAGGGGACGAGGGTCAGCCGGATGGCCCGATCGATTTCATTGTCGACTGCGGCCGCAAGGCGAATGGAGGTCGAGCGCGCGATCTCCTGAAAGCCTTCCCCGATGGCTTGTTTGAGGGTGGCGGTGCTGGAACGGTAGGTCGCCCACAGCGCGACCATGCCAGGCACGATGCCGACAATCAGCAGCGCGACGAAAAACTTCCGCTGGAGTCCGCCGGTTCCTTGTGCGAGGCGCATCAGCCTGAGGGCAACGACAGGTTATGTTTGGCCATTCGATACCGCAGTGTGTTGCGCGTGATTTTGAGCAGCCGGCTGGCTTCCGACACGTTGCCTCCGGTTTTTTGCAGCGCCTCCTGGAGCATCGTTTTTTCGACTTCCTCAACGGAGAGTCCCAGCGCGAGGAGTGACGGTGTGCCGGCCGGTGCTGCCTCGGTTGGCGTCGGTGCGGTCTTGAGCGAGGCCGGCAGATGCTCGTGCGTGATCTCGCCCTGTTTGCAGGTGATGGTCAGCCATTCCACGACATTGTGCAGTTCCCGCACGTTTCCCGGCCAGGGATACCGTTTGAGGATGGCGAGCGCCTCGGCGGTAATGCCTTTGATTCGACTTCCTCGCTCCCGACGAGCCTGGCCAAGGAACTGAGTCAGAATCGGCTCGATGTCCTCCGGCCGTTCGCGCAGGGGCGGCATCCGGAGTTGGTAGACGTTCAGGCGATAGTAGAGGTCCAGGCGGAAACGACCGGCTTTGATGAGGTCCGGTAATTCCTGGTTGGTCGCGGCGATGACGCGGATATCGACGGCGACACTGCGTACTCCGCCCAGTGGTTCCACGATATGCTGTTCGAGGACGCGCAGGAGTTTGGCCTGGGCCGTCAAACTCAGTTCGCCGATTTCGTCCAGGAACAACGTGCCTCGGTCGGCCGTTTGAAAGCGTCCCGGTTTGGATTTTTTTGCGTCGGTAAAGGCACCCTTCTCATACCCGAACAGTTCGGATTCCAACAGGTGCTCGGGAATGCCGGCGCAGTTGAGGGCCACCATCGGGCCTTGGGCGCGTGGGCTGACGAGGTGGATGGCGCGCGCGAGAAGATCCTTGCCCGTTCCGCTTTCGCCTGTAATGAGTATGGACGCGTCGGTCTGCGCGACCTCCCGAGCAAGCCGCTTCACGAGTTCCATTTCTTTGGAGACGCTGACAATGCGGTCGAAGCCGAACTGTTCATGCAACCCTGCCCGCAGGATGCGATTGTCCCGGGCGAGCTGTCGGACTTGCAGCGCGCGGGCAATGACGATCTTGAGCTCTTCATTGTCGACGGGCTTGGAGATGTAGTCGTAGGCGCCTTTCTGCATGGCCTCGACGGCCGACTTGACGGTGCCGTATCCGGTCACGATCAGCACCGGCACATCGGGCAGCTGTTGCCGGGCTGCGTCCAGCACGTCCATGCCCGAGACGGTACCCAATTGGAGGTCTGTAATGATCATGTCGAGGGAGTCGTGCTCTTGGATCATGCGGAGGGCTTCGTCGCCCGAGCGGGCCAGGAGCAACTGATACCCGGCAGGTTTCAGCACCAGCTCAAAGAGCCGTCGCATTCGTTCTTCATCTTCGACGATTAGGAGGGTGGGTGCGTGCATGGCCTCGCAACCGGCTGAGGTGGGTCCTCGCATCCGTGAGGACGTGAGACGTAGCCTACCACTATCGGCGGGGGAGAAACAGTGGGTGTGGCTTAGCGGGGATCGGTATTCGACGGAGAAGTGGTGGTGCGGACCTCGGCGGGTGCGACGTCGTTGGACAGTGCCCAGGAGAGATTGCGTTGGAGCCCCGAATATTTTGTGCGGCGGACGGGACTGTGTTTGAACGTTGCGGCGAAGGTCTGCTCATCCATCTTCGTTAGGGCCAGCAGCGAAGGAGCGCTGGTGAGTGTGGAGGGTTGGAAGCCTGGTTCGCTGGTTGGTCTGGATTGGACGTTGTAGGGACAGATGTCTAGACAATCGTCACAGCCGAAAATTCGGTTGCCCAGCTTTCGCCGGAGGTCATCCGCGATCGGCGGTTCGGTACCGCGAAGTTCGATGGTCAGGTAGGAGATGCAGCGCCCGGCATCGACGACGTACGGCTCGGTGATCGCGCCGGTCGGACAGGCCTGAATGCAGAGCGTGCAGCTGCCGCAGAGATCGGTTCCCGCCTCATCCGGCTCCAGCTCCAGAGTCGTCAGAATTTCTCCCAGGAGCAGCCAGGAGCCGAAGTCTGTCGAGACGAGATTGGAATGTTTGCCGATCCAGCCAAGGCCGGCCTGCTGGGCCCAGGCCTTCTCCATCACCGGCCCCGTGTCGACGTAGGTCCGGTTGAGGCTCTGTGGAGCCAAGGTGCCGATGCGCTCGGCGAGTTGGGCCAATCTGTCGCCAAGGATCTTGTGATAGTCGAGGCCCCAGGCATAACGGGCAATGCGCCCGTTTCCCGGACGTTCGTCGGCCCGATGGCCCGTGTAATAGTTCATGCCGACAGAAATGATCGATCGGCAGCCGGGTAGCACTTGCGCAGGATCGGCTCGCCGTTGGGGATCACGGACCATCCATGCCATGGTGGCGTGGTAGCCACGTCTCAGCCATTCTTGCAGTCGGTCGAGCAGCTCACCCGTCGAGGCCTGATGATTCCGGTTCGTGGGTGAGATCGCTTGGGTGGGCAGCAGGCTGATGCCGACGGCGTCAAACCCGATTTCTCGGGCGGCTTGTTTGATGGCGTCGGTCAGGGGCGCGGACATTACGGTTTCGCGCACTCGAATCGCACCATGAATTGTCCAGTGCAATGGTCGGAATCGCAGCGGGTGCATTGACCGGTGATGCGAGTCTTCCAGTCCGTGCCTTTTTGATCAAAGGTGCAAAAGGTGCGGCCGGCTTTGGAGATGGTCGTCCACGGTTTGTCGGTTCCCGGGAGGCGGGCGATGACGCAGCCGGCCGGGATCGGCACCTGACATTGGTGAGTAGGGTCGCCTTTCGCCATGCCGAAACTGCAGGATTGTTCGGTGGTCGCAGAGGAGTCAGGCGGGGCTTGGGCCTGCGCCTCGTCGAGAACAAGGCCCCATGCAAGGGCACCGCAGAGCAAGAGGGGGAGGATCGGATGAATCAGCCAAGACATGCTGGGGTAACTCCCGTAAAAATTGTCATGGTACCACAGCGGTCGTTTCCGCAGCGAATCCTCCCCGGAGAGTCTGGTCCACGCAAGCCTTGTTCTTGCCGATGCTGTTCAGGGACTGTTCAAAAACCACCGCTGGTATATGTTGGGAAGTATCTCGTCTGGGTGAGGAGACCCGTCAGGATTCGTGCTGGTCTTTCGTCTTGCCGCGACATAGCTCTTCAGGCTCCCGCCATGTTTGCGATATGATCATCCGGTCATCAGGCATGAGTCATGTCGCCCTGCGCTCTGCTCGCACTGCGCGTATTCAATGAGTATACTGATTGAGTAGGGTTTGAAATGGCTCTCGATTTCGAGCGTCGGATTGGGCAAATGGTTTCAAGGTGTGGAGGCACTGATGAGCGTTGGTTCCGCAATCCCCCGGACGTCGCGTCCGTCTGAGAATCGTCACCTTGTTCGGGTCGTGACCCCCACCCTTCTACTGTGATGCACAGGCTACGATTTGTCGTGAGATTGGTTGTATTGGCATTCGGTTGCTTGCTGGCTCTGATGGCAGAGCCGGTCGGGAGCGCGAGGGCTGGAGAGGTTGGGCCAGACCATCTGCTCCGGGCTCTTGTCGTGCAGCCCGATCCTGAAGGTGGCGTTCGGGCAACGGCCACCCTGCTGTTTCCCGGCGGTCCTGCCGTTCTCCAGTCGATCCTGTCAGAGTACCGCAACTGGCCTGAACTCTTTGAGACCCAGATGCGGGTGGCGCAGGTTGAAGAGCGGGAGGGGCGGGTCCTCACGGATATCTATATTTCACATGCGCTTCTGCCCGGTGAACAGCGACTACTTTGTGAATCGCGGCCATTGCCGGGCGGAGGGCTCATCACGCACCTCAAGGGAGGGGATTTCACGCGGTATCATCGGGAGTGGCGGCTACAACCTGCCGGGGATGGCACTCAGACGCGAGCGGAGTTCGACCTATTGATCGAGGCAAAGACGCTCATCCCGGATTGGCTGGTCGCCGTGGCCATGGAACGGGAGCTCAATACCCACTTTCGGCTGGTTCGAGAACGCGCCTTGGATCGAGTCACGAAGGAAAGGTAAACGTCGACAGCTCGGCTTTTTCAACGCCCTGTTTGACGAAGGCACTGATCTCCAGGCCCCGTTCGATGCGCAGGATATCGTCCAGCTTAGTTTTGGTACTCGGGTGGAGCGGTACGAAGAGTTTGCAGCAGTCTTGATCCGGCTCAATCGATGTCGTGAAGCTCCCGATCTGCTGCGCCTGCTCGGTAATTTCGATCTTGTCCATGCCAATCAACGGGCGCAGGAGCGGGAGTTCCGCGGCCGCCTCCACCACCGAGAGATTCTCCGGCGTTTGCGACGCGACTTGGCCGAGGCTATCGCCGGTGACCAGTGCCCAGCAGCCGTGAGGCCGCGCGAGTTCCTCCGCGATGCGTACCATGATTCGTCGATACAACACGACACGAAAGGCCGCCGGGGCGTTTGCGACGATCTCACGTTGAATCTCGCCGAAGGGCACAATGTAGAGCTGCGAATGGTATTGATAGGCCGTCAGCAGTCGGACCAGTTCCTGGACCTTCTCCTCTGAATCGCGACTCACCAACGGGCGTCCGGAGAAATGCACGAAGACGGCTTTGCAGCCGCGTTTCATCATCCGGTAGGCCGCCACAGGGGAGTCGATGCCGCCGGAAATCAAGCAGGCCACTTTCCCACTGGTGCCCACCGGCATGCCGCCCGGGCCCTGAATCTTTTGTGCCGCGACATGAGCTTCTTTGGTGAGCAGCTCGATGTAGAGGGTCAAGTCCGGCTGTTTCAGCTTCACGGCTTTCCCCGTGGTGTCGTGCAGATACCCGCCGACTTCACGTTCGACATCCATGGAGGTCAGCGGCAGGCGTTTATCCGCGCGTTTGGCCGTCACCCGAAACGAGTTGAATGTCTGTTCGGAGAGCTGTCGCTGGGCGACCTGTTTGATGGTCGTCAGATCCGGCGCCGTGAGGTCCAACGGCACGGATTCGGTCAGCAGAAAGTTTGACACTCCACACGTGCGGCGGAGTCGCTCAGTCACCAGGTCGGGCGTCACTTCATCGGGAATCGTCACCCGGATGCGTCCCTGCAGCGATTCGATGCGCCGGATCTTTAGATCTGTCAGTGCCAGGCGGAGATTGCGAACGAGCCGTTGTTCGAAGAAATCGCGGTTGCGACCTTTGAGGGCGAGTTCGTGGTAGTGGACAATGGCGCAACGCATAGTGTCGGTCGCTGAAAACCTCCCCCAGCGGCGTTCTCGCTCGCTTCTCCTTCCTCACGTACCGCCAAGGGTACGCTCAGTCGGCCAAGCTCTCTGCGGCCTTACTGGGAGAACTTTTGAGCGACCTCCTTCCGGGGTAATCGCGGTATTAGTTTCTCAAGAATTACTCGCCGCCGCCGAGCTCGAACTTCGTCCCCGGCTCGACGATATCCTCAACGGACCGCAAGGGTACGCCTCCGGTTTTGCTTCGTCTGCGGCCTCGCCGGACGTCCATTTTGAGCATCCTGCCGGAGTCGCATTCGAGAATCATTCATTTTCCAGAAACCGCTCGGCGTCGATGGCGGCCATGCAGCCGGAGCCGGCCGCGGTAATGGCTTGGCGGTATTTCGTATCCTGGACATCGCCTGCGGCAAACACGCCGGCGACGTTGGTGGCCGTCCCTTGCGAGGTGAGGAGGTATCCCTTCTCATCCATGTTGAGTTGGCCTTTGAAGAGATCGGTGTTGGGCCGGTGTCCGATGGCGACGAAGACGCCGTCACAGGCCAGGTCCGTGGAGGTGCCGGTGACGATATTCTTGAGACGGACTCCTGTTACCACGTCTTGGCCGAGGATGTCTTCGACGACAGAATTCCACGCGAAGGAAATTTTTTCATTTTTCATCGCGCGGTCCTGCATGATTTTCGAGGCCCGCAGCTTATCCCGTCGGTGGACCACAGTGACGGTTCGGGCGAATTTCGTGAGGAAGTTAGCCTCTTCCAGTGCGCTGTCGCCGCCGCCCACGACCACTAAATCTTTTCCGCGAAAGAAGTAGCCGTCGCAGGTTGCGCAGGTCGAGACGCCATGTCCGATCAGCCGGGTTTCATTCGGTACGCCCAGCGCAATAGCCGACGCGCCGGTGGCCAGAATCAGGGTCGCCGCTTTCACCGTCTGTTCTCCGTCGATAGTCAGGCGAAACGGCCGTTGTGTGAGGTCCACGGCAGAGACATCGCCGGTCAAGAATTCAGTGCCGAAGCGCTCAGCCTGGCCCCGCATTTCCTTCATGAGCTCGGGCCCCATGATTCCTTTGGAAAAGCCCGGATAGTTTTCGACCTCCGTAGTCGTCGTGAGTTGCCCGCCGGACTGCCAGCCTTCGATGAGCAGTGGGGACAAATTCGCCCGCGCGGCATAGATGGCGGCGGTCAGGCCGGCAGGACCGGAACCGATAATGACGACGTTGTGCATGCGTGGATGCTAACACACCGAAGGCGCGAGGGAAAAGCTGTGATCTAGGCGAGGGTGCGTAACTCGCGGTAGAGCCGTTTGGCCAGCGCCAGCAGGCGTGGCCGGACTGTGGTTCCGTCGAGCAGATAGTCTGCGGCTGCGGCCTTTTCCTTGAGCGGCATTTGGCTGCGGATGCGCCGGATGGCTTCAGTGCGGGTGAATCCATTGCGTTTCTTCAGGCGGGCAATTTGGGTTTCGCGGTCGGCAGTGACGACGATAGTGGTATCCACCCGCTTGTCGATGCCGGCTTCGTACAGGAGTGGGACATCGTAGATGACCACGGCTTTGGGATCTTTGCGAGCGGCTTGTCTTGTCAGCCTGGCCTGTTCACGCGCGACGCGGGGGTGAATGATTTGCTCCAGGCGACGCAATTTGGTTCGGCTCCGGAACACGACGGCGCCCAGGGCCTGGCGATTGAGGGTACGATCGGGATTGAGGACGGCCTTGCCGAAGGTTTCGATGATCGCGCGCCAGGCCGGCTTGCCCGGCTCCACCACTTGGTGGGCCAGCGCATCGGCATCGATGACGACCGCCCCGCATCGTTCGAACATGTTCGCCACCGTGCTTTTGCCGGTCGCAATGCCGCCGGTGAGGCCCACAAGGATCATAACGCGGGAAGATAGCATGGGGGGCGAGTGCTCGCAATGACGCTCGATTGACTTCTCTCCATGCCCGGCGGTATGACCATTCGTATGAAGAATATGAGAACGTGCCTCGTCGTTGTCCTTGCGCTGTGCATGTCAGTCGGGGGCGTGAGCCTATCCCTCGCCCTCGCCCTCGCGCGGGCAGAAGAGCCGGCGCCCGCCGAACGGCAGCCGCTGGTGGTGGCCTTGGATGACTCAGGTCAGTATCACTCCATTCAGGAAGCGGTGGATGCCGCAAAGAAGGGCGACACCATTCTCATCAAGCCCGGCGCCTATGCCGAGGATGTCACCATTCACAGCAAAGAAAATGTCCGATTGGTCGGGGCCGGTATGGATCAAGTGACGATCCTGGGACGTGAACGTGTCGGGGTCTTCCATGTCGGGAAGTGGCCCTATGGTGCGACGAACATCGAGATCTCCGGCCTCACGATCAACGAACATGGCGGCCACGCGATGGGGATGTTCAACGGCCGTGGTATCACCCTGCATCATGTGCGCGTCAAGGGCATGTTGTTTACGCAGCAGGTGGAAGATGTGCGCATCGAGGACTGTATTATCGGCGGCAGTGAAACCACCGGTGTGCAATTTGCCAATTCCCAGGCGGTCATGCGAAGCAATTTCATCCATGACAATGACCATGGGGTGAGTGTCGCGGGTAAATCCACGGTTCGCCTCGAACGAAATGTCATCACCAGGAGCCTGTTTGAGGCGGTGATTGTGAATGATGAGTCGAAGGCGGCTTTGGTCGGCAATACCTTTGTGAAAAACGGAGGAGGCGCGGCGTTTCTGGGGACGTCACAAAATGAAGTGTCCGGCAACATCGTGAGCCTCAACGCCTATGGATTCGTGGTGGCTTCCTCCAGCCGGGTGCTGTTATCTTACAATGCCATGCAGAATTCCGGGTCGAACTATCTCCGGCACGGAACGCCCAACCAGCCTGCGCCAGACTTAAAGCCTGATTCGGATTTGACGGTGGATCCGCGATTCGTTGACACTGCCCGGGATGACTTCAGGCTCCGTGCCGATACGGCGCTCGTGAAAATCGGTGAGTTTCCCTATCTTGGAGCCCTGCCCCCGCTTCCCAAATCGCACTGACTTCCGGCAAGAAAGCGGCAACAAATTCAGCGGTTAGGCATCTCACCTAGCCGCAGAATTCCTTGTGCTATGCTTCATTGTGCGCATGGCATACAGGTTTCTTGGGCGTGGCTCAAGAATTGCTGTACTACGACCGAGAAGGGATTGGAGGTAACAGGTGGCCAGCTTCAGATTCGACCTGGAAAAGCGGAGTACCGACGGAATTCCCAACCTCGCAGAGGTGGAATCGGGCAAGGTTCTTGGGGCCATCTTGCCGATGTCCGAGCAGGCACAACTGCAATTGCGGGACAGCATTGAGGTCATCGACTACCTCATGAACCAAGAAGGCGTGGTTTGGAGTTAGGGCCTGTGTCTTCCCGCTGAGTGTCCCTTTCTGTTCCTTCCCCATTCACTGTCAGTACCTATCTTTCATCGCCGGTTCTTTCACGACGTGATCGGTTTCCTTGATTCTAGTCTTCAGCCGCAGCGCGGTCCTCGTGTCCTCACCTCATTGGCTTGAATCTCAGTTGAATCTTTTTCGGGCCGAGCGCATGCTGCGGCTCGAGTTGCATTCACCTGGGAGACCCTGTCCTATGCCGACATTGCCCGGAGGAGGGACTGCTCGTCCGTCATCGGCCGAGCAGCAGCGCTTGGATGAAGACGATCTGCGCCGGAAACATTGGAAACGCTGGGGGCCCTATGTCAGCGAACGGGCGTGGGGGACGGTCCGCGAGGACTACAGCCCTTACGGAACGGCCTGGGAAGCGGTGTCCCACGACCATGCTCGCTCGAAAGCCTACCGCTGGAATGAGGACGGATTAGCCGGAATCTGCGATCGGCACCAGTTCATCTGTCTCGCGCTGGCCCTCTGGAACGGGCGGGATTCGATTCTTAAAGAACGGATGTTCGGCCTCACGGGGAACGAAGGCAATCACGGAGAGGATTGCAAAGAGTATTATTTCTATCTCGACTCCACGCCCACGCATTCCTACATGAAGTTTCTCTATAAGTATCCGCAGGCGGCATTCCCCTATACGCGACTGGTCGAAGAAAATCGACGCCGAGGCCGGACCGACCCTGAATTCGAATTGCTTGATACGGGAATATTCGACGACGACAGGTACTTCGACGTCGGTGTCGAATACGCCAAGGCCTCACCGGAGGATCTGCTGATGCGGATCCAGATCATTAATCGCGGCACGGAGCCGGCTCAACTGACGGTGTTGCCGACGATCTGGTTTCGCAACACCTGGTCGTGGGGGCTCGATGTGCGCCGCCCACGGATGCGGAAAGGCGACTCCACGCCGTCGGTCAGTATCGTGGAGTTCGACCATGAGTATTACGGGCCGCGGCACTTGCTCTGTGAGGGGGGCCCGGACCTGCTCTTCACCGAAAATGAAACCAACACACGGCGTCTCTATGGCGATGTGGATGGTGCGCGGTATGTGAAAGACGGGATCAATGACTATGTCGTACAGGGCGACAAGAGCGCAGTCAATCCAGACCAGATCGGATCCAAGGCCGCCGCGCATTATGTAGTGACCGCATTGCCCGGGCAGCCAGTGACGATTCGATTGCGCTTCACGAACGGGGCAACCAGGGAGGCGCTCGATCCGCAAGTGGTCGATGCACTGTTTGCCAAGCGCTTGAAGGAGGCGGATGAATTTTATGCCGCCTTGGCCCCTGCGGACGTGTCCGATGATGCACGAATGGTGCAGCGGCAGGCGTTCGCCGGGCTCTTGTGGAGCAAGCAGTTCTATCATTACGAAGTCGATCGCTGGCTGAAAGGCGACCCGGCGGGAACGGAACCTCCGCAGGAGCGGCTGCACGGGAGAAATGCCGACTGGACGCATCTTTACAATGCCGACGTGATTTCCATGCCGGATAAATGGGAATACCCCTGGTATGCGGCCTGGGATCTGGCGTTTCACTGCGTGCCGATCGCGCTTGTTGATCCCCGTTTTGCGAAGGATCAGCTCGTCCTCATGCTGCGTGAATGGTATATGCATCCCAACGGGCAAATTCCGGCGTACGAATGGGCCTTGGGTGATGTGAATCCGCCGGTCCATGCCTGGGCGACCTGGCGGGTCTACAAGATCGAGAAGAAACGGAAAGGCGTCGGCGATCGCATCTTTCTAGAGCGGGTTTTCCATAAGCTCCTGCTGAATTTTACTTGGTGGGTGAATCGGAAAGATGCCGAGGGAAAGAATATTTTTCAGGGCGGATTCTTAGGGCTGGACAACATCGGCGTATTTGACCGCAGCAAGCCGTTGCCCACTGGTGGCCAGATCGAGCAATCTGATGCGACCAGTTGGATGGGGATGTATTGCCTGAACATGTTATCCATCGCGCTGGAACTCGCGCGGGAAGATCGGGCCTATGAAGATGTCGCGAGCAAGTTCTTCGAGCATTTTGTGTATATCTGCCGGGCGATGAACAATATCGGGGATGCGAAGATCGAACTCTGGAACAAAGACGACGGGTTTTTTTACGATGTGCTGCACCTGCCGGACGGGACAAGTTTCCCGATGAAGGTCCGGTCGATGGTCGGGTTGATTCCCCTGTTTGCGGTGGAGACGTTGGATTCTGAGCTCATCGACCGGTTGCCGCGTTTTAAGCACCGGATGCAATGGTTCATCGAAAACCGCCCGGACTTCAGCCTGCATATTGAAACGTTGTCGCATGACGGGGAGGTGCGGCGCTTCTTATCACTCGTCAATCGGCATCGACTGCCCAAGGTCCTGCGGTACATGTTGGATGAGCAGGAGTTTTTGTCACCGTATGGCGTACGGGCTTTGTCCCGTTACCATAAGGACCATCCCTACGTGCTCTCGATGATGGGGACGAGTCAGTCCGTCGACTATCAGCCTGCGGAATCCGCCAACGGTCTATTCGGGGGGAATTCTAATTGGCGGGGGCCGATCTGGTTTCCCGTGAACTACCTCCTGATCGAATCGCTCCAGAAGTTTCACTATTATTTGGGCGACAGCTTTACGATTGAGTATCCGACGGGATCGGGGCAGAAGCGCAATCTCGCCGACGTGGCTGCGGAGCTTTCTCGGCGGCTCACGCATACCTTTCTGCGTGGGCCCGATGGTCGGCGTCCCGTCTACGGTGGGACCGACAAGTTTCAGCAGGATCCGCATTGGCGCGACCTCATCTTGTTTTATGAATATTTCCACGGCGACAACGGTGCCGGGATCGGTGCGAGTCATCAAACCGGCTGGACTGGGTTGGTGGCCAAATTGATTCAGCAGTCAGGCCAGTAAGCCGGAGGCAGGGGATGACCATCGATTCGAGGCGCTGTCAGGATCTTGATCGGGCACTCAACCTGGAATGGCTGGAAACGAACGGGCGGGGCGGGTTTGCCTCAGGCACCGTCGCCGGCGCGAATGTGCGACGCTATCACGCATTGTTGTTGGTGGCGAGGCGCCCGCCGGTCGATCGTGTCGTCCTGGTGAATCACCTTGAAGAATCAGTGGAGGTCGGCGGCCAATCCTTTCCGCTGTCAACCAACCTGTATAACGGCGCGGTTCATCCCGAAGGGTATCGGTATTGCGACGGATTTTCCGCCGTGCCCTGGCCGACCTGGCGTTACGCCGCGCATGGAATCCGCCTCGAGCGTGAACTGCTCTGTCCGGATGGCCGGGATATGGTCGTCGTGCGGTGGCGATTGCTCGGCGACGCGCCGTCGGCGGTGACGCTGCGGATCAGACCGATGTTATCGGGTCGCGACTTCCATGCACTGCATCAGGAAAACGCCGGGCTATTCAATCAGGCCACGATTCACGAGGGGCGGGTCAGGTGGCAACCCTATGATGCGTTGCCTGCTGTGCAGGCGTTCCACAACGGGCAGTACCATCATGGGCCGGATTGGTACCGGCACATTCACTACCGGGTCGAGCGCGAGCGAGGCCTGGACGATACGGAGGACTGGTGGTCGCCGGGCGAATGTGTGTTCACCCTCACTCCTGGATCGGCGGCAGAACTGCTGTTCACGACGGAACCTCTTGAGTCTGCCGATGTCACGCAGGTTGTCGAGGGGGAGCGGCGAAAGCGTGCAGAGTGCCTGGCATCTGTGCCGCCCGAGGATCTGTTGACGCAAAAGCTCTGGACCGCGAGCCGTGCGTACCTGGTGCAGCGCGGAGACCGGCAGACCGTGATTGCCGGGTATCCCTGGTTTGCCGATTGGGGGCGGGATACCTTTCTCTCGTTGCCCGGGCTGTGTTTGGTCACGGGACGCTACGACGTCGCCCGTCAGGTGATCGAGGCGTTTGCCTCCCATGTCTCGCAAGGGATGGTGCCGAATCGATTTCCCGACATGGGCGAACGGCCTGAGTACAACACCATCGATGCGTCGTTATGGTTTATCCATGCCGTGGACCGCTATCTCCACTATAGCCAAGACATCGACGGAGTCCGCCGGATCGCCTGGCCCGCGATCAAACAGATTGTGGATGGCTACCGCCGGGGTACGCGATTCGGCATTCGCATGGATGACGACGGGATGATTAGCGGCGGCACAGAGGGCGTTCAGTTGACGTGGATGGATGTCAAAATCGGCGACTGGGTGGTCACTCCACGGCATGGAAAGCCGGTCGAGGTTCAAGCGCTTTGGGTGCGGGCGTTGGCGGTGGCTGCCGCGCTGGCTGCGCGTTTCGACGAATCGGAGTATGCCGCACAATGCCGGCAGGATCGTGCCCGGGCGACGGAGTCGTTTCGAGCCCGATTCTGGTACCGGACCGGGGGCTATCTCTTCGATGTGGTGGACGGGCCGTTCGGAGATGATGCGTCGCTTCGTCCGAACCAGATTTACGCCCTGGCATTGGATGATCAACTGGTGACGGAGGCGCAGGCCAAACACATCTTGCCGCTCGTGAAGGAGCGATTGCTCACGCCGATGGGTTTACGCACGTTAGCGCCTGAGGACATCCGATTCTGTGCGTCGTACGAGGGGGGAGTGTTAGAGCGGGATAGCGCCTACCATCAAGGAACGGTGTGGCCGTTCCTCCTTGGGCCGTTTGTGGCCGCGTGGGTGAAAACGTATGGCGACCATCCGACGGTGCGGCGGGATGCGCGCATGTTTCTCGACGGAGTGCTCCAACACCTGGATGACGCTTGTCTGGGCCAGGTGTCGGAGATTTTCGATGGTCAGCAGCCGCATCGTGCGCGCGGGTGTGTGGCGCAGGCCTGGTCCGTGGCTGAGCCATTGCGCGCGCTGATCGAAGATCTTGATGCGGTTCATGTGCGATCGCCGATCACGCGCTGAGTTGAATGGTTGCGGTGCGGTTCTCCTATCGACCGACTTCTCCACGCGGTGTCAGCGCGTCAGTGCTTGCCTCTCCCTCATGTTTCTTCCAGATTCTGCCCCGAAATTCTTGACAGTCAGAGAAACGATCCGGTAAGGATAGAAGCGATGCGTATGCACAACTCTGTTGCTATTGGTACGTTATTGTCAGTCGGGTTGTTCCTGACCGGCTGTCAGCTGGTCGATTCCTCGACGCGACAGCCTGCGCTTCATTCGGCTTCCGTGATGTCGATGTGGGAGTTGTACCGGCATTGCCAATCGAGCGGTGACGTCGAGACGGTCTTATCGGCAGCAAAACAGCTGCAGCAGTCGGCAGATACGCATGTGGTTCCAGCCCCAGATGTTCCCAAGAGTCTGGACCGATTTGTCACGCGACAGCCGGTTCGTACGACCGTTGATCCCAAAGCATTGGCCGCCTCGTGCACATTGCAGGCAGCCCGGACGAGCCTGAGCGCCGGACGTGAGCAGGAAGCAGAACAGCTGCTGTACGCTGTGGTGCTCAGTTATCCGGAAAGCGACTATACCTTCTATGTCGCTCAGGCCAAGGTGTGGATCGAGGAATTGCATCGCCCTGGCATGGTGGATGCTGGTATCCATCCCATCTCCGCCTACTAGCCGACCGTTGAAACAGTTCGTCAGCGGCGTTCTCACTTCACCCATCCAGCGCCTTCACGTACCGCAGCGGGGCCGCGAGTTTCGCCCGGCAGTCCTTGCTTGCCGGTGCCTGTCTATGTGCCCGAGTGCTGAGTATTGACAGCGCGGGGTGATGGCCGTACCCTCGCATGTCCGAACATGGAGTTGTCGGTCGAGAGACGCGTAATGACCTGTGTATCAAGGAATCAAGGAGGCTTGTGATGGTGTCGGCGAGACAATCGTTCACATGGGGTGTGGGTCGTATTGGCATGATTGCGGGGGTGTTGTTGGTGGCCGGCGGGTGGTCTGCTGTGGCGCCGGCGGCAGACGAGTTACCGAAAGAATCGGTCCTGCCGGCGGCATTGGCAGAAAAAGCTGCGCAAGCGGCACTCGATTTCTGTAAGAAAGATGGCTATCGAATCAGCGCCTCAGTCGTGGATCGCGCCGGGGTGTTGCGTGCGATGGTGCGGGCCGATGGGGCAGGGCCGCATACGGTCGATAGCAGCCGGAAGAAGGCCTATACCGCCGCCAGCCTGCGGCGTGCGACGAGCGACCTGGCCGACATAATCGCTAAGCAGCCGAGCCTGCAGGCGTTGCGCGAGATGAATGACAGTATTTTGATGGTCGGTGGGGGCCTTCCCATCGAAATCGCCGGCGAGGTGGTCGGCGCGATTGGTGTCGGTGGCGCGCCGGGCACGCATTTGGATGATGCCTGCGCTGAGGCGGGACTTGATGCAATCGGAGCGGCTTCGAAGATTCCCACTGCCAAATGAGGAAGGGACAAGGGAACGGATTGGGCCGGAGCCTGATCGGTCTGGTTCTTCTCCTGTCCGCCTGCAATAATGATCGCCCTGAACTGGCTGAGTTCGACTTTCGCTCAGCCGGACTTCGGGTGAGCCTGACTCGCCTAGCCACCCATCCGTTTCTGTCTCGCTATCGGTTAACCCTTCGTATTGAAGGGCCGCAGGGCTGCTCAGCCACGGAAGAGTTATTTCCAGACACAGGGTATGCCGGACGGCGAAATGTGTACCAGCAGCCGTCGGGTGCCATGACGGTCTTGGGACAGTACGATGCGCGAGTGTTTGACCCGGCCAGCTGCAGCATCCGCCTGGTGGAGTTTCAATCGCTGGTCGGTCAGGCCACCTTTCTAGGCGCCTTTGATGTCGATGGCCAGAAACGGTGGCGATTTCTTGACGCGTCCGTGCGACCGGAACGGTCATTTGAAAAACACTAACCCGCTCTCGCAAGTGGCTGCTCACCTCATACGCCGCAGGCGCCGCCCGTTCGGCCGGTTTGAGCGGGAAGGTGGTCCGATATCGACGATTATGAGCTGAGCCGGCCCTTGAAGGTGAGTTCGGCCACCGCAGACTTATCCAATTCGCCCTTGCCGAGGGCCACCAGTCGACGGTATTGCTCATAGGTGGCGTTCGCCAGCGGTAGATTCAATCCCACTTGTTGCGCCAAGGTGCAGGCTATTCCCGAATCCTTCGCGGCATGGGCTGCTGAGAAGTAGCAGTCATGGGCGCGCTGTTGCATGTCTTCACCATCGGTCTCTAACACGCGGGAGTTGGCGCCGGTTTGAGAAAAGACTTCGCGAAGCGTGGTGAGGTCCAGCCCCAAGGCCGATCCCAGTCCCAGTCCTTCGGCGAGAGCCGCGGTGTTGGCGTTCATGACCATGTTGACCAGCGCTTTTACCTTGGCCGCGTCGCCCGCGGCCCCGATATATCGCAGGTGGGCACTCAAGTCCTGTAGGAGTGGTTTTGCCTGCTCGAATATCTCCGGTCGTCCTCCACACATCAAATAGAGGGTACCCTGGCGTGCTTGCGTGATGCTGCTCGCCATGCAGGCTTCCAGGCTTCGGCCGCCGTATTGCTCGACCAATGCATGGACGTCCCTTTGGAGCTCAGGGGAGAGGGTGGCGCAATTGATGAAAAGTCGCTTGGTCGCGTGGCGCAAGAGGCTATCCGGGCCATCGGGTGAATAGATCTGGCGCATGGCGGCATCGTCCGACACCACGGTCAGGACCGTATCGGTCATCTCGGCTACATGTGCCGGACTCGTGGCCGCTACGCAGGCCAATTCCTTGGCGAGCTCCTTGGCGCGCTGGGTGTCGGTATCATAGACTGCAACTATGGCATATCGGAGATCGTGAAGGCGCCGGGCCATATTGGCCCCCATGCGCCCCACGCCAACGATGCCGATCTGAAAGTCTGACGGTGCCATCTGCGACCTCCTGGAAAACATGCTACGCTGGTGCGCGCGGGAGTGTAGCATAGTCTCTTCCAACGCAGATATCGGGGGATGGCCGGTGTTGCCGGGCGAGGGTGTCAATTCACGGTAGAACAAGAGTCTCAGGGAGTGGGGTATGCAACAGTCGATTATCGGGTATCACCAGGACGAGGAGGGGCATTGGGTCGCCGACCTCCGGTGTGGCCATGGTCAGCATGTACGACATCAGCCGCCTATGACGAGCCGCCCCTGGGTGCTGACGGAGGAGGGGCGGCGTGCGTTCCTCGGCACTGAGTTGAATTGTAAAAAGTGCGAAGACGGCGGTGACGGGTTTGGCCCCACCGAGGCCCTGTCTTGAGGACGACGGTGGAGCTGAGGGGGAGGCGGAACGCTCGAATCAGAACCGGTTGTGCAAGGCGCTGCGGTCGGTGTCTAGGCCCAGATCCAATCGAAGAGCGACGTGAACCATCCCGTCACACTTGAAAACCAGGACTCTTCCTGTGTGGCTGTGGCGGTCGTCGGGCGAGGGGGCTGTGGGGAAACAGGTGCCTGCGCGACAGCCACCGGGGAGCTTGCCGGAGTGGCTGCGGCAACGACCGCTTCGGGGTGCGGCGTGGCCGGTGCCGGTGGCACCGGGACGGTCTGGGGCGCGGGGGGCTGAGTCAGAGCCGAAGTGGGATCCACCTGTGGCGATTGCGGGGTGATGACCGCGACCAGTTGTGACTCCTGGGGGTTGCCGCCTGCCATGGTTATATGGGCCTCCGGACCGGAGGGTGTGGTTGTCGTGGCTTGTTCCTGTTGCACTGTCAGGGTTTCCAGCCGTTTCTCCAGCCGTTTGGTATCGTTGATCTCTTTCAACATAGCCTGATGCCGGGCACGTAATGCCGCGATGCTGTGTTCAAGCACCGCGAGTTTGGCCTGGTTGCTCTTGTGAAGTTGGTCGTAGGAGATCTGAATCTTTTTTAGCTCGTGTTTGAGACTGGCAAGGGCGCGTTCATCGCGTTGATTGGCGAGTTGCGCCTCCTCCCGTTGGTGTTCGAGGCTTTGGATGTCCGTCTGTATCTGCGCGAGTTCGCCGGCGCGTGTTTTTGCCTCGTGTCGGGCGGTGTCGTACGTCTGTTGCGAGACACAGCCTCCCAGCATCAGGGCCGCGACTCCAACCATCCAGAAAGGTGTGCTGGGCCGGATGTTGTCGTGAGGTGCGGTCGTAAATGTCGGACCCGCAGTGATTGATTGCATGGGATGCTCCTCCCGAGTACGTACAGTGCCAATATGTGCGATAGGTGACTCGCCAGCTCAGAGCCACCCTGCTTGAGGTTAATTTTTCAGAAAAGTGGAGAAACGGCAAAATATTTCGGGAAACCTGCAGTACGTGGCAGAGAGGGAGGTGGCGGCCCGGGCGTCAGGGAAGGGAGCTATTGAATGGTCATACGATCTGCGGGTGAAGAGACGTGCATATCGAGTCCGGCTTCATACCAGGGATGGAGGCGCGGGCCGCTGTAGCGATACCCGCCGGTGACCGGGTCGGTTGAGAGGAGCAGTGGGGTGTCGAGGTCCAGCACGTCGAAGCCGCCCAAGCCTAAGACAAGACTGAAGGAGCAGCCCATGGCGATTCGGGTTTCCAGCATCCCACCGACCATGAGGCGAAGGCCGACCGAACGGGTGAAGGCCGCAATTTTCCATGCCTCGATCACGCCGGTCTTCATAATCTTGATGTTGATGTAGTCGGCGGCTTGCAGCCGGACAACCTCGCGTGCGTCGCCCAACGAGCGAACGGATTCGTCAGCCGCCACGGGAACGCCCGTCAGGTGGCGAATCGCCTGCAGGCCCTCGAGATCATCCCGGACAAGCGGTTGTTCGAGTAAAACCAGCCGCCCTCCGAACTGTTTCACCCCGCTGACGAAGCGGAGGCAGTCTTCACGGGAGAATCCCTGATTCCCATCACCGATAAACCCGATATCAGGAAATGTGTCGTGCACAGCCTGCAATCGGCGAATATCGAGCTCGACATCCGTCCCGACTTTCATCTTGAACAGGCGGAATCCCCTGGTGTACCAGCCACGGGCCAGTTCCAGTGTCTTGTCCGGACTGCAGATGGGGATGGTGATGTCCGTTTCTCGCTCTCGGATATCCGCTGTTCCCCACAGTTTCCAGAGTGGGATGCTCTGTGCGCGACAGTAGGCGTCGAGGAGCGCTGTTTCCAGCCCGCAACGGGCGGCGGGCTGGAGTGGGGACTGTTCGTAGAACCGGTCTGCCAGGGACTCATAGTCCGCGGCCGATTGGCCGATCATGGCCTGAGCCAGTTCCGTCGCGGCGGCGAAACAGGTTGGACGGTCTTCGCCGCCCACTTCGGGGAAGGGTGCAGCTTCTCCGATACCCTGAGTGCCATCTCGCAAGGTCACTCGCATGAACAGGTTTTCGGCCGTCACACGTGCGCCTGTCGCGACGACGAACGGATCCGTAATCGGGATGTCGACCGGCCAGATTTCAATGCGCTGTATGATGTGCGAGTTCACCGGGGAGTTGTGCCTGCTCATCCGTACCGGTCATTTTGCCAGGGGAAGGCGCTATTCGAATAACCTCGCACTTCCCAGAACCCCTTCTCGTCGTGCTCGGAGAAGGTGATGGCTTTGACCCATTTGGCGCCTTTCCAGGCATACCGTTTGGGGACAATCATGCGAACCGGGCCGCCGTGTTCTTTTGTCAGTGGCCGACCATTCCATTTGTAAGTGAGGAGCACGTCATCTGTCTGACAGGCGTCGAGTGGTAAATTGGTGGTGTAGTCGTCGTAGGATTGGAAGAGGACGAATTTCGCAGAGGGGAGGGGTTGGACGACAGCCATCAGCTGTTTGAAGCTGACCCCCTCCCATTCATTATCATACCGACTCCAGGACGTTACGCAATGGAAGTCCGACACGTCTTTGAATTGCGGTTGCGCAAGAAAGTCCGTCCACGTCCAGGTCACGGGAGTTGTCACCGCACCTCCGATCGTCAACGTCCATTCCGACAGGGGAATATCCGGTTTTTGTCCCAGGTCGAGTACCGGCCAGGTTTCCACAAGGTGTTGACCTGGAGGCAGTCGATCGTCTCCTTCATAGAAGACCTCGCGTTCTTCTCCGCCACGTCTGGCTTTGGCCCAGTTTTCCTTCGACTTGATGAAGCGGTCGTTCTGATCCATTCTCCAGCCTCCTGGAGACAGAGTAGGGCAAGAGCCTACGATCTTACAAGGCCGGAGTGTCGAGGGGTGAATGCCGATGTTCTCAGGTTGAAGGCTGAGGTAGCTGAACTGGTCTGGACGGTTGTGAAGAAAGGGGCTGTCAGGAGGGCACACACAAGGATGGGCCCTCAGCCGGCCTCTAGCCCAGCCGAAGGTTTCCCTGGCGAGAATCAGACGTGAAGTCTGGTCTCTCGTTCAGACCAGCGCTGCGGGCGCATCAACGTGCCCAACGCAGCGACGGCGCAGATCGTAGCCAGGAGAATGAAGCTGGCGAAGAGAAAAAATCCACTTTTCATATCGTGCATCGAGAGCGGTCCCATGACATCACCCCCACCCTACTGTAATTGTACCACTTCATTCTGCTTGCCAACCGCATCCACAACGCCATGATTCTTCGGGTGATTTCTTCCTTAGACCCGAAGTGCAGTGAGGGCACGGGCGCATCCAGACATGTGAAGTTGTCTCATAGATGGGGTGTGAGGACTGAGATTGTTGCGGGATGGTGTGTGTTGTCGGCATTGCGGCGTCCAAGAGTTCAATCAGCGCATGCATCTATGACATTACCTCCACTGGTAGCCTGTCTTCAAGAGTTCTTTCGGAGGGGCAGGTCCGGGACTTGAGGCTCTGGAGTCGTGACTGGGAGACGTGGCAAGCAACCTTTCCCTGTTAAATACTGTGATATCAATCACAACGAGGAATCCACGCCATGACGTCGTTGCTTCTTTCGCAGGTCTTTCGGCCGGAAATTTTTGTGGTGGGCATCTCTTCTGCCGCACAATCCGCATACAACTCCGTCCGATGACCAGCGAGCGAGTCACTCTGTGAGGTAGCTCACAGCCCTTCGGCCACAATGTGCGTATTGTCTCAACGGGAACGAGTGATTGACACACGAGCAAGGAGTCACGATGATATCGCCCCAAACAGCTATGACTACACCGGTAGAATCGTCCTCCGCCTCGAAACAGGGTGGCCTTGGCAAACTTATGCTGGGGCTCGTGGTTGGACTAGGCATTGCGGCATTTTTCTACTTTGATCTCGGACGGTACCTTTCCCTGGACGGACTCAAGTCCAATCGGGATCAGTTGCTCGCCTTTACAGAAGCTCACTATCCGGTTGCGGTGGCCATGTTTGTGCTTGGCTACTGTGTGGTAATCGGGCTCTCGCTCCCCGGTGGCGCGATCATGACGTTGGCCGGAGGGTTTCTCTTTGGCAGCCTGTTGGGTACGCTGTACGTCAATGTCGGTGCGACCGTGGGCGCGACGCTGGCGTTCCTGGTGGCTCGGTATCTGCTCAGGGAATGGGTGGAGCAGAAATTCGGCAATCGACTGGATGGCATTCAGCAGGGATTTGCCAGTAACGCGTTCAGTTATCTGCTGACGCTGCGGCTGATTCCGTTGTTTCCATTTTTTCTCGTTAATATGGTCTCGGGGCTGACCCGGGTGAGCATCGGCACCTACATGGCTGCCACCTCCCTCGGGATTATTCCGGGCAGTTTTGTGTTCGCTTATGCAGGGCGCCAACTTGGCACGATCAGTTCCCTCAAGGAAATTGCTTCACCCAATGTGTTGATCGCCTTTACACTTCTGGGTCTGTTGGCGCTGGTGCCGATACTCCATAGGAAGTTTGCCGGTAAGTTGATCTAGTTGCATGTGGGTGCCCGTCGCCATTCATAGCGGCGGAGCGAAAGACCGCTGACGGGTTGATTCACCAGAGAGAGAATCCGACCTCAATGAGCGCTCCAGTCCAAAGTTTGGTCCTGCCGGACGACGAACACAACCGGAGGTTGGTTGCGAATGTGCATCCGTCCGGTTGGGTGAATCCAGAGCCTGCTGGTCGCTACAACATGGTCGTAGTCGGTGCCGGCACCGCGGGGTTGATCACGGCGGTGGTGGCGGCGGGATTGGGCGCGAAGGTTGCGCTGATCGAACGCCATCTGATGGGAGGGGATTGTCTGAACGTCGGGTGCGTTCCTTCGAAAGCGTTGATTCGTGCGGCTCATGCCTGGGCGCAGTTGCGTGATGCCTCGGCCTTCGGCCTGCACATTCCGCCGGGGGTGACTCGTGACTTCGGCGCGGTGATGGCGAGGATGCGAACGTTGCGAGCCAGGATCAGCCATATGGATTCCGCACATCGCTACACATCACTGGGTGTCGATGTCTATATCGGACAGGCTCGATTCACCGGCCAGGATAGGGTGTCGGTGGAGGGGCCGGCTGGACATCGAACGCTGGCATTCGTCAAAGCAGCGATCTGCACAGGAGCAAGGGCTGCGGCGCCGGTTATCCCAGGGTTGGCAGAGACGGGATATCTCACGAATGAAACGGTGTTTTCGCTGACAGCGTTGCCGGCGCGCCTTGCCGTCATCGGTGCAGGTCCGATCGGGTGCGAATTGGCGCAGGCCTTCGCTCGCTTCGGGAGCCAGGTATCACTCATCGAAGCCATGCACGGTATTATGCCGAATGAAGATCGCGATGCAGCGGAGGTGGTGCAGCAGTCCATGGCGCGGGATGGCGTCAGGCTGCTCTGTTGTGGGAAGGATCTCAAAGTGGAGCAAACGGCGGCCGGCAAGCAGCTCCTGCTCGATTCACACGGCCGGCACTACGACGTCATGGTGGACGAAATTCTGGTCGGCGTGGGGCGTACTCCGAATATCGATGGCCTGGGGTTGGAGGCGGTGGGGGTTGAGTACGACAAGACCGGCGTAAAAGTGAATGACCGCCTACAAACGACACACCCGCGCATCTATGCCGCCGGGGATATTTGTTCCCGGTATAAATTCACGCATGCCGCGGATGCGATGGCGCAGATCGTGATTCAAAATGCGCTGTTTCCCCACCCCCTCGGGCTGGGATATGCCAGCATGGAGTCGCTGATCATGCCCTGGTGCACGTTTACCGAACCTGAGATCGCGCATGTGGGCCTCTACGAAGCCGACGCACAGAAGAAAGGGCTGGAGGTCGAAACCTATACCTACAACCTCGCTGAGGTGGATCGAGCCATCCTGGATGGTGAGGAAGAAGGGTTTGCTCGCATCCATATTCAGAAAGGCACCGAGAAGATTCTTGGAGCCACCATTGTGGCGGCGCATGCCGGCGATCTGATCAATGAGTTTTCTGTGGCGATGAAGGCGGGTGCCGGTGCAAAAACGATCGCCGCGACGATTCATCCCTACCCCACGCGGTCGGACGTGAATAAGAAGGTCGTCAATCTCTGGCGGAAGGCGCATTTTACCGTCCGGACCAAGGCGCTCTTGACCAGGCTCTTTGCCTGGTTAAGACGGTGAGGGGGCATATGGTACGCCTCGGGTTTGCCTTGCTCGCGGTCCTGTTAGGTGCTCCCGCCTTCACGTTGGCACAAGGCCTCACCAAGCTCGAGGTGGGAAATTTTTCGGCTGCGGCAGCCGGCGTCACGTTGCCGGATGGGTGGACACTGCTGACGTTTAAGAAAATCGAACGGCACACGACGTATGAGGTGGTGAAAGACGGGTCGATTTCCGTGGTGAAGGCTGTGAGTGAGGCGTCTGCGTCGGGTCTGACCAAGGCTGTGACGATTGATCCGCATGAGTATCCGATCGTGCGTTGGCGGTGGAAGGTGGAGAATGTGTTGCCGCAGGGCAATGTGCACCGCAAGGATGGGGATGACTATCCGGCCCGTCTCTATATTACGTTTGCGTATGAGCCGGACAAGGTGGGTTTGGGAAGAAAATTGAAGTATCAGGCCGGGCGGATGCTGTTCGGAGATATTCCGATCGGCGCATTGAACTACATTTGGGATGCCAAGAGCCCGGTCGGGACAGTGGTCGACAATGCTTTCACCGACTTCGCCAAAATGATTGTGGTGGAAAGTGGGTCGCAGCGGATCGGCTCCTGGGTTGAGGAAGAGCGGAATGTCTTTGAAGATTATCGACTGGCCTTCGGCGAGGAGCCGCCGGCGATCAGCGGGGTTGCGATTATGAGCGATACGGACAATACGAAAGAGCGGGCCGTGGCCTACTACGGCGACATCGTCTTCGTCAAAGCGTTGAAGTGAGAGGGTCCGGGAAGCGCCGGAACTGAGGAAGGCGGGGAGTCCGATCTGTGCAGGGTCGGCCTCCCCGGGACACCGGCGAGCTGATGTGGGTTCGCAGAGTTTGTGAGTTATTGAATCGAATTCGCGAAGCCATCGTGGGTAATTTCAGTTCGAAAGGTGTCGCCCACCTTTTTGTTGCCGCGAAGATGTTTAGCGCTTTGCCCGGCGTGCGCCGTCATTTGTTTGCCACCGAAGTCTTCCACCGTGTACGTCTCGCCGTGATTTTTTTCACGGTCCCGCCGACCGTCTTCCAGGCGACTCCGGGTTTGGAATCATGTTGCCCGGGTTTCGGTGCCGGAGGTGGCTCAGGCACTGATCCCAGCAGGGAGGAGGCTGCGGCTCCTCTCGACGAAAGCGTATCTTCTGCGCTGGTGATGCCTGGTCTCCTTTGAAAACCGCCAATTCGACTGTCAACCAACCGACGTCCTTGTACGTTGAAACGGGTGACAGTGCAGGGGCAACCAAAGGAGGACACGTATGAAGAAGGTGATTTGGGGCGCGGCGTTGTTGTCGGTGTGTGCCACGTCGCTGGTGTATGCGCAGGCGGAGATGCCCAGGCAGGCGGAGACGCCCAGGATCGATCAGCGGCAGGCCAATCAGGAGAAGCGGATCGATCGGGGGATTGCCAGCGGCCAACTGAACGAACGTGAGGCCAATCGCTTGAGCAATCAGCAGGAACACGTCAATAAGGTCGAAGATATGGCGAAATCTGACGGCGTAGTGACCAAAAAAGAGCGGGCTCGGATGAATCACGCGCAGGATCGCACGTCACGCCATCTGGCTCGCCAGAAGCACGATCGCCAGCAGCGATAGGTCATGCTGCCGGTGCTGTGACTTGGTGGTGTGCGGTCGAGCGACCGTTTCGATTCCGCCAGGCATTCGCGCTTGCGTATTCTGTCGCGTAGTCCCAGGCCGTCCACACCAGACTTGTGGACGGCCTGGTTGCTTGTTGAGCCGGCCCTCTCCTCTTGCCGAGAAACTTTATGTGACTCCTCCTTTCCTCACTGCGGGACTGAATCGATTCGATCGATCCTGCTAAAATGCCGGCATGGATCTGATCACGACCCATCTGAATGCGGACTTTGACGGCCTGGCCTCGATGGTTGCGGCCGGAAAGCTTTATCCGGGAGCGGTCCTGGTGCTTCCCGGTGGCGCACAGGAATCAGTGCGCAATTTTCTGACAACACACCCGCTCCACATCGCTCGTCTTAAGGACGTGGCGTTGGACCAGGTGCGACGGTTGATCCTTGTGGATGTTCAGGAGCCGGAGCGGCTGGGTACATTGAGGGATCTCAAGTCTCGTGCGGATGTGGAGGTGCATATTTTCGATCATCATGAGGTTGACGATCGGCCAGCGCGGGCTGGATCCGAGTGGCCTTCGGTCACGCAACGGCACGTCGAACCGGTCGGTGCTACGATCACGCTGCTGGTCGAGCAATTGAACGCGCAGCAGGTCACGCTCACGGCTGCGGAGGCGACGTTGCTGGCGCTCGGGTTGTACGAGGAGACAGGCTCGTTAGCCTACCCATCAACCACTCCACGCGATCTGGAGGCTGCGGCAGTTGTCTTACGCGCCGGCGCAGATTTGAACGTCGTGGCAGAGGTCTTGCGGCATCCGTTGAATCCCCATCTGATCGCTCTCCTGAACGATCTGTTGCAGTCCGGATCGATCTATTATCTGGAGGGCCGTAAAATACTTGTGGCCACCAGCACCTATGATCGGTACAGGGGCGACCTCGCGGAGGCAGCTCAGCGGTTGGCGGAGTTGCAGGGATTCGATGCCGTCATCGTTGCCATTGCACTGGATGAGAAGGTCGAGGTGATTGGCCGGAGCCGGCGCCCCGAGATCGATGTGGCCTGGATCGCGCGCGAATTCGGCGGGGGCGGGCATGCCGTGGCGGCAGCAGCCAGTATCAAAGGCCGAACACTTATTGAAGTGCAGGAGCAGCTGACCCGTTTGCTGACGGAACGATACCGTCCGACCTTGCTGGCCCGGGATGTCATGACGCAGCCGGTGAAAACGATCGTCGCGGATGCGACGGTGGCGGAGACGGAGCGAGCGCTCACGACTTACGGAGTCAACGTCCTTCCGGTCGTCGATCAAAAGACTCGGTATGTCGGTACCATTTCCCGTGAGGTCGTGCAGAAGGCTCTGTTTCATCATCTCGGAGACGAACGAATCGAGGACCTGGCCAGGCACGATCAGTACAGCGCAGAGCCGGAGACTCCCTTCCATGATATTGAAACGCGAATGATCGAACTGAATCAGCGGTTTGTGCCGGTGCTGTCCGGCGGCAAAACGGTGGGCGTCATCACGCGGACGGATCTGCTCCGTACTCTCCATGAGGATGTGCTTGCGTCTGCGCGCGGGAAAGCCAAATCCTTGATGGATGTGGAGTCTTCGGGAGGCGTGCGGCGGCGTGATGTCGGGGGACTCCTGCGTGATCGGTTACCTCGTGAGGTGTATGACCTGCTGCAGGCGGCAGGCGATTTGGGGGAGCGCCTCGGGTATTCAGCGTACGTGGTTGGCGGATTTGTACGTGACTTGCTCCTGGGCATCGACAATCTCGATGTGGATTTTGTGGTGGAGGGCGACGGGATTGCGTTTGCGCGCGCCCTGGCGAAGGAACGGGCAGGGCGTGTGAAGGTCCACGAGCGATTCGGTACGGCGGTGGTGTGGTTGCCGAACGGGTTCAAGTTGGATGTAGCGACGGCCCGCACGGAGTACTACGAATACCCGACTGCCTTGCCGACTGTCGAGCAGAGCTCCATCAAGAAGGATCTCTATCGGCGGGATTTCACCATCAACACGCTGGCGGTTCGCCTCAATCCACGCGCGTTTGGTCAACTGATCGATTTTTACGGTGGGCAACGCGATCTCAAGGAGCGCCTCATCCGAGTATTGCATAGCCTGAGTTTTGTGGAGGACCCGACCCGGGTCTTTCGCGCGATTCGTTTCGAACTGCGTTTCGATTTTCACTTGAGCAAGGAGACGCTGGCACTGATTAAAGGCGCGGCGAAGATGGAGTTATTCCATAGACTGTCCGGCCAGCGTGTGTTGGACGAACTGCGTTTCTTGTTCTCTGAACGGACGCCACGGCAGGCCGTCCGCCGGCTGGCAGACCTTGATCTTCTGCGGTTCATTCATCCGACGCTGACCTGGTCGAATCGACTGGATCGTCGGCTGATCGATGTCGAAGCGGCGCAGGATTGGTACAAGCTGTCCTCTTTCGAACGAAAGCTCAACGGATGGCTGGTGTGTGCGATGGCGCTTGCCGAGGTCATGCCGGATCAGGCCGTGCGCGAGATGCTCGAGCGATTTCCCTTCACGGAAGCGGAACGAGGCGCTATCACCGCGGCTCGGTTTTTCACGCAGCCGGTCTGCCGGGCCCTGAGTCGGCGTGCGCCGCTCCGGCCTTCGGAGACAGTCGCGCTGCTGACCGGTTTGGCGGACGAAACGCTCGTGTTTCTGCTGGCGAAGAACGGTTCGGCGTCGGCCAAGCGGAACCTGTCCCTCTACCTCACCACGTATCGAAACGTAAAACCGACGTTGACAGGGAAAGCGCTGCAGGCCCTTGGTGTGAAACCAGGCCCGCTGTATCGCACGATTCTGGCCCGATTGACTGAAGCGAGGTTGGATGGTGAGGTGAAGACTGACGCGGAGGAACGTGAGCTGGTGAAAGAATTATCGGATCGGACTCGGGAGGTGCGAAGGGAGAGCCCTCCGCACGATGCGGGGCGTTAGGCAACATCGACGGCGCCGCTCAGTGCGGATAACCTCGGGAGGTGTCGTGACCGTCTCCCGTACCCGTTGACACGACGCGAGGGGCGTTAAGCCAGCGGCTCAACCGGCTCGAGTTCGTCGTGCATGTCGACGGTCCGAGCGTCTTTTCCCATTGCGGCGAGCAGGCCGTCATAAACGATGCGAGCCGCGTCCGACCATTTCGGATTGAATGGGCGACCAGCGAAAGCGGCTTCGGCCGCCTTTTTCTCATCGTGAGTGATTTGTCGAGGAGTCAGTGTGGTGTCCATACGAATAATAATAGATTGCTTCAGGGCAATGTCAAGGACTCAACGGAATAGAAAAAGCCCCCTCGTTCAGAGGGCGTTGCTTTTGAATGCGTCGGCGTGCGATGCCTAAACGGTTTGGGCTAGGGGCGTCTCCTCAGGCATTGTGTGGAGGTAAGAGCCGATCAAGTTCGGCCTGGACCGACCGAAGAAGTGTAGATGCGGACTCGTACGTGGTGGCAATGAACGAGAGCGTATCGCCCGGGGACACTTGCGCCGCGCCAGAGCGATCAGCCGCGATCATCGTTGCGAGTTTGGCATACCCGCCTGTTGTTTGGCAGTCTGCCATGAGCAGAATCGGCTGTTGATCCGCCGGTACTTGAATGGTCCCGACACTCACGGCATCAGACACGATGTCGGCTGAAGTTCGGTGAGCCAGCGCCAATCCTTGTAATCGATAGCCCATTCGGTCGGATTCATTGCTCAGTCGGTACGGCGTCCTGGTGAGTCGCTCCAGGGCATCGTCTATGAAACGATCGACTTGTGGTCCTGGCACCACGCGTATGGCTGCGGCACGTTGATACTGAGGACGATTCGATTCCGGAAGCATGCGTCCTACGTGGTGCTTCGCTGTGGCTCGTGCCGGTCCAATAGTGAGCTGATCCCATTTCTTCAACGCACGGCCGGCGAGGCCTCCCAGTCCACTCCGCACATGGGTCGATCGGCTTCCGAGCATCAGCGGACCGTCTATACCGCCGGCCACGGCGAGATAGGCTCGAGTGCCTTGTCGACGCATCCCGAACTGCAGGCGGCTTCCAGCCGGCATGGCGATCACGGTCCACATCGGAACGGCCAAGCCGTTGCTGGTGGGGGAGAGATCTGCGCCGGTGATGACGATAGCCAACTCCTCCGTGAACAGCAGTTCCGGCCCTTGGATGGTGATTTCCAATCCGGCAGCTCGGTCGGGATTCCCGAGCAGGCGATTCCCCACCGTGAGTGCCCAGGGATCCATCGCCCCGCTTACCGATACGCCGAACCGTTGGTATCCGTTGCGACCGAGATCCTGCATGGTGGTAAAAAGCCCCGGGCGCAGCACGTGGATGGTAGGTGGTTTAGGCGGCATGATCGATACGGACTGCGGCGATGCCTCCATCGTCGAACATCGTTCGCAAGGCGTGGGCGAGCCGAACTGCGCCTGGGGAGTCTGCGTGCACACAGAGGGTATCGATATGCCGATGAAGCAACGAACCGTCGTTTGCCGCGATGGTGTCGTCGTGAATCAGTGCGTGTGCTCGCGAGACGACCGTCGATTCATCGTAGATCAGGGCGCCTTCTTGATCTCTGGGCACCAACCGGCCATCGCGCTGATAGGCGCGATCAGCAAAGCCTTCGGCGGCAACCGGGAGCCCGCGGGCGGTGCCGGAGATGAGGAGTTCCGATCCGGCCAATCCCACGAGGATCAATCGTGGGTCAATGTGTGCGACGGCTTCGGCGATGGCGTCGGCCAGTGTGGGGTCGCGCGCCGACATGTTATAGAGCGCCCCGTGCGGCTTCACATGCGAGAGGCGAAGACCCTCGGCCTGACCGATGGCCATCAGCTCGCCCACTTGGGACAGGATCAAGTCCTGTACGAACGAACGGGAGAGTGGTTGTTCGCGGCGGCCGCGAGAGTCTCGATCCGGCAATCCGGGGTGCGCGCCGATCGCCAGATCATGTTGCCGAGCCAGTTGCACGGTACTCCGCATGATATCCGCATTGCCCGCATGCACTCCGCACGCGATATTGACGGAGGTCACGTACGCCATGAGATGGGCTTCCACGTCTAGTTGCTCCGGCGTCGAGGCTTCTCCCAGGTCACAATTGAGATCAATGTGTTGTCTCTTGTTCATGGGTGATGTTCGATCAGCGCGTGGAATTCTGTTTCCTCGATCGGCACGAATTGCACCTGATCGCCGGGGGACAGCAGGAACGGTGCAGGTCTGGTGACGCTGAACAGAGACACGGGCGTCCGCCCGATAATGCGCCAGCCGCCCGGGCTGGCATGAGGGTACATGCCGGTTTGTGTGCCGGCTATGCCGACCGATCCTGCCGCGACCTGTTTGCGAGGCGTCGGGAGTCGCGGCGTCGCGATGCGATCTGGCACGGTGCCCAGATAGGGAAAGCCCGGACTGAACCCCAGCATGTAGACGCGGTAGATCACCGAGGCGTGCAAGATACTCACTTCCTCGGGCGTGAGGCCTGCGTGTTTTGCCACGTCGTTCAGGTCAGGGCCTGCGCTGCCTCCGTACCACACGGGGATCGTGTGAGTTGTGGGCGCGCGTCGTGGGATCGTGTCTATTGCCGTTAGCATGGGACGCACTTGCTCGGTGAGTGTGGCCACATCGGTGCGCAATGGATCGAAATAGACGGTGGCGGACCGGTAGGTCGGCACGACTTCCAGGAAGCCTGCCAGTCTTGCCTGCTCCACTGCGGCGGCAAAGGCCAGCACCAAGTCGTTCGTTTGGATGTCGATGGTCTCCCCGAACTCGACAGTGAGGGCAGACTCACTCAGGGGCACGATGCGCGGAGTCGCATTCACAGGTTGTGTCATGATGGCCGAGTCATCACGTCGTGAGAGATCACTCCGGTAACGGCCTTCCTTTGGTCTCAGTCGCAAAGGGCAGCACGGCCAATCCCAACAGATAGATTAGCGCAATGGTGCTCGCCGCATTGTTGAACGACCCCAGCAGGGTGACGAGCCACCCGGTGACGAAGGGCGCGGCTGAGGCGAGTATACGGCCAGCGTTGAAGCAAAATCCTGAGCCGGTTGCCCGGAGTCGTGTCGGGTAGAGCTCAGGTAAGTAAATCGGAAAGCCGCTGAAAATGCCATTGTTGAAGAATCCCAGCAGCGGGAGTAACAACAACACCTCTGTATAACTGTGCGGGACAAAATAGGTCGCCGGCAGCATGATGAAGCTGCCGAGGCACATCAAGCCGAATACGGGTAGGCGGCCGAATCGTTCGGCCAGCGGCCCGAATCCCAGATACCCGAACAACGAGCCAGCATTGAGCGCCATGATCGCGTAGCTGACCTTCTCTGTCAGCGTCGCGGCATCCTGCCCCTGGAGATCCGGCATGGCCCGGATCAAGGTAGGGGCCCAATTGGTCGCGCCCCACAGACCGAAGACCGCCACGAACGCCAGGGTCGAGCCGATCCAGGTGTTGCGGCGTAATGCCGGTTGAAACAACTCGGCGAGGTGCATGAAGCTGGTGTGAGCGGATTGCGCCTCCTGTTCGTGAGCCTGGACCCACCGCTCCGGTTCTTTCACCCACCAACGGACCAGCAGGGCGACAAAGGCCGGCAGGATGCCGACGAGGAAGAGGAGTCGCCACCCGTAGCTGCTCAGGAGCAGGTTGAATCCGGCGGCCAGAAAAAAACCGGCGGCCCAGGCCGATTGCAGAACTCCCGCGGCTCGGGCACGTTTCTCTTCGGGCCAGGTTTCGGCCACGATCGCCGCCCCGGCTGCCCATTCGCCGCCGATCCCGAGCGCAGTCAGAAAGCGATAGATGGCCAGATGCCACCATTCTTGCGCAAACGCCGCCAGGCCGGTGAAGACGGCATAGATCAAAATCGTGACGATCAGTGTTTTGGTACGGCCGAAATAATCGGCGGCCATTCCGAAGCCGATCCCTCCGATGGCCCACCCGATCAGAAAAATGGAGAACACGATGCCGCCGTACCACCCGATCTGTTCGTCCGTGACCGCTCCGCCGGCGGCCCCGGCTTGCAGCAGCTCATGTAAGGCAGGATGCAGCACGATTGCATAGATCGTGGCGTCCATGGCGTCGAACACCCACCCAAGCCAGGCGACGAACAGGACCAGCCATTGATACCTCGTCACGCCGTGGGCCCATCCCATGCTGAAATCCCTCCCCTGCGAGCTCGTTGAATCGCGCCAGGCTACGGGGGAGAACCGACGCTGTCAAGATGAAGCCGGCTAACCAGGCATGGTATAGTCCCGGTCTATATGCCTCGCTTGGATTATTATCGTGTCCTCGGTGTGTCGCGCGACATTTCCGATGACGACATAAAGAAAGCCTATCGGAAGCTCGTTTTCGAGCACCATCCCGACCGCAATCCGAACAATAAGCAGGCGGAAGAGAAGATCCGCGAGATCAACTCCGCCTATGAGGTCCTAGGGGACTCCGAGAGCCGGAGAACCTATGATCGCCTGCATTGGGGCGAAGAGGTGCGGGCGGAGACGGTCGATCCGTCCCTGATTCTTGAGGAGATGGAGAAAAAGCTCTTCGACGAAGGGCGGAAGGAAGTGTTCGCCGTTCTGATGAAGATGGTGCCGCGGATTAAATCAGAATTGGCCCTCATTCGTGAACGCACGGTGGCGCAGCAGGGGTACGACACGTTCAAGGAGTCCATCGTGGACGTGCGTGGAGCGGAAGTCCTGGATGAATTCGTGACTCCTGAAATGGAGCAACGGAAACAGCGCTTGCTTGAGGTGGCCGTGCAGATGATGGTGTCGCAGGCCGTGGTCGCACGGGGAGACGAGGGCGGGACTCGTGCGCTTCGCGGCCGGCTGGAGGAAATGTTTCGTAAGGGCCGGATCAACGGCTTCGCGACGGCGTTGGAATTGCTCTACGAAAGACGGTGACGACCCACGTCGTTCGTTGCCTGTGTCACGCGCCTGAGAGTGGACCCGCCACGAACCGACCGCGTTGCATCACTCCTGCAAGTCGCTCCCGTTTCAGTAGCACGCCGATATTTCTGAGGGGATTGCCTTCCACCAACAGCAGGTCGGCCTGTTTCCCCGCCGCAATGGATCCGATTTCCTGAGTCAGTCCCAGTAACCGAGCAGCAGCGGAGGTACTGGTCATGATCGCGTCCATCGGTGTCATGCCCAGCGCGACCATCCGTTCCAATTCCTGAGCATTGTTCCCGTGATCGTTGAACGGCGTTCCGGCATCCGTGCCCATCGCGATCGGAACACCCCGGCGCAGGGCGGTGCGGAAACTTCGCTCGTGTTGTTTCACCATGTTCCTGGCCTTGGAGCGGGCGCTGTCGGGAATGCCGCAGCCGGCCGGGCAGGCCGCTGTGGTGGCGAGGGCGGAGAGTGTGGGGACCATGTAGACGTGGCGCTGCGTCATCATCTCCGCCGCGTCGTCGTCCATGAGCGTGGCATGTTCGATGGAGTGGACACCCGCGCGGAGCGCGTTCTTCATCCCGGTTGCGCCGTGGGCATGGGCGGCCACATGTCGCCCATGGGCGACGGCCACTTCCACGGCTGCGGATAATTCTGCCACGGTCATCTGAGCCTGGTCCGGGGAAGTGCCGGGAGTCAGCACACCGCCGGAGGCAATGACTTTGATGACTTCGGCGCCGGCGTTGAGTTGATCCAAGACGGCGGCCCGGACGGCCTCGACTCCATCGGCTTCGCGTCCGATGAAGCGCGCATGTCCGCCCGGCATGCAGATCGCGAGACCGGCGGCGAGAATTCTGGGCCCCGGCGTCAGTCCGGACTCAATGGCCTGTTTCAGCGTAAAGACCGCATGGTCGCGGAAACCGACATCCCGAACGGTGGTAACCCCGGCCTGGAGAGTGCGCCGCGCCAGCTCGGCGGCTTTGAGCAACGTGATGGACGAGGATTCTCCCTCTACCGCAGCCACGACATCCGCTTCCGCTCCCAAGCAGAAGTGGACGTGGCAGTCGATGAGGCCGGGAAGGACGGTCAGGCCACGACCGTCGATTCGCTGTGCGCCCTTAGGAATCCGAACCTGCCCTTCCGGCCCGACAGCCTGGATGCGGGTGCCCTCGATGAGAAGGGTGCCTCGCTCAATCCGGTGGCCCAGGCCGTCCAGAATTCGAATCTGACGGATGGCGATGATCATGGCGCCTCACTGATTGGAATGGTGACGATGACGCCGCCCATGATGTCGTTGAGCTTATAATCCCGTCGGGGACTGTTCGCGTGGCCATTGTGGCAGGAGACGCAGCTTTCGGACACCGCCCGGTCTGCGTAGATACCTTGAAAGTAGCGGATGCCGGCCTGCTGGTAGAAGCCGGTGAAAGGTTTTTCCGGCGCCTTCATCACGACCTCAAGTCCCCGCCGTTCGAATTCGCTGTTCGGCCCATTCCACACATAGATCGGGGTGAGGCTGGCCAGCCGGAAACTGAGTTTCATATCCTTTTGCGCGACCAAGCGTCCGGACTCGAGGAGAAATTGGGCGGGGAGCGGAAGCCCTTTCTCTTCTTTCCAATGTTCAAGGGCTTCGACGACACCCTGGTTGTGCAATTTATCCACGACGTTCTGCGTGTAGTTGGCACGATTTGCGTCGATGACCGCATGGATGAAGGTGGTCACACGTTCGGGAGCCAACATGTCGGCCTTGCGGGATTCTGCCACCGCGAGGGCGATGACCCAGTACGTGATGGCGGCCACGAAGCCTGCCACTCCTGCTGCCACGATCCATAACCCGTTTCGACTCATGCCTGCCTCCTCGACGATTCCAGTGATTGGGTATAGGTGTCTGTCGCCGCCTGAATCGCGCGGCCTGGCTGTACCGGCCGTTTCAGGCTGGCACAGATTGCTTCCAAGGCGTTGAGCAGCGTGAGTACATGCGCGTGTTGGCTCGATTCGCCCATGAGGCCGATGCGCCAGACTTGGCTGCGCAATGGCCCGAGTCCACCACCGATTTCAATGCCGTATTCTTGCAGGAGCCGTGTTCGGACCATCGTTTCGTCGATCCCGTCCGGTAGCGTGACACAGTTGAGCATCGGGAGTCGACAACCCTGCGGGGGAAGGGGGCTCAGTCCCAGAGTTCGGAGTCCGGCCAGCAAGGCATCACTGTTCATCTGATGCCGCGCGGCGCGCGCCGGGAGCCCCTCTTCATGGACGAGCCGGAGGGCTTCTCGAAGTCCGTAGAGCATCGAGATCGGCGCGGTGTGATGATAGGCGCGGCTGTGGTCGTTCCAGTAGTCGGCGATGAGGGACAGATCGAGGTACCAGCTGGGACAGGGCACGCGCCGGTTTCGAATGGCGCTCATGCCTCGCGGGCTCACCGTCAGCGGGGCGAGGCCGGGCGGGCAGCTCAGGCACTTCTGGGTCCCGCTGTAACAGGCGTCGATGCCCCACGTATCGACCTCGACCGGGATGCCTCCCAGGGAGGTGACGGCATCAACAATGAATAACGCATTGTGCGCGCGACACAGCGCCCCTACATCCTGGAGGGGTTGCCACGCGCCGGTGGAGGTTTCCGCATGGACAAGGACCACGGCTTTAACCGGCGCTGCACGGACTAACTCGGTTTCTAACGCGTCTAGCGGGATGGTGGTTCCCCAAGGCGCTTCGATGCGGATGGGTATCCCGCCACTGCGCTCGATCATCGTGGCCAGGCGTGTGCCGAATACGCCGTTGACCCCCACGATCGCGCGATCGCCAGGCTCGATGAGATTGGCGATGACCGCTTCCATTCCTGCCGATCCGGTTCCGGACAAGGCAATCGTAAATTCATTGTGTGTGTGAAACGTGGCGCGAAGCAGGGCTTGAATCTCATTCATCAGGCCGAGAAAGACCGGGTCGAGGTGTCCGAGTAGCGGCTGAGCAAGCGCCTGTAACACCCGAGGGTGAACCATGCTCGGGCCTGGGCCCATCAGCAGCCGATGCGGTGGGACGAAATTCCGATAGGAGGAGTCGGTTGCCATAGGTGATAGAGCCGTCGTTGACGATCGAGGGAGGTCTCACAGCCAGGGCAATGGTCTCTGCCTCAGAGGGGCGTAGTATAACGAAACAGAAGGCGGTTCAGCCATGGGATTGTCTACAGGACTCGGCGGTGAGCTGTGCAGGGGGGCCTTGGCCAGTTTCGCCTCTTGAAAGCCGGTGGTATACTCCGGCGCCAATCACGCCCGGAGGGACCTGTGGACGCAGACGAATCAACCGGAACGCCCTCGCCATCGGCTGTGCCTCCGGTGCCCTGCGTCGGGGCGCCTCCACCGCCCCATGCCTACGATCCTCGCTTCTCCCGTGCCATCACCTGGTTGTCGGCGGTCGTCCTCAGTGCCTCGATCTCCGTGGTCGCCTGGTTATCGTTTGATGTCCCTCGGGTTGATCGGGTCCCGGATGCCGAACGCGCGCTCAGTCACATGGTCGGGCGTTTGATGGATCAGGAAGACGGGCTCAAAACCCTGCCGATTTGGGAACAGTTTCTCTACGAAGCGACGATGGGAAGCGGCGCGAATGATCGTGAACAGGCCATCGAATGGTATCGCGAACTGGCCGAAGAATCGCCCACCCCTGCGGTCGAGCTACACCTGGCGATCCTGGAGGGAGAGTCCGGGCACCTTCCGGCCGTGGAGCAGGCAGTTGCACGCTGGCTGCTTCAGACTGAACCGTACCCCGCCTATGCCGAGCTGCTACGGGCCGGATACCTGGAGGGACGTGTGTCTCCCAGCGTTGGGTTTGAATTGCAAGCCTACCTGGCGGAGCAGCCTGTTTCCGGCTGGTTTTACAGCCGCCTGGCCACTCGAATCGCTGAACGAGCGGGAGACCGTCCGTTATTGGCGACGATCGACACGTCGTCACAGCAACGGGTGGAAGGGTTGCTGTGGCGCTCCCGGGCGTTTGCTCTGCTCGAATTGACACTCATGATCGTCGGCCTGCTCGTCCTGCTGCTGTGGGTGCGACGAGGAAAGGGCGAGGCGATGTTTCGCGTGGGCTCCGCGGAACTTCCACCGCTGTGGGCCGGTCGGCTGGGCGCGGGGGTGCTCCTGCGTGGTGGAGCCGTGGGCGCATTGCTGACCGTGGCGTTTCTCTATGTCGCAAGCGACTTCCCATCGTTGCGGGTCGTGGCCGTACCGCTATCGAACCTTCCCCTGCTGGCGTTGGCCTACTACCATCTGCTCCGGCCCCAGCGGCAGACGTTCTGGCATGGATTCGGTCTGCGTATCGAGCCGCGCCACATGGGCCAATTGGGGTTGGCTGTGCTGGCGGTTGTGGCGGCCGGACTCGTTGGTGAATGGGTGTTGGGCAGGATCGCCGAGCCGTTGAATTTGATTAGTCATTGGACGGAGTGGTTCGATGCGGATCTGGTGTGGGGGGCCCCATCGACCCTGGTCGTCAGCTTGATAGAGTATGTGGTGTTTGCGCCGGTTTTTGAGGAACTGGCCTTTCGCGGCCTGTTGTTTGGCGTATTCCGGCGCCGGTTTCAGTGGGGTGTGGCGGCCATGCTGAGCGCGGCGTTGTTTGCGCTTGCCCATGGGTATGGGCTGATTGGATTTCTCAGCGTCTTCTGGAGTGGGCTCATTTGGGCCTGGGCTTATGAGCGGACCGGTAGTCTCTGGCCGGGGATGATCGGGCACGCCATCAACAATCTGCTGGTCTGTTTGAGTGTCATGGCCTTGTTGCGGGCCTGAGCGGCTGGATCTCGGAGGTTTACAGCCTGATCGGCGGTTGTCTGTCCGCTTCAATCGACTGGAGTGCGTGATAGAATTCCGGGTGCCGAAGCGTATAGCCCAAGTGGGTGAGGATTTTGTGATTCCGAATACGTTTGCCTGATTCGTTGCGGTCTGCCTGTCGAGGACTCACAACCCCCCATCTGCCGGAGACTTCCGCACAAATATCCGCCCATCGGCGTGGATGACCATCACTCACATTGTAGGTCTCTCCGGCCTGGCCTCGTTGCAGCGCCAGGAGACAGAGATGCGCCAGATCTTCGACATGGATCAGGTTGACGAACTTCTTGGTCGGACCGACACGTCCTTGCCGGATCCACTCCACCGGATTGCGGTTTGGGCCATAGATGCCGGCCACCCGGAGAATCATCGCCCCGTGATGTGTGCGGAGGTATTCTTCGCCTTGCACGCGCGGGAGCTTGTTGTTGATGGGCTGTGCTTCATCGATCCAGGGCGGAAGGTCATCAACCGGCGCCCCCTCCTTGTCATACGCAGAGGTGCTGCCCAGGACTACCAGCCGTCCGGAAGGGCCGCCACGATGCTGAGCCAATGCCTGTATCTGCTCAAGTGGTGTGGCAGGAAAGGTCCAGATCAGGTCTGCGTCGGGAGGGAGTGCGGACCAGGTGCTTGGATCTTCCAGGTCGAATCGGATGCGTCTCGATGGGTCGACATCGCGCAGGTGACGCTCCGGGGCACGGCTGCTGGCCAGGATGGGTAAGGACTGTTGCAGGGCGAGTGTGTAGATCCAGTGGCCGGTGTACCCGGAGCCGAGAATCACGAGGGGGCGTGCGGTGGTCATCGGCGCATCATACCTGAACGGGTCATTGGTTTGCTGAGGTCGACCTCGGCCTATTCTGGTTCTGGTCTCCGGCCAGCGGGGCATGCTAAGATCCTGCCCCTATGGCATCCTTCAGCGTCAGCCAGCAGGAGGAGGGGGGGGAATCGAACAGACTATTGGTCGATGACCCGTCGCAGCGGCGACAACGTCTCATGGTTGGAGCGGCGTGCCTGCTGGCCTGCTTCTTTTTCGTCTTGGATCTCCTGCTACCGCTCGGGGTGGCGAGTGCGGTGTTGTACTGCGCAGTTGTGTTTCTCTCCGCAGCCAGTCAGCATCGATGGGTGCCGATCGCCGCAGCGATGCTCTGTTCCCTGTTAACGATCATCGCGGCGCCGTTCAGCCCGCGTGTCCCCGGCCTTCCCTCATGGTTTGAGTGGGGCAATCATCTGTTCAGTCTGTTCGGCATCTGGGCGCCGGTCATGTTTATCTATCAGCGCCGGCGCACGGAGTTATTGCTGACAGAGGTCAATGAGCGGCTGGAACAGGGCGTGGAAGCACGGACGGCGGACCTACACGCCAGCCGGTTGGCGCTCGAACGTAGTGAAGAACAGTTGCACACACTCACCGGCCGGATTCTGACGGCACAAGAAGAAGAACGTCGCCGGATCGCTCAGGATTTGCATGATGATGTCAATCAGCGGCTGGCCTTGCTCATGCTGGATTTGCAGGCAGTCGACCGGCAAATCGGCCCTGCCCCGGGCGATGCACAGGCGGGCCTCCACAACGCCCTGAAGGGGCTGGAGGAGCTGTCGGACGATGTACGGTTTATGGCCTATCGATTCCATCCCTCCATTCTGGATGACCTGGGGCTGAAGGCGGCATTGCAGCGTTTGTTGGACGACTTTTCGAGTCGTACGGGAGTCAAAACGTTGTTTGTCCATCAACCGATCGACCACCAACTGGACAAGACCACCTCAACCGCACTGTACCGGGTGGTTCAGGAGAGCTTGTCGAATATTGCGCGACATGCAAAGGCTGCTCGCGTGGAAGTGGAAGTGACGGTCGAAGACGAGGGGGTGGTCGTGGTGGTACGCGATGACGGCAGGGGGTTCGATCAATTGACGATCGACAGGGCCGAAGGGGGCTTAGGGCTCTTGAACATGCGGGAGCGGCTGTTAGCGGTGCATGGATTCTGTGAGGTGGAATCCCATCCGGGACGAGGGACCACGGTGTCGATGTATGTGCCGTTGGTGCGGGTGGCAACATGACCCTGCCACGCGTACTGTTGGCCGATGATCACACCCTCGTGCTGGAAGGGTTTCGCCGGTTGCTGGACGACCAGTGTGAATTGGTCGGCACCGTCGGGGACGGGCGTGCGTTGTTGGACGCCATACCGGAGTTGAAGCCGGATATTGTGATTCTCGATATCTCGATGCCGGTTCTGAACGGGATCGATGCCGCCCGCGTCTTGAAGGTCAAATTTCCTCACATCAAAGTGGTGTTTATCACCATGCACGCCGATCCGGCCTACGTACGGGCGGCGTTCGAGGCCGGGGCCTCCGCCTATCTCCTCAAGCGCTGCGTGGGCGACGAATTAGGGCAGGCGATACGGGCTGTGCGGAGCGGGAACTTCTATGTGACACCGCTGGTGACGAAAGAGGTCGTTGAAAGTATGTTGCGCGGGATCGACGGCGGGGCGCCGTCGGGCCCCGAACTGACGACTCGCCAGCGCGAGGTCCTGCAATTGCTCGCTGAAGGCCATACGGTAAAGGATATTGCGGGCACGCTCAAGATCTCCCCGCGTACGGTTGAGTTTCATAAGGGACAGATTATGGAACAGCTGAATCTGCACACCACGGTCGAACTCGTCAAATATGCCTTAGCTCAGGGATTGACCAGCCAGTCCTAGCCATTCTGTTTCACTGCCGTCGTGTCGACGCCCATCCCTGAACTACCAGTCGTAATGCAGGTATTTTTTTTCGATGATGCCTCGAGTTGTTACGCGTGTGGTTTTTCCTTCACTTGCCTAGTATACCCATTCCACTTTCTAAGCAGTGACGCGTAGGAATATGAGAAAGAAAACATTACGCCCCCGTGTGCTCATCGGCGATTCATCGCAGGCCATGCTGGCCTTTTTGGAGATTCTCCTGGAACCTCAATTCGAGGTGGTGTCTTCCGAAACAGAAGCAGAAGCCATTGTATTGACAGCGAAAAAGCTTGCGCCGGAATTGGTCATTCTGGACTTCTCCCTCTCGTTTCTCGAAGGGCTTGGGGCTGCTCGGCAGCTGTATGAGACGATGCCAGATATCAAGATCATATTTTTCTCGCTCCATGAAGATCCGGTGTATGTCGCGGCCGCCTTCGAGGCGGGAGCGATGGGGTATTTGGTCAAGCATCTCACGGTCGATCTTGGACACTATCTGAATCGGGTGCTGCAAGGCGAACGAGTCTGTTGTCCGGATGATTTGCAGCAGCGGCCGTCTCGATCAAAAGACATCTGACCCGTCACCTTCCGGCGAGAAGGAGGATTTCCGCAAAAGGAGACCGACGATGGTGCGAGTCGTACCGATGTGTGAGATGTGCCGCCGGGTTCGCGATGAGGGTGCTTCGACCTTTGGGGCGAACAGTTGGATCGATTTTCCAAGCTACCTGGCGCGGCATGTCGTGCCACCCTCGCAGGTGCGGTTTTCAAGGGACTACTGCAGCGAGTGCCGGCTCTCCTACGACATTCTCAAAACCTACGGAGAGCAATAGCGCGACCCCGATGTCTTGAAGCCCTCCATCTGAACTGTCCGGTGAGCATCATCGGTTGCGTCGCATCCCGCCATTCCTGATCGTTCCGGGTTTTCTTTTCTGAGCAACTCCGTTTGTTGCCCCTCCACCGTCTGCGTTCCGGCTCCGTAATCCGTATCGACAACAGGCTGCACGATGTGTTGCCGTTTCCTGTTGTGCTACGATGATTTTCTGATGTCTATCCTGCCGTTTCATCCCATCATCACCGAGTGGTTCACGACCCGATTCGCCTCTGCGACAAATGTCCAGATGCAGGCCTGGCCTGCGATTCAATCCGGGCGTGACGTGCTGATCTCAGCGCCCACTGGGTCGGGGAAGACCCTCGCGGCCTTTCTATCCTGCATCGATACCCTGTTTCAGCGGGCGGTGCGTTGTGAGCTGCAGGATGAGACGCACGTGCTGTATGTTTCGCCCCTGAAAGCGCTCAGCAACGATGTGCAGAAAAATTTGCAACAGCCGCTCAGCGAGATTGGGCAGGCCGCGTTGTCCGCCGGATTGTTGCTGCCGGAGCTGCGGGTGGTCGTGCGGACCGGCGACACGCCCATGACCGAGCGGCAACAGATGCTTCGGCGTCCGCCGCATATTCTGATTACAACTCCCGAATCGCTGTTCATCCTGCTGACGGCCGAAAAAAGCCGAGCCATGCTGAAGACCGTGCGCACGGTCATCGTGGATGAAATTCATGCCGTGGCTCCCAATAAACGGGGGGCGCATTTGGCCCTGTCCCTGGAGCGGATGGCGGCGCTCACCGGCGCGGGAGTGCAACGCATCGGCCTGTCGGCCACGCAGCGACCTATCGAAGCCGTGGCCGAGTTTTTGGTGGGAAATGGAGGCCGGTCAAGCCTGAAACGTGAAGCGTCTCTCGCGGGAGACGGGACGATCGACGACATGCGAACAACGAACGACGTGATGATCATCGACGTGGGGCATCGCCGCGATATGGATCTGGCGGTTGAAGTGCCGAAGGATGAACTCGGGGCCGTCGCGACGAATGCGATCTGGAGCGATGTGTATGATCGTGTCGCCGCGCTGGTCGAAGCGCACCGTTCTACCCTCGTATTTGTGAATACGCGACGGCTGGCCGAGCGGGTCTCGCATTATTTGGAGGAGCGTCTGCGGCATCTCGGCGAAGGGGTGGTCGCGGCGCATCACGGCAGTCTGTCGCGGCAGATTCGCCTATCGGCGGAGGATCGTTTGAAAACCGGGAGGGTGCGAGTGGTGGTGGCGACGGCCTCGTTGGAACTCGGGATCGACGTCGGCACGGTCGATCTCGTGTGCCAGATCGGGTCCCCCCGTTCGATTGCCACGGGCCTCCAGCGCATCGGTCGGGCCGGTCATTGGATTCATGCCATTCCCAAAGGACGTCTTTTTGCCACCACGCGTGACGAATTGATCGAGTGCGCCGCGTTGATCCGGGCGATCAGGGCGGGAGTGCTGGACCGTATCGAGATCCCGCCTGCGCCGCTGGACGTCTTGGCGCAACAGATCGTGGCTGCCGCGGCGACCCAATCGTGGGACGAGACGGAGCTCTACGACCTGTGCCTCCGCGCAATGCCTTACCGCGATCTGGATCGGCCGATGTTCGATGCGGTGGTCACAATGCTCGCCGATGGATACGTGACCAGTCGGGGCCGGGGGCGGGCGTATCTCCATCACGATCGTATCAATCATCACATTCGAGGCCGTCGCGGCGCTCGCCTGGCGGCCATCACCTCAGGCGGTGCGATTCCCGACACGGCCAATTATGCGGTGATTGCCGAGCCGGATGGCACGGTGGTGGGGTCGGTCGATGAGGATTTCGCGGTCGAGAGTTTGGCTGGAGACATTATTCTCCTGGGCAACACATCCTGGCGGATCAAAGGCGTGGAGACCGGCAAGATGCGGGTCGAGGATGCGCAGGGCGCTCCGCCGACGATTCCGTTCTGGCGCGGGGAGGCGCCGGCACGTACGGCGGAACTGTCTGCGGAAGTCGCCAGACTCAGGGCGGATATCGATCAACGGCTCGGCGCCGACCAGTCGCTCTCCGCTGCTGTTTCGCCGCCGGTGCAGTGGCTGAAGCAGGAATGTGGCCTCGATCAACGGGGTGCGCAACAGGCGGTTGAATATCTCTTGGCGGGCAAGGCGGTGCTGGGGATCGTCCCGACCCAGCAGACGATTGTGGCGGAGCGATTTTTCGACGAAAGCGGCGGGATGCAGCTGGTCATCCATGCTCCGTTCGGCGGGCGCGTCAATCGGGCCTGGGGATTGGCATTGCGGAAGCGGTTTTGTGTGACGTTCGACTTCGAGTTGCAGGCCGCTGCGACGGATGAAGGCATCGTCCTGTCGTTGGGGGAGAAGCACAGTTTTCCGCTTGATACGGTGTTTGCGTTTCTGAACGTCAACACCTTGCGCGAGGTGCTGACGCAGGCGGTCCTGCAAGCGCCGATGTTCATGACGCGGTGGCGGTGGAATGCCTCCCGGGCCCTCGCGTTACTCCGGTTTGTCGGAGGGAAGCGGGTGGCGCCGCAGATTCAACGGATGCGTGCCGAAGATCTCCTCGCGGCGGTGTTTCCCGATGCGATCGCCTGTCAGGATAATTTCCAGGGAGCGCGAACGGTCCGGCAAATTCCGAACCACCCGTTGGCGCAAGAAACCATTCGCGATTGTCTGACGGAGGCGATGGATGTCGACGGCTTGATGGCCGTGCTGCAGAAGATCGAACAGGGCGTAATCACGTGTGTGGCGGTCGATACGCCGATGCCGTCGGCCTTTTGTCACGAAATTTTGAATGCCAATCCGTATGCCTTTCTCGACGATGCCCCGTTGGAGGAACGCCGGGCCCGGGCGGTGGACATGCGGCGTAGTTTGCCCCCTGAGCTGGCAGGCGAACTGGGCGCATTGGATCAATCGGCTATCGACCAGGTGATCGAAGAGTCCTGGCCGGTGGTGCGGGACGCGGAGGAATTCCACGACGCACTGTTGTCTCTGGGCTGGGTACCCTGTGAGCGCATGCCTGGTTGGGATCTGCTGGTGCCGACGCTGGCGGCGGCCGGTCGTGTCGTCACCCTCTGGCAGGGCGAGACGAAGCTGGGGTGGCTGGCAGCGGAATATCGTCACTACGCAGGCCTCCTGTTTCCTGAGGCGCGAATCGATCCGGCGACCGGTTCGGTCGGAGTGGCAGAAGCGGTCGAACTGGAAGAGGTGTTGAACCGTGTGGTTTTGGGATGGATGGAGAGTATCGGGCCGACCACGGCCATGGACCTGTCACGGACGTTGCACCTATCCGAGTCGGACATACAGGCCACGTTTGTGCGACTCGAATCTCAGGGCCATCTGCTCCGAGGCCGGTTTTTGCCTCAGGCGTCACGCACGACGGGCGACGTTGTTGAGTGGTGCCATCGCCGTCTGCTCGCCCGGATTCACCGGTTGACGATCGGGCGGTTGCGCAAGGAAATCGAACCGGTCACGGCCGCCGAGTTCATGCGATTCCTGTTTCAGTGGCAACATGCGGCGCCGGGCGTACGGTTGCATGGCGAGGCCGGACTCCTGGAAGTCGTCACGCAACTCGGCGGGTTTGAGGCCGCTGCATCGGCCTGGGAATCCCAGATCCTCCGGGTCCGCATGGCCAAGTATCAACCTGAATGGCTTGATCGACTGTGTTTGAGTGGGGCCCTGATGTGGGGTCGCCTCACGCCGCATCCCCGCTTGATGCAGGAGTTGAATCCTGTGCCGGGTCGTCGCGTGATTCCGACGCGCGTCGCGCCGGTGAGTCTCTTTGCGCGCGAAGACGGGCCGGTCTTGTTGGCGGCGGCCGGTGAGGAGCTAGCGCATCTGGATCTGTCCGCACGCTTGAGCGCATCGGCGCAGGCTGTTCGACGGTGTCTGCAGGAGCGGGGTGCGAGCTTTTTCAGCGAACTGTTGCACGGGAGCCGATTGCTGGCTTCCGAAGTGGAAGATGGCTTGTGGGAACTCGTCGCGGCGGGTCTGGTGACCGCGGACGGATTTGACAACCTGCGTGCGCTGATCGATCCGAAACGGCGCCGTGCCGAAGCCTCCGATCGAAGCCGGCGGCCGCGTCATGTCGGCGGCCGGTGGTCGCTCTTGAGATCACGCGAGGGCTGTCAGCCGCCGTCTGCCAGCCCGACGGAGCTTGTGGCGCGCCGATTATTGCAACGGTATGGGGTGGTGTTTCGGGACCTCTTGGGGCGCGAGTCGATAGTGTCGTCGTGGCGCGATCTGCTGGTTTGTTACCGGCGGCTCGAATTGACCGGAGAGGTTCGTGGGGGCCGGTTTGTGACTGGGTTTACGGGCGAGCAGTTCGCCTTGCCTGGTGCGCTCGAAGCACTTCGTGCGCTCAAAAAACGGCCGGGCGCGACGGCGCAGCAGGAGATCAAGTTGTCCGCCGCCGATCCGCTGAATCTCGCAGGGCTGATTCTGCCGGGGACTCGCATTGCGGCGGTGCCATCCAACTTCGTGGTCTTTCGCGACGGCATGGTGGTACGCACGGTGACGGGGCGTGAGACGAACGACCGGCCCCTGTCGCCGGTTCTCGAGGTCGGTCGTGTCGGCGGATAGCAACGGGCCGCGGGGAGTGTGATTCGGATCACACCAGTTTGGCTGGAATCGCGAGCAGTGGACAGCGCGCGCCGCGGAGCACGCGTTCCGTGGTGCTGCCGCGCAACATGTCGAGCAAGCTGTCCTGTCCCTTCGTCGCCATCACAATCAAATCCACATCGAATTCTTCGCCGGCCGCCAGAATCCATTCGACCGGGTCGCCTTTTCCGAAGAGCTGATGCCAGGACCAGCCCGCTTTTTGCGGCATGTTCAGCGCGGTCACGTCCGGCTCCTTGCCCGCATGGACCAGTGTCAGCGAAACGGCCGGACTGTTCAGTTGTGAGATCAGCGTGCAGGCGGCATCGATGGCCGGCTGGGAAGGCGGTTGGAGGGACATCGGTATGAGCAGGCGTTGGAGTGTGGTCTGGCCGGTTTCACGGTCGACAAACCCTTCCACGTGCGAGGGGACGAACAACGTCTTCATATGCATTTCACGCGAGACCGGTGCTGCGAGCGTCTGATGCACCCAGCGGGCAAACCCCTCGTGTTGGTGTGTGGCTAGGACCATGAGGTCGGTCGGCGACGACGTCAGATGATGGATGATGGCCTGCTTGGCATCGGCTGCCAGGGCTCGTACCTTCCGGATCCTGATCCCGAGTGTGGTCACATCGCTCTTGGAGCTGGATTCCGGGAGCAGCCCCCATTGTGCCAGTGTCGGGCGGATACGTGGAAAATCTTCGAATCCCTCCGGCGAGACGGCCGGGTCCACATGCATGATGGTCAACTCGGCATGAAACATCAGTGCCAGCTTGAGGGCATGGATAAATGCCACCTGACTATCCTGCGAAAAATCTGTGGGGTGAAAAATGCGATGAATCGTGAGCGGAGCCGTCATGTCGATGTCACACTCCTGTGAGGGGCCGTAGGGGGGCCGTGAGGGTTGCTGCGGTCATCGTGTCGGTGATTGCAGGTTGTTCAGCAAGTCGGCGGGGGAGGCCTGTTGAGACTGGCTCCACCGGTTATAGGCGTCCTGCGCGTGTGGCTGAAATGCGGAGGCTTCGACGGTGCCGGTGAGGTGGGCCAAGGAGACCAGGTACTCGCCTTGGCCACGAGCCGCGTCGGCTTCCAGATTGTCCGCGTTATAGGCCGCGAAGGCCGCCGTTTTGTGTTCGGGTTTCAGTAGGCCGTCTTCATTCCACCAGATACGGCCCGAGGTCGTCCCGGTGAGATTGGAGGTGGAGTCAGTGGTCTCTTTGAAAGTCGCTTTGAAGGAGCATGCCGAGAGTAGCAGGAGGAGAGACAGCCCGCCGAATGCGGCGACGATCGGACGATGATTGGCAATCATGCGTGTACTCCTTGGATGAGGCCACCGGCACGGATGTGATGATGCCGACTATACCATAGTGGCGGCCAAATTGAGCCAGGAGAGCCGCTGGATTCGATGCGGTCCGGCGGCGCCTGCGTGGAACGTGACCGTTGACAATAATGCAGAGCATGAGCACAATCTTGAAGGCCTTGATGGGGCAGAACTTCGGGCGAGGCGGTCTGGGGGATCACATAGACCCAGAGGCCGGCGCACCCCGGTACGATGAGGAGGCTTGAAAATGAAGACGTGTGTTGTGCAGTTTGGGCTTATCGGTGTGATCCTGTGGGGGGCGCCGGTGTGGGCGGAATCGGTTCCTTTGAAACCAGGCGAATATCACGTGACTGCGGTGACGGATGCCAGCAACGGGGAGGCGGGCAAACCGGACAGCCGCACTCGCTGTGTGAAGGAAGAACATCTCGCCAATCCGGATGCGGTGTTTAACTACTACGCCGTGAATGGGTTTCAGCCCAACCCGTCGAACAAGGTGCTGAATGTGTCGATCCAAGGCGGGAAAGTCAGTTATGACATCGAAGGTGTCTATGCGGTCACCCGCGTGGAGGGGACGGTGTCTCCCACCGGTTTTTCCGTGGTACGCAAAGCCACGCCCAAGGGTGATCATGCCTTGTCAGTGACGATGAAAGTCGATGCAAAACGAACCGGGGATTGTCCCGGCAAGTGATGCGGTTCAGGTCGCGCGTGGACTCTTTGCTATGTCTGTTGATGCGGAGGCCGGGTTGTCCCGGCCTCCTGCCTGTCGCCCTCTCCTGCTAGTTCGTCCACAAGCGCTGATACCACTTCTTTCCTTCGCCGGGCGTCAGCGAGGCGATGTTCATCGTTTTGCGGATGTCACCGATGTTCCAGCCTGTCAGGGAGGCCAGCGTCTGCGCTTCCCGCTCATACCGCTCCCGCAGTTGTTGGCGGTACGCCGTGGCGGCGGCGCATTCATCGGTTCCGGTCCAGGGATGACGCAGGATGTAGCGTGCCTGGAAGTTGCCGCGATCCGAGGTTTCCTGGAACATCAGGTCTTCAGGGAAGTGCGCGGCATCGTAGCGAACGTGTAATCGGGTGAGGAACACGTTCTGCGCCATCGGTATGCTTTTGCCCATCCGTCCGTTGTTGTCCTGCCAGAACACACCCAAGCCGCGCAGTTCTTCCGCAGAGAGTGGATTGGCCGCGCAGGGGTCGCACCAGTTCATGTCCCAGGCATACTCCATGAAAACGCCGCGCTCACTTTCCCGTTTCACCTGTTGCGTGAACAGGTCGCGATAGAAGTCTCCGAACTTGTCTTTCACGTAGAGCGGAATTTCCTGTGCCTCAGGGAGTCGCACCGTCCGATAGTTTGTCGTTTCCACCCGGCCCTGCTTCGTCAGGAAATAGATAAACAGTTCCTGGGCGCCGTCGGCATTCACCGTGCCGAGCCGGATCGGCAGGATGAACTTCGGTGACTCAAAGGCGATCTGGAGCGGCCGGAGGTGCGTCAAGCCGAGTTTCGTCTGCTCGCCCAGGTTCACTCTCGCCACAAAGAATTTCATGTCCTGTTTCAGGTAGCTGTGCAGAACCGCCGAGGCTCCGTTCGGGATGCGGTAGCCGTTCTCGACCAGCCAGGTTTCGAGGCCGTGACTTTCTTTGGCCGAGAGGATCAGGATGTCGTACTCGCCGACCGTGTACTGCGCCTCGACCGTCACGCCCAACGCGATGTCGCGCTGGCGGGCCGGCGCTGCAGCCGGGGCCATGCTCTTCATCGCATCCATACTCCGGCGCTCCATCAATTCGTAGCGTAGGCAGGGATTCTTATCGAAGTATTCCACCAGTCTCGGAGCCGAATAGTCGGCCAGATGTTTCAGCATTGCCGGATCCCCGACGTGGATTTGCTCTTTCTCCAGGACCGTCGGCACCGGCACCACCAGCGCAAACTCCTTCACGTCGCCCTTAAAGTCATTCGCCATGGTGATCACGGTCTTATTGTCGTGGCGTGCGATGGCTACTTCGGAGGCCTTGTTGAAGAGTTTGGTGTCGGCCTTGCCGACGTAGAAACCGCAAAAGGCCGAGGCCTCGCCGCTCCATGCGAGCAGGCCTAGGGTGAATAATAGTGACGAAATGATGGTCTGTCTCATGAGGACCTCCTTGGTTGGTGACACGATTGGGACGGGAACAGGTCGATGATGCGTCACAGCTGGCGGTTGGCCGGGGATGCGCGGCGAGGCGGATACGGCTGCGCTACTGCGTGATGGTGTCGCCCAGACATAACGAAGGTCGGGAAGCAGGTGGTCGAGCAGGGGCACAAGCGGCGTGCAGATGATCAACCCCCACAGCGGCCCATTCGGCTGAAACAATCCGAACTGGACGTAGAGCGCGGCGAGGGCGACGCAGAGCGCATAGACAATCCGGCCGGTGCGGGAGTCCGGTGTGGTCTTCGGGTCCGAGATCATGAAGAAGGTGAAGATGAGCAGGGCGCCACTTTCGAGCTGATGCCATGGAATGGTCAGTGGATCGCCTAGCCGGAGGGCGCGCGCGATCAAGAGGCCGACGTAGAACGTGAGAAACGCGAGCGTCACATCTGCCCGTGCGGCGCGCGTGACGACAAGGCTGCCGAGGCAGGCGATGAGAAAACCGAACCAGGCGACCTGTCCCCACTGCCCCGGCGAGATCCAGCCGAGACCTGTGGCGATCATGACGGCAAGGGCGAGATTCGTTGGATTGAAGAGGTGCTTGTCATTCCAACGAAAGACGAACTTGCTGCCGATGGCAATGAGCGAAGCCAATGCTGCGATGGCGAGGTGATCGGTGCGGAGGAGCAGGCAGAGCGACAAGGAAGAAATGAAGGCGCTCTTGGGATCGAAACATGGAAGTTTGGCAAGGCGTGTTCCGAGATATTGCGTGAACAACGCCGTGCCGATGGTGACGACGATCTGCCAGAGTGAGATGTCGAAATGCAGCCAGAAGAGGCCATATGTCAGCAAGGCTCCCAGGCTGGCGATCTGATACAGGCGGGGGTCGTGCCAGTTCGCTGCGTGCTCGTTCGCTGATGGGTTCGAGTGGGATGTGCCCTGCGCTTGCGCCATGATGTCCTCCGTTCACAGGAGGATATGGGGCGAAGGGAGGAATCCTTTCACGTTGAAAAGCATTGTGTAAGTGCTTGAATCATAACGGAGGGCACGGCCTGTCCGTGGCCGACCAATTGAAAGGTCTCGGTTGACGAAAAGCGAGCTGCTTAGAATTCGCCATGATGCGATGGGGAGCGGCGGCTGCGGGATACATCGATGCCTGCTATGCGCCTCATCCCATCACTGCAGTCTCTCCGGTATAATCCGTCCCATGCTTGAGCTACTCCTCGTTCTCGGGAGTCTGGTGGTGATCGGCCTGATCGGCTTGCTGACGGTTGTGCTCACCCCGCCCCTGATGGTTGAGTTGGGCCTCTGGGGATTGGCGATCGGTTTGCTCATCGGCATCCCGACCGGCTGGTGGTACCACGTCGTCCTCTATCGGACATTGGCGGCACGTATCGGGCTTCCATCCCGTTGGTGGTACCGGCCGGTCGAGCTGCATCCGCTCTTGACGCCGAGTGAATATCAGGAGGTATGGCCCTGGTTTGTGGGGGGTGCGCTGGGGTTTTTTCTCTGCCTCGCCGGAGGTGTGGCCGCGATTGCCGGCATGTTGGTGATGCGCTTCTATCCGTAATGCACCGGTTGAGGTCCTGGTTTCTTCCGGCTGTCATCTATGAAGATCACGCCTGCAAATCGTGCCAAGGCCGGGGCGGTGTATACGCAGTACAAACAGCCCTTTCTGACCACGATTCCTGGCGCACAGTCCAAAGAGTTGCTCATTCGCGACGGAGACGTGCAGGTGTGGCATGGATTTGATTCGCGCGCTCACTCGGAGCAGTACCTCACGAGTTCACGGTGCAGTCTTGATGTAATCGGCGCGTTGAAGCCGTATCTCGCGGCGGACCCGGAGATCAGGATCTATGACGCGCAGTAGGTTGCACCGATGTCTGCAGCCCCGCGTGGCCCGACGGCATATCGCCGCTGCGGGCCATGCCGGCGGCAGGGTCATTGGCTGATGGGAATTTCCACTGCCAGTTGGGCGCTGGTCGAGGGATCTTGGCTCACGACGTAGGTGGCCTGTTCCTGTGCGCCTCCTGCGTCGACGGGCGAGATCGATTCGATGAGCAGGTTGGCCGAGAAGCGATCGAGCATGCCGACCTCCTGCATGGTCAAGGGGCCGAACGGTTTCGGGGAAAGACGGACAATGAGGTCGAGTAATCCGTTCTCTGCCGGGGGAGGTAAGGGAATGTCACTTCGTTTTCCTGCCAGCAGCTTGAGCGAGATTTTCCCCGTTTCCTGTGGAGGCCACCAGAGTCTGGTGCCGGCGGAGCCCAGGTTTTGGAGAATTTGCAAATACGCATCCTGAGTCGTCTCCACCGTGATGCGCACCGGCTCTTTACTTCCGGCAGCGATCGCGGCACCCACTTCCCGGCTCTGCCCGTCTGGCTCCTGTATCACAAAGCTATACCGCAGACCCAACGGCCTCACGCGGCCGACAGCCCCAGTCTTCCCTGCCGCAGCAAATTGGTCCATTCTTCGTTCAAGCCGGCCGGCCTCCTCGCTCTCTTGCGCAGGATTGTTTGTATCGACACGCGGGGATGCCTCCCCATAGAAGAGTGCGCGGGCACTGTGTTTTGGGGCGAGCGCGCGCGCGGCCGGAGCCGTTGCCGGGGCAGCGGCTGGTGACGGAGCATGAAGCGAGAGGGTTTTGTCTGGGGATGCGGCTGCTTGCTCCGCCGGCCTGCCCGGTGTTGCGGCAGGAGCTGGGTTCGGTGATCCGTCCTGTTCGCGCGGCGATCCGTCCTGTTCGCGCGGCGACCTGACGCGATCGCGTGCCGTTTCACTGGCGCGTTGGTCCGGCAGCGTTGCCATTGCGGATCGCTCCCGCTTGGCAACCTTGTCGGTGAGCACATTCCTCTTCGATGGCGCCTGCCTTGGGTCGCCAGGCGCTTGTGCTTTGAGCCGTGATTCTGCCTCGGGCGATCGGAGCGAGTCTGATGGTTGAGGTGCCTGGACCGATGGCGCGGCTTGCCGGGCGTCCTCAGTCGCAACCGGTCTGGCGGCTCGATCGAGACTTTCCTGGTAGATTCTGGTGCCGAATGCGAGCGCGAAGATCACGGCGGCAAGACCGCCTGCGAAGGCGAGCCCAGCCGGTCGTTTGAACCAGGCCCACCAGGGAAGCGATTCACCAGCCTCGGATGTGCTGGCCCGCGCGAGTGTTTCCAGCAGCTTCCGGCGCACGGCGGGATCAGAGAGTAATTCCTTCAACGCCTGTTCATCCGCCAAGGCATTAAAGAGTGGCTGATCTTGCAGGGCGGCTTTGTAGAGTTGTGAACGCTCCTCCGGCGTCAGCGTATTCGCGGCGAATCCACCGAGTAATTTTTCGAGATCGTGTTCAGGCATACAAGGTCGTCGTTCGTGAAGCGTATCTCGTGAACCGATGGATCTGTCCGGTCATGTCGCACTGAACCGGAGACTCGTGTCACTCTCCATCATTCCCACGTGCCGCCCATTAAACTCAACAACTGTTTCCGGCAGCGCAGATCCCAGGTGTAAATGGTATTGATCGAAGTCTGCCCCATGAGCTTCTGAATTTCCGGAAAACTGTTCCCTTCCAACTTCCACTTGAACAGGTCGCGACAACGATCCCCGAGTTGAGCCACGGCGGCAATCAACCGATCGACGCGTTGCTTCTGGTCCAAGAGTGTCGCCGGATCGTCGCCGGGATTTGCCAATGGCAGCTCATCGACCGATTCCTGGTGATACTCGCCCCGGCGCAATGACTTGCGATGGGCATCCAGCAGTTTAAACCGGAGTATTTGAAAGGCCAGAGGAACCAGTTCGGTCAGCTCGGTGACGCGCACATACTTTTCGTGCAACAGGATCAACACCTCCTGCGTGAGATCTTCAGCCAGTTCTTTCGATACACGTGATGTCGCGAAGGATAAAATCCTTTCGCGCAAACTAGTGAGAATGTCGTCTCGCGTCATGGCTGTGTCGGTCAGTCGTTCGTTTTTGTCGACGAATGGGGAAGCAGATCTCCGAGGGAGCGGAATCCAAGCCCCAGCCCGTTACAAACCTCGACCTGCCGGTCGAAACGGTTCTTGGTCTGAATCATCTTGCGCAATGTTCCGAGTGCGACCCGGCCCCAGGCGGCGATATGGAACACCGACAACGGATAGTCAGTACCGAAGAGCAGCCGCTCTTGCACGTTGGGATATCGGCGTAGATGTAAGAGCATGCGAATACGGTTCGGTAACGTGAGGGCGGAAATATCCGCATAAAAATGCGGATACCGTTGCACGAGGTCGAGCAGGGTCGGCAGAAACTTCTCATAGAGGATCAATCCGTAGCTGCAGGCGTGGGCTGCGATGACCGTGGCGCCTTCATCCAGCGCCAGGCGCAACCGGTCCGGGTCACCGACGGACTGGTCTTTGCCGATCAGACTGAATTCGTAGCCGACATGACTGAGAAACGGCAATCGGCGCTCGGCCAGGGCGCGGTAGAAGGGTTTGTATTTCGGGTTTGCCGGGTCGAATTGTTTCGCGTTCGGCAAGACCTTCACCAGTACCGCGCCCGCGTCCGCACAGCGGTGGACTTCATCGATGGCGTCGCGCCGTTGCGGGTTGATGGAGACGCCGGCCAACAACTCATCGGGATGAGCCTGTGCGGTTTTGAGGACATAGTCGTTGCCGATCAGAAAGTCTGTGTGGGCCTGATTGAGCCGGCCGTTCTGGTCATAGACCCCGTCCATGGCAAGAATCACGGCCTGCTGCACGTGGCGCGAGGCCTTCAGTTCCGTCAGCAGGTCGGCGAGGTATTTCTGGTTTGCGGCGCGTGGCTGGTTCGGTTCGAGGTCGTGCTTCCACAGCAGGAACCGAAACAGCGGGCTCTTGAGCATTTTGGCCGAGATGTAACAGCCGTTGTCGCCATCGGGCAGGGCCGCTAAATGCACATGGCAGTCGATCAGTGTTTTTCCCTGCGGCCTGGCTTTCGGGGGTGGCTCGCGTCGCTGGTCGTTCGTCTCTCGTCCCTCGTGCGTCACGAATTTCCCTTCATGTTCCTAGCCGTTCCAACGCGATTCGTTTGAGGGCTCTGAGATCCAGTTTACCCGTTCCCAGGATCGGGAGTGCCTCGACTTTGAGGCAATGGGTGCGCGAGGGAAGGAACAGATTGGGAAGGCCGTCCGCCGCCGCTTTGGCTAGGATGGCTGGAATCCGGTCTTCGGTGAGTGTATGGAGCACAGCCAACTGTTCCCCTTTGCGCTCATCCGGTATCCCGGTGACGGCAAAGACTTGCAGCTCTTCACCGGAAGCCAATTGGAGGGCGTCCTCCACCCGTCGATGCGGCACCATTTCACCGCCGATTTTTGAGAAACGCGACAGGCGATCCGTGATGGTCAAAAACCCATCGTCATCGAGTGTGGCGATGTCCCCGGTAATATACCAGCCGTCACGGATCGCCTGGGCGGTCAAATCTTCGCGGCCCAGATAGCCGTTCATCACATTCGGCCCCTTGACGAGCAACATGCCGGCTGTGCCGGGCGGGAGGATGGCGAAGCTGTCCGGATCGACGATGCGGACTGAGACGCCGGGAAGGGGTTGGCCGACCGTGCCACGACGGGAGGCCGGTTGGTAGAATCCGGCGGCCCGGAAGTCGGGACAATTCACAGCAATCACCGGGGCGCATTCGGTGACGCCATAGCCCTCGATCGGGCCGATGCCGAACCGGTCTTGGAACGATTGGCAGAGACGAAGGGGCAATTTCTCCGCCCCCGTGAGCACCACTCGCAGCGTGCTGAACTGTTCCGGGGTGCAGCGACGCTGATAGAGCTGAAGAAAGGTGGGAGTGCAGACCAGAAACGTCAGGCGATGTTTGGCGCAGAGTTCTCCGATAGCCGCCACATCGAGCGGCGAGGGGTGAAAGACGGTCGCGGCGCCATTGAGTGCGACGTACCAGAAGACCAAATAGCCGAATGAATGGAAGAGCGGGAGGATGCCCAGAATTCGATCCTCCGCATCCAAGGGGAGCACTTGCGAGACGGCCTGCACATTTGCGTCGATGCTGAAGTGGGTGAGCATCACGCCCTTCGGTTCGCCGGTGCTCCCGCTGCTGAAGATGATGGTGGCGAGGTGATCCATCGTCACACGTTCAGTCTGACCGCAGGCCGATTCGATGAGGCGAAGCGGGGCGAGTAGGGCGAGGGCGGCCGCGGCGGCTTTCTGCCACGTGCCGATGGTGGCGCCGATGTCCTCCAGCCAGAGTATCGCCGGTCCCTCCGGGAGTTCGAGTTTGGCTTTCTCGATGAACTTGCGACTGGTGACGATGGTTCGCAGTTGCGCCTGGCGGACGGCCGATTCCAGTCCGGCTTTCCCCACGGTGTAGTTGAGGTTCACGCAGGTGCGGCCCGCGAGTGTGGCGGCAACTGTCGTCAGCGCCCCTGCCACGGTGGGCGGTAACAGCAGGCCGACATTCTGTTGCCCCTGCCAGTGGGTCTTCAGCGCGCGAGCCAGGGCAATCGCGCCGATCAAAGCCTGGAGCGAGGATACATGTGGTTTCGTCGCATCGGCCATCGCCAGGCGGAAGGGATGCCGACGCATGGTGCTGATGAAGGCCTGATGTAACGGGCGCCTGGCCGGTTTCCGTAGTTGCCAAGCGGTTTCACCGAGTTCGAGGACGAGGCGGCGCAGTTCGTGTGCGGGCGTCTCGGCTGGAACCGGGGCGCCGAAGGAGACGGTGACCGGATAGGGAATACGCTCCGGCCATTTGGTGACGAATCGTCCCCCGACAAAACTAAAAATGCTGCCCCAGACGCGATCCAGATGAACCGGCACAACCGGCACTGTGCGGCCTTTGACGATCCGTTCGAATCCGCGGCGAAATGGCAAGAGGTTACCGGTACGCGTGATTTGGCCCTCAGGAAAAATGCAGACAAGGTCTCCGGCATCGAGTGCATGACCAGCCTCGCGTAAGGCGCGAAGAATCACACGGGGACCGCCCTCGGACGAAATCGGAATCACCTGCAACGCCTTCATGAATGGTTTGAAGAGGCGGTGATTGACGTATTGCGCATCGACGATGAACCGGATGGGACGATCCAGGCTGGCGATCAGCAGAAAACCATCGACGAAGGAAATGTGGTTGGGGATGAGCAGGGCGCCGCCCGTCACCGGCACGTGCTGCTGTCCGACGATACGCAATCGGTAGATGGTATGCGTCAGCAGCACGAGGACCAATCGCAGGAACGTTTCAGGCATGAGCCACATCGCCCAGGCCGTTCCGATTGTGGTGGCGAGAGCGGTGGCGAGGAAAATGCCGACGGTCGAGAGGCCGGCGTTCGCCAGTACGCCGCCGCTCAACGAACCCAGCAAAATGCCGGTAAAGACACAAATGTTTTCGAGCGCGATGACCGATCCCCGCCGGTCGTGGGGCGCACGCCACTGCACCAGGGCATTGATGGGAATGAAGATGAGCGCACTCGACATGCCTAATGCGATCATGAGCGCGAGAGTGCCGCTGAACGGAGGTGTCCACCAGCCGAGGATCAGAAGGAAGGTGGCGACGCCGGCCGCTCCCAGGGGCACCAGCCCGTATTCAACCCGTGAGCGGGAGAGCCGCCCGACGACAACTGCTCCCATCCCGATGCCTACCGAGATCAAGGCAGAGGGAATGGTCGCCAGTGCATCCGAGAGGCCCAGCACGGCCTTCGCATAGATCAACACGTTCTGGACGACCAGGCTGGCGATGGTCCAGAAAAACACCGCCCCGGTGATGGCGAGGCGCAGCAGTCGATCTGCCTGCAAGGCCGAGACGGCTCCGCGCAATGTGTCGAAGAGTCCGCCTGCCGCGCGCGCAGGCGGCACCGGCGGAACGGCCCAGGCTGCGGCGAAACCGCCCAGGGCCAGCAGGGTTAACGCGAGGGGAGCCAGCCAGGGTTGCGTGCCTGCACCGGCCAAGAGGAAACCTCCGGCAGTCGTGCCGGTCAGGATGGCCAGGAAGGTAAACAGCTCCAGGACGCTGTTGCCTCGCGCGAGTTGTTCGTGCGGGAGCAGTTCGGGAAGAATGCCGTATTTAGCCGGACTGAAGATCGCGCTGTGCACCCCCATGCAGGCAAGCACGATGAGTGCCCAGGGCCCTCCGGTCGGATTTGCCAGCAGGGCAAGGGTTGCGGCGGCCATGAGGAGGACCTCCACCGCTTTCATGGTGAGGATGACGCTACGTTTACTGATGCGATCGGCGCAAAACCCAGCCACGAAGGATGTCAGCACGAGGGGCAGCGTAAAGACGACCATGGCGATGGTCGTTTGGGTTTGGGATGCCGTTTCCAGATCCTGGCCTGGCGCGAGGGTGGCCGTGGCGGCCCGGATGCCCAGGAGCGCCACCATGAATTTCCAGGCGTTGTCGTTGAAGGCGCCGCAAAACTGCGCGATCAGGAGCCCGCGCAAAGGAAGCCGGTCTGGTGAGGGGGCGGGCTGAGAATCGATAGGAGCCTCCTGTGCCTGCGTGCCGCTGTCCGCGAACGGTATTGCTGCCGCAGTGTGCCGAAATTGTTGAAATGATGCAATGCGCTATCGCGACGTTGTCGGTGGACTTTCTATCGGTAGCCCTTCGAGTGCCATGATTCGTAGCGCATTGGTGGTGGGGCAGGGGCCTGGTTTCAATCGATAGTCGAAGTGCAACGCGCCTTCCGCCACGGTTTCCTGGAAGTGCACGTTGGTGACCTGAGGAAGTTGTGTTTCCAATTCAGCCAGTTCGAGATCATGCGTGGTGACCAAACCGAACCCGTTCCCGCCTGCCAGGGCGGCGATGAGGGCGCGTCCTCCGATGAGCCGTTCCCGGTTGTTAGTCCCTTTGAACACCTCATCGATCAGCCAGAGCACGGGCGGTCCCTGGAGATCTCGCGTGCTGTCGAGAATGGTCTTGAGCCGTTTCACCTCGGCATAAAAAAATGAGAGGCCGCCGTCGAGGGAATCGTCCACTCGAATGCAGCTGCCGATGCGCACCAGGGACCAATGGAAGGATGTGGCACACACCGGAGCTCCTGCCTGCGCGAGACAGGTGTTGATACCGATGGTTCTGAGAAAGGTGCTCTTCCCTGACATGTTGGACCCGGTCACGAGAAACATGCGTCCGCGCCCCTGAAATACAATGGTATTCGCCACGCGGGTCTTCGCGGAGATGAGGGGGTGGGCCAGTTCCTGTGCATCGAGGATCGGTCCCGCACCGTTGGGATGGCCGGACTCATTCGGCTGCTGTAGCGAAGGCCAGGGGTAGTCCGGGTGCAGGTAGGCGAATGTCGCCAGGGCGGCAGCGGCGTCCAATTCGGCCAGCAGTTCGAACCACTGCGGCGCGACGGCGGCAATCCGGTCCTGCAAGTGCTGCAGATGATAGGTGTGGTAGAGATCCCAGGGGCCGACGGCGTTGATGAGGTAATGCACCAGCGGGTGGGCCCGCACGCTGAGCCGGTTCATCAGGGAGGCGGCCCGCTTCAGCGAGGTGGAGGGACGGGTGGACTGCTGCAGGAGCGGCCGGCACAGTTCCGCTAGCCGTGGGGTGGCACGGTAGGATCGTCGCTCCAGATACCCCAGGACTGCGCTGAGCCGCTCCAGTTGCCGGTGCAACGATTGGGCATGGTCGAAGATTTCTTCCGAGCGGCTGCGAACGGAGAGAAACAGGATTGCATAGACCCCGAACGACAACATCCAATAGTTGCCGATTCCGTAGATGAGATCGGCCAGCATGAGCCCAGCCGTCGCGAGGGCCAGGACAGTTTCAGTCACCAACATGGGGATGAAGCTGGGACTGTCGACTCGCTTCTGGAGTACCGCGAGGAGTCGTCGGCCGTCGATATCGGCGTCTTCCACTGCTTGCGCCTCCAAGGACAACCGGTCTCTGAGCAGGGAAAGCGGCGCCAATTCCCTGATGAGAGCCTGCCGGTGTGCCCATTGCGTCGATTGCGGCGGTTGATCGAAGAACCACGATGTGAGCCGTTCCTGCCCCTGCGACGAGATGGTGGTGTTGATGAGGTGCAGGAGTGAATGCGGGCCGGTAAGGTCGAGGTCGGTGGCGTACCCATGCCGTTCAGGCACCGCGACCGGGCGAAGCGGAATGTCGCCCCAGCTTAGGCGCATGCGCGCGAGGTGCACCTGTTTGATGCCCTGCCAGCGGCGGAGTCGGTGCAAGCGATCTTCGAGCCTGTTATGATACCAGGCCACTATGAGGAACAGCAGGAAGCTGCCTGCGAGTATGGCGTTGCCGAGCAGGGTCCATCCCAGTTTGTGTGGAATGATGGAGCCGAAGAGTCCAGCGGCAAAAATTGTGAGACGCCAGGTGGTGAACCGTTGGCTGACACGGCGGCCATCCGTTTCTATTCGTGTCAGGCGGCGCAGCATTCGCACCAGACTCTGTTCTCGCGCCGGCAAATATCGTGATGGTGTGGTTTCTGTATTGGGTGTCATCGTACCGCTGACGATACTGGGAGTCTGAGATGGCGTCAACCTCGAAGACATATGATTGTAACGCTGATGCACCCGCCACGCCGGGTTCAGGCGACTGGATCCAAGTCGATGTGCAGACCTCGCTGGATGCCGGTGAACTTCTCGGGATGCTGAACGATCCGGAAGTGACCGGCGCGTGGCAGGAACAGGACTGGATCCATCTGTATTGGCCTGCGGCCCGTTGTGGACCGGATACGTGGCAGGGCCTGAGGCTTGCGTTGACTCAGCTGGGGCATCCCGAAACGGCCGGCGCGATCACGATCAATCGCCTGGCGGACCAAGATTGGAATGCCCAATGGTCGCGTTTGGTGGAGCCGATCAGAATCGGGCATGTGGTCATCAGGCCAAGTTGGAAAACGGTGGCGCTGAACCCCGGCGACATCGAATTGATCATCGATCCCAAGCAGGCATTCGGCACCGGCCACCATGCCACGACTCAACTGCTGATCGACTGGCTGCAAGGGGTGGTGACGCCCGCGGATCGCGTGCTGGATGTGGGAACCGGCAGCGGTATATTGGCGATGGTGGCCCTCCGGCTCGGGGCCGCAGAGGCGGTCGGGGAGGATTTCGATCCGGTGGCGATTGAGTGCGCGCGAGACTATGCTCAGGTCAACGGGTTCGATGCCCGACTGACGTTGGCGGTGGAATATGCCCAGACGCAGAAGCCGCATCACGGATTCGAGCCTACTCTGGTCCTCGCCAATTTAGACCGGCAGACCCTGCTCAACGCCGCAGAGACGCTCTGTGGATATGCCGCAGGCGGGGCGCGCCTGCTGCTGTCCGGTCTATTGGCCGATCAGCGGGTTGAGATTGAAGCCGCCTATGCCGAGCATGGAGTCTATGTGAGGGCATGGAGAGAACGGGACGGATGGATCGCCCTGGACGCGAGCGGTATGGAGTCCTGTGATGGCGGACTCTGCTCCTGACGATCAGATACCCCAGCGGGTGATTCCATACGTGCATCAGGTGAGCCTGTCCGACGGCGGGGTGCCGAAGTCGGCTGCGCTGTGTGCGCAGGTGACGCGTGATGGATTAGTCGGCGATCGTCAACGCAACCGGAAGTATCACGGCGGGCCGGATCGGGCCCTGTGCCTGTTCTCCCTGGAGGTCATCGAAGCCCTTCGCGCGGAAGGTCATTCGATCGGGCCCGGGTCGTCCGGGGAGAACCTCACCCTGGCGGGGCTCGACTGGTTCCTCATGCGGCCTGGCGATCGACTTCGAATCGGTGAGCAGGTGCAGCTGGAGCTGACGAGTTATACGACACCCTGTCGATACAATGCGCAGTGGTTCAAGGGCGGGGACTATGAACGAATTGACGAGGAGGCGCACCCCGGATGGAGCCGGCTCTATGCGCGGGTTCTTCACGAAGGGACGGTGCGGCCCGGCGATCGCGTGGTGGTGGAACGAATGAAGCAGGTAGGTTGATCGTATGAAGCGAGTGCTGGAACCGGAACTGATGGACGATGCGGCTCAGGCCCGCGCCTATGCGAAAGCGGATTTCGCGGAGGAAAATCAGGGCTTCGTCGATCGTTTTCGCGAATACTTTCCCGATTGGGCCGGTGGTCATATCGTCGATTTGGGGTGTGGACCGGCGGATATCCCGATTCGTTTGCTCCGTTCCTTCCCGGGGGCGCGCGTGACGGCCGTCGATGCCAGCCGTCCAATGCTCGATCTGGCGGCAGAGGCTATTGCCGGTGCAGGCCTGGCAGATCGCATCACCCTCCGCTGTGAGCGGTTTCAGTCACTCACTCTCTCTGAACAGGCCGATGCGCTGCTGTCCAATAGTCTCCTGCACCATGTCCCGAATCCGCTGCAGTTTTGGTTTTACCTCAAGCAATGGGCCAAGCCGGGCGCCTGTGTTCTGGTGATGGATCTCTTGCGGCCGGATTCCCCTGAGGCGGCTCAGGCCTTAGTGGACCAATATGCAGGCGACGAAGATCCGATCTTGAAGCGCGACTTTTACAACTCGCTGCTGGCCGCCTTTACCGAGGATGAGGTTGCGGCGCAACTGGCCGAGATGAACCTCTCCCGGCTCCTCATCGACGTGCCGGACGACCGGCATTGGGTCGTCGGTGGCGTCCTTCTGTAAGCAGTATGGGGAACACGTGCCCCAGTTGCGTTCTCACCTCGGTTACATCCTGAACGTACCCCTGAGGGCGCGCCTGCGCTGTGGTCGTCGGCTGGGGCCCTGCTGGATGCCCGGTGTGCCTATCCTGTTATGCTGATGACTTTCTTCCCCGGTCTCGCAGGGCGCTCGCGCCTGAAGGGCTGTTTGTGTATGCTTCTGTGCTATGCGCCTGTCCCTCAGCTTCGTGATACTGCTCCTACTCCTTCCCAGTGTGCCGACTGACGATCCAGCGTATGCGCAGCTTGAACGGCTGCGGAAAAACAGAGACATTGAAGCAGCGACAGTTCCTGAGACGCCAATGGTGGAAATTCCTGAGGGCCACTTTCTGATGGGAGCTAATGGCACGGATGCCTTGGAGGATGAACGGCCGCAGCATCGCCTGTGGTTGGATCGGTATGAAATGGATCTCTACGAGGTGACGATTGGGCACTATGCCACGTTTCTGGCGCAGGCACACCAGTCGCCGCCGTGGCAATGGGAGTCAGTCGATCTGGCCCGGCATCACGATCGTCCGGTCATTGGCGTCAGCTGGTTCGATGCGGAGGCCTATTGTCGCTGGCGAGGCGCACGTCTCCCGACCGAAGCCGAATGGGAGAAGGCGGCGCGGGGGAACGATGGTCGATTATTTCCCTGGGGCAGCCAATCTCCGACCGATGGTGCGGCGAATTTCGGACTTGGCGCGAGGTTCAGCTACAGTCAGGTGTTAGCGCCTGTTCAGGGATACGAGGCCGGTCGCAGCCCCTACGGGGTATTTCAGATGGCGGGGAATGTCGGGGAGTGGGTGGCCGATTGGTACGGGGCGAATATCTATGAAGCCAGGGCGTTGAAGAATCCCACGGGACCTGAGCAGGGCACATTTCGCGTCGTGCGGGGCGGGTCTTGGTCGGATTTGCCGAAGTATCTATTGACCTATGCTCGGGGGAAGTTGTCGCCGGACACTCAAAATAGCTATACGGGATTTCGCTGTGCCAGGACGGTCGTTCCGATCACTTCACCATGAGCTGGGCGCCTATTGCGCGCCAGCTCACGGCATCTCGCTTTTCTGTCTCACCGGTTCCTTTAGAACAGGCTCTTGCTGATCTCCGCAGACTTGGCACTCTCGTTCCCCGACTTGTCGAAAGCCGATACGGCAAAGAAGTAGGTTGTACCGACCGGTAGATTGGTGACCGTAAAGCTGGTCCGGTTGCTCACCTCGAAGGGGCCGGCGAATCCATAACTGCCCGATCGCGTTCCGACGTAGACCCGGTACCCGGCGAGGTCAGCCTCGGAATTTGCAGTCCAACTGACCGTGGCGCTGGTAATCGTGGACGTCGTCGATGTGGTCGCGACCGGCAGCGGGGCCGGCGGACTGGGGGGCGGTGGTGGTGGAGCGGTCACCGTCGGTGTGGTCGGCGCCGAAGGCGATGTCGCAGCGGTTTGGCCTGCGGCAATCGTAACGGTCACCGGGACGCGTAGCATATTGGAGAAATTATTCGGCCCGGACTCGACGATATACACGACCGCAGAGTAGGTTCCTGCCGCAAGGCCTGTGGTCTTGGCGGTCACCACAATTTGATCGGCCTCAGTGGAGATCGTTTGGGTGCTGCCGTACGGCGGATTCATCCAGATCCACGGTTGATTGGTGCTGAGTGAATAGACGTGCTGATCGGTTCCTGTCTTGCGAAGGGTTAAGGTGCCGACTGCACTGGCACTTGTCAGTGACAGCGAAGACGGACTGACCTGGATCGGTCCAGTAGCGGCGGTCACCGGTGCCGGGGGAGTCGGTGATGGAGCCGGCGGGGGCGGCACGGCCACAGGCGTCGGCGGTGGGGGAGGCGTCAGGGCCACCGGTTTAGCGAGGGGCGGCGTGACTGCCGGCGGCGTGGGGGACGGTGGTGCGACGGAGGAAGCTGTCACGGTCAGGGTGACCGGAATCCGCAGCATGTTCCGGAAGTTGTTCGGTCCTGATTCGACGATGTAGACCACCGCCGAATGGGTGCCGGTCGGCAAGTTGGCGGTTTGGGCCGTAATCACCAGCTGATCGGCCTCAGTGGAGATCGTTTGGGTGCTGCCGTAGGGCGGATTCATCCAGACCCACGGTTGATTGGTGCTCAGAGAATAGACGTGTTGGGCCGCTCCCTGTTTACGCAAAGCCAGGGTCCCCACAGCCGTTCCCCCTTTGGCCGCCGTGAGCACGAGCGCCATGGGGGTTGTGGCGATCCCGCTGTCTGCGACCACCGGCGGCGTGACGGGCGCCGGGGCTGGTGGTACGGCCACGGGAGTTGGTGGTGGGGGCGGTGTCAGGACGATAGGCGTTGGTGGCGGTGGGGGCACCGCTGTAGGGCTCGTGGGTGCCGGGGGGGTGACCGGTGAACTCGTGACGGTGAGGGTGACCGGGATCCGCAGCATGTTGGTGAAGTTGTTGGGCCCTGAGTCCACCACATACACCACTGCCGAATGGGTGCCGGTCGGCAAGTTGGCGGTTTGGGCCGTAATCATCAACTGATCGGTTTCAGAAGTGATGGACTGGGTGCTGCCGTAGGGCGGATTCAACCAGACCCACGACTGGTTCGTGCTGATGTAGTACGTGTGCTGATCTGCACTGGATTTCTTCAGCGTGAGCGTGCCGACAGCGGGCCTGCCCTTCTGCGCCGTCAAGACCAATGCTGTTGGATTCGGTAGGATGGGGGCGGTTCCGCTACCTTGGGCCTTCGTGACGGCTGCGGCAAGCGACGACTGTTGCAGCAGGCTCAGTGTGGTGGTGCTGTCCGCGGCCGTTGCGTGGGACGGCACCCCTGCAGAGAGAAGGGCTGAAGACAAACAACCGAATGCACCGATCACAAACACACTCGTGGGCGTCTTCATCATATTTCCTCCGGGAGAAAGCCAGACGGTGGATGAGCAACCGTCGTGCCACGCGCAGAATGAGCGCGATTCCCAGAAACCCTTGTCACGCGCCATTTTGCCAGGAATCGAATGGGGAATTGCTGCTCGTTATTTTTCGCTGTGCAAGATGGAGCACTGGCTGCAGGAGAAAACCTTCGACGCCTCGCTATTCCGCGACATCGTGTTGTAAGTCAGCCCGGTACGTGGGTGAGGGACGTCGTCGACGAGGTGGTGATGTCGGAAGACACCGAGGTCAGGCCATCGGATGTCGAGAGACCCACTCAGTGAGGAGCGTCAGCATCCGTTGAAAATCCGAGGTCTTTGTGAAGCGGTGATCAGCCCCTGCGAGTATCTCCAATCGTTTGGGGCCAGGTAAGGCTTCGAAGAGTCGCTGGCTCTGGTGGAGTGGCACATATTCATCACGATCGCCCTGGACGATCAGTGTTGGCACCGTGATGGTTCGGGCCGGTTCATAGGCAATCCGGTTGAGGGCGTCCTGGTAGAAGGTATAGTCGAGGGGCAGGCGTGTGGCACCTCCGTGAAGATCGGGAATGGTGTCGGTTTGTTTCCATTCTTGCAGACCATCCTCCCCGAGCTCCAAGCGAAGTTCTTCTCCGAAGTCGACGACGGGACATTTCAACGCCAGACAGGCGAGCGGTGGAATGGATGCCGGCTTCGCGGTGTGCGCTTGTGTCCAGTCAGCCGCGGCGAGGATCGAGATCAGGCCGCCGAAGCTGGAGCCGACGAGTGCGAGCCGGTGATATCCACGGGTCAACAGGTAGTGCAGGGCTGCGAGGGCTTGGCCGACTCCAATCGTCGTGGTCAATTTGGCGAACGGGCCGTCGCTGTCGCCGTGCCCGAAGCAATCAAATCGGAGCGTGGCGATCCCCCTGCCGATCAACAGTGCGGTCAGGGCCTGATTGCTCGAACTATTTTTGTGTGACAGGAATCCGTGGCAGAGCACGGCTACGTGATCGGTTGGCTCATCCGGTCTCGCCAGGACCGCGGCGATGCGGTGGCCTGGCGTGTCGTGGAAAAAGACGGTCTCTTCCATAGGACGACTCGTTACACGCCGGTGTGATGTGATCCCGGTTTGTCCGTTGATGCACGGTCGCCGCTCGGCGTGCTTCCTACGACCTGCGTCATTTTGACCGTCACCATCGTGAGGTGGACCAGGAGGAGACCTAAACTCCCCCAGGTGCCGACCTGAATCCAGGTCGAAGAGAGTGGGAGGTTCCAGGTCAGTGAAGAGACGAGGACAAGCCCCAGTGATCCAAAACTGAGCGTGACGACCTGCAGCGCCCGCCATCGGTCCATGATGCGCACAAGGTGCTCTCGATAGGTGCTCCGCTTTTTGTGATTCGCCACCTGTTGTGCCGCCAGGATTGCCGGTAAGGCACAAGACAGTCCAGCAACGGTTGCTTGCAGGAGGAAGCCCAGGAACGCTGTGTGGGTGTAGGCGACCAGGTGAAGCGTGCCGTAGGGCATGACCGGTGGAGACCACAGGACATTGATTCCCAGCGCCAGGCCGATGCACGTCATGATGATCAGGAGGCACAAGGCGACCATGAGGTGGTCTGTGGCGACGGAACTGGGTTGGCCCGCTCGGCTCCAGGTTCGGATGAGATTCACGGTGAGAAGTGCCAGCGTCACAAGGAGGCCGACGCCGGCAACCAGTTGAATGTGAACGGAGGACAACAAAAACCCTGTGATCAGTCCTGCGGCGCAAGCCGGCAGCAGGAGCCATACCATCTCTCCGAGGCCGGCGCTGTGCAGGGCGCGATTCATCAGCCCGGGTATCGCCAGTTGGATCGCTCCGACCACCCCCAGTGTGAGGAAGAGCAGAAGACCCGCGTGCAGGTGCCCTAGCCGTATGATGCCGTGCCAGGTGGGAAACCAGGCTCCGGCGAGAAATTCGCCCAGGACCAATGTGCCGACTAGTCCGGTACAGGTGATCCCGAAAAAGAAGGTCGAGAGCGGAGTCCAGCTGGAGCTGGTCCGTAGCCCGGCCATCAGATGACGTACCATGGGGACAAACAGTGCGGCGAGTAACAGCCCGGCGCCAATCGTGAGGGTGGAATCGCGCAACCAGGCGCCGGCAGCGAGTCCCAGGGCGGAGAGATTCAGGCTGAGGAAGAGTAGGCGGTGTTTCGGTCGTGCGCGGTCCTGTCCGGCCAGGTCTACTGCTGTCAGGGCCAAGCCGGTCATGATTTGAAGAAGCCCTCCGATGAGCGCCCCATGCACGTGTAGGAGGCGAAGCCCAGGAGGAAGCGGGGCGCCGCGCACAATGCCGAGGAACGTCGCAAGTCCGAGCAGTGAGGTCAACAACAGCCAGCCCCATCCGGTCAGCAGAAACGATAGTGGGGATCCCAACCCGCTACTCATCGCGCTTACTCCTGATTTAAGAAATAGAAATGGTTGGTCGGCCCAGTTCCGTGCCCGATGGCCAGGCTGTGCCGGATGGCCTCGGTCAGATAGGTCTTGGCGGTTTGAACGGCGTCGGGCACGGTTTTCCCCCGGGCGATATGTGCCGCGATGGCTGACGCAAAGGTGCAGCCGGTGCCGTGGGTGTGCGGCGTGTCAATGAATTCACCCTTGTAGATATTGAAAAACCGGCCGTCGTACAGCAGGTCGGTGGCGCGGTCACTTGGTAGATGTCCTCCTTTGATGAGGACGTTGGCGCAGCCGAATTGGTGAATGATCTTAGCGGCCCGGCGGGCGTCGGCCAGCGAGGCGATTTCAATGCCCGACAGCTGTTGGGCCTCGTGCACGTTCGGGGTCACCAGTAAGGCGATCGGGAAGAGTTCTCTCTTCATCGTGTCGATCGCATCCGGTTTCAGGAGCGGGTGGCCGCCCTTGGCGATCATCACGGGATCCACCACCAGGTTTTTCACCTGCTGGGGCTTCAGCAGTTTCACGACCGTCGTAATGATGTCGGTGGAGGAGAGCATGCCCGTCTTGACCGCCGCGACGTCAAAATCGTCGAAGATGGCGTCAAGCTGCGCGGCAATGATCGAAGTCGGCAGTTCGAACACATCGACCACCTCTTCCGTGTTCTGGGCTGTGACGGCGGTGATGACCGACATGGCATAGACTCCGTTGGCCGACATGGCCTTCAGGTCCGCCTGAATCCCTGCTCCGCCGCCCGAGTCTGAACCCGCTATTGTCAAGACTTGTTTCATCGTGAAGATTTCCTCTGCAAATGGTCCGGAGATAATACCTTATGGAGTGGGGGCGCTTGGTGCCTGCGGGGTAGGCTGGTCGGCCTCGGTAACCGGCGCAGCTTCGAGCGTCAGTCCGTCGAGGTTGATGACACGATCCGGCCGCGGGGATGTTTCGTGATAATGCAGGGTCAGAGATCCCTTGGGCGGCTTGTCGGTCGTCAGGAACGAAAGGCCTGTATGTCGCTGTCGTCTAGGATCCAGTTCCATCCCGCGCGTGCAGAGTCCTTCGCGGTTTTGGGCGACATCCTGCTTCCACTGTTCGCCCTGCTCATCCGATAGGTAGGTGTCCAGCAGTTGGCACCCGATTTTGACCGGATGGGTGGTGCGGTTGATGAACAGCAGGTCGAGCTGGATCTGGTCATCTTGCTTGGAGATGCTCACGACACTGATTTTGTACAACTCGTTCTCATGGGAGTTCAAGGGGGGGGTGACGGGGCCTGTTATCACTACCGGTGCCGGCGGTTTGGGGGCATTCGCCTGCTTCAGGAGTGCGGCGAGTGGACCTGATTTAGGCAAGACCGACCGGGCGGCGCCGACCGGGAACACGGTATAGGGGCCGATCAACCTGGCGGTGACTTGAACGCCCTCGGGAATTTCAAGATAGGCGCCGGTGACGTAGAGATCGGCGCGTAAGGCCTTTGCCACTTTCTTGGCCGCTTTGGCTTGTGAGGTATCCAGATGGGTGAGCTCGTGTTTCTCCATAGTGGCCAGCAGGAGCTTGCGGTCGACGACTTTCAGCTCTCCCGCCACGAGTAAATGGGTGGCCAATTCCTCGGCCAGGAATTGCCCGATGGGTGTCACTTCGCCCGTGCTATCGACAAAGTCCAGCACCGCGAGCCGTGACTTTTTCATCTTGATGGCTTCGGCCGCCACCCCCTCTGCCAATTCCTTCACGCTCTCTTCATATTTGGAAGCCGCGAGGGCAGCTGAGTGCCACAGGAGGAGCAAGGCAAGACACCAGAGGATACGGATCATCGGGAGGCACTCACGGCATAGTGACGCATGGCCCACATTATACTCACGTTGTTGATACTGTCCAGCCCGTGTCATTCAGCAAGAGGCCTCGGTAGGAGCAGTTTTGTCAGGAGACGCCCCAACCCGTAGCCAACCGGGATGCCGGCCGACAACATGACCGGTAGATACAAATAGGCCAGCGCGCCTTGCGCATCCGGATGGAGCAACACGTCAAGATGGGTCCAGCTTGCGAGGACCAGCATGCCCACCCCCGCCCCCGCGAGTCCTAGGGCCCGGCGACGTGGAATCAGCGGATCCTGCGTCCGGGCGGTACCCAGATGCAGCAGAATCATTACTGCCAGGATCAAAAATGGAATGGCTGTCAACAGGCCGATAAGGAAGAAATTATAGCCGGGTGCGAACAGGTGCAAGGTGAATGATCGCCAGGCCCGTGCAATGGGGGTATCACGAACGACAACCTCTACCGCCAGCATGATGGTCCAGGGGAGCAGGAGCCCGCCGACCATGCTGCCCCAGAACCCCATGCGAGTCAGGAGGCGGAGTCGCGAGGATGCGTCGTGTGGCGTGGTGGTCATGGTTGAGGCTCCTTGGCAGCGGATACCGGCGCGGCCTCAATCGCAGAGATTGCGCCGGCAATGGTGTCACGTACGACCGGATCCGGATCGTCTCGCCGCTGTTGAAGAGGCTGGATCGCCAGTTTCGCGGCGGGCCCCATCGCGCCCAGGGTTTCTGCCGCGAGGTATCGAATGAGCGGCCGGTCATCCTGGAGCAGCGGCAGGACCGGGAGCAGGGCGTCGCCGGCCGCCGGACCGAGCTGGGCTAACTGATGTAAGGCATAGTCGCGCGCGGAGGAATGTTGGACCATCATCCCGAGCGATTCGATTTGGGCCGCATCGTCAGGCTGGGCCTTGTCCAACGCACGGCGGGCCAGCGTCGCAAGTGACGTGTCCGGATCGTTCAGCAACGGTGTCAGCATGGTGATGACAGGCTGGGTCAAGGGCACCGTAAAGGCAAATTGGGCGACGGCGGTCTGGCGAACCAATGAGGAGGAATCGTGAAGCCCATCCAGCAAGGCTGCCACGATGGGCGTGGATGGAATGCCGATACTCGCCAAGGCCATCAAGGCATTTCGGCGAACGAGCTCGTCAGGATCATGTTCCAGCGCCAGCAGCGCCGGCACCGCTGGTTTGGCCACAGGCCCCAGGCTGCCGAGCACGGCGCAAGCGGTGCGACGTTGCTGCACGTCCTGATCCTGTAGGTGCGGAATGAGGTGGGTCATGACCTGCCTGGCTGCCGTCAGATCAATCGATTTCAGCGCCGCGGCAGCGGTGCTGTTGGCATGTTGGCTGCCATCCCGCATGGCCTGCGCCAGTAGGGAGGGAATGGCCGCCTGTGCCGGTGGTCCGACCTGTCCCAGTTGTTCCGCCGCGACGATGCGTGTGGATGGATCGTCGTCCTGGAGCATCGCGATCAATGTCGGCACGGCTCGTGCGCCGGTTGAAAGCCAATACCAAAGTGCCAGAAGAGCGATGAACAGGACGAGGCCAAGCAGGTGCAACCTGATCTCTCGTGGCGTCAGGACGGTGGGTGATGAAGCGTTGTTGATCATGTGGAAGACTCATATCGTGAAGTGCACAGTGTCGAGATCAGCGTAGCACAACGGAGGGGAAACGCTGGGGTGCGAGCGAGAGACAGGGTGCGGTGCTTCTTGAGTAGCCCAGCCGCGTTGGAGCGGATGAGGATCGTCGCTGCCGATACAGATAGGCTGTCACCTGCCATCCCTCGCGAAGTAGATGAAGTAGTTGTCATTGGATGAGAGATCGCACCGCTGTTCGTAAGTCCTACGGTTGAACCGCTAGCCAAGGTTGAAGCTGCCTGTTCGGCGATTCCACAGTCACGTGCACACTTGCTGCCACAGGCCCGGCGGAGCATCAGCCCCGGCGATGCCTGAAGAGATGAGCTACGTACTATCATTGTTTCAACTATAGGGAGATTTCCTCCGACACCTGGGTGTTTGCCTCGTAGCCTATGTCTGATGGCAGGACTAGCATGAAAGTAGGACAACCAGGAATGAAGGAGGTCATCATGCCTGTCTACTTCCTCATCGCCTTGACGATCCTGTTTTGCGGCATTGCAGTCTGGGCTTCTGCTACTCAGGAGAGTATTCCCATGAGGGGTGATGAAGAACCCGATTGGGATGTCGAACCACTCACCCAGCCGGAAGAATATCGAAAGGCTAGCTGAGCGGTTCGGTCGAGCCCTCTTCGAACACGTGTGACGTGATCCACCTGTCAGTCCCGACTACCGTACCGGCAGGGAATAAGTGCACGAAGCGCGTGGTGTATCCCGCGCGGGCGGCCTGAGCGGAGTGTCTCAAAATCTCAGCTTCACGGCTGCGATGTAGGTAAGTGGTTCTCCCCACCCTTAGTGGATGTGGGAATGGCGAGGGAGGGGGGCAGGCTCTGAGCGTGCTCACCGCACCGGCTAGGTCTTTGTGCTGCCAGAGGCGAGCCATCCTGCATCGCAGGTGGCGTCAGCTGTTCGAAGCTGCGGGACGCAGCAAGTTCTGACGCCAGGGCCGCCTCCGGCAGCGCATGCCGGTGCGGTGGTTCTACGCGGAAGAGCCTGGCCTCCTCTCTCGCTCCTCACACCGGCCACTTCTCCTCGTTCCAGGCCATTTCCCAAAACATCCATTCGTACTTCGAGCTGATCAGAAACGCCTGCTCCATGCGCTTCTTTTCCTCATGTCCTGCCGTGCGCGCCCAGGTATCGACTCGGGCCCGCATCCATTCCTGCACCGCCTCAAACTCCGGTGAGGCATAGAGCATCAGCCACTCCCGGTAGGGATGTTTGGCGGGCGGCGGGCCGCTTTTGAGAAAATGTTTGCCGACGATGCAGTAGATCCAGGCACAGGGGAGTGCCACCACCGTAATCTCGGTGGCCGTACCGCTCTGGGCGACCGCCAGCATGTGACGGGTATAGGCATAGTTGGTGGGAGCCATCGGTTCGTTCAGCATGTCGTGGGGGGCGAGTTTCCAGCGCTTACCGTAGGTTTCGTGAAGGCTGCGTTCCACGGTGATGGTTTCTTCGGCCAGCTTGGCAAAGCGTAGCGCGGATTCGGAGTCTGGCGCTCGCAACGAGCCGGCGGCAAATACGCGTGCCAAATCCGCGAGAAAGCGGGCATCCTGGAGGATGTAGTAGCGGAATTTGCGCTCCGCCAACGTGCCCTTTCCGAGGGCCACGACGAACGGATGCGTCAGCTGGGCATCCCAGATCGGCTGGGCCAATTTTCGAAGATGGTTCGAAAACGACATCTGATTCCTCCTTCGTCGTGCCACGTCATGCGCAATATTCGATATTCAATCGTCCATTAAACAGTGAACATGGTGCATTGCGGTTGGCGACACGTCAGACTCTCGGCGGCCAGGGTCGGGGCAATTGATTAATGCCGTCGAGGGCCGCGACGCGGTAACACTCCGCGAGTGTCGGGTAGTTGAATACAGTGTCCACGAAATAATCGATCTGGCCGTGATAGGCCATCACGGTTTGGCCGATGTGGATGAGTTCCGTGGCGCCGTCGCCGATCGCATGCACGCCGAGCAGTTGCCGGGTTTTGTTGTGAAAGAGCAGTTTCAGCATACCGAGTTCGTCCCCGATGATTTGCCCACGGGCGATTTCCCGGTAGCGGGCGATACCGACGGCATAGGGGACGCCGTGTTTGGTCAAGTCGTCTTCGTTGCGGCCGACCATGGAAATTTCCGGGATCGAATAAATGCCGTATGGCATCAACTCGGACTGGGTCTGGCAGGGAATGCCGAAGGCATGGCAGGCAGCATGGCGCCCTTGCTGCATGGAGGTCGAGGCCAGTGCGGGGAAGCCGATGATATCGCCCGCCGCATAAATGTGGGGCACCGCCGTCTGGTAATGCTCGTTGACCGTCAATCGCCCACGGTCGTCTGCCGAGAGTCCCACCGCGTCCAGGTTGAGTTCGGCGCTGGCGCCGGTGCGGCCGACCGAATAGAGCACCGTGGTCGCGGCGATCTCTTTACCGCTTTTCAGCCGAACGATGACCTGTTCTTGCGCCTGTCGCTCGACCGACACGACTTCTTCGTTGAAACGGAGGGTCACGCCGATGCTGCGCATATGGTACTGGAGCGCTTCAATCGTCTCCTGATCGACAAATTCAAGCAGGCGCGGACGACGTTCGATCAGAGTGACGTGGATGCCCATGGTGGCCAGGATCGAGGCATATTCCGCGCCGATCACACCGCCGCCGATGATGGTGATGGACTTGGGCAGGGTTTTCAACGCCAGCAGTCCATCGGTGTCGATGATGCTGTGGTCGTCGAAGGGAATGTGCGAGGGCCTGGCAGGAAGTGTTCCGCAGGCAATCACCACAAAGTCGGCGGTGTGTTCGACGTGGTCGCCGTCGCGTTCGATGCGCAGGCGGTGCGGATCGACGAACGAGGCCGTTCCGAACAGGAGGTCGACTTTGTTGCGCGTCATCTGGTGCTGGATGATTTCGATTTCCCTTGTGATGACGTGGTTGGCGCGAAAGGTGAGATCCTCCATCGTGATGTCCTGTTTGACGCGATAACTGGCGCCATACAGACTGCGCTGGTGGAAACCTGACAGATAGAGTGCGGCCTCGCGGAGAGATTTGCTGGGGATGGTGCCGGTGTTGGCGCAGACGCCGCCAACAACCTGTTTGCGCTCGACGATGCCGACTCTCTTGCCGAGTTTTGCCGCTTGGATGGCGGACTTCTGCCCTGCTGGGCCGGTTCCGATGACCAGCAAATCGTAGTGAGCCATGGTGTGTTGATTAGTTCCTGTACTTCGTGACGTGTGACGCGTCTCTCGTTGTGAAACAGCGCCGTGCGCTCATCGAGATGCTGTCCTGCCTTCCGTGCTCTCGGCCAGACACCATACGCGCTTCGCTGCCTGTGCGAGATACGCGCGACGCTCCATGGCCGGGCGCCGGCCTCAGCTGGCCGTGACCAGTTTACGCGCGAACCGGAATGCTTCCTCAAGGTCCGGCAGTTGCGCGAGCTCGGGGGTGATTTGGAGATACCGAACCGTATTGTCTTTGTCGATGACGAGCAGGGCCCGACTCAGGAGATGAGGATCTTTGAGCAGGAGCCCGTGGGCTTTGCCGAAATCGGCGGCACGGAAATCGGACAGGAAGGTCACATTGGCGATCTTCGCGTCTTCCGCGAACCGTTTTTGCGCGAAGGGCGTATCGATGCTGATGGTGATGAGCTCAACCATTCGATCGAGTCCCATGTTCTTCTCGCTCAGGTAGTGGGTCTGTTGTTCGCAGACCTTGGTGTCGAGGGACGGCACGATACTGATGATGCGGACCTTCCCCTTGCCCTTCGTGTCGTTGATGGGGACCATCGATAAGTCGGTTTGGGTGAGCTTGACGTCACGCAGCTTGTCGCCGACTCTAATGCCCATTCCTGACAGCATCAATGGTTTGCCTTGGAACAGGATGTTGTTGCCTTCTCCGGCGACGGCACTGCCGTCGGCCACGGTCATATTCTTGTACGAGAAATCTGAGTGGCCGGACGTGGAGGGGGTCCCGCAACCACTGAGGCTCAGGCAGAGCAGGGCCGCTACCGCGTAAAACATCGTACCGCTGGGGATCGTACGGATATGAAATGGTCGCATAAAGTGTCTCCATCAACGAGGAAGATTGTGAGGGCTACTCCGTCACTCTATGGCTGCTTTGGTAGGCTGTCAAGGTTGAAGGAATTCCGTAATGTGCCGGTTCACCACCTGTGGTCGTTCCCACTGCGGGATATGCCCGGCATCGGGGATCACGATGAGGCGGGCTTGCGGGATCACAGCGTGCAAGTCACGGCCGACCTGCGGGGGAAAGAGTCGATCCTGTTCACCCCAGAGGATCAATGTGGAATGTCGGATGTCTTTGAGTCGGGGGGCAAAGTGCTGCTCCCAGAGCGGCAGGCTGTTCCGCAGCGACATGAGGGGTGTGATCATATCCTCGCGTTGACGGTTCCGGTTTGAGCGGTCCAACACCGCCGGTGTCACTAATGTGTGGTCGTAAATGATTTCTTTCAGCACCGCCTCCATGGTGCGGTTGCCGACGAACAGGGCTCCGAAGCGGGCCAGCCAAGCGGGGACGCTGGTGTTCAGGGCACGGTGCATCAGCGGGCTGACCAGGCGTTCGCGCACATGGTCGGGCAGGCTGTCGATCAACACCAAGCGGGATACCCGGTCGGGATGGGTCAGAGCCATGCCGATGGCCACGCCGCCTCCCATGGAGTTGCCGATCAAGGTGGCGGTCGGAAGGTTGAGCGCATCCATGAGGCCACGGATCGATTCGATCAAGTCTTCAGGCCGGTGGTCGAGGTCAGGTTTGTCCGAAAGGCCTGAGCCGATCAGGTCGGGCGTGATGACACGGAAGTGTTGTGACAGCGGAAGCTGCTGATACTCCCATTGCCACATCGATCCGCCGTATCCGTGAAGCAGGATGAGCGGCGGGCCTTGGCCTTCATCGAGATAGGCGATGCGGTGGCCGCTGACCGAGGCGGTGTGAATGGGAAATCGTTGGAAGCCGTCGAACCAGCGGGGAATCTCTGGAGGTGCAGCACAACCGCTCATGAGGGCCGCCGCGAGACAGAATGTTAGGACGTGTGACGACGCGACCGCAGTCAGACCGACAGTCCACGTCGAGAGCCTCACGGCTACTCCAGTTGAATCACAGTTTCGTCGATTTTCACGTTGTCGCCCTCGACGACCAGAATCGCCGTGACGCGCCCGTCCATCGGCGCCGGGACCTGGCTTTCCATCTTCATGGCTTCGATGATCAAGAGCGGATCGCCGGTCTTTACTCGCGCACCATCGGCCACGAGGACTTTCACGACGCGACCCGGCATCGGCGGGGCGACATCGCCCGGTTTCGTCGGTCTGGGACGTTTCGGTTTGCTCGTGCTGCCGGCCGCGGGCGATTCCGGCACACCGGCCAGCACTTCCTGCAGCGGTTCCAGCGAGACTTCCTGCAGCCGGTCGTTGACCCGGATGTAGTAGGGCTTGCGTCCGTCGGTGGTGCGGCCTGAACCGGAGACTACGACATGGTAGTTCTCGCCATGCACAGTGATGTTGAATTCAGCCGGGGCGAGGTGGAGATCGTGGGCCACGGCAGGGCCCTTCGTTTCCGTCGGTTCCAGTGGCTCGGCCTGCAGATCGCCCCGTTCACGTGCCTCGAAAAAGTCCCTGGCAATCGCCGGGAAGAGGGCGAACGACAACTGGTCCTCCAGTGTGGTGGCGGACTCAGGCATGTCTTTTTTTAACTTCTCAAATTCCGACTCAAGCCGGTCGGCCGGCCGGCCCTTCACCGGTTCTTCATCACCGATGGCCCGCGCCATAATCCCTTTATCGAGGGGTCCGGGAGCCCGGCCATAGAGGCCGAGGAAATAATTCTTGGTCTCCGTGGTGATGACCTTGTACCGTTCACCCTGTTCGCCCGTGAGCACGTTGAGCGTAGCCTGTGTGCCGACGATCTGGCTGGTCGGCGTTACGAGCGGCGGGTAGCCCATGTCTTTGCGGACACGGGGGATTTCGTCCATCACTTCTTTCATCCGGTCGAGCGCGTTTTGTTCGGCCAACTGGGCGGCGAGATTGGAGAGCATGCCGCCTGGAATTTGGGACGTCAGAATTTCGGCGTCCACCCCGGTGAAGTCACTTTCAAATTGCCGGTACTTTCGGCGCACGTTCCGGAAATGCTCTGCGATGGGCTGCAGATCTTCCAGCTCCAATCCGCTGTCATAGGGCGTGCCTCGTAATGCGGCCACCATGGACTCGGTGGGGGGATGCGAGGCGCCTCCGGCAAGCGGAGAAATTGAGGTATCCAGGAGATCGAGTCCTGCCATGACCGCCATCAGGGCCGACATGGTTCCCATGCCCGACGTATAGTGGGAGTGGAGGTGGATGGGCACGCGGACCGCTGCTTTGAGTTTCTTGACCAGGTGATAGGCATCCGCGGGGGCCAGCAGCCCGGCCATGTCCTTGATGCAAATCGTATCGGCGCCGAGGTCTTCCAACCGTTTCCCCATCGTTACGAATCCATCCAGCCGGTGGACTGGGCTGGTGGTGTAGGAAATGGCCGCCTCGACGTGCTTTTCGCAGGCTTTGACTTCACGGATGGCCCGCTCCAGATTGCGGACATCGTTGAGTGCGTCGAAGATGCGGAAGACATCGATGCCGTTGAATGCCGAGCGCTCAATGAATTTCTCCAGCACGTCGTCGGCGTAGTGGCGGTATCCGACAAGGTTCTGGCCGCGCAACAACATTTGCAGCTTCGTCTTCGGCATCGCCGCGCGGAGCGCGCGCAGGCGTTCCCACGGATCTTCTTTGAGGAACCGGAGGCATGTGTCGAAAGTGGCCCCGCCCCAGACCTCCAACGACCAGAATCCCACAGCGTCCAGTTTTTGGGCGATGGGGAGCATATCCTCGGTGCGCATTCTGGTTGCCAGGAGGCATTGATGTCCGTCGCGCAAGGCGACTTCGGTCATCAAGAGCTTTTTCCCCGGTGCCGGGGTCACACGGAATTCAGGGCTCGCCGGCTGCGGACCTTTGACGGCGCGTGAGGCAACGGGTCCGCTGGACTTGGTCGGGAGTTTTTTCTTCGCAGGGCTTTTCTTCGGGGCGGTTTTCTTGGTCTTTTTCGTTGCCATACTGGCGGCCTTCGGCGGCGAATCCGCTCGCGTAACAGGGTTGAGGTATTGGTGCCGGGTGGCTGGGGAGGTCAGAGTCCTTCGTATGCGGCAATCGCGGCTGAGATCGCCAGCACCAGGTCCTCAGGCTCCTCGGATTCTTCGTATTGAAACAGGTCCGGATGAGTCTCCAGGTAGGACGTATCGAACCGTCCGGCCTGAAAATCCTGTTCCATCATCACGTTCTTCATGAACGGAATGGTCGTTTTCACCCCGCGCAGGACATATTCTTCGAGTGAACGCCGCATGCGGCTGACGGCTTCTTCCCATGTGCGACCACGGACCGTGAGTTTCGCCAGCAATGCATCGTAGTAAGGAGGGATCGTGTAGTCTCGATAGACCGCGCCGTCGATGCGGACTCCGATCCCGCCGGGTGACAGGTAGGCGGTGATGGTGCCGGTGCAGGGCATGAAGTTATTGCGCGGGTCTTCGGCATTGATCCGGCACTGAATTGCATGGCCCTGCAGAGTTACATCTTTTTGCCGGATCTCCAGCGGTTTGCCCGCCGCGATCGAAATCTGATTCCGGACGATGTCGATGGCCGTGATCTGTTCCGTGACGGTATGTTCCACCTGAAGGCGGGGGTTCATTTCCATGAAATAGAAATGGTTCTCATGGTCGAGGAGGAACTCGACGGTGCCGGCATTGTCGTAGTTCACGGCTTTCGCGATGGCAATGGCGGCCTCGCCCATTTGCGCGCGCAGTTTGGGCGTCAAAATCAATGACGGGGCGATCTCGATCAGCTTCTGGTGCCGGCGCTGGATGGAACAATCCCGCTCACCCAGGTGGATGATATTGCCGTGTTTGTCGCCCAGGATTTGAAATTCAATGTGGTGCGGCCGCTCGATGTACTTTTCGATGAAGATGCTGCCGTCGCCGAACGCTGCCAGCGCTTCCCGTGCCGCGACTTCCATATTCTCGCGTAATTCTTGGTCGGAACGAACGACTCGAAGTCCGCGTCCCCCACCGCCGGCGCTGGCCTTGATCATGACCGGATAGCCGATGCGGTTGGTGAACTCCAGCGCTTCCTCGACAGTCGTGATGCCGCCTTCGGTTCCGGGGACGATCGGGAGGCCGGCCTGCTGGGCGATCTGTCGCGCCTTCACTTTGCTGCCCATGAGGTCGATCGTCTCGGGCGACGGACCGATAAAGGTGATGCCGGAGGCTTGGCAGAGCCGAGCAAATTTGGTGTTTTCGGAGAGGAATCCGTATCCGGGATGGATGGCGTCCGCGCCGATGCGCTTGGCGATGTCGACGATTTGTTTCCCGTCCAGGAAGCCTTTGACGGGTCCGGGTCCTACAAGGTAGGACTCGTCGGCTTTCTTGACGTAAATTCCTGAGGAGTCGGCTTCGGAATAAATCGCGGCCGTCGCGATATTGAGCTCGCGACAGCCACGGATGATGCGCATGGCGATCTCGCCACGGTTGGCAATAAGAATCTTCCGAAACATGATGAGACTGCGAGAGGTTTGGAGCCGTAGCTCACCTCTGATTCGCCTCCAAAAAGATCGCGTAACCTAGCATAGGGTCAAGAGAGTTGTCGAGACGAACCAGGATGAACGGGTGGACTGGGCGAGGGACGGAATCGGGCAGGAGGTGATGAGCCTCCTGCCCGCCGAAAGGTCTTTGAGGGTCTTATTTGGGTTGAATCAGGAGCGGCTTCGACTGCGCGCTGCCGCCGCCGGCGACCACGATGATAAAGGACATGCCGGCTTTCGCCTCCGGCACCACCGCCTCGATCGTGGTGTCATTGACGAAGTGGTAGTCGATTTTTTCCTTGGAGGCGGCGCTGAAGGTGACGCCGTGGAAACATTCCTTGCTGCCGAAATTTTCACCCTTGATGGTCACTTTTTCGCCGGGCTTCGCCTCATCCGGTTCAACTTTCGCGATGGAAGGACGTTTGGAACGGTCGCAAACCGGGTCATTCTCCAGCTTGGAGGTGTCCGATCCCTTGATTGATTCCGTGTTGAACATCGTATACCCGGCACCCTCGACCATCGCTCCTTCCTGGGCATGCCCAGCCGGGACGGCAACGAACGTGGTTCCGAGCAGAAGGGTGCAGCCGAGCATGTAGGTGACAATAGTGCGCATAAAAGCCTCCTCTTATGGAGATGATGTCTTCGGGAGCGGCGTATAAGACTCGCTGATGATTTTTTGTCCGTTCTCCGACAGGGCGAATTGCTCGAAGGCGTCCACAAGCGGATCCGGCTCGTTGTGGGACAGCAACAGGACCGGGCGGCGCAGGGTGTACCGGCCATCCTTGACGGTCGGTGTTTCCGGTTCTATTTTATCGACCGGTAGTAGCTTCACGGGCACACCGGAGGCGACCGCCTCCAAGGCCTGACCGAGCGAGATGTAGGCGACGGCTGAATGCGGCGGCAGGGTACCGGCGATCGTCTTGATCACCTTTTCGTCCATGGGGATGACCTTGGTCCCGTCGGGAATCTTGCCCACGATGCCGAGCTGCTGTTCGAAGGCGTCGCGATTATTTTCATTGCGCGGTCGGTCGATCAGGAGAACCTTCGTATCCGGTCCGCCCAGGTCGGCCCATACTTTGTACTTACCGGAAAAGAGCTCGGCGACTTCCTGTTTGGTCACTTCTTTGGTGAAGTTCGACCGGTGCACCATGATTGCAATCCCGTCCCAGGCGATCTGGAACGAGCGAAGGCCGTCTTCCGCCGCTCCAGTCACGGCGATGTTCGCCTGCTTGGATTTCACCAAATCGAGCGGCTTCGAATTACCGTCCCAGACGATGTCGATATAGGCGCGGGGGTTGGCTTTTTCAAACGCGTGAGCCAGCGATTCCATCAGCCGTTGTTCGGGACCATGGCCTGCGATGACCATTGAGCCGGCCACCTCGGCTGAAGCCGGGGCGCCAAGGAGGCAGAGCAGGATGGCACAGGCAAATCCGCTGAGACGGGTGCACATGCTGAACAATACTCCTCTCAGTCTTGTCAGTCTTGAGCCCCTGGACGGCTCTGTCTCACGGCGATGCAACAGGGCGGGAGTTCCGCGCCCAACGTCAGGGCGGCGCTTATGCGTCGGTGCCTTCTGTCGGAGCAGCGGCTCCGGCTCCGGACATCATGTCCGGCGTGACATCCACGCGCTTGCCCATGGCGGGCGGGAGTTTGGAGAATCGATCCATGCGTTCGTGCAGCATGTCATAGGCTTTGATTTCCTCGAAGCCCGGCTTGTGGGAGCCTTTGATCTTCGAGGCAAACGCAGAGAGCATTCGGGTGGCGCCGACTTGGTTGCACTGCGGACAGACGGTGTCTTCCGGGCGTGCATGCACCGACTGAGTGGCCTCGAACTGGTGGGAGCATTGTTCGCAGCGATATTCGTAGACCGGCATAGCCGACTCCTTCAATGGCACCCTGTGGCCTCACCGCAACCGGGAAGACCGGATAGAGCGATTCTCCGTTTAGAAACGCTTGACCCTGTGTGTAACTTTGCACTATTGTACCCAATCTTTATGCCGAAACGCGAGTCACAATTGGAGGATCGGTTGAAATGTCCCTGTTAATTCGGAAGTACAAAGGCAGCGGCGGAGTCATGCAGGAAGAGCGTATCGATGATCCGGACCGGATCGAGCGCTACATGCGTCTCTTTGAAGAGAAGGACGTCAAGAAGTTGCAAACCGGCGTCAAGACCGTGATCGAGAAGGACGAGTGGCAGCTCCTGCCCTAGCGCACCCTCCCGGTTTCACCCCATAATCGTATGTGTCCCGCCGTCACGAGACTCGTCTCGTCTCGGTGCGTGCCGCGCATTGCTCTCGTATCGAGAGGCGTGGTAGGTTGAGCCGGTATGGTCATGACGTACTAATTGGACGGTGTAACATGATGTATTGGCTTCACATTGCACGGGCGATCGATCGGGTGACGCTCCACCGGGACCGGTGTTCCGAGGTCCCCTCCGGCGTGTCGAGCAGTGATTACTGGCAAGGGGGATGGTTCGACTATCCCGATAAAGAGCGGGCGCTCGCCGCGATGGAGCAGGCAGGTACCAGCGACGAGCGCAAATGTGCGTTGTGCAAACCCTAACGCCAGGAATGATGCCTCCTGACTGTTGATTGATGGTGGTGGGATGGGGGGATGTTTCTCTCCTCCCACCGTCTGCATTCGGCGTTCATGAGGTCTGTAGCCCATGCCTCAATTCGCGCTGCTCCTCACGACTTTTGTGTGGGGAGCGACGTTTCCGGCCACGAAGGCCGCGCTCGAACAAATCTCTCCACTCTCGTTTCTCTTCCTTCGATTTCTCCTTGGATCGCTCGTTGTGTTCGGGGTCTTGCTGCTCATGCGCCGCCGATTGACCTGCGACGCCTATATGGTACGAGCAAGTGCGATCGCAACTGCGTGGCTCTTCCTCGGCTATGTGTTGCAAACCGTGGGGCTCCGCTATACGACGGCATCGAACTCCGCCTTTATCACGGTCTTGTACGTGGTGTTTGTGCCGCTGTACTTACGTCGCTTGGGCGTCCATACCTGGGTGTCTAACGGGATTGCGCTGCTTGGCTTGTGGCTTCTGGTGAGGCCGACGGCCTCCGCTAATCTTGGGGATCTCCTCACGATGGGGAGCGCGGCGGCATTCGCCGCCCATATGGTCTGCCTGGAACGGTACACCCGGGTGGCAGATCCGGTCTCGTTGTTCGCGTGGCAACTGTTGTTGATGACCCTGGCCATGTTGGGCGCCATGTGGTGGGAACCGCCGACGCTTGCGATGTTTGAGCCAAGCCGCGTCCTAGTCGTCGGGTTGGTGGTGACCGGCGTGTTGGCGACCGGTGCGTTTGCGGTACAAATGTGGGCACAGCGGCTGTTGCCTGCCCAGCAGGTTGCTTTGCTGTTTGCGGCCGAGCCGGCCGTCGCGGCCTGGCTGGCCTGGTATTTCCTGGGCGAAAACCTGGATGCGCAAGGGTGGTTCGGGAGTGCGATGATTCTCGGCGGCGTCCTGCTCGGATCGTGGGTGACGGGTGAATCGTCACCGGCGCATCAGGGGCCTTCGACGGCGCGCTCAGAAGGAGGCTGATGTGGCTCAGAAGTTCGGCAACAGTCGGTGGGTGCAAGAGGGTTTTCTCGATAACCGTCAAGCGGGGACGGTTGTCGGGCGTATGACATTCGCGGTGTTGGGTGTGGTCGACTTCTACCTGGCTGGCGATTGCCGGGGAGAAATCGCCGGGAAGGTGATCCGATTCAATAACAGCCGGTTTGCCGACGAAGATCTCGCGGGGCAAGTGCTCGGGGATGTCGAGATTCCGCAGATCGGCGATGCGAGCCTCATCTCCTTCGATCCGCATCCGCATTTGGTTCCGCACCCGTACATCGAGTGGTTCTCCATGCGGAAGAATCATTACCGAATTGAATTGGTGCCGGAGGATGCCTGGATTGCGAGGGAAGAAGAGCTGGTGGAGATCGATCCGGTCAGCCGGGAGATTCGAGAGCGCCTGGCCCCGCAGTACGGTCGGAAGCCGGAATCGGCGGATGAATCGGAGTGGGTGTAGCGTAGAGTAGAGGGGCGGGCGCTTCGCGTCCGCCCCTCTGGTCTTTGTCAGGCGAGTTTATTCTTACCTTCCCGCACATGCGCGGGCACTTCCCGAATGTCCCAGATCAGTCCCAGCGCTTGCAAGCCCCTCAGCATGTAGTAGGTGATGTCGATTTCCCACCAGTAGAACCCTTGGCGGGTTGAGGCGGCATAGTAGTGATGATTGTTGTGCCAGCCCTCACCGAGAGTGATCATGGCCAGGATGAAATTGTTCTTGCTGTCGTCACCCGTCTTGTAACGCTGGGATCCGTACACGTGTGAAAGCGAGTTGATTGTGCAGGTGCCGTGGAGCAGCGCGACGGTGGAGACGAAGAATCCCCAGATGAGCATCTGCGGACCATTCGTGCCGAGGCTTGGGGCATAGGTCTCTAAGAGTTTGCCGAGGCCGAACATGCCGAATCCGCAAATCGTCGGGACCAGGGTGTCGAATCGATCCAGGAAGACCAGCTCCGGAAACTTGGCGAAATCGCCGATGCTCTTGAGGCGCGGCGGGAAAAATTTCTTGGAGCTGATCCAGCCGATATGAGCCCAGAGAAATCCCCCTTGGCGCACCGAGTGGGTATCTTCGGGTTTATCTGAATAGATGTGGTGATGGCGATGGTGTCCGCCCCACCAGAGCGGGCCTCGTTGCGCACAGGAAGATCCGAGCAAGGCAAAGGCAAATTGGCAGGCCCGGGAGGTCTTGAAGGTACGGTGCGAGAAATAGCGATGGTACCAGCCCGTGATGGCGAACATGCGTATGAAGTAGAACGCTGCTGCGACTCCTACGGCGACCCAGCTCCATCCGACGATGAACACGCCCAGGCAGAGCAGGTGCACGATGATGAGCGGGATGGCCCGCAGCCAGTCGACTGTCGGCGGCGCGGTATCCGTTTGCATTTTCTCAATGCCTGCCCAGGAGTCAAACCAGCGTATGATGGTAATCCAGGCTCCATCGCTCGTGGGATGTTCTCCTGGCTGTGCATCGGTTTTGGGGAGCTCACCGTTTTTAGGTAAGGTGAGCGGATGCAGATCACTACTCATGCCACCTCCACAGTTATACGAATCTAGAACGCGTTATCGAAGGGATCGCGCCGCGGTTCCACTAGCGTGACTGAATTATCGCGGCGCTTGCGAGTGATACGAATAGGCAGGCCGCTGAATGCTCTGAAATGGTGTCGATCAGTGAGTGAGGGTACTCAGGCTCAAAGACACGTGTGATCATTATACACAGATTGATGGGGAATTGTCGTGAGAATTTTTCCACAGGGCGCGAGGTGCGGGTGGTTGCAGGAGTGGCAGAACCGGAGCCATCGGCAGACTCTCGATGGTTCCGGTTCAGTGCCCGGTTGGGCGCAAGATTGTTTGACTCTCTTTGGACTGCCCCTCTAAAATGCGCTCCATTATGAATGATCGATTTCTGAAAGCGTGCCGGCGCGAACCGGTTGATTGCACGCCGGTCTGGTTCATGCGCCAGGCAGGCCGGTACATGGTTGAATATCGCCGGTTACGAGAAAAACATTCCATTCTCGATCTGTGTAAGACGCCTGAATTGGCGGCGCAGGTCACGTTGCAGCCGATCGACCGGTTTGCCCTCGATGCCGCCATTATTTTCGCCGATATTCTGCTTCCGCTCGAGCCGATGGGGCTCTCTCTGGAGTTTGCGGAGGGCGAGGGGCCGATCATCCACAATCCCGTGCGGGATCGGGCGGCTGTGGATGGGCTGAAGGTCATCGATGAGAGGGACCTGCAGTACGTGATGGATGCGATCAGTCTGACCCGCAAGATGCTGGCCGGTCGGGTGCCTCTGATCGGGTTTGCCGGGGCGCCCTTTACGCTGGCCAGTTATGCCATTGAAGGTGGAAGCTCGCGGAACTACATTCATACGAAACAGATGATGTATCGCGAGCCGGAGACCTGGCATCGTTTGATGGATAAATTCGCACGCGTGATTACCGGCTATCTTCGTCGTCAGATCAAGGCCGGCGCCCAGGCCGTGCAGCTCTTCGATAGCTGGGTCGGGTGTCTCTCAGCCGGGGATTATGCCGAATACGTCATGCCGCATGTGCAGCTGATTTTCGAGGGGCTCAAGCACGAAGGCGTCCCGCTGATTCATTTCGGCACCGGGACCACGGCGATCCTCAAGGCCATGCGCCAGGCCGGTGGTGACGTGATCGGGATCGATTGGCGCATTCCGATCGACGAGGCCTGGGCCCTGGTGGGCCACGATCGCGCGGTGCAGGGGAACCTCGATCCGGTGACGTTGTTTGGACCGATCTCCGAGATCGAGCGGCGCGTGACGGACATTCTCCGACGGGCCGCAGGGCGTCCGGGCCACATTTTCAATCTGGGTCACGGAATTCTCCCGAATACCCCCGTGGAGAATGTCGCCGCCACGATCGATCTGGTGCATAAGCTGAGTACGCGGTGAGCGGGTCTGTGGCGAAGCAGCCGGTTGCTGTCTTGCTCATGGCCATGGGCGGCCCCGATTGCCTCGAGAATGTGGCGCCGTATCTCCTGGATGTTCGCGGTGGACGACCAACCTCGCCTGAACTGATTGCGGAAATCCGCGAGCGATATCGGGTGACCGGCGGAAAGTCTCCGGTGCTCGATGTCACGCGTGAGGTCGCGCGGGCATTGGAGCAGCGCTTAAATATGTCGGGTCACGCGTACTACCGCTGTTATGTGGGGTTGCGGCACTGGCATCCGTTCATCAAGGAAACCTACACGGAACTGCTCGATGCCCTTCCGGACCGCATCATTGGGTTGTGCATGGCCCCGCAGTATTCTTCGCTCAGCATCGGCGCCTATCGAAAGAAGGTTGAAGAGGCGCGTGCTGAACTTGCCAACGAGACCCCGATCAGCTTCGTCAAGAGTTGGCATCGCCATCCGCTCTTGATCGCCGCCATTGTCGACAATATTCGCCGGACGCTGGAGCGATTCCCCGCCGAGGTGCGTGGGCAGGTGCCAGTCTTGTTTACCGCGCACAGTTTGCCGGAGCGGGTCGTGGCCATGAAGGACCCCTATCCTGAAGAAGTCAAAGGAACGGCTCAGGCGGTCTGCGAACAACTCGGGACTCAGCCGACGCGGTTTGCCTATCAAAGCCAGGGACGATCGGGAGAGAAATGGCTTGGGCCATCGGTCGAGGAGGCCTTGGCGGAATTGGCGCAGGAAGGCCATCGCCAGGTGCTGGTGGCGCCGATCGGTTTCATCTGCGACCATGTGGAAACCCTGTTTGATATCGATATTGAGCTCACGCAGCTGGCCCGGACGAAGGGACTCCAGCTGGAACGTATTCCCATGTTGAACGCCTCGGCTCCCCTGATCGACATGTTGATGTCGGTGGTGGAGGCGCACGAGTCTTCGCTCGTCCATTAGCGGCACCACCTGTGGCGCGTACACCACGGTCAGTTGTCATCATCGGCGGAGGTATCTCAGGCCTCTCCACGGCGTTTGCGCTCCAGGAGCAGGCGGCCGCGGCTGATGTGGCCCTCACCTGCACCATTCTTGATGCCGCACCGGTCTGGGGCGGGAAAATCGTCACGCATCGGGTCGGCCAGTTAGTGATGGAGGCGGGGCCGGACTCGTTTCTCTCGCAAAAGCCCTGGGGCATGGAGCTCTGCCGACGCCTCGGGATCGCCGATCAGCTCATCAACACCAACCCGGTTGAGAAAAAAGCGAGCGTCTTGAGGGGCGGGCAGTTACACGAGTTGCCGGAAGGACTTGTAACCTTTACGCCGACTCAGCTGGGGCCGTTTTTTCGCAGCGGACTATTATCCTGGATCGATCTGGCCCGTATGGGCTGCGATGTGTTGATTCCGGCGCGTCGGGCGGCCGACGACGAATCGCTGGCATCGTTTTTTCGCCGTCGATTCGGACGGCATGCCTGCGAACGGGTCATGGAGCCGCTGATGGCCGGCATCTACGCAGGTGATGCGGAGCAGATGAGTCTTCGGGCGACGTTCCCGCGGTTCTACGAGTTGGAGCAGGCGCATGGTAGTGTGATTCGGGGTATGATGGCGGCGCGTCGTGCACGGATGCAGAACGCGCCCGGCGGCCGCCCGCGACACACGATGTTTGTGACGCTGAAAAACGGCCTGGCCGATTTGGTGGCGGGGCTGACAGCGCATATCCAGCAAGCCGGCGGGATGTTGAAGGCCGGTGTTCAGGTGGAGGCGTTACGGGTGCGCTCCCACCAGGCCGGACGTTGGATGTACGATATCATCTGTACCGACGGGACCTCGCTTTCGGCGGAAGCGCTGGTCTTGGCTACACCGGCCTATGTCAGCGCCGAGCTCGTTCGGCCGTTGACGCCGATGGCAGCCGGCTTAATGGATCTGATTCCTTATGCTTCGACGGCCACAATTTCGCTCATCTATCCTGAGGAGGCGGTGGGCAACCGGCTGCAAGGGTTCGGTTTCGTGGTCCCGCGCATCGAGGGTCGTGATTTGATCGCAGCCACGTGGACTTCGCTCAAGTGGCCGCACCGAGCCCCACCGCAGGATGTATCCGTGCGTTGTTATCTCGGGGGGGTTGGGCGAGAGGCCATTTTGCAGCGTGACGATGAGGCCTTGGTCCAGTGTGTGCGGGAGGAATTGGCCTCGATTGTCGGCCTGCAGGCGACGCCGCATTATGTCGAAGTGAATCGCTGGAATCGGGCCATGCCTCAATATACGATCGGACATCTCGACCGGCTTGCGCAGATGGAGGCGGCACTCTCGCGATTCGGCGGCCTCGCTGTCACCGGCGCCGGTTATCGTGGGGTGGGCCTTCCCGATTGTATTCGCGACGGCGCTGAGACGGCGGCGAAGCTGCTCCGGTATCTGCAGGCGTCGCCGGTCTAATGTTTCAATGACGATGGGAACGGGAAGAGAAGGAATACCCAGATGCTGAACGACCAATTGGTGATCTCCAGTGTAACCGGTCCCTTTCGCGAGCCGCGCGAGCCGGTGTTGTCGTACGACTACTCGATTCAGCGGGCGACCTGGGCAGCGACTCATGCCGTCCGGGTGAAGATTGCCCAGGCAGAGGAGTTGGAGTATGTGAAGGAGAAGTTGCTGGGCACGGTCGTTGGTAGCCCGGGACAGCAGCTGATGCTGAATAAATTTCTGTCCCGCAAGATCGGTGACCAGAAGGTCCGGATCGCCGAGGCGGAAGGCTGGTTGAAGGACCGCGGGGATGTGTTGGTAGCCCCCTTCACTGGTTCGCTCTCGCAGTACTTCGCACAGCTTGAGGCCTGGGTTCAAGCGGAGCAGGATGCCTTGCGGGCGGAGATCAAGAACGTCGTTGGCCTCGTGAGGAACCCTCCTGCCGTCTGATGGCCTCCGGCTCGCGGGGCCTTGTCCCATCATCGCGCATCCTGTCGACTCCTTCCCACGCACAGAATCTGTGGATAAGCGTGTGCATATCAGCCGACTCCTCGCTGAAGCCCCTCCGTAGAGCGGCCCTTCAGCAACCTGCACAAGTTTTAGGCATTGGGGTGGCGGACAGCCAAGCCCCTAGATGCTGTAGGGAATGGAAACACCTAGGGAGATATTAAGGGACAGATTCGCGCCTGGGGATAGTGGAGACAGTCTGGGAGCGGAGATTCGCGGGAGCGGCTCAGAAAATGCGTCGATATTGTTTGCTGTGTACGCCGGAATCGTCGGCAAATCCAAGCGATCCGGTGTCGGGGTTGCTGGTGTCATTGAGGTCGATTCGATAGTGTCCGAGGACATGCTCCATCGCTTCTTCGAATGGAATGGCTTGCGGGTAGAGATTGCCCGGGGCGTGGGCGCCGCGGGCCAGCGTCCCGACCACTTCGGCTACTGCATACTTGGGGTCTGAGAAAATGTAGAGATCAGCCACGGCCTGGTCCCCGAGTTTGTGCCCTGGACTGGTGGGGGGGAGCATGGAGGGGAGGCTCTGACCCAGCCGGGCCTGCTTAAGTTGTTTCAAGAGGCCGACCACCTGGCTGCTCGTTACCTGGGTCGGTACCACGATGCTGACGGCATTGAATTCGGTCAACGTTGTCTGAACTTTATACATGACCGGCGCGGCATCCGGATCTTCGGTGGCCACCTGTGAAATTTCCGGTCCAGCGGCCTGTTTTTGTTTCCCGCTCGGCACGGCCAGGTTGATCAGCAGCCACATGACTAAAATGGCGCCGAATAGGACGATGAGCGGATGCAGCCCCGCTCGTTTGCCTTCTTCGTACGGATTCTGCTCCCCACTCATGTGAGCGTCCGTGTCGGTTCGGTTGAGGGCGTGAGGGGCGGGATGGTCTCGGCGCTTCCGGTGGACTCGAGCCGCTTCGCAGCTTCCCAGTAGTGATCCATTTCCAACGTGGAGAGGTCGTTGACGCTCCGCCCGCTTCGAGTGGCCTCGCGCTCGATGAACTGGAACCGGGTGGTGAAGCGATTCGTGGCGAGACGAAGCGACTCTTCCGGATTCACCTTCATGTGCCGGGCAACATTGACCAGAGAAAACAGCAAGTCTCCCAGCTCCGCGGCCATTTCCGGCGTGGCCTGCGGTTGAGCTTCGTCCCCGGAGGGAGGTTCACCCGCGTCGGTGATCGCGCTTTTGAGTTCCCCGATTTCTTCCTCGACCTTGGCAAGTACGGCCGCCAGGCCCTGGGGGTTGTCCGGCCAGTCGAATCCGACCCGCGCCGCACGGACCTGGGTTTGATAGGCGCGGAGGAGCGCGGGAAGGGCTTGAGGAATATCATGCAGGACCGAATCCGGTTTGCCGGCCTGCTTGCGTTCGGCCCGCTTGATATCTTCCCAGCGATGGACGACCTGGTCGGAATTGAGGGAGGGCTGGCCGGTGGCCTGGTCGCCGAACACGTGCGGATGGCGGCGTACGAGTTTGTCGGCCAATTGCTGTAAGACGTCGTCGATGGTGAAGGTGCCTGCTTCTGTGCCGATCTGGCTGTGAAACAAGACCTGCAGCAATACATCGCCCAGTTCCTCTTTCAGCTTGGCGAAGTCCAGCCGGTCGATGGTATCGAGGGCTTCATACGTCTCCTCAATCAAATAGGGCTTGAGGGATTCGTGGGTCTGTTTGCGATCCCAGGGGCACCCGCCCGGCGCCCGGAGCTGGGCCATGATGGCCACGACTCTATCGAAACGTGATGACATGCGAAGCCCTCCGTGGCGCCACTCTAACTGAGTTTTTCAGGACGTTCAACGGGGCTGCTCGTCTTGCGCCTCTTCAAGGCCTGTGGTAGGGTACGGCCCTGCATTTTTCATTGGATGATCGGAGGCTTTCCCATGGGTGATGACAAGGAGCAGGGATTCGTCGTCCGTGATCGTCGAGGACGGGGTGACGAGGCCCCTCCACCCGCACCGTCGGTGACACCTCCCCCCACGGAGGCTGCCGCTGCCGCACCCCATCATGAGCCCGATGCCCATACACATTCGGGGCATCTGCCGGTTAACTTCTCTTCTTTCGTCATCTCGATGGGCAGTTCGGCGTTGATGCTGATGGGAGAGCAGTTGGATCCTCAGCAGCCGTCTATGCCGCTGAATCTTCCCCAGGCCAAAGAAATCATCGATCTGCTGTCCATGCTTGAAGAGAAGACGCGGGGCAACCTCACCGCGGATGAGCAAGTTGTCATGAAGGACATGCTCTATGCGCTGAGGATGAAATTCGTCAGTTTGACCTCAGGGAAATCGACGCTTCACACTCCGTAGCCTCGTGAATTTATTCTGCGTGCCGTCCTGCTCCGTGGTGTCGGTCCTTCTTCGGGGTGACACTGTCTCCCTCAATGTCTCTGTTCCCGACTGGTGGTCGATGAAGCGAGGGGCGTGGTCCGCGCGTCTTCTTTTGAGACTCCCACCTGAATTCGTTATAGTGAGGCAGGATCGAGTGGGCCGGGTGTGAGTCGGAGTATCGAGAATGCCTGAATCGACGGACATGACGAAGCTCATACCCCCGGGTGTGCTGCGCGAGAAAGAGCCGTCGACGCCTGCCTCGCTCGAGAGTGAACGACGCAAGCGACATGTCCGCCCGGTGTGGATCGTCCTGATCTTACTCCTGCCGTGCCTGGCCCTCACCTTTTATTACGCTCAAATGGCGGTCCCGGTGGGGGAGGAGTCGGATTCTTTTCTCCCCAGTACCGGGTATGCCTTCGTGCTGTTGCTGGTCAATCTCGACTTGATCGGCTTCGTCGTGCTCACGCTGCTGCTCTCGCGTAATCTCATTAAGGCCTACTTCGAACGGCGACATCGGCTTGTGGGGTCGGGGTTCCGTGCGAAGTTGGTCGCCGCCTTCATCGGTTTTTCCCTGATTCCCACGGTCCTCCTGGCGCTGGTCGCCAGCGGCCTGGTCAACAAGGCTGTCGATGTCTGGTTCAACGACCAGATCGAGCACGTGATGAAGGACTCCTATGAAGTCGCCCGCATGCACCATGCCGGGCATGTGTCCCTGGCGATTAACAGCGCACGCGCCATCAGCCATGAGATTTTCCGCGAGGAGTTGCTGTCGCCCGAGCAGCGGGATTTGCTGGTCGCGGCGATCGCCCGGAAGCGCGCGGAATATGCCACGGCCGGGATCGAGGTTTTTTCTTCGAAAATGGAAACGTTGACCAAATCGTTGGATCCCGAGGTGCCGGTGGCGGTGCTCGATCTGCCGATCGGCCAACTGGTGCTGCAGGTCATCAACGGCAAGCAGGAACTGACATCCGTCCAGGAAGCGCAGACGGGACGGCTGGTGAGGGCCGGTGTCCCGATCGCCTCCAGTATCCGCCGTGGAGAAATCGACGGGGTGGTGGTGGTCGATGCCTACGTGCCGGAGTCGCTGCTCGGCAAGATGGAGAGCATCGGGCGTCAGTATACCGAGTATAAACAAATGAAGGCGATGAAGAACCCCATCAAGGCAGGCGCCTACTTGCTGGTGGCGGTCATCACGGTGATGATTCTCTTCAGTGCCACCTGGTTCGGGTTTTATGTGGCGCGCGGCATTACCGTGCCGATTCAGCGGTTGGCCGAGGCGACGGAAGCCATTGCGCAGGGGGATCTCTCCGTGCGCATCGAAGCTAAGGCGACGGACGAGATCGGCACCCTGGTCGAGTCCTTCAATCGTATGACCGCCGACCTCCAGAGCAGCAAGACGAAGGTTGAAGAAGCCAACGTCTCGCTCCGGCAATCCAACCGCGAGTTGGACCGTCGGCGCGCCTATATTGAAACGGTAGTCGATACGATCGCTGCGGGACTGTTCTCGATCGATCGGCAGGGGATCATTACTACCTTCAATCCCTCTGCGGAACGGATGTTGGGGTTGTGGGCCGACCGGTTTCGGGGCCGGCCGGCCAACGAGGTCTTCAAGGAATACAAGCTGGACCTGTTTCAATCGGTCTACGATCGGATGCTGGCCGACCAGCGAGATAATATTGCGCTCGAAGGACAACTGGATTTGCAGGGGCGGTTTCTGACCATCGGTGTGCAGTGTTCCCGCATGAAGGATGAGTCGAACAAGGACCTCGGTTTCGTACTGATTTTCGAAGACCTTTCGGAATTGATCAAGGCGCAGAAGGCGGCGGCCTGGCGGGAGGTTGCGCAGCGGATTGCTCATGAGATCAAAAATCCGCTGACACCCATTCAGCTGTCGGCGCAGCGGCTGCGGAAAAAGTTTCAGGATAAGGCTCCGGATTTCGACCGGATCTGCGATGAGTCCACGCAAGTGATCATCAATGAGGTCGGCAGCCTCAAGCAAATGCTGGACGAGTTCTCCAAGTTTGCCCGGATGCCGGCCCCGCACATGACGATGAATTCGCTGGATGATGTGGTGAAAGAAGTGGTCGCGTTGTATGAGAGCGCGCATCGCGAAGTAGAATGCGTGGTGACGCTGGATCCGGACCTGCCGCCGTTTAATTTCGATCGCGAGCAGATCAAGCGTGTCATGGTCAATTTGTGCGATAACGGGATTCACGCGATGAACCACAAGGGGCATCTGTGGATCCAGACCCGCTACGATACGAAACAGCGTCGTGCCGTCGTCACCGTGGCGGATGAAGGCATTGGTATCGCGCCGGAGGATCAGGAGAAATTGTTCGTGCCCTATTTTTCACGGAAGAAAACGGGGACCGGGCTGGGGCTGGCGATCGTACGGCGGATTGTGACCGATCATGATGGCCAGATTCATGCCGGAAACCATCAGCCCAAGGGGGCTTTGTTTACCTTCGAGTTACCGGTGTGAGCCGGGCCCGCCGATGTGTAGTGTGGGGAAAACATGTCTGCTTCAATTCTGATTGTCGATGATGAAGTCTCCATCCTGAACTCCTTGAGCAGTATTCTGGAGGATGAAGGCTACGAAGTGAGTGTGGCCAAGAGCGGCATCGAGGCGCTCAAGCTGTGCGCGGTGGGCCCCCCCGAACTGATGATGCTGGATATCTGGATGCCTGACATGGATGGGCTGGAGACGCTCCGGCGGTTGCGGGAACTGGTGCCTCAGACGCAGGTCATGATGATGTCCGGGCACGGGTCGATCGAGACGGCGGTGAAGGCGATCAAGCTGGGGGCGTACGATTACATCGAGAAGCCGCTGTCGCTCGAAAACGTGACGCTGCGGGTAAAACATGCCCTGGATCAGCACCGGCTTGAGCAGGAGAATCGGACGCTGCGCACGAAGGTGGAGCGGAAGTTCGAGCTGGTCGGGCAGTCACCGGCCATGCGGCAGCTCAAGCAGATTATTGAAACGGCGGGGCCCACCAACAGTCGGGTCTTGATCGGCGGCGAAAACGGCACCGGTAAAGAATTGGTCGCCAGAGCCATCCATCAGCACAGTGCGAGGGCAACACGTCCGTTTGTGGCGGTCAACTGCGCCGCCATTCCTGAAACATTGATCGAGAGCGAATTGTTCGGGCACGAGCGCGGTTCCTTCAGCGGCGCGACGACAATGAAACGGGGCCAGTTCGAGCAGGCCGACGGCGGGACGCTGTTTCTGGATGAAATTGCGGATATGAGCTTGAGCACCCAGGCCAAGGTCTTGCGGGCGTTGCAAGAGCAGCAGTTTACGCGGGTCGGCGGGACCAAGTTGATCAAGGTGGATGTACGGGTCTTGGCTGCGTCGAACAAGGATCTACTGAAGGAAATCGAAAAAGGTGCGTTCAGGGAAGATCTGTTCTATCGGCTCAATGTGGTGCCGATCGTGGTGCCGACGCTGCGGGATCGCCGTGAGGACATTCCCTTGCTCGTGAAACATTTCCTACAGGTGCATGCCGAGGAGCAGGGCTTGAAGATCAAGCCGGTGGCTCCCGAAGCCATGGATGTGTTCATGCAGTATGAATGGCCGGGCAACATCCGCGAATTGCGTAACTTGATCGAGCGGCTGATGATCATGGTCCCGGGGCCGGTGATTGAAGCCTCGCACGCCTCGGTGGCGTTGCAGGTTCGCCCTCAGTTACCCGCCTCGCAACAGCCGGTTGGGGCGCAGGCGTCCAATTCCCTCTTGACGAGGCATTACGACTCGCTCCGCGATGCCCGTAATGCGTTCGAGAAAGAATTTATCGCCCGCAAGTTGCGCGAACATCATTGGAACATTTCCCGCACGGCCGAAGACCTGCAGATCGAGCGCAGCCACTTGCATCGCAAGATTAAGTTGTTGGATGTTGAAATGCGCCCCGAGATGTAGCCGGGTGCTCAAAACGATCGCCAGCGGCGTTCTCAGTCGCGACTCTCCCTGCGACGTACCCCGAGGGTACGCCTCACTCGCCTCGCTCCCTGCGGCCTTGCTGGACGATCGTTTTGAGCACCCGGCCCATATCAACGCATTGCCGGCTGGAAACACAGCGCACTCTCACACTTTCCTACTGCAGAATAAGAGTCACGTACCGCTGTTGACCAACCGTCCACCGCATCGTTAAGATGCGGCCCCAATGACTACCTATCGTGATGCCGGAGTCGATATCGATGCCGGCGATGAATTCGTCGAACGGATCAAGCCGCATGTGCGGGCGACCTTTCGCCCGGAAGTGATGACCGATTTGGGCGGTTTCGGGGGCCTGTTCCGATTCCAGGCGAATCGGTATCAGGATCCGGTGCTCGTGTCGGGAACCGACGGCGTCGGGACCAAACTCAAAATTGCGTTCCTCATGGACAAACACGACACGGTCGGCATCGATCTGGTGGCGATGTGCGTCAACGATATTGCCGTGAGTGGCGCAGAGCCGCTCTTTTTCCTGGATTACTTTGCCACCGGCAAACTCTCCTTAAAGACGGCCGAGGCCGTGGTCCGCGGGATTTCAGACGGTTGCCGTCAGGCCGGTTGCGCCCTCATCGGAGGGGAAACCGCCGAGATGCCTTCCTTCTATGCCGAGGGTGAATACGATCTGGCGGGTTTTGCCGTGGGGGCTGTCGATCGCCCGAAGATGATCGATGGCCGTCAGATTGTTCCGGGGGATGCCGTGATCGGGTTGGCCTCAACCGGCGTTCACAGCAACGGCTTTTCCCTGGTGCGCAAGGTGCTGTTTGAGAAAAGCCGACTGACGGTCGAGAGTGTGCTGCCGGAACTTGGCGGTGCCCTGGGCGAGACCCTCCTGACGCCGACGCGGATTTATGCCAAACAAGTGCTTTCGTTGGCCGAGGCCTGCCCGATCAAGGGCATCGCCCACATCACCGGCGGTGGAATTACCGAAAATCTGCCGCGGGTTTTTCCCACTCGCTGTGGGGCGCGAATTCGTCGTGGATCCTGGCCGGTGCTGCCGATTTTTCAGGCGATTCAGGAACGTGGAGATGTGGAGTTGGGCGAGATGTATCGCGTGTTCAATATGGGTATCGGGCTGATTCTGGTGGTGGCCCCGGAACACGTGGATCGCGTCATGGCGAAAGCCGTGGAACTAGGCGATCGGGCCTATCACATTGGAGAGATGGTGGCGCAGACGACCGACGAGGGTGTGGTGGAGTATGTCGGCTAGGCCCCCTCGATTAGTGCGGCTCGGTGTGTTGGTTTCCGGTCGAGGATCCAATCTGCAGGCGATCATCGATGCCATTGAGGCGGGAACCCTGTCGGCTGAGATCGCGGTCGTGCTCAGCAATAAGCAGGCCGCCGGTGGCCTCGAACGGGCCCGGAAACATAGCGCACCTGCTGTGTGGTTGGACCCGAAGCCGTTTGTGGGCCGCCCCGATAGTCGCGAAGCCTACGATAGGGCTGTTCTTGAGGTGTTGCAGAAGCACGAGGTGGATCTTGTGCTCTTGGCCGGGTACATGAAAATTGTAACGGCGGTGCTGGTCACGGCCTATGAAAACCGGATGATGAATATTCATCCGTCCCTGCTCCCGTCGTTTCCCGGCCTTGATGTCCAGAAAAAAGCCATCGATCATGGGTGCAAAATCGCCGGTTGCACCGTGCACTTTGTGACTGAGGGCGTCGATGAGGGGCCCATCATTATCCAGGCGGCCGTGCCGATTCTGGCAGGGGATACGCCGGATGCCCTGGCTGCTCGTATCCTGGAACAGGAACACCAAGTGTATCCTCGGGCAATCCAGCTCTATGCTGAGGGTAAACTGCGCGTAGAGGGGCGACGGGTAACGGTAGCGGAACCGGGGGCAGCGGCCGCTGGCTTTCACTATCCTGCATGAAGTTTCCCGCAGAGCCGTAAGTTCGTGTGGAGACCCAGCTTCCGGTTGTGTATAATGCCGCCTGGGAGTTGTGGGGGGCTAGCTCAGTTGGGAGAGCACTACGTTCGCAACGTAGGGGTCGGGGGTTCAACTCCCCTGCCCTCCACCAAACTTCACCTGTGAGATCTGCCACCATCGCGGCCGTTCCTTCCGAGTTCATCACACCGCTCAGAGCTCGATTTTAAGACATCATCCTCCGTGTGTTCCGTTGTCCCCTTGGCAGGTGGTTCATTCCAATCAGGCCCTGCCGTGCATTCCTCTTGTTCTCGTTCATCACCCTTGGGCAGCACTCCGTTGAATTTTGCGTGGCGGCATGGGCGCCGGCAGGTAGTTGCGACGTGCGGTTGATGAATTCAGGGCCAGAGCACACTGAGGGAGATGACGCTGCAGTTGGATGAGGGGGGGGTGCTGAGGCTGGAGCAGAATTCAGTCTGTGTACACCACTTCGACGCGGGAGAGGAAGTCCCTCAAGCCTTCGAGCTGATCGTGGAGTGCGGAGAGATTGTGGGCTATCGCCGCCTGTTCAAGTTGATCGCCGATCGTGCTGATTTGATCGAAGCCATACCCGCCACCGTCGCCTTTCATGCGATGGCCCAGCAGGCGAATGGTCTGAAGGTCCCCTTGTTTCAGGCAGGATTCGATGGTGGTAAGGTCGCGCTCTTTATTGGCGAGGAATCCGGGAATGATGGTGGCCAGGTTGGAATCGATTTGGATGCAGATTTTGCCCCGACTCGGCTCAGGATGAGGAGATGTCATTGCGCTCGCGTCTTCTCATAGGCCAGAAGCAATTCCAGGAGTGTCGTGCGCTTCAGCGGCTTGGTCATATGCGCGTTGCATCCGGCTTCGAAGATCCGTGCTGATTCTTCTTTGAGCGCCAGTGCGGTCAAGGCAATAATTTGGACGGCGGGGAGGCCCTGTTCTTGTTCCCACCGTCGAATGGTCCGTGTCGCAGTGATGCCATCCATCACCGGCATCTGCATGTCCATGAGAATCAGGTCATAGTGGCCGTTTTGAAATTTCGCGACGCCGATCTGTCCGTTGTCGGCCACCTCCACACGGTGGATGGTGTTCTTGAGATAGGACTGGATGAGTACCTGATTATCCGGCGAGTCTTCCACCAGCAGAATTCGTAAGGACCGTCCCTGTTGGGGCGTGGTTGCCGGAGCTGGGACGGGAAAGGACGTCGAAACGCTGCTCTTGCTTCGCCCTAACGCGATGCTGATCGTTTGCTGAAGGTCGGAACGCCGGATGGGCTTGACCAGGTAGCCGCCCAAACCGAGGTCGTAGGTCTTCGCGATATCGTCGGCCCATCGGTCGGAGGCCAGCATGATGATCGTCAGATTGCTCAGTCGGGGATCGGCATGAATTCGTTCAATGACCTCAAACCCATCCATTCCGGGCATCCGACAATCCAGCAGGAGTAGCGAGAATGGGGTGTTAGCTTGTTGCGCAGCTTCCAGGGCCTCCATGCCTTGTTCGCCGCTGTCGGCTTCGACGACGGTGGCGCCCCACCCGAAGAGTGTTTCGCGCAGAATCAACCGATTCGTCGGATAGTCATCCACAACCAGGCAGCGAAGCCCTGCCAAGTTCATGGTCCCCGAGACCTTCGAAGGCATCGGGGCTGTCTGCACGCCGAGTTGGACGACACAGTGGAACGTGCTGCCTTCGCCAAGGGTACTTTCAACCCAGATCCGCCCGCCCATAAGGACTGCCAACTGTTGCGAGATCGACAGTCCCAGCCCGGTACCGCCATATTGGCGCGCGATAGCGCTGTGCCCTTGGGTGAACGTGTCGAAGATGGCTTTGATCTTGTCGTGCGGGACTCCGATGCCGGTATCGGTAATCGAGAATCGAATCGCGCCGGGCGTCTGGAGCTCGGGATCATTGGTGATGGTCATGACCACCGATCCCTTCTCGGTGAACTTGATCGCATTCCCCAGCAAATTGAGCAGGATTTGGTACAAGCGGTTGGGATCGCCGATCAGATGACAGGGGACATCGTTGGCGAGGTGACAGACGAGTTCGAGGCCTTTCTCGTTGGCCCGCAACGCCAGCATTTCACTGGTTTTGTCGATCAGCTCGGAGAGATCGAAGTCGATCGAGTCCAGGTCCAGCCGTCCTGATTCGACTTTCGACAGGTCGAGAATGTCGTTAATGAGACTCAACAGACTGCCGCCGGCACGGCGAAAAATCCGGAGATATTTCCGTTGTTCCGGCGTGAGGGTGGTTTCCCACAAGAGGTCGGCCATTCCGATGATGGCATTCATCGGCGTGCGGATCTCATGACTCATGCTGGCCAGGAACTCGCTTTTGGCGCGGTTAGCCACATCGGCGGCGTCTTTGGCGCGTTGCAGCTCTTCGACGCGGCGTTGGAGCTCTTTGGAAATGCGTTGGAGTGCCCGCTCGGCCCGCTTCCGCGCGGCCTGCTCACGCTGCAGCGCGGTGGGCGGTCGGGACGAGGTGCGGGGAGTACGACTGGGTGTGGTGGTGGTGCGTCTGGTGGGCGCGATGCGTTTCGCCATGTCGTGGTCCGGTCGTCTTCAGTCCAGCCAGCCCATTCTGTATCGCGCATGGCTCACACGAGCGTCGCGACAGCGAGAGGGCGTTAATCTTTATGCGTGTGGTGCACGAGTGTCAGGACTCCGGCTTGTTTGGTGCGATTGCGCCCTTCTTGCTTCGCTTGGTACAGCGCCTGGTCGGCGGCCCGGATGAGATCGGTCGCGGCGGCCACCCGACTGGGGACGGTGCACGCAAAGCCCAGACTGATGGTGACGGGATCGCCGTTCGGATGTTTCAGCTCCGCTTCGCAGACCTTGCGCCTGAGCGTATCGGCCACCTGCGCCGCGCCGTCGACCGTGGTGCCTGGCAGTACGATGACGAATTCGTCACCGCCGTACCGGGCGACCAAGTCGCCGGGACGATTGACGTGGCTGGAGATGAGCTGTGCGACTTGGCGGAGACATTCATCACCGGCCTGGTGCCCATGGCCGTCGTTGTAGGTCTTGAAATAGTCGATATCCAACATGATGAGCGACAGCGGGGTCGATTCGCGTGCGGCTCGGCGCCATTCCTGGTCTAGAAAGTCATCGAACTGGCGTCGATTGGTGATCCCAGTGAGGCCATCGAGGCAGGAGAGTCGCAACAACATCTGGTTGGCTTCCTGCAGTTGACGCATGACTTCCAGGAGTTCCTGCTCGCGTGCGCGGCGTCGTTCGATTTCATGAACGAGGCGGAGCACACACCGGACGCGGGTCAGGAGCTCGATCTTGCTGATGGGTTTGGCGACGTAGTCGATGGCGCCGGCGGCAAAGGCCAGTTGGAGATCGACCGGATCTGTTTTCACCGTGACCATGATGATCGGGGTATCGCGATATCGTTCGATGGCTTTGATCTGCCGGCAGGCCTCAATCCCATTGGTCGACGGCATGACGATATCCATGAGGATCAAATCCACCCGCCCGGTCATTTGCCGCATGCCGTCGAGCCCCAGCAAACGAAACGCGGCCGCGGCGGATTCCGCAACAAAGGTTTCTTCATAACCGGCATTGGCGAGGATGGATTGGATCAACAGACGATCGTCCGTCGAGTCATCGACGATCAGGATACCCATGTTCAGTGTCTCCCTGAAAGTGTGTCGTAGGGCGATGCTAGCAGCTAGTCTGGATAAACACCAGGGTAATGCTTTTTGATGCAGGGGGTGCAGAGGCCGTGGCTGAATTCGGCTTCCGAATGTTGCTGGATATACTCTTCCAATTGTTGCCAGAACCCCTGATCGTTCCGGATTTTTTTGCAGGAGGCACAGATCGGTACCAGGCCTTTCAGTACCTTCACTTCCCGCAGCGCTTGCTGGAGTTCGGTATTGCTCCGACGAAGCTCCAATTCGCGGGTTTTTCTGCAATCCATTTCTTTTTTGAGCATCAGTGCGGAATTCACCCGGGCGAGCAGTTCCACACTGTTGACCGGTTTTGTAATGAAGTCCATCGCGCCGGCTGAGAAGGCCGCCTGCAGATCTCCCAGGGCGGTCTTCGCCGTGACGACGATCACCGGGATATCCCGTAAGTGCTCCAGGCTCTTGATCTGTTGCGTTGCGGCGACGCCGTCGATACCCGGCATCAGAAAGTCCATCAGGATCAAGTCAATCGACGGGCTTGTGTCGTTCGGCCTGGGGGGCTCGATGCCCAGGTGGGTGTAGGCGGCCGTGGCCGAGTCCGCAAAGAGGAGGTCTTGATAGCCGGCTTTTGTCAGAATGGCCCGTAAGAGCAGCTGTTGGTCCGGGGAGTCGTCGACGATCAAGATGCCCATGCCGCGCCTCGTTTGGTTCGTAGTGCGTGAGCAGGCTCAGTACCTGCCGATCGGGCATGGTCCAAAAGGCACATGCCCAGGATGGCATCGGTCTGATGCTATCCGTCTGAGGCAGTATCGGCAGAATCGAGGAAGAGATTAAGTGTCCTGGGAGCGAGGTCGGTTGCCTAACGCTGAAGGGCGGCTTTGACCAGGTCGCTGACGACTTTGCCGTCGACTGATTGGCCGGCTAGGCGGGCCATCACGGCTTTCATCACCTGTCCCATGTCTTTGAGCGAGGATGCCCCCGATTCCTTCACTGCGGCATCGACGATTCGGGCGAGTTCCTCTGGGGAGAGGGCGGCGGGGAGATATCCCTCGATGATGCTGATCTCCTGCCGTTCTTTAGTGGCCAGGTCCTGCCGGTTGCCCTTTTCGAATTGCTCGGCGGCTTCCTTGCGTTGCTTGATGAGCGTCGTCATGATTCGGCTCATCCCGGCATCGTCCAGGTCTTGTTTCAGCTCGACTTCCTTGTATTGCACGGCAGCTTTGATCATGCGGATGACGTCCATGCGTAGCTGGTCTCTCGACTTCATCGCTGATTTGAGATCTTCGGTTAAGCGATCGTGTAGCGACATCGGGTTCCTTTCGGGAGGCGTCGGTGTGTATCGCGGAGGATAACGCCTTTGCCGGAGGCAGTCAACGTGTCCGCCACGGCGGCGTTTTCATGTTGAGCGCGGCACGGCACTATCCCATAATGCCTCATCAGGGTGGTGGCCGATCGATAGACCTATCGAAAAAGGGGGCGCGGCATGGAGTTCAAGAACGGTAGCGTGGGTGTAGGAATTCGCGTGATCGGACTATTGGGAGGATTGCTTGCCGCGGGGGGGCTCGTGACCGGCTGTGCGAGTGAGAAACCCAAACCGATGGCCCAACCGTCGCTGGAGCAGGTGAAGGGCAATGCGGATCGCGGTTTCGATAAACTGAAGCAGGAAGAAGGGGAGCATAAGCCGGCCGGGATGTAGCCGAACCCGGTATCCGGGTGTGACCCGTTATGGCGCCACGCGAGAATTTCTCCAGGGGAGCAGTGCCACCAGCGGTTTCACCAGCGGCAGCTCCCACATCAGATGCCGTTGTGGCGGCGTTCCGATCTCGCGTGGTTCGCCGAATGTTCTCAGAAGGCTCAGGGCAATCAATAATCGCAACGCCCCGGAGAGGCAGAACAGGAACGGCAGGTTGGATGCCGGGATCAGGACCCAGGACCCGAGCGAGACCTGGGCCGGGAGGATGGTGGCCAGCCAGCTGCCGGTCAACGCCCCGATGCCCCAGCCGATCGCGTTTGTAGCATTGGCTAGGGCGAGGCCTCGTGTGCGCTCCTGCGAACGGAGCGAGTCGAAGACATAGTTTTGGAGGCCGAGCGACAGTCCCGCCCAAATCACCCCGCCGAAAAAGTTCACCGTCAACAGAAACAGATAGTGTTCACTCAACAGGTAGCCCATCGGTAGGAGCGGGACCGCCAGACCTGTGACCATGAGCAGGGTCTTGTTGCCGTATCGATCGCCGATCTGCCCCCATGGCGCGAGGGTGAGGAATTGCGCCGAGATACTGCTGGCCATCCAGCCGGCGTATTGCAAATATGACCAATGCAGATCTCGCAACAGGTAGACGACAAAGAACGGTCCTGAAATCAGCACTGCGAAATGCATGAGTCCGGAGAACAGCAGGAAGTGCCGGAAATCCGGTGTGGCGCTCTTGACCAGGAAGTGCCGGAATCCGTGCGGGGCGTCGATCTGATGTGCCGGTACTAATTCAGCGATTCTGGTCTGGCAGCGAGTCGCTCCCACTCGCGCGGCTGCCGCGCCCAGAAAAATGATAAGGAACCCGATCCAGCTGAGTTCCCATTTCTGGCCCAGCGTCAGGACCATTCCGGCAATCCCAAGGGCCACAAAACTCGTCAACGCGGTCACGCGGGCTCGCTGGGCAAAGTAGGCGCCCCGGCTGCTTGTCTCAACGACGTCGACCAGCAGGCTATTCCACACCGGGGCCGTGGCATGTCCACAGGCAAAGTACAGTATGGCACAGGCGATTAAGAGCCAAGGGCCATGTTCTGGCATCAGCAGGGGGAGCGAGAGGATCGGTAGCCAACAGAGGGCCTGTGCCCAGCCGCCGCCGATCAGGAGTTGTGCGGGCATGCGGAGATAGTGGAGCAGTTTCACCGACAGGAGCTGCGCCACCACGCCGACCAATTGGGGGAGCGCGGACAGGATGCCGATGTGAAACGGAGAGGCATGGAGAAACAGGGCCAGCGCCGAAAAATAATTTTCCCCGCCGCCCTGTGAGGCGGCCTGATAGGCAGCATCGCGAAGACCGTATCGGCGGCTCTCAGCCTTGGGATTTCGATCGGAAGGCTGACCATGATCGCCTGAAGGCTCAAGGTGATGGAGGGGGAGAGAGGCCTGCTGCTGAGGGACTGGTTGGTTCATGAGATTGTGGATAGCGACGGAAGTAGGTTGAGCACTATGATAGGTGATGGTTGTCCGGATTATATCAGAGCCATTCAACATGGCCGAGGTTGAGAGTGAATCCCTGCAGGCCGGTTGACCCCCTTCTCCACAGTGAGTACGATAATCCTATGGATCTCCCGATCTCAGCTGCATGCGGTCAATCAGTCAGGGGAATGAACGGACGGTGGGGCGTCTGCCGTCTGGCTCTCATGGTTGGTGTGATGGCAGGAGTGGGATTCTCCGTTGCGGTCGTGGAGGGACGGGATTTGATGGTTCCGAAGGAGCAGGTGACCACGGAGTTCGAGCCGATGGAAGCGCCTTCGATGGATGTCCAGCAGAAAGGGGTCCCTCAATCGCTCTTCACCTGGATCAAGATGGCGCGCGGCTATGAAGTGGAGTGGGACACATTTGGGAGAAAGGGCTGGTATACGCAGGATCCCCGCTTGAAGCCCATCGCTCCGGGAACTACGCTGTTCTCGCCGGATACTCCGGCCGTCTATATCGTTTTTGAGGTGGCTCCACTCGAAGATCCGGCGCAGTTTGCAGCCCAGGTGTTTCCCGTGGGCGCAGACGGCAAAACCGGTGATCGTGCCGTCGTGACCGATAGTCTGGAAGTGCCGGGCCACGAACGGTATGGTTTCCTGGAGTTGAAGAAACCATCGGAGCTATGGCCGCAAGGAACGTATCTGGTCAAGATTTATATCACCTCGTTGGGGCAGCAACCGTTTCACGCGGTAAATCAGGTCGGGACCATGCGATTTGTCGTGACCGACCAGCCATCCCCATCTGCGCCTTCCGATTCCCCGGCCCGTTGAATATTCCCCGCCGCTTGGTCTACCTTCACTCACCGCCTTTTGAGCGCGCGGTGCTGGCGTCTTACCCGGGAGCAGGTACATGAAAGAGACTGACGTGGAGAAGTTGGCGCTCTTGTATGAGCGTTTTTGCGATGTGTGTCTGGTTGAGAAGGAAGTGTGGACGGAAATCTATATGCCGCGCACGTTCAAGGACGGCACCGCGGTTCGAACCAATCTTCAGGATAAGTATGAGGTGATCATCGATGATCAGGCTGTGGAGGATGCATTGGAGGCCAATATCCCTCTTGGGAAGGCCGCGCTAGGGGCGGCCATCCAAGAGTATCGCACGCATGTCAGTTTTGTGAAGAAGAGCTGACCGGTCTTACTGCTTCGCCAGGAACCGCTCCACATCTTTCACGACTTCGTCGGCCACCGGTTTGGTTCGATGATGGTAACGAGCGACGACGTTGCCCGAGCGATCGACGAGATATTTCTGAAAGTTCCATTCCACTTCACCGGGGAACGGGCCCTGTTCGGTGAGATAGCGGTAGAGCGGGTGTTTGTCATTGCCCTTGACGCTGATCTTGCTGAAGAGCGGGAAGCCGACACTGTACTTGGTCAGGCAGAATCCCTTGATTTCTTCGTTGGTCCCAGGCTCCTGCTGGCCGAAGTTATTGGCCGGGAACGCCAGGATCTCGAACCCCTGATCTTTATAGGTCTCGTACATTTTCTCAAGGTCGGAGTATTGCGGCGTGTTGCCGCAGAAGCTGGCCGTATTGACCAGCATGATGACCTTGCCCTTGTATTGGCTCAACGAAACGGGTTTGCCGTCGATATCGTTCAGCGTAAAGTCATAGACCGTCGAGGCTTTCGCTGCCATGCGTGTTGCTCCTTGTTCCGCCGCATCGACCGAACCAATACCTGCTTCAATGGCACCAAGCCCGAGACCCACTGCGAGCCCGAGGACCAGCATTTCCCAGGAACAGGTCGGTCGATAGGTCGGCATATGAAGGCTCCTTGTTTAGAGGCGTTCCAGTGCCGCCACCCGCTCCTCAATCGGAGGGTGGGTTGCGAGCAAGTGTAAAAAGCCTGAGGTGTTGCCTGAAATCTTCATCGTGGCCAGGGTATCTTGCGTCGAATATTCGAAATGGGCCCGGTTCACCCAGCGATCGATGGCCTGCAAGGCCTTGATCATCGACTCTTTTCCGTAGACCTTCGCGGAGAAGGCATCGGCGGCATATTCCCGGTGGCGGGAATGCCAGCTGACGACTATCATGGCCAGTACGGACAGGACCACCTGCAAGAAGATGTAGACCACGAAGCCCAGGATCGGGCTGCCGCTCTGGCCCTCTTCTCGATCGCCGCCCTGGGGCTGGGCGACCGTTTGGTAGACAAAGTTGCTGATGTAGTGGACGAAGGTGTTCATCAAGCCCGCGAGCACCGTTGTAGAAAACATGTCGCCGTTGAAGACATGCCCCATCTCATGGGCGAGCACGGCCTTCACCTCGTCTTCCCGCAGATTGGCCAGCAGCCCGGTCGATACGGCGACCATCGCGTTATTCTTGCTCGGGCCCGTGGCAAACGCGTTGGGGTCCGGCGATTCATACACCCAGACTTCTGGCATGGTGATATGGAGGCGTTGCGCAATCTCTTGCACGGAGCCGTAAATCACCTGTTCGGCGCCTGTGCGGGGCTGTGTAATCTGCACACAATCCAACATGGCGCGGGCCATCTGTTTGGAAAAGAGCAAACTAATGAATGCGCCACCAAAACCGATGACGAGTGACCAGACGAGCAGTTCCTGACTGAAGGCTCCTCGGACATCGATGCCGAAGGCCGGCAGCACAACGTTCACCAACACTCTGACGGTAATCGACAGGGTCAGATAAATGAGAATGTTCGAAATGAGAAGCAGCCCGATACCCTTCAACGACTTCATATCTTTCCTCCTTGGCGGCCCGTTCTCCTCGCGCGCTTGTTCCACAGAGAGGAATGAACCTTGGGTGTTAGTATACCGGATCTCGAGCCGATTGTTGGACCCCTGGGCAAAGGGGGCTATCGCGTCTCGATGTTCAGAGATAATACCAGGTTCCCTTCCAGTCAAGTTGCCTGCTCGGTTGACCGACTCCGGCGCCTTCTGCTAGAACCCATGCGTATGAGGAACGGCGACGGTGTGCGACGGCTGAGTATGGCCTGGGCCTTGGCCCTTGGGTTCGTTGGGAGTCCGGCGCTTGGCATCGGGGCCGACCAGGCACCGCAGGTACCGCCGCACCAGGTCCCGATCGATCAACTGGACGGTATTCAACGGGCCACGATTATTCTCGACAGCTACTCCTATACGCCGCACCATGTGATCGTCCAGGCAGGAAAACCCGTCGAACTCATTTTGACCAGCATCACGACCATTACTCCGCATAATTTTCTCCTCAAGGACGAGGCGGCGGGGCTGTCTATAGAACGTGATGTGTCATCTGGACGCACGGTCACGGTGCAGTTTACCGTGACGAAGCCTGGTCGCTACCGCTTTTATTGCGACAAGAAATTGCTGTTCTTCCCCAGCCATCAGGAAAAGGGCATGGAAGGCGTGCTGGAAGTTAGATAAGAAGGTTGCTCCACGGCTATCGACTCCGCAAGACACGAACTCCTCCACGGTATCCTCAAGCAGGTTTCCCGGTCGTTTTATCTGACCCTCAATGTGTTACCGGCGACGGTACGCGACCAGATGGGCTTGGCCTATCTCTTCGCGCGTGCCGCCGACACGATTGCGGATACCAATCTGATCAGCCGCGAGCAGCGACTCAGTTATCTCAATCAGTTTCGAGCCCAGTTCACCGCCGGCGCGGTCGCCCGACACGAGGTGCAGGCGATCCAAGCTGCACTGGTGCCGCATCAAGCGGACTCCGCGGAACGTGTCTTGTTGCAGCGGTTGGAAGATTGTTTGTCGCTGTATGACGGGTTCGATTCCGCCGATCAAGACCGCATTCGATGGTTGATGGGGGTCTTGCCGGATGGGATGGCCATGGATCTTGCGTATTTTCGCGGCGAGTCGGCGCAGGAGCTGACGGCTTTTCAAGCGCTGGCCGAATTGGACCAGTACACCTACTACGTCGCCGGTTGTGTCGGAGAATTTTGGACCCGGATGGTCTGCGCGCATTGTCCGTCGATGGCGCGGTGGGATGTCACGCAGATGTCAGCCATCGGCGTGCGATTCGGTAAGGGATTGCAGCTCACGAATATCGTGAAGGATATTGCCCGGGATCTTCATCATGGCCGCTGTTATGTCCCGGAGCCGCTACTTCGAGAGGTGGGCCTGACGCCGGCTGATTTGCTCGAGCCGGACAGCCTTCCCAGATTCAGGCCGGTTCTGATGCGCCTGATTAAAATGGCCATGGAACACTTGGATCAGGGCTGGATATACACCATGGCCATTCCGCGCCTGGAAATCCGCCAACGCTTGGCTTGTATGTGGCCGATCCTATTGGCCGGGGAAACGCTCAAACGTGTGGCCTCTGCGCCCGATCTCCTCGACCCGGCGGTCAATGTCAAAGTGCCGCGCTCGGTCGTCTATCGTGTGATGGCACTCACCACCGGCACCGGCGCGTGCGGCTATGTCGGGACGGCCTACTGGGGACGCCTGCGGAAGCAGGTTGTCTAGACTTGCTGTCGAAGGACAGCGTCTCATAGGAGTCTGCGTGGAAGGAGAAGAACACTTAGCCAGCTGGTGAGATGCAACGCGTGAAGTGTCGCCGAGGCCCTGCGCTGTTCGTCGACCGTGACCCCCTCTTACTTCTTCTGCGGCTCAAGCAATTTCTCGCCCTTCTTGAACACGGCATAGATCGCTTGTGATGGGCAGGCGTCGAGGCACAACCGGCAGCTTTCCAGGCAGCGCGAGGGATCGAACTTGTAGGGCGGCGTAGAGAGCCAGGCGCTGGTCGGGCAGATAGGGACGCAAATGGCTTGGTGGGTGCAACGGTCGGGATGGCGGACCAGGTGATCGCGAATAACCAGCATGGGTTTTACTCCTTCGAAGAGACCTTGCGAGAAAATCTCGAACATGTTTTTTTGCGGGAGGCTGCTCACTTCCACTCCTTGACCAGGTCTTTGATCCGGTCTTTCAACTCTGGAATCTGTTCCATATTGTTGCGAATCGCCCCCAAGATATTTTCGAGGCGGGCGGTGCGTTGCGCCTCTTGATCCTTCTTGAGCAGTTGATCGTACCCGGCGTAGGCCTCCGGATGTTTGGCTGCGAGGTAGCCGCGGCCTGCCTGCAGGGCCTCCCCCAATTCGTACGGCTCCGTCGTCAGAGGCGGAAGCACCACGAAGGATCCGTCTGTGCAGAACAGCGCGGCTGCGCCGGCCTTGCTCTTGAGGGGGGTGATTGCTTCAATGGTTTTCCCCACGAGGTGCTCCCACTGACGGAGCAGGCCCGGGAAGGCCTTCATGTAGGCCACCTTTTCCATGTTGGCCTTCCATTTGTCGTCGGCTGGCATAGCGATCTCGCGAGAGTAGCAGGGGATAATGGGTTCAGGCTTTCAACGGGGAGAGGAGGGGCCGCGGGGACTGATCGGGCATCAGGAGTCGTTCAACGACCTCCCCCTTGACGATGTGCCGCTCCATGATTTCCTTCACGTCGGTCTCGGATGTGACGCGATACCAGATTCCCTCAGGGTAGACCACGACACTCGGCCCTTGTGCGCAATAATCGAGACAGCCGGCCTTATTGGCACGGACGATGCCCTTTAAGTTGAGTCGTTTCGCCTCCTGTTTGAAGCAGGCGTGGAGCGCGTCGGAGCCGAGTTTTGAGCAACTGCCGCGTGGATCGTCTGGCTCGCGCTTGTTGGTGCATACAAAAATGTGTCGTTGATAGCCGGTCATGCTAGCGATTCCCTCGTGGCCAGGTGTGTCGTGCGAGGTTACACACGGGCGTGAAATTGCTCGATCAATTGCTTCACGTCCGTCGAGTTCAGGAGCGAGGATCCGGCGGCCTGGGTACCTGCAATGGCGTCAATTTCACGGAGACGCAACTGTGCCCGTTGTTTGGCGTCAGGCTCCGACAAGGCAGAGGCCTGTCCCTTGGCCAGCTTGTCAAACTCCGTGCGGATGTCACGGAAATCACGCTGCAAATTCTTCATCATCGAGCAGGGCTCACAATACCACTTGGGACTTTGATCGGACGCCGGCGACAGCCGGTCATACGACCGTCCGAAGAAATCTTTACCCAATGAGAACTTCATTAATGCTGCGCCTGTGGCGCTGCAGGCATTACAGGATCCGGCATTCATGCGGGAGGTGCTCCTCTTAACGGCAGTCGTCGATGGTGGGCGAATCTTACCGCACTGATCTTTCTCGTAGCAAGGTGCGTAGGCTCCTGACGATGATCACGCTCAGCCATGTATAATGCGTAATATGAGGGCGAAGCGGTGCAGGGTGCAAGGAGGCGGTTATGATCATCGGGGTTCCGAAGGAAGTTAAGGACTACGAATATCGGGTGAGTGTGACGCCTGACGGTGCCCGCCTGTTACGGCAGGCCGGGCATCAGGTTGTGGTGGAGCCTTCTGCCGGACAGGGGAGCGGGTTCTCTGACGAAGCCTACCGTCAGGCAGGCGCCCAGGTGGCCGGTTCCAAAGCCGAGGTGTTTCAACAGGCAGAGCTCATCGTAAAGGTGAAGGAGCCGCAGTTGTCTGAATGTACGCTGTTCCGTCCGGGGCAGGTGCTGTTTACCTATTTACACTTGGCGTCTTTGCCGGACCTGACCAAAGCGTTGATGGCGGCCAATATCACGGCCATTGCGTATGAGACCGTCGAGGCTCACGATCACAGTCTGCCGATGTTACGACCGATGAGCGAGATTGCCGGACGACTGGCCGTGCAGGTCGGGGCGCATTATCTGGGGACTTTGCAAGGAGGCCGGGGGCTTTTGTTGGCCGGCGTTCCGGGGGTGCCCCCGGGACGGGTCACCGTCTTAGGGGCTGGCGTCGTGGGAACCTCAGCCGTCAGAATTGCCGTCGGGATGGGTGCGCAGGTGACGGTGGTCAACTTGGATCTTGACCGGTTACGTGTGCTTGACGATCTCTATGGCGGACGTATTGTGACGTGTGCGGCCACGGAGTCGGCCATCGAACGCGCCGTCGTCGAGGCGGATTTAGTGATTGGAGCGGTGTTGGTTCCCGGCGCGCGCGCGCCGAAGGTCGTTTCGCGCGGGCTTGTGGCGAAGATGACGCCGGGCGCTGTGATTGTCGATGTCGCGGTTGATCAGGGCGGTTGCTGTGAAACAACAAGACCGACCACGCATTCGGATCCGATTTACGTGGTGGACGGTGTCGTGCATTACTGCGTCACGAACATGCCCGGCATCGTGCCCCATACCTCCACACGCGCGTTGACCAACGCGACGCTCCCATATGTCGTCCGGCTTGCCTCTGCCGGGGCGGAGAACGCGATTCGATCAGATCCCGGTCTTGCTAAGGGCGTGAACGTCATGAACGGCAAAATTACGTGCCAAGGTGTGGCCGATGCACATGGCTTGCGTTTTACCCCCGTGATGTAAGACAATCCGGCTTCCCGTTTTCGGTTCTGCCCGGTCGGGGCGTAGCGCAGCCCGGTAGCGCACTGCGTTCGGGACGCAGGGGTCGGAGGTTCAAATCCTCTCGCCCCGACCAAACCGCACTTCGTGCGGGGGTATGGGGTTCTCCCAATTGCACGTCACACACAGTTGCTTGCCTTAGATTGTGTCCTTGCTCGGGACAAGTATGCACATCACTCCTCAGTCTCCACCGGTCGGCGTTCATTTCTAGTCTGACGGTTCTGTTCCTGTCACATATCGGCATGGCTCTCAGTACGCACGCTCATGCTTCGTTACGTACCTGCCGATAAGATAAGAGCATGAGCCTGATGATGCCGCGTAAACTTGCAAATCGCGTGACGCTCTCTGGGAGCTGTGAGAGTATTCTATGCTAGGCGCGGTACTCACGCTGCGCGGCGATCGGCTAGTGGGAGGTCTGCGAGACGATGCCCGAGATCGGCGAATCAGTGCGCGCAAGAGTTCTTGTCAGTGGGCGCGTGCAGGGTGTTGGGTATCGGGCCTTCACGTGTCGCGAGGCACTCTCGCATGGACTGACCGGCAACGTCGAGAATCTCGATAGTGGGCAGGTGGCGGTGGATGCGGAAGGGAGCCGGGGCGCCCTTGAGGAATTTCTCCTGGATCTCAAGAAGGGCCCTGTCGGATCGCGCGTGACGCAGGTGCAGGTGGAATGGAGTCGCGCCACGGGTCGATATCAGGACTTTACGATTAAGCGGTAGGTAACGGAATTATGGCTCGACGTGCAGCAGCGGGACAGAACAGCGCGGTGAATTCACCCGTCTCGACTCGCCGGCCGCGCGCGGCGCGCGGGGATGAGGACGAGGATGCGGAGTCGGGGAGTCACGCCGAAGCCGAAGAGTCCGGTGCGGACAATCGTCCTGCGGAATCCGGGCGGGCCGAGGGCCTCGACACGATCAAGAGTTATCTGCGCGAGGTGCGCAAGTCGACCCTGCTGAATTTTAAACAGGAACAGGCATTGGGCAAGCGAGTCATGGCGGGCGACGAAGCGGCGCGCCAGGAGATGATCGAGGCGAATCTTCGCCTGGTGATCAGTATCGGTAAGCGGTACATGAACCGGGGGTTTCCCTTTGCAGATATCGTTGAAGAAGGTAATCTTGGCCTGATCAAAGCGGTCGAGAAGTTCAATTACAAGCGAGGGTTCCGCTTCAGTACCTACGCGTCCTGGTGGATTCGCCAGTTTATCGAACGGGCCATCATCAATCAGGGAAAGCTTGTCCGGTTGCCGGTCCATGTCGTCGAACGGTTGAACCGGTACCTGGGCAAGGTAGAGCACCTGGTCCATGAGCTGGGACGGGAACCGATGGCCGACGAAGTCGCCGCCAAGCTGAAAACCAGCGTGGCCGAAGTCGATGATCTGAAACAACTGGTCCGTACCACGTGCTCGCTGGACAGCCCGATCAGTGACCGTCAGGATACCTTTCTGCGCGATGTGATCGAAGATCCGCTCTGCCTGACGCCGGCGGAAACGACCGAAGGCGTGATGCGACGGGCCGAACTTATGGCCTGGGTGAAAGAGCTGCCCGAAAAGGAACGCACCGTCATCTTGGCACGATTTGGGCTTGACGGGGCCGAGTCGCGGACGTTAGAAGAGATCGGCCAGGAGATGGGGCTCACCCGTGAGCGGGTTCGCCAAATTGAGTCGGCGGCATTGGCCAGGCTTCGCGGTATCATTGAACGGAAAACCATGAAGCGGGCGGATCTCTTATGAGGACGTCCCGATTCGACGGCACGTATGAATTACAAAGCTCTCATTCGAGAAGTTCCCGACTTTCCTAAGCCCGGTATCCTCTTCTACGACATTACGACCCTCCTCAAAGATGCCCAGGCGTTCCGCTCCATCGCGGACGAGCTCGCCGCCCGTTATGAGGGACAGCGCATCGCGAAGATCATCGGGATCGAATCGCGAGGGTTCATCATGGGCGGGACGTTGGCCGCTCGCCTCGGCGCTGGGTTTGTTCCGGTGCGCAAGCCAGGGAAATTGCCGGCCGATATTTATGAAGTCGAATACAACCTTGAATACGGGTCCAGCGCGCTCGCGATTCATCGGGATGCCGTGTCACCGGGAGAGCGCGTGTTGATAGTGGACGATCTGCTGGCCACAGGCGGTACCGCCGCCGCCACCATCGATTTGGTTCGCGAACTCGGCGGCGAGATTGCGGGGCTGGACTTCCTGATTGAGCTGAAAGGTCTGAATGGACGTGACCGGCTGGCAGGGTATGACGTGCATTCCATGATCATCTATCCGTAGGTCCCCAAGATCTTGGGGAGTCAGGTACTTGTCAAACGATTTGTAGCGTGATATACCACCCAAACTTTTTCGCCTTGCACTCATCACGAAAGGGCATGAGACTCTATGGCGACGAAAGTCCACGCGAAAAAAAAGACAGCCGCGACAAAAGCTAAAGATCCTGCTCCCGAGAAACCCATGAAAAAAGAGCGCCCGGCTCCGGTTACAGCTATGACTGAAAAAGACGAAGATAGTGTGGCCGCGCGTGTGGTGGCAGCACTCACGTTGAAGGAAACACCCAAGGAACGAGAAGAGCGTCAACGCCGGCGCGAAGTCTTGCAGCGCATGCTGCTGAGCAAGCGCCAGGAAATCATACGTGAGATCGAGGGCAACCTCGGTCAATCCCTGACGGAAGATCAGCAGCGTCGTCTGGAGTCAGCCCGAGACGTGGGGGATCAAGCCCTCATGGACTTGGATCGCGAGCTCGGCATTTCGTTGATGGAGATGCGGAACCGCAAACGGCAAGCGATTGATGAAGCGCTAACCCGACTCAGCGAAGGCACCTACGGGATTTGCGCTGAATGTGGTATTGAGGTCAGTGAGAAGCGGCTGGAGGCCGTGCCGTTCGCCAAGCTGTGCGTTCAATGCCAATCTCGTCAAGAACTGCTCGAAAAGATCGAGAAAGAAGAGGATCGCGACTAGCTCGCAGGAGCCGGTTGCGTCCACTGTGTTTGCCCCCATCGGTGTGTGTCGAGCCTCATCCGTGTGACCCGTCTTCCCGTCTCCTCGTGTCGGGCCTCTACGCGGTCTTGTCCTGTCTCCTATGACTCACGTCGATCCGACGGCCGTGGTGTTGCTGAGCGGTGGATTAGATTCTACCGTCACGGCTGCCGTTGCCAAGCAGGATGGGTATCGGATTGCCTGCCTGACCATCGCTTACGGCCAGCGCCATCAGGTTGAAGTCGCGCGGGCGAAGGCCGTCGCCACGGCGTTGGGTGCGATCCATCATGTCGTGTTGGATCTGGATCTGAGAGTATTCGGCGGCTCCGCTCTGACGGGCGACGTCAGTGTGCCCAAAGACCGCACTCACGAGGAACGATCCGGCGAGATCCCCGTCACCTATGTACCGGCCCGCAACACCATCTTCCTCTCCTTGGCTCTGGCCTATGCTGAAACGCTTGGGGCGTACACGATTTATTTCGGGGCGAATGTGTTGGACTACTCGGGCTATCCCGATTGTCGTCCCGATTTTATTCGAGCATTTGAATCGGTTGCCCGGCTTGGAACCAAGATGGGGAGTGAAGGCCGTGCGGTCGAGGTGCGTGCTCCCTTGTTGATGCTGTCCAAAGCCGATATCGTGCGCCGCGGGCTGGCCCTCCGAGCCCCCTTGGGACTCACGCATAGTTGTTATGATCCCGGTGTTGATGGCGTGGCCTGCGGTCGGTGCGACAGTTGCCGGATTCGACGCGAAGGCTTTCGCCTGGCGGGAGTTGTGGATCCGGTCCCCTATGCGATACTCTAGCCGTGAAGTCGAGGAAATCTGTCGACGCACGGATCGATTGATGCGCAGTACAGATGTTGACGACGTGTCAGATCACCCAATCACCAGATAGCACATTATGACGCCTGAAGAATTTTTCATGTACCTGATCATCGCCCTGGTGATCATTGCGCCGATCGGCGCACGAGTCTATCGCCGGTTGACCCTGAATCGGACGACACAATTGCTTCGGGATCAGCTGAAACAATCGCAGGCCACTCAGACGACACCCCCGCCTTCTGAGCCTCCGCGATGAAGCCAATCAAAGTCAGGAGTATTCAGATGAAGGTCTGGATGATGGGAATCGGGCTTGCGGTGATGGTGGCAGCCCTGGCGGCGTGCGAGTCCAATGCGACGAACCAAGATGCGGCCAAGCCGGCTGGCGGCGCGACACCGGCGGATATGCAGGTCGGCGAGGCGAAATTCGCTGCCAATTGTGCCGCCTGCCACGGAGTGCGCGGGGTCGGGACCAAACAGGGGCCGCCGCTGGTCCATAAGATCTACGAACCGAATCATCATGCCGATCTGGCGTTCCAGCGGGCGGCAGAAAACGGCGTCCGTGCTCACCATTGGGAGTTCGGTAATATGCCGAAGATTGAGGGTGTGACGTCTGGGGACGTGGAACACATCATTCGATATGTGCGATGGCTGCAGCGGGAGGCAGGGATCTATTAATTCGACTCCTGCCGTCCTCACCCGTCCGGCTTGTCCTCCCTTCTCACCAAGTCCCGTTCAGTGTGTCATTATTTGACAACGTCTCCGTACGGTTCGTAAGGTATCAACATGGCATCATGGGAGCGTCGACACTCGCAGGGTGTCGTGCGGTGCCCCCGCTGCTCAGACCTTTTCACAGGAGGACCCTATGAAATACGGAGCCTGGTCCATGTTGGGGACTGTAGGGCTATTGCTGGTGACGTCAGGTTGTGTGGCGATCGAAGCCGGCCATGAAGGCGTTCTGGTCGAGCAACCATTCTTCTTCGGCCATGGTGGTGTGGACGCTGCGCCCTCCAAGACCGGACGGGTTTGGGTTGCGCCCACGACGAAGGTCATTGAAGTCGACGTCCGGCCGTTACAGTACTCGGAGCATTTCGACATCATTTCAGCGGAAAATGCTCCGGTATCCTTCGATGCGTTTATGATCGCCAATGTGGTTGAAGGTCGCTCTCCGGAGATCGTCGGCCGCTACGGCACCAATTGGTATCAAAACAATGTAAAGGAAGCCTTCCGTACATTCGTGCGGGAGGAAGTGCAGAAGTACCCGCTGTTTCAGCTGACGACCGATCCGACGACCCGGACAAAGCTGCAGGACGCCATTGCGCGTGAAGTGCAGACCAAGCTGATCGATAAGCAAAATATGCCGATCAGGCTGAATCGAGTCGTTGTCGGCAGTATTCTGCCGCCGAAGGGTGTGGTCGAACAGACGACGCAAACGATTGTGCAGGAGCAGCGAAAGATTACGATGGTTGAGTTTCAGAAGGCGGAAGAGGCACGTGAAAAAGCCGAGAAGCAGCGAGGGATCGCGGATCGCGCGTATCGTGAATCGCTGGGACTGACGGCGCCGGAATTTGTCGATCTGCGGCGCATCGAAGTGCAGAAGGAAATCGTGCAGCACTCACCCGCGGCCTTGACGGTCATTATGGGGTTGGAGCGAGTCGGTATTAATATGCCGCCGCTCGCTGGTGATCGGTAACGCCCGGCCAGCGAACGACTTGACGTGTGACGAGAAGGAGCCAGCGGCGGAGACTGTCCGGCGCTGGCTCCGGCCACGTGGCGGACTACTTTACCACCCAGACACGGTAAGTTTTTGCATTGAGCGGCTTGGCGATCCTGAGTGTGCCCACCTCACCGGGATTCATCACATCGTCGCCCGCTACGGTTTTTCTTGCCGGGTGGCGGCTGCTCCGAACCAGCAGGCCTTGGTCGTCGTAGAAGTCCACCATCACATCGGCTGATTCGCGAAGGCCACCCTGGTAGGCGGTCCCGAGCCAATCGAGACGCTTGAGTGCTTGGTACACGATGACGAGCGCGCCGTCGGCATCTTCGCGCGCGCTGACAATCTTCAGCGCACGATTCTGATCCAGGCCGGGCTCTGGTCCCCCCGTCGTCTGGGCGATCAAGACTTGCTTCACCTCATCGGCGTGGAAGACGGCCTTTATTTTGCAGTAAACGGTGTGCCCCTTTGCGCTTTGGTGCACGATGTGGTGATCGGAGACATGTTGCGAGGCGAGCGTGTGGACCAGATTGCGGAAGAGCTTTGAGTCTACGATTGAACCTGTCTGCTCTCGCACCGCGGCTGCGTTACTGACGGCCTGATACAGCGCTTCGGTACAGGCATGCTGCTTCGCTTCCTCCACGGTTTCCGGCTCGTGGTAGGCATACCGATAGTCCCCGCTGACATCTACCCGTGCTTGCTCAGACGCAGCCTGGGCCGAGGCGCCAAGTACGACACAGGGGAGGACGAGCGCCAGCAAGGCGCCGCTTCCTGAAAGTGATCGCTGCGGGGTCATACAAGCCACCTCCCTTTTTGTGGCTGGTTCCACAGAGTGCATGTACGCACGATGCGAGTCTCAGCGCTAGATTATGCTACCACGCCTCTGACGTGGCAGCAATGTGGTTGAGGGGAGGACATGGTGCCTCAACCAACATCGCTGCGCGCCCCGGGCAGCCGCCTATGAACGGGTTTGTGTCGGTGCGATGCGTAGGCCCGTGGTCGTGCGAAGGATGTCGCGGCGCAACCGTGAGGAAAAACATTGGATGCCTTGACTTGATGCAGGTCTTCACTCACACTCTGGCACGACACTATGTACGACAGTACTGAGCAAGATCTCCTGCGCCTTCTCGCCTCACGGGCCGGTATTTTACCCGAATATCACGACATTGCCGGCACGCTGCATGTCACCAGCGACGACACGCGTCGCGCCATCCTGTCCGCCATGGGCTTTCAGGTTGCGTCGCGCGAGTTGCTCACGACCGAACTGCTGGCCTGGGACGAATTGCCGTGGCAACAGGCCTGTGACCCGATACTCATTCTTCAACAAGGATATGGCCCTACGCAGTGGGCGTTTCGTCCTATGCTGGAGGAGGGGGAGGAGCAGGATGTCTCCGTGGCCTGGACGATCACCGATGAGAGCGGTGTGAACGTGCATCGCGAGGCTTCCGGCCCGGGCCTCGCTCCACAGGAGATCCGGTCGTCGGCCGGGCGGCGCATCGTGCGCTTTGAGTTGCCGTTAGTTTCAGACCTGCCACTCGGCTACTACGACGTGGCCGTCGCCACTACCGGCAGCAAGGTGATGACCAAGGGGGCGCTCCGCGTCGTCGTGGCCCCGCCGCACTGTTTTGTGCCGGAGGAGATGGCCCGGGGTGGTCGTATGTGGGGCTTGGCGGTGCAGCTCTATTCACTTCGCTCTGAAACCAATTGGGGTGTGGGTGACTTTACGGATTTGTCTCGGCTGGTTGAATGGGCGGGCAAGGAGTTAGGTGCCGGCATCATCGGATTGAATCCGCTGCATGCGCTGAAGAATTCGCGTCCGTATCACCTCAGTCCCTATTCCCCGACCAGCCGGCTCTTTTTGAACGAGCTGTATATCGACCTTGATCAATTGCCTGAGTATCACGCCTCGGCTGATGCGCAACAGCTGCGGAACAGCGCGGAATTTCAGAAGGGATTGGAGCAGGCTCGCACCGCCGACTTGGTGGATTCCGAATCCGTGGTCAAGGCGAAGCGTACGATGTTGGATCTGGCGTATCGGCAGTTCTTGACGGATAACTATTCGGGGACTGAACCGTCGCTGGAACCGACTACCCCTCGTGGAGGGTTACTGCAACGATTTATTCGTGACGAGGGGGACTCGTTGGAGTGGTTTGCGTTGTTCCAGGTGCTGGAAGAGGAGCGGCGCGTGATCGAACTGTCGCCCACGCTTTGGCCTGAGTGGCCGCCGCAGTATCGGAGTCCCGACGCACCGGGCTTGCGCGAGTTTGCGAGGGGGCACCGTAAGCGGGTCCGGTTTTTCCAGTATGTGCAGTGGGTGGCGGCGGATCAGTTGCGAGCGGCCAAGACCCGCGCGTCTCAAGTGCAGATGACGGTCGGGTTGTACCCCGACCTGGCATTGGGGAGCGATCGCAATGGGGCGGAGGCGTGGATGCTGCAGGATGTGCTCGCGCTCGGTGCGGACTGCGGCGCTCCACCGGACGCATTCGCTCCGCAAGGACAGAATTGGGGGTTCGCTCCGTTTCATCCGCTGCGTCTGAAGTCTACGGGGTATCGCGCGTTTATTGAGCTGCTTCGGAAAACACTCCAGCAGGGTGGTGCGATCCGTATCGACCATGTCATGGCGCTGTTCCGTCTGTTCTGGGTTCCCCGCGGGATGAGCGCAGCCGCTGGGGCCTATGTGCAGTATCCGGCGGAGGACCTGCTGCGGATTCTCGCGCTGGAAAGTCTGCGCGCCCAGACCTTGGTGATCGGAGAAGACTTGGGGACGGTGCCAGACTATGTGCGGGAGCAGCTGGCGCGGTACAAGGTCCTCTCCTATCGGGTGTTTTATTTCGAGCGCGAGTGGGATGGGGCGTGTAAGTCTCCATCAGCCTATCCCGACCAATCCCTCGCGGTCGTCACCACCCATGACCTCCCTACCCTGAGCGGTTATTGGGTGGGGGAAGACATTCGATTGCGGGCGAGGTTGGGGATGTATGCGAACGAACAGGCCGTGCAGCAGGCGTTGCACGAGCGAACGCGCGACAAGGGCCAGATTCTTCGTGCCCTGGGCGGGGCTGGATTGTTGCCCGCTGGCGTGAGTGATCAACCCGGCGCGGTTTCGACGATGACGCCCGCCCTGTGTCGAGCGATTCATGTTTATCTAGCCTCATCGCCGGCCTGGGTCGTCATGGCCAATCTTGACGATGTTATCGGCGAAGTCACCCAAATGAACCTGCCGGGAACCGTGGATGCCTATCCGAACTGGTCGCGTAAACTGTCGTTGTCTCTGGAGGAACTCCAACGGGATGAACGCGTACACTCACTCGCCGCTGCCGTGCGTCCTCTTCGCCCCTCGGCCGCAACCTTCTGAACGGTCTTTCCTGCGCGGCACGACATTGCCATGAAGAGTCGGAATTCGGTGGTCCTTGCCATCGCCGCACTGTTGTTCCTCATCATCACGGTGATGGAATGGATGTTCCCACTGAATGTAGTGGGTGCATTCGGGTTTGTGTTGCCGATTTTGTTGGTGGCGACGCTCCGGAACCGATGGCTCATGGTCTTGACGCTCGCCTTGTGTGTCCTGGTCACGGTTGTCGGTCTCTTCCAGCCGGGCAAGAAAAAGGACCGATTCACGGCCGTCGTGTTTAATCGCGTCATGGTGGTCTGTGTCCTGGCCGGAGTGGCCTCGATCGGGGTGACCTGGGAGGAGCGCAAGGCTCGCGAAGAAGCCGCCAGAGCCGCCTTAGCCACACAAACCGAGCATCTGTTGCGGGCGAATACTCAGCTGGTCGAGATCAAAGACAAGCTGGCGCGATCGGAGCGATTAGCGGCTGTGGGGCAATTGGTGGCGTCGGTGGCGCACGAGGTCGGGACTCCGTTACATTCGATTGCCTGGCATGTGGAAGCCTTGGCTGAGGAGCCTGGTGTGACCCCGGCGATGCAGAAACGCATCGCAATCGTCGATGAACAGTTGAATCGTGTGGTGCGGATCATTCAAGATCTCTTATCGTCGACGAGGCAACGGAAACCTGAACCGACCTGGTATCCCGCCGAACGCCTGATCGAGCCGGTCGTCGCGTTAATGGAACCGGGATACCACGCCAAAGATGTGGTACTGCAGGCAGCGGTGGCGCCGGCTCTGCTGGTGTGGGCCGATGCAGAAAAGATTCACCAGGTGTTAGTGAATCTTCTGACCAACTCCCTGGCCGCTACTGGAGCGGGCGGGCGGGTGACGGTGACGGTGAGCCTCCGACAGGCCTCCGCGGATGAGCGAGACCGCGCAACCTGCACCGGTCGGTCCGACCTCAGGACGGTGGCTATGCTGGTGGTGAGCGATTCAGGATGTGGGATGCCGCAGGAGGATGTAGATCGAGTGTTCCAACCCTTCTTTACGACGAAGGCGGTGGGAAAGGGGACGGGACTGGGGTTATTTCTGAGCCACGAGGCTGTGTCGGCTCATGGTGGGAGTTTGACGCTGGCGAGTGAAGTTGGGACCGGCACGACTGTCACGGTCGTGTTGCCTGGTTTGCCGTCGGATTCGGCTGCCGCATAGCGGAAGGAACTGCATGGGTCAGGCGAAATTATTTGTGGTGGATGATGATGAGGCGGCGCGAACGTTGTTGGCGGAAGCGCTGGTGCAGGAGGGGTATGAGGTCGAGGCCTTTTCCAGCGGCCAGGCTGCCGTGGAGCGCGGGAAGCAATCCCGGGCTGATGTGGTGTTGACCGATATTCGCATGGTGCAAGGTGACGGGTTTCTCGTTTTGAAGGAGTTTAAGAAATTCAGCCCGGAGACCTCGGTCGTGTTGTTGACCGCGTTCGGTTCGTTGGAGGGCGCGATCGAAGCGATTAAACAGGGCGCCTACGATTACTTGGCCAAGCCGTTTAAGAGAGAAGACATCCGCCTGGTGGTCCAACGTAGCCTGGAGCATTGTCGCCTCGTACGAGAGAATGCCCGCTTTCGTGAGGATGCGCGCGTGCGCGAGCCCTGGTCGCAGTTGGTCGGCAGCAGTCCGGCCATGCTGGAGGTCTATAAATTGGTGGCGCGGGTGTCGGAGGGGCGGAGCACCGTGTTGATCGAAGGGGAGAGCGGAACGGGAAAGGAACTGATTGCGCGGGCGGTGCATTTGAACAGTCCGCGTCGCGAGAAGCCGTTCATTCCCGTGAACTGCGGCGCGCTCCCTGACCATCTGCTCGAATCGGAGATGTTCGGTTATGAGAAAGGGGCGTTTACGGGAGCGGTCGGCGCGAAGGCCGGATTGTTTGAGGCCGCCAATGGCGGTACGTTGTTTCTCGATGAGATCGGCGATCTCGGCCAGGCCTTGCAGGTGAAGCTGCTGCGGGTCATGCAGGAGCAGGAGGTGCGGCGGGTCGGCAGCACGGCGTCGGTGAAGGTCGATGTACGCATCATTGCTGCGACCAATCGCGATCTGGCCACGCTCGTCAAGGAAGGCAAGTTTCGCGATGACTTGTACTATCGTCTCAATGTGGTGCGGATCGCTCTGCCGTCTCTCGCTGAGCGACGCGAGGACATTACGATGCTCGCGCATCACTTTCTTCAAAAATACGCGAAACAATCGTCGCATGTGAGGGGATTTCTGCCCGAAACGATGGCGATGCTGAAGGGATATCACTGGCCGGGAAATGTGCGTGAATTGGAAAATGCCGTGGAACGGGCCGTGTCTCTAAGCCATGGCCCGCTGCTGCTGCCTGAAGATCTGCCGGAATCGATTAGGGATGAGCCGGATTCAAGCGAGGTCCTCAAGGGGCAGGTTGAGGGGGATCCGGACGCGCTGTTGACCTTGGATGAGGTTGAGAAGCGGCATCTGGCGCGGGTGCTCAAAGAAACGAGGGGGAATAAGGTGAAAGCAGCGAAGATCCTGGGGATCGATCGGCGGACCTTGTACCGGATGGCGGAGCGGTTTGGATTGGATTTCGGCGAGGAGGCGGAGGACAAGTAGCGTAGCGTTACAATAATCGAAGCGCGTTCTTCAGCCGTCGTATTTCGTTCGCCGCACTTTCCGGCAGCGGCGTCTCTGCATCCTCCCACGAATCGAAGATCCCATCTTTCCCGCGATGAAACACTTGGAGCCGGAGTCGTGTGGTGGTCTCGTCTTGTGAAACCACTCGCGCTTCCACCCGGCTTTTGCCCACGCCGAAACGCCAACGCAGGAGTCCGTTCCAAGGACTTCGAATTTCCTTCCGCGCCCCGGTCGTCACGTTGCCGTCGTCATCCAGATCGACGGTATAGCCCTCTTGGGTGAGGATATCGGAGAGGGCCGTTTTCACGCGCTCGGCGGGAACAGGCAGTGTCACCTCCACGACGTCGGGCTCGGGAACGGGCGGCCCCCCCGCGCATCCGGAGACGGCTAGGACGAACACCCATGCCACGATGCCCAGGGCGCGCGTGCTCATTTGGGCTTGTCTTCCTGAAGGCGATAGACCATGTGCGTATCGGTCTGATCAACACCGGGTATCGCGTGAATTCTTGCGAGCACGAGTTGGGTCAAGGCATCTTGATGCGGAATTTCGACGATGGTGAAGATGTCGGGCTTTCCCCAGCAGGGGTCAATTTGTTTGATTTCTTTAATGTCTCCGAGGGCTTTCACGACATCAGTCGTTTGGCCGGGATGCACATTGATCAACACGTACGCTCGGTCAGACATGCGGGGGATCTCCCGTAAGGTGGTGTGAGGCGTCGGTCACGCCGGAACACGAATCGAAACCTAGCGGATTACTTTGGATGAAGTCAACAGAACGCGCTTGGTTCGGGCAGGGCGGCTGGCGCGCACTGCGTTACTTGGGTGCCACGATGACTTCCACCTTGTACGTGTCGCTGACGGTCGAGAGGTCGGCTTCCAACCCGCGAGGGTTCCCCACGCGTCCATCCGGATCGTAAATAAAACATACCAAGCTGGTTCCGTTCGGGCGTGAGGAAAAGTGCGCTTTGTCAGCGGCAATTTGTTCCGCGATGTCTCGAGTCGTCAACCCTGAGCGGGTTTGTTTGACGACGACCACCGTCTGGTCCCAGTCGAGCAGATAGCTGGTCCGACGTTCGCCGTTGGTGTAGGCCGGGGCCCACTCTTCTGTGCCGACCTCGTCGAACTGTAAACGGAGTAGGGCGTAGAACAGGTCCTGGAGGTCGTACTCATCCGTGATTTCCAGCGTCGGTCGATATTCCTTTCGCAGGCGGAGTTGTCGAGCCACCAGGTGAAAGCGTGCGCACATTCTGCGGAGCGTGTCGAGCGTGGCTGTTGCTGAACGGTGGTCGTCTGTCGACGCCTGAAGAGGGGCGACTAGTAACGGTGGTGACGCGGGTGATTGAGTGGCCGCCGCGACGGCTCCTTCCGGTTTGGCCATGGGGGTAGACGTCGCCGTGGACGGTGTGTCGATGAGAGCCGGGCGGGAGGAAATATCTGGAGTGATGGGTACCATGTCGCCCGGATTTTTTGCCGGAGCAACCTCCGTAAGAGATGGGGACGGTGTCGACGGCGTGCACGTGACCGGAGCCGGTTTGGCGGCCAGGCTGTCTGTAGGCTTGAACCATTGCTCCAGTGGCAGGGGTGGTGGGATCGGATTCGTCGGCATACTTACGGAGTCTAGGCTCACTCGCGGAATCGGGGGGATGGTTCCCGATGGAACGGGTGATTGGACCGGTGTCAGGGGTGCTGCTGATACCGGAGGTTCTACTCGGCGCGCGGTCTGTTCCAACGGGGCGGTAGTTTTTGGTACCGGAGAAGGGGCCGTAGATTCTGTCGGTCTCGATGGTGATGGGCTCGCGGGTGCTGCCGTAGGGGGTACGGCAGGAACCACGGCGGCTCCAGGCGCGATTGAAGGGAGCGGCGGTGATGGCGCTCCTCGCTGTATCGACGAGTCCCGAATCGGTTGGGGGGCAGCGGCTGAGGTGGTTGGAGTGGGCGTGGTTGTCATCGCCACCGGTGTCGTCATCACGAGTGGAGCCGGAGTCTGCGTGGGAGGACTGAGATTCGTCGTCTTGGTCACTGCGACGGTGGCCGGGGTTCCGGACATGGTGACAGCGGCAAGGGGCGCGGGGCTGTGAGCGTGCTGTGTTGTGAGTGGCTCGGCAGGTCGACTGGGAGGAACCGCCGTCAGTGGCGGGCGTTCGGGTGCCGCTGGTGAAGGTGTCGTGGGTGTAGCGGGTGCAAGGCCGAGGAGTTCGGCTTTTTGCTGCTCCAAAGCGACGATCAATTCTTTGAGCAGCGTGGTGCTCTGTGCGGACTCGGCGCGGGTACCGATTCGGAGTTTGTGATTCTTGTGTGCCTGATACTCCGGCGACTTTTCCCCGAACAGCCGCCGAATCGTTTCCCGAAAGGAGAGTTCGGTTCGGGCGCGAACCGCTTCGCGGTACGGAAATCCATCGCGACCCAGATCGTCGATCTGAGTGTTGAGTTCGCGCAATGTGGTGATGCCGCGAGTGAGTTCTTCGACGGCGTTCGGTTTCGATCGGCTGCGCTGCGGCTCGCTTGCTTTCGCTCGTGCCATGCCTATGGTCCCTCTCGTGAGAAAAGTCTATCCGAGCGGCGCTGGTCTGACAAGAAATCCCTGCCTTATCTCTGATGAGATGCCAGGCAGGGGGGGGCGGCGCAGGAGCGTTACCCCACCCACTCGACATCGCCGTTCCCGGATCGAGCCGCGTGTTTCGGGTCTGGAGTGGCAGGAGGGCCTGCCAGCACCTGCTGCACGAGTGACAACAGCGCGGCACTCGTAAAGGGTTTCTTGAGAAAGACCAGCCCGTCCCGTACGAGGCCGCGATTCTGCAACTCAGAAGCCGGGTTGCTGGACATGAGTATTGCGCGGATTTCTCGTTTTCCCTGGATGAGCCGTTCAACCATGTCCAGGCCGTTCACGCGGGGATAGGGGTTCTTGTCGACGGAAAGTTGGAAACCGGGAGGAGGGAGAAAAACGTCGGCGATCACGAGATGGATCGGGGAGGGGTGTTCTGCATACAGTTTGAGCCCCTCAGCGCTGCCCGTTGCCTGGAGGACCGTGTAGCCGGCATCCCGCAAGGGCTTCGTACTCAGGAGCAGGGTTGTGGGATCGTCGTCTATGATCATGATTGTGGGGAGGGATGCTCTGTCAGTGGCCATGTTGGACTCCTCTAGCCGCAGTGCCTGCACGCCGCGGCGCTAGAAGGGAGGGCGTTGTTGCTTCAAGCGTTCGTATTCCCGCTGCTCACAACTGCTTTGTTTCGCGCGTAAGGATTCAGGGACTTCCGCGAAGCGAACCGTGCAATAGCTCTGGGCTTGGCGTCGTCGATCGAGGTCTTGTTGCTCTTCGAGTTGCTGAAGACGGGCAGTGAGATCAATCGCCGGAAGCTCGTTGCCTGCGGGAGTGTCCTGTCGCGTGGGCGTCGGTTGATCGTCGCTTGAGCGTGGGTGAGGGCCGTGTAGTTGCCAGCGTGTCAACACATCGTCCTGATTGAACACAATGGTCAAGCCAAACTGTGTGTACTCCCAGACCAGCTCCCCCTGATCCGGGCGCGCCCAGATCGAGCGGGGCAGGCCGTATCGATTCCAAATCTCATCGCGTAACATGCCGACGCGTGGTGTCAGGTTTCGGACGGCCGTGATCTGCGCTTGGATCGGAGAAATGTCTTTCTGCGTGCCGGGACGACGGTGTTTCGCCAGGGACTCCAGTTCACTACGAGACACACGCAATAATCGCCACACGGTGACAAGTCCTTGTGCGCAGTCTCCAGGATGCTGGTCCTCGAAAATCATTTGTGTCTCGATGGGAAATCCTCCGACTTCCTGGGTGCGGGAGAAATTCTTGATCTCCTGGATTGCGGCGACGTAGGCCCGTTGCCGCCCCTCTTCCGCGTTGGGGGCGCAGGACGCGCGTCCTGTAAAAAACACATCGTCGCCGAAATGGAAGAGCGCTTGTTCGGTCCAAAATGGGCGATTCTCCACCGCCCACACCGTGGAGGCTAAGAGAAGGCTGAGGGTGGTGATGACAAGGTAGTGGACCATAGGTGCATCGGACAACGGACCACCAGGGAACGGCCTACTTGCAGTATAGCTCTCGGGTCAAAAAAAACGACAAAAGAGCGCTTTTGCGCTGAGACGAGTTGGAGAGAGACGTCCCAGGCCATGCCGGGGAAGTACGGGCACAGCCTTCGCGATCGATCCTGAAAATGGAAACGGCTTGGAGATGGTTAATAATTCGTGGAACTGGTGGAACTGTCTTTACTGGATGTGGCAGGGGGCGTGTGGGGCTTCTGCGAGGGTACTTCGCTCGTCATGAGGCCAGACCCTGGAGGGCAAATGTTTTCCGGTGCAGTGGCACCCGGATTGCGCATGCCCCAGGCAGTTGCGAGGGCATGGCAGGTCAGTAGGCTCACACCGTCTTCGATATTGCTGAACCGTTCAGTGGACTGAGCCTTCCCGCTCCATTCGATTTCTCCGGTGTTGACATCGACGGCCCGTAGGGCAACGGTGGCGGAGTAGACCCGTTGGCTGTGCGGAAATCCGCTGCTCCAACTCAAGGCATCCCAGGATCCGACCTCGGCATTGCTAAAGACCACGAGGCGTGCGCCGACGAGTTTGGCCATTCGGAGCACATCCGTTTCGAGATATTGAAATCCTGTGAGGCTGACCTTTTGATCCGCGGCCGCCTGCAGGACCTTGGTCTGGTCCACCACCAGAATACCCTTTTTTAGCAGCCAGGTGCTTGCGCTTTGGACCGTGTCAGGACGACCACCCCAGACGACCGCGCGGGTGTAGGGAGAGGGGAGTTTGGAGTGGAATCCATCGGTTGTGGGTGTTTCGAGGAATGTGTACCCACGACAACCGGTTGTTGCCAGGAAGAATAGGGACAGGCCTATGAACAGGAGTGTCGGTTTCATGGAGCTCGTCAGAGGAGAATCGGCCGCGTATCGGAAGAGTGCAGGATGTTTTCCTCAAAAACCATCGGGACGGCGCGTCTCACAGTAGGATCATTAATTGCCCGTATTATACATGACCAATTCTACCTACGTCTGCTCTAATCGTCGAGGGCGCAGGGCTGGCGTCACGGTCAGTCGGGCACATTGCCCCTACGTAGGTGCCTCGCCTCGAAGGTTTGACGCAGACATTAGCGCGTGCGTTGAGTTCGCAACGTGTACGTAACGATGAGGTGATCCAGAGGAGAATGAACGTCTTGAGATGGAAAGGCGGCGGCTCTGTCCATGGCTAACAGAGCCGCCGCAGTCTCACAGGATCTCGACCTGTGGAAAGGCGTTTTGTTCGCCTGTCCTTTTGGGTCGGTCAGCCATGATCATCACCTGGATGGCGATCAGGGGGAGAAGCGCATAACCGATGAGCAGTAACGGGAACTCAATCATGATGGGGACTCCTTTGTTATGGGAAGTACCCATTGCAAGCTCGGTACCGGTTTGGTCTATTTCTGTAACGCATTGATTGTTCACGCGTTAGAGGCCAGTTTCCAAGGAAGTGCTTCGGCGTAGGTCCGGAACTGCTGTAGAGAACTGTGCAATGACAACGTTTTGCGCTGAGCCGGAAGGCCTAAGGGTAGTCGCGCAGATGGGATAGCTTGGTCGTGCCATCGTGTTGAATGACGCCGGTGATCGATTGGCTCCAGTCGAGAAAACCTTTGCTCGCACCAGCTGGCATGGGGCGCGACCGAAAGCATCGGTCCGCGTCACGTGAGTGCTGGGTGAATACATGGAGGGAGGATGGTGCTCCCGACACGAATTGAACCTGCTCCCCGCGGGTATGGTCGACACAATTGCTGGGGTGCTTTCTAGGGACTCGATAGATTTGAGGGGGATCGGTGGCTTGCGAAAATATTTGGCGCAAATTTAGCGCACCAAGATGGGGTGGACCGAATAGGGTGGACCGACCCCAGATCGAGACACAACGACTGTGCACACGTGGCACCAGGAGAGAGCGCAGATGGCGAAGCAGTGTGTAGGAATAATTCCGCGGCTCCCCTGACAGATGGCCGAGGAGCGGCTGACGCCGGGTGACAACATCGTGGCATTCGCCGAGGAACGTGGCATCTTCTTCTGTCCGAATGGTGCACGAAACAATTTGAAGATCATTCCCGCTCCCAGATCATTGATGAAGTAAGAACCGAGAATACCTGTCCCGTAGCCAGGATTGGCTGCCGACATCCGGAATACCAGGTGTCCTTCGCTTGTCCCTGGATCAGCCTCCCAGTGCGCCTCACAAAACCGGCCTACTGACATTTTTGACGATTATCGCCACTTTGTGTCCGTCCTCGCGTTGTCCCTGTCCAGGGAGCCTACGAAAACTCAGCATATACCTGTGTTCTACTTGGAAATCTCTTCATGCGTCTTCTGGCATTTGCATTGCATGACCTAAGAATCACGCGGCAAAAATTCAAAGAGCACAGGCTGCGATCGTAACCTGGGCGCAGATGAGGAGGGGTTTTCCATGGATATTGTAGGAATCGGAGTCGTCGGCACGTTTTTCGCCATGTTGGCCGTAAGCGTATTTGGGATGCAATCGCAGAAGCCACCCGCCACCGCAGCAACAACTCACTGCCCGACAACTGACCAACCAGTACACGTGTCCTTGATGTGGAATGGGGCCGAGCGCAGTCTGGCAGTCGAGTCTTGCGATGGACAGGAATTCAAGCACGGCTGCAAACAGACGTGTCTAGCCTCCCTCAACAAAACACAACCGGTGATCGCTCAGAGCCGCGTTATTGGCTAATCGAACCAACAAGGAACACAAGGTGTTATGACCATGATTCAGCGCATACGCATAATTGTCGGCCTGCTGTTCACCTCCATGTTCTTGGTGACGGCCACTGAGCCATTGCACGTGCAGGCCGTTGAACGGCTGACTGTGACCATAAAAGTGACGTCGGAGGGGCTGAAGGTCTCCGGCATTGGTATGCAGGATCGACGAATGATCGTTCCGCGTGGCACTCCCGTTCGGCTTGTTCTCGATTATGCGGACACGAACCGAAACGCGCATAAATTTACGTTGACCGCAAAAAATACCGAAATCACGTCGCCGACTATCGACGGCGAGACACGGAAGAGCGTCTCCATTGATTTTACGGCGGGCGACCGTGGCCAGGAGTTCTATCGACTGTCCTGTGAACTGCCCTGCATTGCGATGGATGAACTCGTCGACTACATCATCACGGTAGGCCCGCCGAGGGCTTCAGCTTAGACGGATACGGTTCCCTCACGGGTGATTGCGCCAGAAGGCTCCGTTCCCACGCGTTTCTGTCAGCCCACACCCCCCAAGCCGATTGCGGTACACGCGACGACGTTGGTTCACTCACTGCTTTGCGGCGTCGGTCTATCCAATGCGCACAGAGGTGGCGGCCGCGCGCCCGCGGGTCAGGCCTAAATGAGCCGCCTACAGGCGGTCTGACGGCCAGACTCGCATCTGTCGGTATTCCTTTCCCCAAACCGTTGCGCACAGATGCGGCCTCGCGTTTTAAGGCGTGTTTGCGCCTCACGGAATACGTACGACACGCCTAGCCTTAAGAGTGGGGCAAGTGACATTCCACTAACAGCTTCTTAGTACTAGTGTGCTGTTGTTGGCTGTCTCGGTCTAGCGGGTTAGTCCACGGGGGCTCGACCAGAGCAGGTGTCGCGAACTTGTTGAGAATTTGGTGCCCCCGACACGAATTGAACGTGCGACCCGCGGTTTAGGAAACCGCTGCTCTATCCAACTGAGCTACGGGGGCGTGAGGATACGATACTGAAAGCGGGAAGGATTGTCTACTCACGTGACGCGCCTCCGAAGGGGCTGCTGCCGCCTTCGGAGGTGAGTCGATCTCAAGCAGTGATGCGGTGCTAGCGTTGATTGGCTTGGTCGCGCTTGCAGCTCTCTTCAGCCAACATCCGTTGCCCGACGGAGCCGTCTTTTGGAATGCGTGCCATACAAGCTTCAAGGCTATCACCCGCAGTTCCAGCCGCGACCCGATTTCCGCTCTTGGCGGTCGCATTCCCAGCGATGGACTGGCGAAGCGCCTCATCCCTCTGACAGCTTTCTTCCGCGAGCAGGCGCGTGCCTGCCGTGCCGCCCGATTGGATGCGTGCCAGACAGGACTGCAACGAGTCATACGCCTGCGAGGAGGCTTTCATGGCAGCGCTCGATGATGCAGTCTGCGTCGATCCGCCGCTGGTCATGGTTTCTTCTGTGGCGCAGGCACTGAGGAACAACAGAGATAAGGACAAGATAACGGCACGGTGAGGGCGCGAGTACGTCATTGAAGGATCCTCCTTGATCAAGAGCGATGGGCGCACAGTAGCATAAACCTTCTCTATCTTGAAACACCTCCGGCAGGTCGTTTAGGGGGGTGACCCCTGAGCCTGGCCGAGGAGTGCGAGTCGAGAGGGAATTTGTTTGAGTAAGTCGGGTCGCACCTGGAATATCCCTGGAATTCGATGACCGATGGCATAGACGAGTCCGCCGACTTGATTGCCCATCGCGAGGCGGCCGGCGACGCGACCGTCTTTCCCTGTGGCCACGAATTCAGCCGACGGAGCCACGAGGCCATAGGGGGCCAGCGGCCCGGCTTGTTTCAGGACACGTTCTTCCGCAGGCAGATTCACGATGCGACTGACGAGCAGGTCCGCAACGTCCTGGCGGAGCTTCTCTGTCGGCTGATCTTCGAGCACCCATTCGTTGCGCTCGTGGATGAGCACATATTGCTCTTCACGGGTTTTGATCGAGAGCATGGCGATATCGCCGATCTCCACTCCGAGCAGTCGCTTGTCCTGGAGCGTAAAGAGATCCTTGGTCAGATCTTTGATAGATGAGGGGCTGATTTTATAGATCGGGCCGTCCGATGTGGTTTGGGCGTAGGCTTCCCCGCTGGTTGGATCGGGTTGGAAAAGGCGAACCACGTGGTCTGCCCCGGCAGCACTCAGGGTGACCTTCACTTTAGGTTTGGTCAGCATGGGCGCGAGCCTCTCCCGCTCCGGCCCTTGATCGACGATCGCCAACGCCTTCAGATCTTCCAAGCGGAAGAGGAGGGCTTGGACCTCGATGCGGTCCCCCTCCGCTTCGATTGGATAGCGGATTTTCCATTTCTTTTTGGGTTTTTCGTCTAGGGCGTGGAGCACGATTTCTGTCGACGGGTAGGTCAGGCGCACTTGCTCTGTCTCTTGCTGATTAAACTGCAACAGTTCCTTGCGGCGGAAGGAGAGCAGGGTTCTGTTCAGAAAGTCTTTCGGCGCCAGATCCGTCAGGAGTACGGCCTCGTCGGACGTTCTTAGGACATAGAGGGTTGAGGACAGGGGGCCAGCGTCGCCGATCGACAGCGTTTCCTGTTTGTTGCCTGCGGCCAGGGTGACGATCGTTGACGGGTGGTCGAGGCCAAATGGCGTCAACGAGGCCGGATGTGTTTCGACCAAGCGGGAGACCGTTCCCATGACCAGCGCACGGATCAAGGCCTGCACTTGCCGCTGATCGGCGTCGGCTTGAATGGGTGCGGTGATGGTCCAGGGGTGGCCTGGTGTTTGGGACAACACGACCTCGCCGGATTGGCCGCGAACTGTCACGGTCGTAATCTGTGCCTCTGTGAACGGCAGAATCTGTTTGGCTTGGGTTGCGGTGGCGACTTCGGTGCGTTGGTCGGGGAGTTCGACCAGATAGAGGTACAGTCCAAGTCCTGCGACGATGCCTGCGAGTATGAGCGTCGGCCAGTAGCGCGCCATGGTGTTACAAACGACGCCGTTTCCGCCAGACCAGCAGACCGCAAAGCACAGTCATGGCTGGGAGCAGAATCACCTGAACATAAAGCAGAATGCGTTCCTGGAGCGGGTTAGGGGTAAAGGGGCGTACGGCGGGGTCTTTGGGGGTGAGGGAAATGAGATCCCGTTCTTCCGAGAGCCATCCCACCGTGCGTTGAAAGAAATCGCTGTTGCCCACGAAATTGATAAATCCGTTGCTGGCAAACGCAGAGTTTCCGACGACCACGACGGCGGGGCGCGGTTTGCCTTCCTCGGGCGCCTGCTTGGGGGTCAAGGCTGCAGCCAGCGCGAGAGGGCCTTGTACGTCTTCCTTTTCGGTGTAGCTGACGACGCGCCCTTTCATGTCGGTTTCGGCCCAACTGCGGGGCGAGGTGCGTGCGAGCGGAACATACTCCCAATCTTTGCCTTGTTCCTCCTGGAAGGTCAGATGGCGTGCCAGGGGAAACAATACGGCAGCCGTTAGCTCATGGGTGATTTCGTGATCGGTAAAGGTGCGGACCAAGAGGGCCGTCAGATCCCCTTGCGCCAGGCGGTCTTGTAGATCGACGAGGACCCCAGCTCCCAGTTCCAGTCCCCAGACTTTCAACAGGTCGTCCATGTTGGATTGCGTGTCGGGATCGACCATCACCAGGAGGTGTCCCCCCTTGGCGACGTAGGCCTGGATGCGCTCCTTCTCTTCTTTGGTGATCGCTCGACGAGGGCCGGCAATGATCAGGACGTCGGTGTGGTCAGGCACTGCGGATTCCTGCAGCAAGGTGACGGTGCCGATGTCATACCCTTGCTTCTGCAGCACTTCTTTCGTCAGGGCTAGCCCGCCGCGGTCGGTATCGTCGAGACTTCGCTCCCCGTGCCCTTCCAGGAACACCACCCGCTTCTTGGTGTCTTTGGACACGCGGACGAGCGCCCCGGTAATCTCCACTTCAGCCGGTGACGTAATCCGAACGGATTGCGGGCCGCTTTCAAAGATGGCGATATCAGTTCGAGTGATGCCGTAGTTTTGTGCAACTTTCGGCTGGCGCTCGGGGTCGATGAATTGGACGGTCAGCTTGGAACTGGCTTGCCGATAACTGTCGAGGCGTTCCTTGTAGGCCTGGTACCCGGGATCCTTTTCCCTGGTGAACACCGTGATGCTGATATCCCTGGTGAGGTTGCGAAGGACGCGATACGTTTCCGGCGCAAGCGTATAGTTCTGGTTTTCTGAGAAGTCCCAGCGGATCGAGTGTCGGGCAGCGAGAAAGTTGACGATCGCAAGAATGGTCACAAAGAGCGCGACCATCAGCGCGCTGTTGGCACCCATGCGGGTCGATCGTTGGGAGGAAAAGTTTTTGAGGCGCTCGAAGTGAATGGCGAAGGCCCAAATCAAGGAGGCGAGGGCCAATCCTTCTAGGAGGGTCACGAGCCACAGCTTGTCGGGCACCAGGGAATAGGCGATCACTCCGGCAATGGCCAGGCCTGTTCCGATCGCACCGATGGGAAGGGGGCGCCGAGTCATTTCCATCGTGACGAATCCACTACTCGGTGGGCGAGGAACAACATGAAGACCGTGCCGCTGATGTAATACACGAGATCTTTCGTGTCGACCAATCCTCGGACCAGATGATCGAAGTGTTCCATAAAAGAGAGGTATGAGACCACATGCCCGGCTGGCGTGTCACCAAGGAGTGAGCCGAGGCCAGCTAGTAACCAACACATCAGGAGCAGGCCGAAGCTGGTAAACGCGGCCACGATTTGATTCTCAGTGATGGAGGAGGCGAAGAGCCCGACGGCCAGGAAGAATCCTCCGAGGAGCGTCATGCCGAGGTATCCGGTGAGCACGGGATACCAGTCGAAATCGCTAAAGAGGGCCAGGGTGAGCGGGACCAAGGTGGTCAGGAGCAGCATCCCGATAAACACCAGGTACACGCTGATAAATTTTCCGACGATGATCTCGACGACCCGCACCGGGGCGGTCATTAAAAACTCGAAGGTCCGTAGTTTTCGTTCCTCTGCCAGGAGGCGCATAGTGAGAATGGGGAGGATCAACAGTAGCACGAACCGCATGCTGGCAAAGAGATTGCGGAAGACCAGATCGTTCAAGTTGATTTGTGCGGTGCCACCCTGCATCTGCATCAACTGAATGGCTTGGGCGCCGGTAAACACAATATAGAGGTAGGCCAGGAAGCCGAAGGTCAACAGGAATACTCCGCCAACGACGTACACGATCGGAGAGACGAAGTATGAGCGCAGTTCTTTGGCGATGATGGCTTGGACAGGTGGCATCGGATTAGTGTCGTTCCGTTTCCGCGGTGTCGTCGGTTTTCGGGAGACCGTCTTCGCGCTGCGTCAGTTTCAGGAAGACGTCCTCCAAGGTCATGGAGACCGGTTTCATTTCAAGCAACCCCCAATTCTGTCCGACCGTAAAGCGTGCCACTTCCTCTCGGATATCTATACCCAGGGCGCATTCGAGGAGGACCGTTTGGGGATCGGGCGTGGTCAGGACATGCTCAACCCCGGCGACCTCGCGAAAACGCTCGAGGATATTTGCCGGCGGGGCCTTGAGGGTCACGCTGATCTTTTCCGACCGTCGGAGGCGGGCAGACAATTGGTCGGGCGTGTCTTCGGCGACAATCCGACCGCCACTGATGATCACCACGCGCTGACAGACGGCCGTGGCCTCAGGAAGAATGTGTGTGCTTAATATCACCGAATGAGAGCCTGCCAGGCTCTTGATCAATTCCCTGATTTCAATAATTTGTTTTGGATCGAGCCCGACCGTAGGTTCATCCAGGATCAGCACCGGCGGATCGTGAATCAGCGCTTGGGCAAGGCCGACACGTTGGCGATACCCGCGAGACAGATTGGCGATGAGTCGCCGGCGGACAGATCCCAGAGAAAGCCGTTCCATGACACGATCCATGCCAGTGGTCAGGTCTGCGCCACTGAGTCCGCGGAGTCTTCCTACAAAGGAGAGGTATTCGGAGACGGTGAGCTCTTGATACACCGGCGGCGTCTCGGGCAGATAGCCGATTCGCTTTTTCACCTCCTCCGGTTGCTCCGCGCAGTCGAACCCTGCGACCTGTGCCGTCCCTTCCGTTGCGGGAATAAAGGAAGTCAGAATCCGCATGGTGGTCGTTTTTCCTGCGCCATTCGGGCCGAGGAAGGCCAACACCTCACCTTTGTCGACACGAAAGGTGACCCGGTCGATCGCAGTCAGGTTTCCATACCGTTTTGTGATGTTGCAAACTTCGATCATGCAGTCGAGAGAGACGGCCGGATGGGTGTGATTCCTACTGTTCGTTGATACGGCACGTGGTGTGGCAAATGAACGTGGATCTTACCGACCGCCTTCGATGCAGTCAAGCGAAGGATGTACACCAAGCGTTCCGCATAGCAGGAAAAGACCTCGTTCGTCTTTACAGCGTGATGCGTAACTGCTACAGTTCCGCGACTTTATCCGCCGAGTGACTCTGTGCAATGAATGGAGTGAGGTTCGACAGGGATGAAGAGTGACATGAATCAGCCGCGACCCAGTTTGCTCGGTGTCTTAGTGATCGGCGCGGCATTGTGTGTGGCCCTGGCGGGACTCGGAAGTTTCCTCACCGCGGTGTATGCCGCCAGTAATACGGTGCATGAAATCAGCGGGACGGTTGAAGTGCTCAATCTTGCGGACGACCCTGCGGTCATTGTGGTCAGGGGACAGCGCGGGGAGAATGACGAAACCGTGGTGGGAGCGGTGCTCAAGCAGGGGACGACCATTCTGCGCGGGAAGAAGCGGATCGGGCTCGATCATATTCGGGCAGGGGATAAGGTGACGGTGAAGTACGTCAAGACTCGCGATGGACTCACCGTTCGATCAATCGTGCTGCATCGAAACTAAAAGCGCCAGGGGCAACGACCTGGTCGGTTAGTGATACTCACAAGGAGGTAGAGAGATTTTATGATTCGACAGCATGTGGTGCGGGGGATGTCTGCGCCGGTGGCCGTCGGGTTGCTGCTCCTGTTGGGCTGCTCGGGAACAGGCGACGTGATTCCTATGAATCTGACGCCCAAGGCGCCTAAAGATGCTTCAGTGGCCGTTCAGCCGGTGAAGCCTATGGTGGGCCCGCGGGTGACGGTGGTGCCGTTTGACGACGGACGAACGGATCGAACCAAAGTGGGAAGCCGAAGTTCGATGTGGGGAGGCGAAACGTATTTTAATGTCTCGAACGGCAGCGTAGGCGAGGAAACCGCTCAGGCCTTTGCCGATTATCTCAAACGCAAAGGATGGCAGGCGCAATATGCCAAGGTTGCTCCGGTCGCGACAGAGGCTGCGCCCGACGTTGTGCTTTCCGGTAAAATTCTCGAACTGGCGGTTGATGCCAAGCGTGGTGTTCTGCTGACCGACATCGAAGCCCACAGCAAGGTCCTGATTCAGGCGAGTAACCGAGGGGACAACAGCTCGCTGGTCAGAACCGATGCCCATTCCGGCAACCATGACAATATCTTCTGGTTCGAGCCGGAGGATGGCGCCGATATTCTGTCCGAAGTGTTGGAAAAGAATTTTGAACGGTTCGTCGTGAATACCAAGTTCGAGGACCAGGCTCTTCGGTTCCGCTAGGTGAGGGACCAGGTCTTGAACCGGTAGTCCTGCCCCATCAGTGGGGTGATTTGAGGGATGGAAGCGCCGGCTGGTGGTACCCCTGAACGAGCAGTTGTCTTGGGCCTAGTCTGTCTGTTATCCGGAGGGCCACCTGCTTCAAGTCGGTCGTAGGTCTCGTTCAATACGACCACCGGTCCTTCGTCGTTACCTGTTGGTTTCTCTGCCTATTGGTAGGGGATCTTCCTACCCCGATGGTATTGTCGCCAGGGGGAATCTTTCGTAGCCTGACATCACTGCGCGACAAGGGTTGTCGAACGGCAGTGGTGTCTAGGTTTTCACATGAGGTGCTTCTTATGAACTCCCGGAACCCTTCCCGTCATAAGGCCCGATATACGGTGATTCCCCTGGCTACCTGTCTGCTCCTCAGTGCCTGTTCTGCGTTACCGAAAGGTGACCTCACGTTGGACCTTGGTATCAAGGATCGGGGTGTGGCCTCCTGGTATGGCAAGGAGTTTCACGGGAAACTCGCCGCGAATGGGGAAGTTTTCGATATGACCGCCTACACTGCGGCTCATCGTAAGTTACCGTTAGGCACGGTGGTTCGTGTGGTCAATTTGTCCAACGGAAAGACTGTTCACGTTCGAATTAATGATCGAGGGCCATATGTGGCAGGCCGTATGCTGGATCTTTCGCAGGCTGCGGCTCGCGAGTTAGGCATGGTCGAAGTGGGTACGACTGCCGTGCAAATCGAGGTGATTGGAGATCATCGCCCGGTCACGCAGATTCCCGCGACGAAGATTCCGACGGTGGCCGGAATGTTATTGAATACGGACACGCGGGTCGTGAAGCAACATCGTCGCCCTGATGACGGGTTTGAGCGCCCCGCCGTTCCTGTAAGACTGATGCCACAGGAAGCGCTCTATGTGAGGCGTGAGCGCCGCATCGGCAGCATGTTGGCGGCCGACCATACGGCTCACAACACCGTCCCTGTCCTCATCCTGTCCTAGGCGCGGCTGACTCCCACGCCGTGAGTTGACACCCCCGCCCTTACTTGATTAGACTGCCGCTCTAGAATGAGGCTCGATTGCGCCGTCATTTCCCATGTTTGTGGATCTTAACTGTTGGAGGTTGAAAGCTGAATGGCAAAGAAACCGGCTGGTGAATCAGACGAAGTTCGCCTTAAGAAAAAAGTTGCGGCGCGCGTCACACAAGAAACGAAGCTCTCGGGTGATCCGGCTGCACGCGCGTTGCAGAAACGACTCAAACGAGTGCAGCGCAAACGACGTGCGCTCTCTTTGAGAAAAAAGCATGCGGCGGGAAAACAAACTGAAGCAAAGTCCTAATCGGTTGCGGAATTGATGGCGCTGATCGCCACGCCCCCTCCTCGGAACAAGGAACATTGATATGGAACATGCTGGTGAAAAAGAAGAACAGGCCCAGGCTGTTTCCCCGGTTGGCCAAGTCGCGGATGACACGTTGACCGATCAGGTCTCGGACCAACTGGCTGCGTCACTGGAGTCTTCGGCGGAGGCTCAAGACCTCACCGATCCCATGCAAGAAGTGATTCTTGAGGAGGAGCTGGTCAAGGACGAGATCGATATTCAGATCGATCTCCTGAAGGATCCTGATTGGGTGGTCAGACGAGAAGCTGCCATTACGCTCGGGGAGATGGGCGACGAACGTTGTGTGGCGCCGCTTGCTGGGGCACTTCGAGACGGTGATTGGCAGGTGCGGGAAGTGGCGATTGAGGGAATCGGACAGATCGGTTCTCCCGCCGTTGACGTGCTGCTCAAGTTGCTGCGCGACTGGGACGTGCGGAAGTCTGCCATCGTGGCGTTGGGAAAAATTCGTGATGAGCGGGTGCTCGAGCCGCTCATGCAACAGCTCAGAAATGACGAATTCATGGAGGATGCCACCGATGCATTGGTCAACCTTGGGGAGCCTGCGCTGCCCGGGCTGATCAAGGCGTTGAAGGACAAAGAGGAATTGGTGCGGAAGCAAGCGGTGATCGCGCTGGGGCGGATTAAGTCCCCGGAGGCCATCGATCCGTTGATCGAGATGCTGCAAAATAAGGACTGGTTTACTCGACTGACGGCTGCCGCAGCGCTCGAGGCGATCGGCGATGATCGGGGTCGCGAAGCGATCAAGCCGTTGTTGAAGGACAGCGATATGGTGGTCAAGATGCGGGTCGAACGCATTCTTGCAAAGTGGAAGAAGCAGCCGGCTACTGTATAGGGTAAGGACTACTTGCGAAGGAGCAGGTCCAGCTCCTTCTGGATATCGTCCAGCTTTGTGGCGGAGAATTTCTTGCCCATCGAGAGTTCGAGACGGAACTCTTTGATTTTTCCTGCTAGTTCCTTGATCTGAGCATTCGGATCTGCCTGTTTCCCATTCCCACGCGCGATGAGCTCGAGTGACTCGAGGGCGAGTGCCAATTCTTTTGTCGCGTCGGTCGTATTCTTGTTGTAGAGATCGGCCTTCGCCTGCACTACGCTTGATTTTGCATCAACCAGGTGTTGGCGGCGATGCAGATCGCGTTCTATTCCCAGTGTGGTGTCCACCACATTCCGCGAGAAGTTCCGCACCGTTTGCTCAAGATTATTCGCCGGCTGTTTCCCCCAAAGGTATCCAAATCCGAATGAGAGGGCTAGGAGCATCAATAGCCCTATGAATCTGAGCATGCCGGATCACAGTTCCTAGCGGGCGCTCCCTGGTTTGTCTTTTCGAGACAATACCTGGATGAGACTTCCTGCCGAAGCAATGCGCACCGTTGGATCCGAATCTTGGAGGCCAGATTTAAGGGGCGTCAGGAGGGCCTTCTGTTGCAATTTCCCCAACGACCGTGCGGCCATGAGGCGCGGGAGCGGTTGCTGGTCTCGAAGCAAACTTTCCAGGATGGTCACGGCATTGGCGGTTGTTGCCGCTGCCAATGCATGGGCTGCACCACCACGTATTGACGGATCGGGATGTCGGGCCAGGTCTGCGGCGTGCAATACCGCGCCGGCATCACCAAGACGAAGGAGGGCTTCGACGGCGCTGATACGAACATGTTCATCGGGGTCGCGCAAGAGTGGTTGCACGACGCTGCGAGCCTCAGCGGAGCCTAGGCGTCCGAGACTGGAAGCCGCGACACTGCGGACGCGTGGGTTTTCATCACTGAGGGCGTGTGTCAGAGGCGCGAGGCCTTCGGGCCTCCCAAACTCCCCTAGCGCTCCAGCCGCGAAGGCCCGGACGGCAGGATGGGGATCGTAGACGGCTTGGCTCAGGATAGACAGGCTGGCGGGACGGCGTAATCGTCCAAGTATCCCCAATGCTGCCATGCGGACTTCAGGATCTGGGAGCGTGACGGCGTTAGAGATGTCAGTTAGGACATCCGTTCGTCCGAGCTTGTAGAGGCCCGCGAAGGCAAAGATGGATTCGGGGCCCTCATCCACGCGGGCGATTTCGGTGAGTTGATCGGTAATGCCGGCGACTTTGGCATCACTTAGCGCATTAATCGCTGCGATACGAACTCCGGGAGCTTCATCACGTAGCGCTCGTTTAAGCGCCGAGGAACGTCCGGCCAGACCAGCTCGTCCAATGGCCTCAGCGGCACGAGCGCGCACGAGCGCCGACGAATCCAGTAGGCCATCCTCAAGGATCGGTAACGTGTCACTCTCTCCCATGTCGGCCAATGCTGTATAGGCAGCAATGCGGACATGTTCCTGAGTGTCACGGACGCGGGTGACAATAAAGCTTCGAGCGACGTCCCGTAGCAACGCTGGTTCGTCGGGTCGATTGTTCGCGACGAGTTTGGTATAGAGCTTCAACGCCTCCTCAGGCTTTCCAAGCTTGAGGTGACTCATGATGCCATACCGGAGCATGCCTAGACCCGGCTCTTGGCCAGGTTGGACCTGCTGAAGTAGCTCCAAGACGCGGGCGTAGTCAGCGGCTTGGTAGAAGGTCATGGCCTCTCGCTCAAGCGAGGTGATGGCAGGCTTGGGAGATGATGCTGCCGCGATTGCCGGGTAGGGCATGGCCCAAACAAGGGATGCGAGCCCAGCGAGAAACGTCCAGGTGATGTATCGGCGGCTTTCTATGCAACCGGGCCAGGGTGCCGTCACGCTACCACTTGTTCGGGGTGCGCGCGGTGGCCGGTGCATAGAGCTGCCTCATGTATTCTTTGACCATCCGTTTGGTGCAGAAGCGTGGGGCCACGGTTTTAATGCTCTCTTTGACGATCTGCAGCCAGCCACGCGGAATGCCGTCCAAGTCGCGTTGGTAGAACAGCGGGACGACCTCTTGTTCCAATACACGAAATAGCTGTTCGGCATCGTGTGCGTCCTGCGCCTGGGTGTCTGTGCCCTCAGGCAGGGGTTGAATGCCCCATCCGTTGGCGCCGTTGTAGCCCTCCTGCCACCACCCATCGAGCACGCTCAGATTAATCACCCCGTTGAGCGCGGCCTTTTGGCCGCTGGTGCCGCTCGCCTCGAGCGGGGCTCTTGGTGTGTTGAGCCAGATGTCGACACCCTGGACCAGGTACTTCGCCATGTGCATATCGTAGTCTTCCAAGAAGGCAATATGTCCGCCGAGGGTGTGATCGTTGCAGAAATTCAGAACCTCGTGGATGAAGTATCGGCCTGGTTCGTCGGCTGGATGGGCTTTGCCGGCAAATACGATTTGGACCGGTCTCCATCGATTGTGGAGCAGTTGCTTGAGCCGCTCCAGGTCACGGAAGAGCAGGGTTGCGCGTTTGTAGGTCGCAAACCGTCGGGCAAATCCGATCGTGAGGGCTTCCGGGTCTAGCAGCGTTCCTCGGGCGATCGCTTGCATGGGTTGGAGTTGGCCGCGAATCCAGCCGTCCCGCGCCCGTTCGCGAATAAACCGCATGAGTTTTCGCCGCGTCGTTTGCAGAACGGCCCACAGGGCGTCATCCGGCAGGTCCGTGACCCGTTGCCAGATGGTGGGGTCATCGATCCGTTCCGCCCAGTCAGGACTGAGATATTTGGCATAGAGAGAGCTCAACTCCGGGGAGATCCAGGTCGGCGCGTGGATGCCGTTGGTCAGGCTGCGGATGGGGACGAGATCCTGCGCCAGGCCAGGCCATAAGTGTTGCCACATTTGTCGGGAGACTCGCCCGTGTTCACGGCTGACACCGTTGACGTGGGCTGAGAGGCGCATCGCAAGGGCGGTCATGTTGAAGCCATGCCCTGCGCTTTCAGGGGTTTCGCCCAGCCGCAGGAACTCTTCTCTGGAGAGTCCCAGTTGACCCCAATAGTTGCTGAAGTAGCGGTCCATTAGATGAAAGGGGAAAATATCGTGTCCGGCGGGAACGGGGGTATGCGTGGTGAAGACCGTGCTCTGACGGACTAAGTCGCTCGCTTCGGCGTGGCTGCGACCGGCAGTGACGAATTCGCGGATCCGTTCCAGGGTGAGGAAGGCCGAATGGCCTTCATTGCAGTGCCAGACGGCGGGATTGATACCCAGTGCGCGCAGGATACGCACGCCGCCGATTCCCAACAAAAATTCCTGGCAGAGCCTGGTCTCTTGATCTCCGCCGTAGAGTCGTGCGGAGAGGGCGCGATCTTCCGGGGTGTTTTCGGGCACATCCGTGTCGATCAGATAGAGGGACATCCGCCCGTTGCGCACTTGCCAGACGAGGACCGTGACTTGGCGATGGCCGATCTCGACTTTGATGGAGCAGGGGCTGCCGCTCGGCGTCATGGCCTGCTGAATCGGCGAATCATGCCGATTGAAAGGCGCATAGGTGGCTTCCTGCCACCCCTCCGGGTTGATCCGCTGCTTGAAGTACCCTTGTGGGTACATGAACCCGATACCGACGAGGGGAATACCCAGGTCGCTGGCTTCCTTGCAATGGTCCCCAGCCAGGATGCCGAGTCCGCCGCTATAGATGGGAATCGAAATGTGGAGTCCGAACTCAGCCGAAAAATAGGCGATTGGAGAATTTTGGAGCGCAGGGAACTCGGTGGCTGCCCACGTGTTCTTACTGCTCATATATTCGTCGAAGCCACGCACTACGGCGGAGTATTGGCGTGCGAAATTTGGGTCGTTGGCCAATGTGGCGAAGCGTTCAGGTTTCACCCCGGAGAGCAACTGCACGGGGTTGTGATGGGTCAGAAACCAGAGCGTCGGGTCGATGGATTCAAAGAGCTGCCGTGCCGGTTGGTTCCAGCTCCACCAAAGATTGCGGGCCAGCTCTCCGAGTCGGTTCAGGTTGTGGGGAATCGTATCTTGAGGGGGTTGTGTATGATCGGGTGCTTGCACGACGCCTCCGTGGAATGTGGTCGATTAGGTAAGGAAGGAGACCGTGGGGTCACGCTTCCCGAATGCTGTGCGTCAGGCGTGTCCGGCTTTGTGCCAGGATGCCCACTGGTCAGAAAAGGCAACGGTGGCGTAGCGCTCTCCGAGAATCTTGGCGACTCGATTCATGGTTGCCGTCAGTTGTTTCGCCTCCTCCTGGGTCAGGTCTTGGCGGAAACGCGGATGCAGTCCCCATCGCGTTTCGACTTCCTCGCCTTTAATGCTCGACATGACGCTGACCAATTTAATATCGGTGCCTGTGGTTCCGCGTGGAGCGCTGCTCCCTCCGGCCGTGGCCGGGCTCGCGGTGGTATCGGCGGCCGTCGCTGGCGTCTGTCCCTCGAAAATACCGATGAGGGCGGGGATGACGGCGCTCACACAGAGCGTGGCGGCTGCGCTGACGCCCGGATTCTTCGGGGCGCCGACGGCACTCGCGATGCGATCGCTGAAGTCCCGGTACAAGTCGTTCTTTGCCGGGCTGTCTTCTGTGACGAGGAATCGGTAGCGCTCATAGGTCTGTCGGCTTTCGGCCACGGCTGTTCCGATCGTTAGGACGATTTCCGTTTGGTCGCTGCCGACGCCAAAGGCGGGCTCCAGGGCTTTTTTGAGTTGGTCGATGACCGTGTCGGTCAACTCGTCCATGAATTGCGGCTGCTCCTTCAGCGGGATATTGAGCGCTGACACGCGGTCGGTGAGGTTGAACATGACGCGCAAGAATTCGAGATAGATGCTCCACTCATCTTGGCGTTTGAGCTTCAAGGCCTGCTCCGGGGCGGCGCGTTTAATGACGGAGACGGATTCTCCTGCCACCGCGAGCATGAGCTCAGCCACGGTTTGTATTTGTTGCGCGAACGAATGCGGTCTGGTCATCATAGAAGTCCCCTGCTGGTCCGGCATTATATACAACTCAATTTGAAGGGCCAAGTGTTGATCTTGATTTGACGCGATCGTGGACGGCGCTCATAGGCGCTGTCGTTGCAAGGGACCGGATGGTATGTTATACAGCCCGACCGCCCCGTCATGTGCCTCACTACCCAGTCGGATGCCAACATGGACCGAGAGAGTAAGCCCTACATTCTGAAACGGACTCCGGATCAAGACCATGTCCGGAAGTTCTCGTTGGATTATGCCAAGGAGCTGAACCCGCAGCAGTATGCGGCTGTGACGGCAGTGGATGGCCCGGCACTCGTCATTGCCGGTGCCGGAAGCGGCAAAACGCGGACGCTCGTGCATCGCGTTGCCTATCTCATCGATTCCGGGGTGGATCCTTCGCATATTTTGCTGCTGACTTTCACCCGGAAGTCTGCCGAAGAAATGCTGGAACGTGTCGGCGCGTTAATCGGATCGCGCAGCCAGCGAGTCTGTGGCGGCACGTTTCACTCCGTGGCGAATATGCTGCTGCGCCGCCACGGGCGAGTGCTCGGGATCGAGCCAGGCTTTACGATCATGGACCGAGGCGATGCGGAAGATTTGATTGCCCTCCTGCGCGCCCAGCTGGGCCTGAACGAAAAAGATAAGCGATTCCCCCGCAAGGGAACCATCGCGGAGATCTACAGTAAGTGCGAAAATACGCTCCGCGGATTGGAAGAGATTGTTCTCGACGAATATTCCCACTTTGCCGACCATCTCGATGCGCTGGGGAAGCTCCAGCGCGCCTATCAGGCCGCGAAGCGCCAGCGCCAGCTGCTCGATTACGACGACCTGTTGGTGTTATTGCGGGACCTACTGACGAAGGATGAGCCGACTCGTACCACGATCTCGCGGCAATTCCGGTACATCCTAGTGGATGAGTACCAGGATACGAATCGACTGCAGGCGGAACTCATTCGGAAGCTGGCGGCCACTCATGACAATGTCATGGTCGTGGGTGACGATTCCCAATCCATCTATGCGTTCCGCGGCGCCACATTCCGTAACATCATGGAATTTCCCTCCTGGTTCCCCGGTGCCAAGATTTACAAGCTGGAGGAGAATTACCGCAGCACGCAGCCGATCCTGAGCGTTGCGAATGAGATCATTCAGGAAGCTCCCGAGAAATATACGAAACATTTGTTCACGCGTAAGTTGGACGGGCCGCTGCCGGCGCTGGTGGAGGCAGCCGGGGAGAATGCACAGTCTCGATTTGTGGCGCAAAAAATTCTGGAACTGCGCGAAGAAGGTGTGCCGCTGAATGAGATTGCGGTGCTGTTTCGTTCCAGCTTTCATTCCTTCGATTTGGAAATCGAGCTGTCGCGTTGTGGGTTGCCGTTCGTGAAGCGGGGCGGGATCAAGTTTATCGAAGCCGCGCATGTGAAGGATCTTCTGGCCCATTTGCGAGTGGTGGTGAATCCCCAGGATGCGGTCAGTTGGCACCGGGTGCTCATGCTGGTTGAAGGGGTCGGTCCGAAGAAGGCTCAGGATCTGGTCGCGGCCATGGTGCGGGTGAATGATCCGTACGAGGTGCTGCGGAGCAGTAGCGGCCGCTCGGGCAAGGGATTGAAGGAGCTGGCGCTGGTCCTCGACAATCTGTCGAAGAGTGACGATCTGAGCCCGACGGAACAGGTGAACCGGGTTTACGAGTATTATCTGCCGATTCTGAAGGATCATCATGACGACTATCCCAAGCGCATTCGAGATTTGGATCATTTGCACACCATTGCCGAGAGCTACCCCGGCTTGACTGAGTTCCTGGCGGATTTAGCGCTGGCACCACCCGACGGCAGTGCCGTGGGCGTGGAGGCTATCGGGCGTGACGATGAGCAAGTGGTGTTGTCGACGATTCATTCGGCGAAGGGGTTGGAGTGGCAGTGTGTGTTTTTATTATGGGTGGTGGATGGGAAATTCCCTTCGGTCTTCTCGTTCAATACCGATGAGGAGCTTGAAGAAGAGCGACGGTTGTTGTACGTCGCCGTGACGCGGGCGAAGCGCTACCTGTTCTTGACCTATCCGATCAATGTCTATGATCGGAGTTCGGGCATGTTGTTGTCCAAACCTTCGCGATTCCTCGATCACGTGTCTCCCCGTCTGTTCGAAACCTTGGCCTTGGTCGAGGAAGGGCATGGGCACGATTGGGCGCGCGAGGATGACCGGTATGTCTAGGATGCTCGCTCCCACCAGATAACTTAGGATAAGTGCTCGCAGTCCGTTTTTCGATTCAGGATCATCATGCGTCTTGTGCGTTCACAGAGCAGTGTCTGCCGAACCGCGCTCTCCGTGGTGACGGTGGGGTTGTTGTGGGGATGGCTGGGCATCGGCCAGGCCATGGCTGACACGGTGGCAGCGACTTCGGATTCCTCACGTCTCTGGGCCACCCTCATGGCGGAAGCAAAGGCCCTCAATCTCCCCACTCGGTTCCTTGAGCAAGTTCCAGCGGAGTTTGTGTCCTTCGAGTTTGAGGATCTCCATGCCTTTGCCGCAGAGTATCATCCGGCTGAGCATCGAATGGTGTTGGCCCGATCGCTGTCTCTCAATGCAGCGGGGAGAACGTTGCGTCCATTGGCGCGGTTGACGCATAAAGAGTTGGAAACGCTCTATCACGAGCTATTTCACGCGTACATGGATTTTATCGAGCAGGAAGCTGGGCTCTTGCCGGCCCCTCTGTCACTGATGGCTTTCGCCCGTGAACAGCAGCGGTGTCGGTACCAGCACGTCCTCATTACCCCCGTGCTCCAAAAAAAAACTGTGACGGAGGAGCGTTTTCTCAGCGAGACGGAATCGTGGGAAGCGCTTAATGAAACCTGGGCGGTGTTTGTGGGATGGGCGGTATGGACACAGTTGGAAGTGGAGAAGGCCGGCGGACGTGAAGCTCGCTCGCCTAGCCGGTCGCGTCAGGTGTCGGCCTGGATGTCCCGGCTCAGTCAGGCGGAACAGAATGCTGTCTTGAGCGGGTATTACGAGCCGGAAGATCCAGCTGAAAAAGTCATGGCGCGCAAGCGGTTTCTGGCGCCGGACTTCCGCCTGTCTGCTCCGGAGTTGTTGCGACTGATGACGGATGTATTGGGAAGCTCTACGGACATGATTCGTCAGGCCGATCAGGTGCTCACGCGCCCGGGAGGGGCTCCTCCTGCCAGAGGCGCCTGTGTTGCCACGCCTGTCTCCTAGAATTGTTCCTGCATAGAACATACCCCCTTGACAATGGACCGCGCGGCAAATAAAATCGGCTGCTTTCGAGGCCAGATCAATCCTCATCTCATCAGCGCTCCAGCTCTGTTGTTTTGCTGGGGAGCTGTGCGTGGTGAGGCTTACTTTCGTTCTTCTCTCTTGGGAATGACGTCACTCTGGTTGGGATTTATTTGAAATAAGTCGAATACGCTTGAGTTTGGGAACGTGTGCCTAGCGGGCAGGTACCCAAGTGGACAAAGGGGGCAGACTGTAAATCTGCTGCCTTATGGCTTCCAAGGTTCGAATCCTTGCCTGCCCACCAAACCAAGCTCGTCCGGCCGGATGGTGTGTGCGAGAGGCACGTCTGGTTGGTATTGAAGATTGATCCGGATCTGTCGGTGTGTGCGGGCTTGTAGAGCTGAGTCCGGCGTGGGCGGATCGTTGAAGTGTTGCTAGTTCACCGTGGGCGGGCGTAGCTCAGTGGTAGAGTTCCAGCCTTCCAAGCTGGCTGTCGTGGGTTCAAATCCCATCGCCCGCTCCAAATCCAGTGTGCTCGACCACGGGTGCGGACAGAGGGTGCGCGAGCGGATGAAGACTGTGAAGTAGGGCCCACGTAGCTCAGTTGGCAGAGCACGTCCTTGGTAAGGACGAGGTCACGCGTTCGATTCGCGTCGTGGGCTCCAGTCAAGTTTGTTCGGAAGGGGCGCCCGTCCGTCGGTGGGAAGCCTGAATATACGGTTAGGGTTTCTGGGAAAACAGAGTTCTGAGAAAAGGAGTGAATCATGGCGAAGGCGAAATTTGAGCGACGAAAGCCCCACGTGAACATCGGGACGATCGGGCACGTGGACCATGGAAAGACGACGCTGACGAGTGCGCTGACCAAGATCTGTGCGGATCGCGGAATGGCGAAGTTTATCAGCTACGACGAAGTGGCGAAGGCGAGCGAGAGCCAGGGCCGTCGGGATGCTAGCAAGATCATGACGATCGCGATCAGTCACGTCGAATACGAGACGGACAATCGGCACTATGCGCACGTTGACTGCCCGGGCCACGCCGACTATGTGAAGAACATGATCACCGGCGCCGCGCAGATGGATGGCGCAATCCTGGTGGTGAGTGCCGCCGACGGTCCCATGCCGCAGACGCGGGAGCACATTTTGTTGGCGCGCCAAGTGGGCGTCCCCTACATCGTGGTGTTTCTGAACAAGGCGGATAAGGTCGACGACAAGGAGTTGCTGGAGTTGGTCGAGCTCGAAGTGCGGGAGCTGCTGACGAAGTACGATTTTCCGGGCGACAAGATTCCGATCGTGCAGGGATCGGCGCTGAAGGCGGTCGAGGGTGATCAGGGGCCGTTGGGTGTGCCGTCCATTCTGAAATTGCTCGAAGCGGTGGATACGTATATCCCGACCCCGACTCGGGCCATTGATAAGCCGTTCCTGATGCCGATCGAAGACGTGTTCACGATCAGTGGGCGCGGGACGGTGGTGACGGGGCGTTGCGAAAAGGGCATCGTGAAGGTCGGCGACGAAATCGAAATCGTCGGGTTGCGGCCGACGCAGACGACCATTGTGACGGGCGTGGAAATGTTCCGCAAGGTGCTCGACGAGGGGCAGGCGGGGGATAACATCGGCGTCTTGTTGCGCGGGACGAAGAAGGAAGATGTGGAGCGGGGCATGGTGTTGGCGAAGCCGAAGAGCATCACGCCGCACACGAAGTTCAAGGCCGAGATCTATGTGTTGACAAAGGAAGAAGGCGGACGGCATACGCCGTTCTTCAACGGCTACCGGCCGCAGTTCTACTTCCGGACGACCGACGTGACGGGGATTGTGACGTTGACGCCGGGCGTGGAGATGGTGATGCCGGGAGACAATGTGACGGTGACGGGCGAGTTGATCAGCCCGATTGCGATGGATCAGGGGTTGCGGTTTGCGGTGCGTGAGGGCGGCAAAACCGTGGGCTCGGGTGTCGTCACGGAAATTTTAGCGTAAGAATGCACGATCAGCGATCAGTGATCAGCTCTTGAAGCGGGGCTGGTGGCTGAGTGTTGACGGCTCAGGGGATGGCAAATGCGAGATATCATTGACTTGGCCTGTACGGTCTGCAAGCAGCGAAATTATACGACCCGCAAGAACAAGAAGAACGATCCGGATCGGCTGGAGCGGAATAAGTTCTGTAAGTTCTGCCGGAAGCATATCGCGCACAAGGAAGTGAAGTAGGGTTTTTCTGCTGGGTGGGGCATGGCCCGTGGCTCGGCAGTGCTCATGTTCCGGATGGAGGGGCATGGTGTCAACGGCAGCACATCGGTCTCCAAAACCGAGAGTCTAGGTTCAAATCCTAGTGCCCCTGCCAAGCCGAGGGCGCCTGAGCGCGTGGATGTGTGGCGGGTGCCGGTTGGCTCGCGGTCAATGAAGTGTGTGGAACGTTCTAAGAGAGGATTGTAACCGTGTTTCATCGATTGATCACCTCTATTCGAGAATTCATCGAGGGTGTGCGCGGTGAACTCAAGAAGGTTTCTTTTCCGACGAGGGCGGAAACGATCGGTGCCACCACGGTCGTGATCGTATTCTGCATTCTCATGTCCCTGTATCTGTCGATGATGGATTCCGTGCTGGGCTGGCTGATGCGCAAGGTTATTTAGTTGCGTGGTGCGGCTGGACAGGTCCTGCGATGCCCGGACGATACGATGCTGGATGTTCAGCTGAGAGGAGACGATGAGCAATAAGAACTGGTACGTCATCCATACCTATGCGGGGTTTGAGGGTCGCGTGAAGACCAGTCTCCTCGAGCGCGCAAGTCAAATGGGGCTCACCGAGCGACTTGGGCAGGTTCTGGTTCCTACAGAAGATGTCATTGAGATCAAGGACGGGAAGCGGCGGACGTCTCGTCGAAAGTTTTTCCCGGGCTATGTCCTGATTGAGCTGGAGGCACCGCTCGCTGACGAAACGCTGCAGATGATCAAGGAGACGCCGAAGGTGACCGGGTTTGTCGGCGGAGGTGCGCAGCCCACACCGTTGTCGTCGGAAGAAGTCGATTCGTTGCTGAAGCAGGTGGATGCCGGTGCGGCAGGGCCGCGGGAGCAGGTTCGGTTTATCAAGGGCGACAATGTTCGGATTGTCGACGGTCCATTCCTGGGCTTTAATGGCGCGGTAGATGATGTGGATGCCGATCATAGCCGGGTGAAGGTGTTTGTGAGTATTTTTGGCCGATCGACACCGGTCGAGCTTGGTTTTTTGCAGGTCGAACGTATTTGAGGTCACTGGATTCGAGATGGTGGACTGGGAGCCGTTCTCAGCCCTCGCGCTCAGTCCGCAGTTCTCAGGGAGTAACTCATGGCCAAGGAAGTATCAGCGCAGATTAAGTTGCAGATTCCGGCCGGCAAGGCCAATCCTGCTCCGCCGGTTGGCCCGTCATTGGGACAGCATGGTGTGAATATCATGGAGTTCTGCAAGCAGTTCAACGCCAAGACGCAGAAGGACGGGGATAGCATTATCCCGGTGATTATCACGGTCTACAAGGACCGGAGCTTTACCTTCATCATGAAGACGCCTCCGGCGTCGGACTTGTTGAAAAAGGCCGCTGGGATCATCAAAGGGTCGGGCGTGCCACACAAGGATAAGGTGGGGAAGGTCAGTCAGGCTCAGGTTCGTGAAATCGCGCAGAAGAAATTGTCTGACTTGAATGCGGCTGATCTTGAGGGCGCCATCAAGATTATTCAGGGAACCGCGCGTAGCATGGGCATCACCGTCCAGTAAGTGTCTGCAGAGTGAACCTCCGTCGGATGTGAAGGAGCAGCAGTATGGGAAAGAAATTGACCGCGGCTCAGGAAAAGATCGAGCCTAGGTTTTATGGATTGAAAGAGGCCGTCGAGGCCGTCAAGCAGGCGTCGTTTGCTAAGTACGATGAATCTGTCGATCTGGCGATTCGGCTGGGGATTGATCCCAAGCGCTCGGATCAGATGGTGCGCGGGACGACCGCGTTGCCGCATGGAACGGGTAAGAAGCTCCGCGTGCTCGTCTTCGCCAAGGGTGAGAAAGAGCAGGAGGCTCGCCAGGCCGGTGCCGATCACGTGGGGTCGGATGACCTGATGGAAAAGATCAAGGGCGGGTGGATGGAGTTTGATTGCGCAATCTCCACGCCTGATCTGATGGCCTCTGTCGGTAAGCTCGGTAAGGTGCTCGGCCCCCGTGGGTTGATGCCCAATCCGAAAACCGGCACGGTCACATTTGAAGTCGGCAAGGCCGTCAGTGAGATTCGCAAGGGTCGTGTCGAATTTAAGGTCGAGAAAGCCGGAATCGTGCAAGTGCCTGTCGGCAAAGTATCGTTTGATGCTCAGAAGCTCTACGACAATGCGCAGGCTGTGTTGGAGTCTGTGGTGAAGGCAAAGCCGTCGTCCTGTAAGGGCCGATATCTGAAGAGTGTGACGATGTCGAGCACGATGGGGCCTGGCGTGAAGCTGGATCCTGTGGCGCTGTCGAAGTTGTGGAGTTGAGAACAGGCAGGTTCTCAGTAAGGGGAGAGGCATGAAGAAAGAAGAGAAGGCAACAGCGATCGCAGAGTTGACGGAAAAGTTCGGTCGCGCCCGCTTGGCCATTCTGACGGAGTGTGCCGGGATGCCCGTCAATCAAATGACCGAGTTGCGCCGGCAGTTGCGAGGCGCCAAGGCCGAGTACTGCGTCATCAAGAATACCTTGGCCGTACGCGCCTCGACCGGGACCATCCTTGCGGATGCCAAGGAGCATTTCAAGGGGCCGACCGGCTTGGTGATCGGATACGACGACCCGGTTCTCCCGGCCAAAATCTTGCGTGATTTTATTCAGGCTGAGAAACGCTCTGAGAAAATCAAGGTGACGGTCGGAGTGTTGGAGGGCCGGCTAGTGCAGGCGGCGGATCTGAATGCCATTGCGCAGCTGCCGAAAAAGGAAGTGTTGATTGCGATGCTGCTATCGGCCATGCAGGGCCCGATTCGCGGCGTGGTGTACGCGTTGAGCGGAGTGTTAAGCAAGTTTGTGCGAGTCATTGCAGCCATTCAGGATAAAAAGAAAGGGGAGGGCGACATGTCAGCAGCAGCAGGAACCAAGTTGTCACAAGATGAGTTGATCAAGGCAATCGAGGGCATGAGCGTGTTGGAATTGGCCGATCTGGTCAAGGGACTGGAGACGCGTTTCGGGGTGACGGCGGCGGCTCCGGTGGCCGTGGTGGCCGCGGGTGGCGGTGGAGCGGCGGCAGCCCCAGCCGAAGAGAAGACGTCGTTCGATGTTATTTTGGTCAGTGCCCCGGCCGACAAGAAGATCCAGGTTATCAAGGTGGTGCGCGAGCTCACCAGCCTCGGACTCAAGGAAGCGAAGGACCTGGTCGAGGGCGCTCCCAAGCCCATCAAGGCCGGTGCCACGAAGGAAGAAGCCGACACGATGAAGAAGAAGCTCGAAGAGAGCGGGGCGAAAGTCGAAGTGAAGTAACTCTTTCTGTGGGCTGCAGTGTGAGTTGTCCGTTGGGATGGCGCAGGGCGTTCATCTCCTTATGAGCTTGGAGGGCTAACGAATGTCGGAATCGACTCTTTCGGAGTTTGTCGAACGTAAAGATTTTTCTCGGATTCGCACGAGTATCGATATCCCAGATCTCATCGAAATCCAGAAACGGTCTTACGAAGAGTTCCTCCAGATGGAAGTCGAGCCGGACCGTCGCAAGGATCAAGGGTTGCAGGCGGCGTTAGCCAGCGTCTTTCCCATTACCGACTACAACAACACCGCGGCCTTGGAATTCTCTAACTACTCGTTGGGGACACCCAAGTACGACGAGCGGGAGTGCCTTGAGCAGGGCATGACGTTTGCCGTGCCGTTGAAGTTGCGTGTACGGCTGATTGTCTTCGATAAAGAGGATAAAGGGCCGAAGAAAAAAGTGTTGGATGTTCGGGAGCAGGAAGTTTATGTCGGAGAACTTCCGCTTATGACCGAGCGCGGCACCTTCCTGATCAACGGGACCGAGCGAGTGGTGGTCAGTCAGTTGCACCGCTCGCCGGGCGCGTCGTTCACGCACGACAAGGGGCGGACGCATGCCAGCGGCAAAGTCTTGTATTCTGCCCGGATCATTCCCTACCGGGGGTCATGGCTCGATTTTGAGTTTGATGCGCGGGATATTCTGTACGTTCGTATCGATCGTCGTCGGAAAATGCCGGCCACCATCCTTTTGAAGGCGTTCGGGTATAGCACGGATGATCTGTTACGAATGTATTATCCCGTGGAGGAGATTCGTGTCTCCAAGGGGAAGCTCTATCGGAAGCTTGATCCTGAAATCCATCACGGTCTGAAGTGTTCGACGGAAGTGACCGAAAAGGGCGGCAAGGATCCCATTGTTCGAGAAGGTGCGAAGTTAACGAAGGTCTTAATCGCCAAGCTGAAGGCGGCGGGGATCAAGGAAATTCCTGTCACGCCTGCCGAACTGGTGGGGCGCGCCGTGTTGACTGAGTTGGTCGACAGCGGCAAGAAACAGTCGCTGGCAGAGAAGAACCAACGACTGACGGAAGAAATCCTTGAGAAGATCCTGGATAGCGACATTGAGGAATTCAAGGTCATTTATCTGGACACGACCAATGCCACGCTGGTGATCCTTGATACGCTCGATATGGAGCGCACCGGCTCGAAAGAAGAGGCGATGGTCGAAATCTACCGCCGTCTCCGGCCAGGTGAAACCCCTTCTGTCGAAACTGCGCGAGCCCTGTTCGATAATTTGTTTTTAAGTCCGAAACGCTATGATCTGTCGCCGGTCGGGCGGCTCAAACTCAACAAAAAGCTGGGCTTGGATTTCGCCCTCGAACAGCGGACGCTGACGGCGCAAGATATTGTTGAGGTAGTGCGGTATCTGGTGAATCTTAAGATCGGCCGGGGTGAGATCGACGACATCGACCACTTGGGCAATCGTCGTGTGCGGTCTGTCGGTGAACTTTTGGAAAACCAGTTCCGGCTCGGCCTCGTGCGCATGGAGCGGAGCATTAAAGAGCGCATGAATCTCCTGGATATGGAGACCGTGTTGCCGCACGACTTGATCAATGCCAAGCCCGTGGTCGCAGCGGTGAAGGAGTTTTTCAGCAGCAGTCAGCTCTCCCAGTTCATGGACCAAACGAATCCCCTTGCTGAGATCACGCACAAGCGCCGCCTGTCGGCCCTTGGCCCCGGTGGTTTGACGCGCGAGCGCGCAGGCTTCGAAGTGCGCGATGTGCATCCGTCGCACTACAGCCGCATTTGTCCGATTGAGACGCCGGAAGGTCCGAACATCGGATTGATCACATCCCTTGCCACCTATGCGCGCATCAACGAATTTGGTTTTATCGAGGCACCCTATCGGAAGGTGGTGAAGGGGCGAGTCAGTGACGAACTGGAGTATCTCTCGGCGATCGAGGGAGACAAGTACATTATCGCCCAGGCCAATTCGAAAGTTGATACGACGGGTCGCCTCGTGTCCGAAACGGTCTCGGCGCGTTCAGCCGGGGACTTTATTACTGCGACCCCCGACAAAATCGAATACATGGACGTGTCTCCGAAGCAGGTCGTCAGCGTCGCCACAGCGTTGGTGCCGTTCCTTGAGCATGACGACGCGAACCGTGCCTTGATGGGGTCGAACATGCAGCGGCAAGCCGTGCCTCTGTTGAAGGCTGAATCGCCGTTGGTCGGCACCGGCATGGAAGCGGTGGTTGCGCGTGACTCGGGGTATGTCGTGCAGGCCAAACGTGAAGGTGTGGTGGAAAGCGTTGATGCCACCCGGATTGTGGTGCGGGCGGATGCCAAAGAAGGCCGCAAGCGAAACGATTCCGGTCTTGATGTATACGAGATGATCAAGTTCCAGCGATCGAACCAGAACACCTGCATTACGCAGACGCCGGTGGTTCGGATCGGCGAGCCCGTCAAGCGAGGGCAGGTGTTGGCCGATGGACCGGCTATCGACCACGGCGAGTTGGCACTCGGCAAGAATGTGCTCGTCGCGTTCATGCCCTGGGGTGGATACAACTTTGAAGACGCGATTTTGTTGAGCGAAAAGCTCGTTCGAGAAGACGCCTTCACGTCCATCCATATTGAAGAGTTCGAGGTGGAAGCGCGCGATACCAAGTTGGGCAAGGAGGACATTACTCGCGACATTCCGAATGTCGGCGAAGAAGCGCTCCGTGATCTCGATGAGAGCGGCATCATCCGGATCGGTGCCGAAGTGAAGCCTGGCGACATTCTCGTCGGGAAGGTGACGCCGAAGGGTGAAACCCAGCTGACGCCGGAAGAAAAACTGTTGCGCGCGATCTTCGGTGAAAAGGCCGGTGACGTGAAGGATACGTCTCTCACGGTCCCGCCGGGCGTGGAAGGTATCGTCGTCGATGTGAAGATCTTCTCCCGCAAGGGCCTGGATAAGGATGAGCGCTCCAAGAGTATTGAGAGCGAAGATCACATGAAGTTGCAGCGCGACCACCAGGAAGAGCTGCGTATCATTGAAGATGAAAAGACCAAGAAGGTCCGTAAGCTGTTGCTCGGAAAAGTCGTCGGTAGGGATCTGATGGATCCTGAGACGGGCGACGTGATTCTCAAGAAAAAGGGCAAGCTCACTGCGGAAATTCTGAAGCGGTTGCCGGACGACATGGTGCGCCACATCATTCTCAGTGATCCTGATGAGCAGAAGGAGCTTGAGGATGTTGAGCGTCGCGCTAAGGAGCAGATTGAAATCCTGCAGACGCTGTACGACGAAAAAGTCGGGCGGCTGAGACGGGGGGATGAGCTTCCGCCGGGTGTGATCAAGTTGGTGAAGGTCTACATCGCGATGAAGCGGAAGATCCAGGTCGGTGACAAGATGGCCGGACGCCACGGGAATAAGGGTGTCGTGTCTCGCGTGCTGCCGGAAGAGGATATGCCGTATCTTCCGGACGGAACGCCGGTTGAAATCGTGCTGAATCCGTTGGGTGTGCCGTCTCGTATGAACGTGGGGCAGATTCTGGAAACGCACTTGGGCTGGGCTGCCAGAGCATTGGGCATTAAGGTCGCTAGTCCTGTGTTCGACGGAGCCTCTGAGAAGGAGATCAAGGAGCTTCTCAAGAAAGCAAAATTGTCTCCCAGTGGTCAAACGATGTTGATGGACGGGCGAACCGGTGAATCCTTCAGCAGTCCCGTGACCGTCGGATATATGTACGTGTTGAAGCTCCACCACCTGGTGGACGATAAAATTCACGCCCGGTCGATTGGTCCATATTCCCTTGTGACGCAACAGCCACTCGGAGGAAAGGCGCAGTTCGGTGGTCAGCGTTTGGGAGAGATGGAAGTTTGGGCGCTTCAGGCCTATGGGGCCGCGTCCATTCTTCAAGAATTCCTGACCGTCAAGTCGGACGACGTGCCGGGCCGGTCTCGTATGTATGAGGCCATTGTGAAGGGCGAGCCGTTCCTGGAGCCTGGATTGCCGGAATCGTTCAACGTGTTAGTCAAAGAGCTGCAAAGTCTTGGGCTCGATGTCGAGCTGGTCAAATCAAAGGACTGATTCTAGTGCTGAGTCTTGAGAGCGGACGTCAGATAGCTCACCACTCAGAACTGCGCTCAGGCGACCGTTAAGGAGGGATCAACCTTGGAAGGTGTATACACATTATTCGAAAAACCGCGTGACTCGGTGTCGTTCGACTCGATGCGGATTCGCATTGCGTCGCCCGAAAAAATCCGGTCGTGGTCTTATGGTGAAGTCAAGAAGCCCGAGACGATCAACTATCGATCGTTCAAGCCTGAGAAGGACGGGTTGTTCTGCGCAAAAATTTTCGGGCCGATTAAGGACTGGGAGTGCAATTGCGGCAAATATAAGCGGATGAAGCACCGCGGCATCGTCTGCGACAAGTGTGGCGTGGAAGTCATCCAGTCTAAGGTCCGCCGTGAACGGATGGGCCATATCGAGCTGGCGGCGCCGGTCGCGCACATCTGGTTCCTGAAAGGCGTGCCGAGCCGGATCGGCACGTTGCTCGACATGAGCCTCAAGCAGCTCGAAAAGATTTTGTATTTCGAGAGTTACGTCATGGTCGATCCCGGCTCGACCAGCATGAGCGAGCAAGAGTTGGTCTCGGAGGAGCAACTACGGTCATTGCAGTCGGAGTATGGAAGCGGCGCGTTCAAGGTCGGCATTGGCGCTGAGGCGATCCGTGAACTTCTCCGGAAGGTGGATATCAATACGCAGTGGGACGAATTGCATGTGAAGGCGAAGGCTTCGGCTTCCGCCGCGCTCAAGAAAAAGTATGCCAAGCGTTTGAAGGTCTTGGAAGCGTTCCGCCGCTCCGGGAATAAGCCGGAATGGATGATTATGGACGTCATCCCGGTGCTGCCGCCTGAATTGCGCCCGCTCGTCCCGCTGGACGGAGGCCGCTTTGCGACGTCAGACCTCAACGATCTCTACCGGCGTGTGATCAACCGGAACAATCGCTTGAAGCGCTTGATCGAGCTGAAGGCCCCTGGCGTCATCATTCGTAACGAAATGCGGATGTTGCAAGAGGCGGTGGACGCGCTGTTTGATAACGGCCGTCGGGGCCGGGCGATTCGTGGGCCAAACAAGCGCCCACTGAAGTCGTTGAGCGACATGCTCAAGGGTAAACAGGGTCGATTCCGGCAAAACCTGTTGGGGAAACGTGTGGACTACTCAGGCCGAACCGTTATCGTCGTCGGCCCGGAGTTGCGTTTGCACCAGTGTGGTTTGCCCAAGAAAATGGCCCTGGAATTGTTCAAGCCGTTTATCTTCCACAAGTTGGAAGAGCGTGGCGCGGCCACGACCATCAAGAGTGCCAAACGGTTGGTCGAAAAAGAGCGCCCGGAAGTGTGGGACGTGCTCGATGAGGTCATCAGGGAGCACCCGGTGTTGCTCAATCGCGCCCCGACCCTGCACCGACTGGGTATTCAGGCTTTTGATCCGGTCCTGGTCGAAGGTAAAGCGATCCGGCTTCATCCGCTCGTCTGCGCGGCGTTCAACGCCGACTTCGACGGAGACCAAATGGCGGTCCACGTGCCGTTGTCCGTGGAGGCACAGGTCGAAGCGCGTGTGCTGATGATGTCGATCAACAACATTCTGTCTCCGGCTAACGGGAAACCGATTGCCGTTCCTTCTCAGGACATGGTGCTGGGTTGTTACTGGTTGACCAAGGAGCGGGTCGGCGCGAAGGGTGAAGGTAAGTTGTTCGGCTCACCCGAAGAGGCACGCATTGCGTATGATGCGGGCGCCCTGGACGAGCACGCCCGGATTAAGGTTCGAGTCAACGGCGCGATGGTCCAGACCACTGCGGGTCGCGTCATCCTGGCAGAAATTCTGCCTCCGATGATGCCGTTCGCCGACGCCAATAAGCTGATGACCAAGAAGGAAATGTCGAAACTCATCGACGCGGTCTATCGGCAAGCGGGACATCGCGAGACGGTCACCTTCCTGGATAAGATCAAGGATCTCGGCTTCCACTACGCAACCCGAGCCGGGATGTCCATTTGTATCGATAACATGCATATTCCGTCTCGTAAGGAAGACCTGATCGGGAAGGCTCAGCATGAAGTCAATGAAATCGAAAAGCAGTATTCCGAGGGTTTGATCACCAACGGTGAGCGATACAACAAGGTCATCGACATTTGGGCGCACGTTACCGAGCAGGTCGCCAATGAAATGATGAAGGAGTTGGGCGCCGGAGGCGATCCTGCGAAGATCGAGTCCTTCAATCCGATCTTCATGATGGCCGACTCGGGTGCGAGAGGTAGTTCGCAGCAGATTCGTCAGCTCGGCGGTATGCGCGGATTGATGGCGAAGCCTTCCGGTGAAATCATCGAGACTCCGATCACGGCCAATTTCCGTGAAGGGCTGACGGTGTTGCAATATTTCATCTCGACGCACGGCGCGCGAAAAGGTCTGGCCGACACCGCGCTGAAAACGGCCAACTCTGGCTATCTGACGCGTCGATTAGTTGACATCGCTCAGGACGTCATCGTGACCGAAGAAGATTGCGGCACGACGGACGGGATTTTGGTCAGTGCACTGCTGGAGGGCGGAGAAATCATTCAGCCATTGGAAGAGCGTCTCCTTGGACGTCTCGCCGGCGAAGACATCCGCGATCCAGTCACGGGCGAGATCATTGTTTCTTTCAACGAAGAAATCGACGAAGAGCAGGCGAAGGCTGTGGTAGAGGCCGGTGTTGATCGGGTCAAGATTCGATCAGTGCTCACTTGCCAGTCAGCTCGTGGCGTGTGTCGGCTTTGTTATGGGCGTGATCTGTCGCGTGGACGATTGGTTGAAAAGGGCGAGCCCGTCGGCGTCATCGCCGCACAATCCATCGGTGAGCCTGGCACTCAGTTGACGATGCGTACCTTCCATATCGGTGGTACGGCCAGTAAAGTGGTCGAACAGACGGTGTTGGAGGCCAAGCACGCGGGGCATCTGAAATACATGAGCTTGGATGCGAAGAAAAATGCCGATGTGCATAATGCCGGCATTGCGGTTCGGAACAAAGAGGGCGAGTGGGTTGTTATGAACCGCAACGCAAAAATCGCTATCGTCGACGACAGCGGTCGGGAACGTGAGAAGTATCCCGTTGTCTATGGCGCCAAAATCAAGGTGAAGGACGGCGATCGAGTTGAGGTTGCTCAGAAGTTGGTCGAGTGGGATCCCTATTCGTTAACCATCCTGACGGAGACGGGCGGAAAGGTTGCCTACGGCGACATTCTGGAAGGCGTCACCATGAAGGAAGAGTTCGACGAAGTGACCGGACTGTCACGCAAGGTGATCATCGAGCAGAGCGGGGCCACGCTTCGACCGCGCGTATCGATCAAGGATGATAGTGGAAAGACGGCCAAAGTTTCTGGGTCTGGCGGCGCGCCGGTTGCCCGATATCTTTTGCCGGTCGGGGCTCACATTTTCGTTGAGAAGGGTGCCATGGTGCATCCCGGTGACGTTCTAGCCAAGATTCCGCGTGAAACGACCAAGACCAAAGACATCACTGGAGGTCTCCCGCGGGTTGCTGAACTGTTCGAGGCCCGCAAGCCTAAGGAGCAGGCGGTAATCAGTGAGATCGACGGAGAAGTGTCGTATGGCGGGTTTGTGAAGGGTATGCGCAAGGTCCTGGTCGACAATAAAATGGGCGATGTCAAAGAGTATTTCATCCCCAAGGGGAAGCACGTCAACGTGCACGAGGGGGACTGGGTTCGGGCCGGTGAGCCCCTCATGGACGGTTCTGCCAACCCTCACGACATCCTGGATGTATTGGGGCCGAAGGAGCTGCAGAAATACCTGGTCGACGAAGTGCAAGACGTCTATCGCTTGCAGGGTGTGTCGATCAACGACAAACATATCGAGATCATTGTTCGGCAAATGCTGCGGAAGGTCAGGATTGAGGATCCAGGAGATACATCCTTCTTGCCTGGTAGCCAGGTAAGCAAGGGCCTTTTCGATGTGGAGAACCAGCGGGTGCTCGAGAAGGACGGGAAACCAGCACTCGGAAAGCCGGTCCTGCTGGGCATCACCAAGGCTGCGTTGACCACGGATAGCTTCATCTCTGCCGCGTCGTTCCAGGAGACGACCCGTGTATTGACTGAAGCTGCCATCAATGGACGCGAGGACAACCTCCTCGGGTTGAAGGAAAACGTGATCGTGGGACGACTCATTCCTGCCGGTAGTGGCTTTGAAGAGTATCGGGAGACCTTTGTGGCCAGTGCCAAGGCTCCTGGTGAGCTATCGGGAGGACAGCCGTTACCGGTGGCCGTTGGTCAGTCTGCGGGTGGTTCAGCAGATACGCCAACCGAAAATAATGGATGAAAAGAAAAAGAACATTCTTGACATAAGTAGGTCACATCTCTATAATCCGACGGCTTCGCTCACGAATGTTTTCTGAGCAAACGTTTGTTTTTCAAGAAAGAGTACGTGCATGCCAACGATTAATCAGCTGGTTCGAAAAGGCAGGACGCTCGTTAAGTCAAAGACGAAGAGTCCTGCGCTCAAGCGCTGTCCTCAGAAGCGCGGTGTCTGTCTTCGTGTCTACACCACGACCCCGAAAAAGCCGAACTCGGCGCTACGAAAAGTGGCTCGTGTTCGTTTGACGAATGGGATGGAGGTTACGACCTATATCCCGGGTGTGGGGCACAATCTTCAGGAGCACTCGATTGTGTTGGTTCGTGGCGGTCGCGTGAAGGACTTGCCTGGTGTGCGTTATCACATCGTTCGTGGTTCCCTCGACGCCGTTGGCGTCGCCGATCGGAAGCAGGCGCGTTCAAAGTATGGAGCGAAGCGTCCCAAGTAGTAAGTGATTATCTCGCCGCGCATATGCGTGGCGAAAACCGATTTCATTTTATAGGACAACGATGCCACGCGGACAATTTTTTGGTCACCGAGAAGCGCAGCCAGATTCGAAATATCGTGACAAGCTCGTTGGGAAGTTCCTGAACGTCCTGATGGGTGGTGGGAAAAAGAGTACGGCTGAGCGGATCTGCTACGGGGCCTTTGATGTGATTCAGGAGAAGACTAACGGCGGCGATCCGATGAAGGTCTTCAAGTCGGCCATCGATAATGTGAAGCCGGTGGTGGAGGTGAAGTCTCGTCGGGTTGGTGGGGCTTCGTATCAGGTTCCTGTCGAGATACGTCCCTCTCGTCGAGTGTCGTTGGCTTTGCGGTGGATCACGGAGTATTCCCGGTCTCGTGGTGGGAAGAGTATGCGGGATAGGCTTGCGGCTGAATTGTTGGATGCCTCCAATAATACTGGCGCTTCGGTAAAGAAGCGCGAAGACGTTCATCGAATGGCTGAGGCTAATAAAGCTTTCGCCCATTATCGTTGGTAGTGTCGTGCTGCTGATGAGCCGAGCTGCAAGGTAGTTGGGTCGAATTCGGCCTTGCGGTCAAAGGTTTCCGGCTCGGATGGCGGCACGTTTGTTTTTCTGGGGGAGTTGTGGCTAGGCAGACACCGTTAGAGCGAACGAGAAATATCGGCATCATGGCGCATATTGATGCCGGAAAAACTACGACTACTGAGCGCATTCTCTACTACACGGGAATGACGCACAAGATGGGTGAGGTTCATGAGGGCGCCGCCACTATGGACTGGATGGAGCAGGAGCGTGAGCGTGGTATTACGATCACGGCGGCTGCGACGACCTGCTTCTGGCGTGAGCACCGTATCAATATTATTGATACGCCTGGTCACGTCGATTTTACGATCGAGGTGGAGCGGTCTTTGCGAGTGCTTGATGGTGCGGTCGCCGCGTTTGATTCTGTTCAGGGTGTCGAGCCTCAGTCTGAGACTGTCTGGCGTCAGGCCGATAAGTACGAAGTGCCACGCATTGCGTTTATGAATAAGATGGATCGCATCGGTGCTGATTTTTATGCGAGTGTCCAGTCGATTATTGATCGATTGGGCGCGAATCCTGTGCCGATTCAGATTCCGATTGGGCGTGAGGCTGAGTTTCGTGGGTCTGTCGACTTGATCTCCATGAAGGGGTACTTCTACGACGACGAAACGTTAGGTGCTAAATATAAGATTGGTGAGATCCCGGCTGATATGGTCGACCAGGCCAACGAGTATCGCCAGAAAATGCTGGACGCCGTGGCCGAATTCGATGATCAGGTCATGGAGAAGTATATTAATGGTCAGTCGTTGACGGAAGAAGAGGTGCGTCGGGTCGTTCGGGCTGGGACTATTGCGATGAAGGTGGTGCCTGTCCTGTGCGGATCAGCCTTCAAGAATAAAGGTGTGCAGCAGCTCTTGGATGGCGTCGTCGATTTCCTTCCGTCCCCGGTGGATATTCCTCCAGTTATCGGCATTGATCCGAATACTTCAAAGGAAGTTGAGCGGCGTCCATCCGACTCTGATCCGTTTTCTGCTCTGGCTTTCAAAATTATGACAGACCCGTTCGCGGGCCAGCTCACGTTCTTTCGGGTTTACTCTGGCACTTTGAAGACCGGTACGCCGGTACTTAATGTGACCAAGGGCACGAAGGATCGTGTTGGTCGACTTTTGAAGATGCACGCCAATAAGCGTGAGGAAATCGATATCGTTTACGCTGGAGATATTGCTGCTGCGGTTGGTCTTAAGAATGCCACGACGGGTGATACCCTGGCCGATGAAAAGCAGCCCGTGCTGCTTGAGATCATGAAATTCCCAGAGCCGGTTATTGCGATGGCGATCGAGCCAAAGACGAAGCCGGATCAAGAAAAGATGGGTTTCGCCTTGCAGAAATTGGCGCAGGAAGATCCGTCATTCCGGGTGCGGACCGATGAGGAAACCGCCCAGACCATCATTGCTGGTATGGGTGAGCTGCATCTTGAGATCATCGTCGACCGATTGATGCGTGAATTTAAGGTTGAGGCCAATGTTGGCAAGCCGGAGGTCGCGTTTCGTGAAACGATTCGGCGCAAGGCTGAAGCTGAGTCTAAGTACATTAAGCAGACGGGCGGTCGTGGGCAGTATGGCCACGTTGTCCTGACAGTCGAGCCTTCTGAGGCCGGTAAGGGGTTGGAATTCATTAATAAGACAGTCGGCGGTTCCATTCCAAAGGAATACATTCCTGCTATTGAGAAAGGTGTTAAGGAGCGGATGGAGACCGGTGTGGTTGCTGGGTTTCCGTTGCGCGACGTCAAGGTTACTGTAATTGACGGCTCCTATCACGATGTTGACTCTAATGAGATGGCCTTTAAGATTGCCGCCTCCATGGGATTTGCGGATGCGTGTAAGAAAGCTGATCCCGTGCTGCTCGAGCCGATCATGAAGGTCGAAGTGCTTGTCCCGCAGGATTTCATGGGCGATGTCATCGGTAACCTCAATGGTCGCCGGGGAAAAGTTCAGGGAATGAAGGTGCGTGCCGGCGCTCAGGCCATTGAGGCCACTGTGCCATTGATGGAAATGTTTGGGTATGCGACGGACTTGCGATCTCGGACGCAGGGCCGTGCAACATACAGTATGGAATTCGACCGCTACGACCAGGTGCCGAGGCAAATTGCGGAAGCAATCACTGCGAAGCATCGGGGTGAGTAGGGGTTCTGGGTCTGTGAACTAGGGAGGACTGGGGATGGCGAAGGCGAAATTTGAGCGACGAAAGCCCCACGTGAACATCGGGACGATCGGGCACGTGGACCATGGAAAGACGACGCTGACGAGTGCGCTGACCAAGATCTGTGCGGATCGCGGAATGGCGAAGTTTATCAGCTACGACGAAGTGGCGAAGGCGAGCGAGAGCCAGGGCCGTCGGGATGCTAGCAAGATCATGACGATCGCGATCAGTCACGTCGAATACGAGACGGACAATCGGCACTATGCGCACGTTGACTGCCCGGGCCACGCCGACTATGTGAAGAACATGATCACCGGCGCCGCGCAGATGGATGGCGCAATCCTGGTGGTGAGTGCCGCCGACGGTCCCATGCCGCAGACGCGGGAGCACATTTTGTTGGCGCGCCAAGTGGGCGTCCCCTACATCGTGGTGTTTCTGAACAAGGCGGATAAGGTCGACGACAAGGAGCTGCTGGAGTTGGTCGAGCTCGAAGTGCGGGAGTTGCTGACGAAGTACGATTTTCCGGGCGACAAGATTCCGATCGTGCAGGGATCGGCGCTGAAGGCGGTCGAGGGTGATCAGGGGCCGTTGGGCGTGCCGTCCATTCTGAAATTGCTCGAAGCGGTGGATACGTATATCCCGACCCCGACTCGGGCCATTGATAAGCCGTTCCTGATGCCGATCGAAGACGTGTTCACGATCAGTGGGCGCGGGACGGTGGTGACGGGGCGTTGCGAAAAGGGCATCGTGAAGGTCGGCGACGAAATCGAAATCGTCGGGCTGCGGCCGACGCAGACGACCATCGTGACGGGCGTAGAAATGTTCCGCAAGGTGCTCGACGAGGGGCAGGCGGGGGATAACATCGGCGTCTTGTTGCGCGGGACGAAGAAGGAAGATGTGGAGCGGGGCATGGTGTTGGCGAAGCCGAAGAGCATCACGCCGCACACGAAGTTCAAGGCCGAGATCTATGTGTTGACAAAGGAAGAAGGCGGACGGCATACGCCGTTCTTCAACGGCTACCGGCCGCAGTTCTACTTCCGGACGACCGACGTGACGGGGATTGTGACGTTGACGCCGGGCGTGGAGATGGTGATGCCGGGAGACAATGTGACGGTGACGGGCGAGTTGATCAGCCCGATTGCGATGGATCAGGGGTTGCGGTTTGCGGTGCGTGAGGGCGGCAAAACCGTGGGCTCGGGTGTCGTCACGGAAATTTTAGCGTAGTGATGTCCCGGTCCGTTGGCCGGCATGTGAGGAGTTGAGCGTGAAAGTCGATCAAAGAATTCGTATCAGGTTGCGCGGGTTTGATTATCGCGTGCTTGATCAGTCGGTAGTCGAGATCGTTGAGACGGTGCGTCGGAGTGGTGCCCGGGTTGTCGGTCCCATCCCTTTGCCGACACGAATCGAGAAGTTTACGGTGCAGCGCTCAACTCACGTTGATAAGAAGTCTCGTGAGCAATTTGAGATCCGCACTCACAAGCGACTGTTGGATATCATGGAGCCGACGCCGGAAACTATGGATTCGTTGATGAAGTTGAATTTGGCGGCCGGCGTGGATGTGGAGATTAAGCTCTGACGATCGGCCTGGCCGATCTCGTGTGAGCTGACAGGAAGACGATGACAAACGGATTGTTGGGTAAAAAGCTGGGAATGACCCAGGTTTATGACGAAAGCGTTTTGGCGCCGGTAACAATCATTGAGGCTGGACCTTGTCGGGTTGTTTCAGTCAAGACCAAAGAGCGTGATGGTTACGAGGCTGTCCAGTTATCATTCGGCGAAGTCAAGGAGCGTAGTCTGTCGCAGGGTGAATTGGGGCATTTGAAGAAGCATCAGGCTCCAGCTAGTCGATGGCTGCGCGAGTTTCCGAAAGTCGGGGACGTTACTGTTGGGCAGACCATTAAGGTCGACATCTTTAAAAAGGGCGATTGGGTCGATGTGGTCGGGGTTTCCAAGGGTAAGGGATTCCAGGGTGTTGTTCGCAGGCATAACTATGCGGGCGGTCCTGAGACTCATGGATCGATGTTTCATCGCGCGCCAGGCTCTATCGGTGCCAGTTCCTACCCGTCCCGTGTCTGGAAGAATAAGGCCCTGCCAGGGCATATGGGGGACGAGCGCGTCACGGTTCAGCGTCTGAAAGTGATTGATGCACGTCCAGATGAAAACCTGTTGTTTGTCCGCGGAGCAGTGCCCGGTGGTGTGAATGGGCTGCTGATTGTGCGGAAGTCGAAGAAGAGTTGAGCTATGCCGATCGTTGATGTGGTGGACTCAAAAAAGAAGAAAGTCGGTACGGTGGACTTGCCGAACGAAGTGTTTGGTTGCAAGCCCCACGTGCCTCTCGTGCATGAAGCTGTGGTGATGCAGCGTGCATGCGACCGCCAGGGCACTGCTTCCACCTTGCGTAGAGGAGAAGTGAGTGGCTCAGGGAAAAAGCCTTGGAAGCAGAAGCATACGGGGCGGGCACGTTCTGGCTCCCTCCGCTCTCCTGTTTGGAGGCATGGGGGCACCGTCTTTGGTCCAAAGCCGAGAAGTTATGCCTATGGTATGCCGAGGAAGAAGTATCGTGCTGCCTTGCAAAGTGCACTGTCTTCGAAAGTGCTTGACGGTAGTGTGCTTGTGGTATCCGACCTAGTCATTGCGGAAGCGAAAACGAAGTTGCTCGCTAGCGCGCTGGCTCAGCTCGGTATCTCTGGCACCGCTCTTCTCGTTGTCGGTGACGCGAATTCCCATCTCGTGCAGGCTGGTAAGAACTTGTCCGGCGTCACGGTCTTGAGGCCGGAAGAATTGAATGTGTACGACGTCCTTCGGTGTCACTCTCTGGTGATTCCGCAGAGTGAATTAAGCCGTGTGAAAGAGGTGTGGTCATGAGGGGCGACCTCCATCAGGTACTTATTCAGCCGCTCTTGACGGAAAAGATTACCGCACTGCGGGAGCAGGGTAACACCGTCGGTTTTCTGGTTCATCCCGATGCGAATAAGATTCAAATCAGACAGGCCGTCGAAACGCTTTTGAAGGTCAAGGTGTCCCGCGTCAACGTGGTAAATATTCGTGGCAAGGTAAAGCGCTTGGGTCGCTTTGTCGGCAAGCGGTCAGATTGGAAGAAGGCATTTGTCACGTTGAAGGAAGGCGAGAAGCTAGAGCTATTCGAAAGCGTGTAGCCGGTGAGCCTCTCGATAAAGTGAGAAACAGTTATGCCATTAAAAGTCTATAAACCAACGACGCCTGGCCGCCGCGGAATGACGGCTATTCAGGGTGAGAAGCTCACCAAGAAGAAGCCTGAAAAGGCACTGACGGGTTTCCATCTCCGGACCGGTGGGCGTAACAATGATGGCCGACAAACAATTCGTTTCCGTGGGGGCGGGCACAAGCGCCTCTATCGACAGATTGATTTTCGACGGGACAAGGCTGGTGTTCCCGCGAAAGTGGCCGCGATCGAGTATGATCCGAACCGCTCCGCGCGAATTGCCTTATTGCACTATGCCGATGGCGAAAAGCGCTACATCCTCGCTCCTGTTGGGCTAGCTATTGGCGATGCGGTTCAGTCTGGTGTGGGTGCTGAGGTACGACCAGGGAATGCGCTCCCGCTGGTGAATATTCCGTTGGGTACAACCATTCACAACATCGAATTGAAGCCAGGAAAAGGTGCCCAATTAATTCGCAGTGCCGGTGGGTCTGCCCAGGTCATGGGCCGCGACGGTGCGTATGTGCAAATTCGCCTGAAGTCCGGTGAGATGCGCAAGGTATTATCCACCTGCATGGCTACGGTCGGGCAGGTTGGCAATGTGGATCATGAGAATGTTGTTGTCGGAAAGGCGGGTCGCACTCGCTGGAAGGGGAAGCGTCCCCATGTTCGTGGTGTGGTCATGAACCCGGTTGATCACCCCCACGGCGGAGGCGAAGGAAAGTCCGGTCAGGGCAATCCCCATCCCGTGTCCCCTTGGGGGACACCGGCAAAGGGCTACAAAACCCGTAAGAATAAAGCGACTGATAAATTCATCATCGCACGTAGGAAGAAGTAGGGGAGCGGCTCATGCCTCGTTCAATTACAAAGGGTCCATTCGTTGACGATCATCTGATGAAAAAAGTCGAACAGATGAATCAGATGAAAGACCGCAAACTTATTAAGACTTGGTCGCGTCGTTCGACCGTTGTGCCGGATATGATCGGGCACACGTTTGCGGTGCATAACGGCAAGAAATTCATTCCCGTTTTTGTGACTGAGAATATGGTCGGCCATAAGCTCGGTGAATTTGCTCCTACGCGCTTTTTTAAAGGCCATGGGCAGGCAAAGACCGAAAAAGCAGTGGCTCTGAAGTAATCGCTGGTTTGCTGAAGGATCGGAAGGTGTGGGTGGGGTCAGCTATGGCAGAAGCAAAAGCAATTTTACGTTTTGTGCGAGTTACGCCTCGAAAGGCGCGCATTGTCATTGACATGATTCGAGGGCAGCAAGTGCCTATGGCATTAGCGATGCTCCGGCATACCCCGAAGCATGCCGCCCGGGTTATTGAGAAGCTGCTTCGTTCGGCTGTAGCCAATGCCGAGCAGAAGGAGCTGGGCGACAGCGACGAGATGTGGGTATCTCAGGCCGTTGTGAACTGTGGGCCAATTTATAAGCGTTTTCGAGCGCGATCAATGGGACGTGCTAATTCTATCCAGAAGCGCACAAGCCATATCACCATTGCGGTGGCTGCTCCAGGTGCCGCAGCGAATAGCTAGGCCTTTACACTTAGACTGAGGGTTATTCTTCATGGGTCAGAAGACACATCCAATTGGGTATCGCATCGGGTATAACTACACGTGGAGTTCCCGCTGGTACGCGGATAAGGACTACGCCCGGCTCCTTCACCAAGATATTAAGATCCGTAAAATGGTGAAAGCTAAGCTCTATCACGCCGGAGTGGCGAAGGTAGAAATCGAGCGGTCTGGCGATCAGACCCGGGTGATTATCCATACCGCCCGTCCGGGGATTATCATCGGACGTAAAGGGGCGGAAGTCGACAAGCTCAAGGCGGCTCTTGAGAAGGAATACTCCGGCCAAGCTTACATAACGGTGAAGGAAATCAAGAAGCCGGAACTTGATGCTCAGCTGGTCAGCGAGAATGTGGCAACTCAGTTGGAGAAGCGCGTCGCCTTTCGTCGCGCCATGAAGCGCAGTGTGCAGTCAGCCCTTCGTCTGGGTGCTCAGGGTATTAAAATTATGGTGGCTGGACGTTTGGGTGGAGCGGAAATTGCCCGTACTGAATGGTATCGTGAGGGTCGTGTACCACTGCATACCTTACGAGCTGAGGTGGATTATGGGTTCGCTGAGGCTCATACGACAATGGGCCAGATTGGTGTGAAGACCTGGATCTATAAGGGCGAGCTGTTGCCTGCTCTTCAATTAAAGCCAGATTCGGCACTTGGTCGGCTTGGCTAATAGCTTCGATAAGGAAAAGGTGGGTCTGTGTTAGCGCCAAAGAAAGTTAAGTTCAGAAAAATGCAGAAGGGCCGAATGCGCGGGAAGGCTTACCGTGGGGGAGCTATTACCCTCGGTGAGTTCGGCTTAAAGGCCCTTGAGCCAGGATGGATTACGAGTCGTCAAATTGAAGCCGCCCGTATTGCCATTACACGTTTCGTGAAGCGTGGTGGTCAGGTGTGGACTCGGATTTTCCCCGACAAACCAATCACCAAGAAACCGGCAGAAACACGCATGGGTAAAGGTAAGGGCAACCCTGAGTATTGGGTGGCCGTAGTCAAGCCTGGTCGAATCATGTACGAAATGGGTGGCGTGGCTCCTGACGTCGCCAAACAGGCCTTGAAGCTGGCTTCGTACAAGCTTCCGATCGCGACGAAATTTGTTGCCCGTGGTGAATTTCAGTAACCTGTAGCCCGTGTTGAGTGGTGATGTGATGGATGTGAAGGATCTCAGCGGTCTCTCGATTGATGAGTTGACCGACAAGGAAAAGCAGCTGCGCCAAGAGCTGTTCAATTTCAGGTTCCAGCTCGGCATTGGAAGGCTTGAAAACCCGATGCAAGTTCGGAGCACGAAGCGTGACATAGCTCGGCTCAAGACGGTGAGGCGTCAGCTGGAGTTGCTGCAGACACAAACCGACCAATCGGTCGGTAAGTAAGAGAGAAGGGGCGTATGAAGGAAGGCCAACAACATCGACGTGAATGGTATGGCAACGTCGTCAGCAATAAGATGAATAAGACGGTGGTCGTTGCCGTTGAACGTTCGGTCATTCATCCGATCTACAAAAAAGTGCTTCGTCGAGTGACCAAGCTGAAGGCGCACGATGAGGGGAATGTGTGCAAAGTAGGGGATCGGGTACAACTGAGTGAAACGCGTCCCATCAGCAAGGATAAGCATTGGCGTGTGGTACGCGTCATGACTAAGGGGCAACCTGAGAAATAACGACGGAACACACTTGAACCGCTGAGGGGTTTAAATCCTTGGCAGTGAGTAGGGCAGGGAATGATTCAGAATTACACATACATGGATGTGGCCGATAATTCCGGCGCGAAGCAAGTCATGTGTTTTCATGTGCTTGGGGGAACCAGGCGTCGGTACGGATCGTTGGGCGACATCGTGGTCGTAGCCGTCAAGGAAGCGATTCCACAGGCTGGTGTGAAGAAGGGCGATGTAAGTCGGGCAGTTATCGTGCGGACAACCAAAGAAGTGCGTCGCGATGATGGCTCCTACATTAAGTTCGACCGCAATGCCTGTGTGTTGATCAACGCGCAAGGGGAGCCTGTTGGTACCCGTATTTTCGGCCCGGTCGCTCGTGAGCTTCGCTGGAAGAAGTTCATGAAGATCATCTCGCTTGCGCCGGAAGTGTTGTAGTTGAAGGAAGAAAGGTTCTGGTAGGGATGGCACGAATTAAAACAAAAATTCGCAAGGGCGACACCGTCGTGGTGGTGACCGGACGTGAGCGTGGGAAGTCAGGCAAGGTTTTGTCTGTCGATACGGTCGCCGGCAAGATCCTGGTGGAAAAACTCAATATGATCAAACGTCACACCAAGCCGAATCAAAAGCTTCGTCAGGGTGGGATTTTAGAGCGTGAGTCACCACTGGCCATTTCCAATGTGATGTTTTTGTGTCCAGTTACGAAGAAGCCGACTCGGCTGGGGGTCAAGCGCCAAGATGACGGTCGGCGGGCCAGACTGAGTAAAAAATCCAAAGAAATTGTCGAATAGTCGGAACAGGAAAGACGTTCATGGCAAAAGTAGAGAAGGGTAAGGGCAGTAAGGCGGCGAGTTCAAAGTCGTCAACCAAGAAAGAGGCCGCCGCTCCTGAGATCTCTCAGGATTCAGGCAATGAGCACCAGTTCTCCCCGAGGCTCAGGGACACTTATCGCGATCAGGTGGTTCCGGCTTTGATGAAGGAGTTTGGTTACGGCAACTTGATGCAAGTTCCTCGGCTCGAACGCATCGTCCTGAACGTGGGGATGGGCGAGGCCATTCAAAACGTGAAGTTACTGGAGAGTGCCTCTAATGAGCTTGGCATCATTACCGGGCAAAAGCCGGTTACTACGCGAGCCAAGAAGGCCATCGCAGGCTTCAAGTTAAGACAGGGAATGCCGATTGGCGCTAAGGTTACCCTTCGCAGCCGGCGGATGTGGGAGTTTTTGGACCGCTTGATCTCCCTCGCCCTGCCGCGTATTCGAGACTTCCGTGGTGTGTCGCCAAAGGCTTTCGATGGTCGCGGCAATTACACGCTCGGCCTGAAGGAACAATTGATTTTTCCTGAAATCGAATACGATACCGTCGCCTCGATCCATGGCATGGATATCACGATCGTCACGACCGCCAGAACAAACGATGAGGGTAAGGCTTTGCTCAAGCATTTAGGGATGCCGTTTCGGGCCTAATGCGCCCGTAGGTGTCAGTTGGCGTGGCGAGGTAAGCCGCGCACGAGTAAGGGGGATCGCGTGTCAAGATTAGCACTAAGGAACAAAGCGGCTGCAAAATCGAAATTTGCTTGTCGTGACTACCACCGATGTGGACTCTGTGGTCGTGTTCGTGGATTTTTACGTCGCTTTCGGATGTGTCGTATCTGTTTTCGATTTTTGAGCCTCAAGGGTGAGATTCCAGGAGTTCGTAAGTCAAGCTGGTAGCCGCTTCATTTGAAGTGAATTGTTGCCGGCGTAGAAGAGGAATGCATGATTACTGATCCGATTGCTGATCTATTGGTGAGACTAGGGAACGCGGCTCGTCGGCGGCAGGATGTGGTGAAGGTCCCCGTTTCAAAGGTGAAACGGCAAATTCTCAACATTCTTGGGAAAGAGGGATTCATTCTCGGTTACGGTGAGATGCAGGAAGAGGGACATCCCTATTTCTCCGTCCAACTTCGGTATGTGGATGAAGCTCGCCCGATGATCACGGGGATGCGACGAATCAGCAAACCAGGGCGGCGTGTGTATGTCGGTCGGGATGATGTTCCCAAGGTTAGGAATGGTATCGGTGTGGCGGTCATCTCTACTTCGAAAGGTCTTATGACTGACAGTGATTCCAGGCGGTCTGGGTTAGGCGGAGAAGTTCTTTGTTCTGTCTGGTAGTTAGAGTCGGGTAAGGCGCAGTAATAACCGGAGTCGCTGTAACGTCGTAACGGGGTTCGTATGTCGCGGATAGGGCGGAAACCAATTTCAGTGCCAGCTGGTGTGGACATTAAGGTGTCCGGTCACGTTGTCTCAGTCAAGGGCCCGATCGGCAAACTTGATTGGAAATTAACTGATGGTTTGAGTGTCGCGGTGAAGGATGGGCAGCTGTTGGTCAACCGCTCTGGCGATGCGCGCCAGATTCGTGCGATGCATGGGCTCGTTCGAGCGGAACTCAGTAACATCATTCAAGGTGTCACGAAGGGGTATGAGAAGGCCCTGGAGATTACGGGTGTCGGCTATAAGGCTCAATTGCAGGGACGAGAAATGAGCTTTAATGTCGGCTACATCAATCCGGTGACCTATACGGTTCCTGCAGGCATTGATGTAAAGGTCGATAAGCAAACCCTGATTTCCATTAAAGGGGTGGATAAGCGTTTAGTCGGTCAGGTGGCGGCGAATATTCGTTCGATTAAGCCGCCTGATGTGTATAAGCAAAAAGGAATTCGATACGCCGGTGAAGTCTTGAGGAAGAAGGCGGGCAAGACCGGTAAGTAGGGACGACTGATGAATATCCAAGAAAAAAATAGAAAATTAGCGCGTCGTAAGAGGCGCGTTCGAAAATCTGTCATTGGGACGAGTGATCGGCCACGCCTGAATGTCTTTCGTAGTCGCTCTCATATTTATGCTCAGATTATTGATGACCTCCGCGGTCATACCGTAGCCGCGGCCTCCACATTGGACGAGGCCTTGCGCAAGTCTGTGAAATCGACGGGAAGCATTGAAGGCGCGAAAGCTGTTGGAAAACTAATTGCCGAACGGGCGAAGGCAGCCAAGGTCTCGATGGTTGTCTTCGATCGTGGCGGGCGACAGTATCATGGTCGCGTTAAGGCCCTGGCTGATGCGTCGCGTGAAGGCGGCCTGCAGTTTTAGGTGTCAGATCCGTGCAGATTGCCTAACTTCTGCTCGTGACAAGTCACATGAGACGACTTAAAGGAGAATGACGTTGTGCGAGTCAATCCCGAAGAACTGAGCCTAAAAGACAAAGTAGTATTTATCAACCGTGTCGCCAAAGTAGTAAAGGGCGGAAAGCGTTTCAATTTTTGCGCTTTAGTGGTGGTTGGCGATGGTCAGGGGTATGTCGGTGTTGGCAAGGGGAAGGCAGCAGAAGTGCCTGTTGCGATTTCCAAGGCCGTCGAGCAAGCCAAGAAACATTTGGTTCGTGTCCCGATTAAGGGAGGGACTATTCCGCATGAAGTGCACGGCCTCTTCGGTGCTGAGCACGTCTTGCTGAAGCCTGCTGCTGATGGTACCGGGATCATTGCCGGAGGCGCTGTTCGGGCTGTTGTTGAACTGGCTGGCGCGCATAACATCATTGCCAAGACCTTGGGTCGTGGTAATCCATTCAACGCTGTCAGAGCGACTCTCCACGGCCTTCAGCAATTGTGTGATCCTCAAGAAATGATGAGATTACGACGGAGTGTTGCAACTGAAGCGCAGGTGCAAGTCTAATGGCTACTGAAAAGAAAACCGCAAGTACTCAAGCAAGCCTTCGTATCACCCTGAAGCGGAGTCCGATTGGGACGCCGTATAAGCATCGCTTGGTTCTCAGGGGATTGGGGCTTCGAAAACTCAACGCCACGGTGTCACGTCCCGCCAGCGATCAAGTTAAAGGCATGATCGCCAAGGTTGGCTATTTACTGGAAGTGAGTCCCCAATGAAGTTGCATGATCTTGCTCCTTCTCGTGGAGCGAAACACAAACGAAAGCGTATCGGCCGTGGTCCTGGATCCGGCCATGGAAAGACCGCGACGAAGGGGCATAAGGGTTTGAAGGCTCGCTCAGGCGGAGGAAAGCGACCTGGGTTCGAAGGCGGACAAATGCCTTTGATTCGTCGAGTTCCAAAGTACGGCTTCACCAATCAATTTCGAACAGAATATACGATCATTAACTTGAAAAGTTTGGCTGATCTGGAGACGACAGAAGCCATTACGCCCCAACTCTTGATCAATGAAGGCCTTGTGCGGCGAAAAGGAGAGCTGATTAAGATTCTGGCCCAGGGGGAGCTCACGAAGCCTCTTGTGGTTCAGGCTCATAAGTTCAGCAAATCAGCAGAGGCCAAGATTCAGGCAGCCGGGGGGAGGGCCGAGGTCATTCCCTGTGTTTGAGCGTCTGCTGACTAGTTTTCAAAACATCTTCAAGATACCTGAGTTGCGAACCCGCGTATTATTTACGCTGGGAATGCTTATCGTCTATCGTGTGGGTGCTCATATCCCCACACCGGGTATCAATGGAGAAGCTTTATCCGAATTTCTTCAGAAGCAAGGCGGCGCCTTACTCGGATTTTTGGATATTTTCTCCGGCGGATCCCTCTCCAGACTGACGATTTTTGCGCTGGGCATCATGCCCTACATCAGCGCCTCGATCATTCTTCAGTTGTTGACGGTGGTGATTCCTCATCTGTCCAAACTCGCCAAAGAGGGGGAACGCGGTCGAAAGAAGATTATTCAATACACTCGGTTCGGCACCATCGTCATTGCCCTCATTCAGGGGTTCGGCATTGCGGTCGGCCTGGAGCAAATGAATCAAGGTGCCTTCGTGCTCAGCCCAGGCTGGGGGTTCCGGTTTATGACCGTGATTACGCTCTGCGCCGGCACGGGTTTTTTAATGTGGTTGGGCGAACAGATCACGGAACGAGGTATTGGCAATGGCATTTCGCTCATTATCTTTGCCGGTATCGTTGCAAGACTGCCAGCAGCTGTGGCGCAGACCTTCGACTTGTATAAGGTTGGTCAGTTGAGCTTCCCTCTCTTGGTTATCTTGACGCTAGTCATGTTCGGTGTGGTCGCAGCCATTGTGTTTCTCGAAAGTGGGCGTCGGAAGGTTCCTGTTCAATACGCAAAACGGGTGATCGGCCGTCGGGTGTACGGTGGACAAAGCACGCACATTCCACTCAAGATTAATACCGCGGGTGTGATTCCGCCAATTTTCGCGTCGTCGATCATTGCTTTTCCTGCGACGATTGCCGGATTTTTTGAGACTCCTTGGATTAAGGCTATTGGATCCCAATTGGCACCAGGCTCATTGTTGTATACGTTAATGTACGTCGGGCTGATTGTGTTCTTCTGTTTCTTTTACACCGCAGTCGTTATGAATCCCGTTGATATGGCCGATAATTTGAAGAAATATGGAGGCTTTGTGCCTGGCATCAGACCAGGCCAGAGGACCTCGGACTATATTTATTCGGTGTTGACCAAGATTACCTTTGCCGGAGCGATCTATCTCGCAATCGTGTGCGTCATTCCAGAGTTCCTGATTTACAAGCTCAACATGCCCTTCTACTTTGGTGGAACCTCACTACTGATCGTTATTGGTGTCGGACTGGATACGGCTCAACAGATTGAGTCGCATCTATTGAATCGCAATTACGATGGGTTCCTCCAGAAGGGGAAGCTCCGGGGAAGAACCAGTTAAGGCGATCGAATGCGACTTGTATTTTTGGGCGCACCAGGGGTGGGAAAAGGGACTCAAGCGGATCGAGTTACGGCTCAATTCGGTTGGCCAAAGATATCAACCGGTGACCTCCTACGTGAGGCAGTGCGGAAGCAAACCCCGTTAGGAATCGAAGCTAAAAAAAGTATGGATGCGGGGCAGCTTGTTCCGGACAGCGTGGTGATTGGCATGGTGCGGGAGAAATTAGGTGATCCGCTCTGTCAGAAGGGATTCATTTTAGACGGATTTCCGAGAACCGTTCCGCAGGCGGAAGAATTGAATCGGCTACTTGCTGATCGAGGGGTGAGCCTTGATCGGGTGATCAATTTTCGGGTCACGCGAGAGGATGTCGTCAAGCGACTCAGCGGCCGCCGGAGCTGTCCGAAGTGTCAAAGTGTCTTTCATGTGGATTTTGCCGCGCCGAAGATCAGTGGCCAGTGTGATCGCTGTGCTACGCCGTTGGTTCAACGGAGTGATGACAAGCCCGAGACGATCGAGGCTCGCCTTAGGGTCTATGACGAGCAGACGTCGCCATTGATTGCTTACTACGAGGGCAAAAATAGGCTCAGTAACCTTGATGGGGCTGGTGAGATGGCCCACGTGTATGATCGGTTAGCCAAGATGCTTGTTGGGCTCGGCGCTACATGATCGTGTTCAAAACGCCGGACGAAGTCTCGTTGATGGCACAAGCGTCTCAGGTGGTTGCTGAAGTACTGGAATTGTTAAAGGGAAAAGTGGTACCAGGCATTACGACCGATGATCTTGATCGCATGGCTGAAGAGGCCATCCGGGGTCGTGGTGCCATTCCTGCGTTTAAGGGGTATCGTAACTACCCGAAGACGTTGTGTGCCTCTGTGAATGAGCAAGTCGTGCATGGGATTCCATCGAAGCGTCGTCTCAACGAGGGAGACATTATCGGCCTTGACTTGGGTGCCATTGTCTCTGGCTTTTACGGCGATTCGGCAATTACCGTCCCGGTGGGAACGGCAAGTAGTGAATCCTTACGGTTGATTCAGGTGACCGAAGAAGCGATGTATCGTGGCATTGCCAAAGCAGTTGTTGGCAATCGCCTCTCTGATGTTTCGCATGCAGTTCAAACGCATGTTGAAACAGCAGGCTTTGCTGTAGTGACTGAATTTGTCGGCCATGGTATAGGAAGGCAGCTCCATGAGGAACCGCAAGTTCCGAATTATGGACGACCTGGACAAGGTCCCCGTCTCCAGGTTGGTATGGTGTTGGCCATCGAGCCTATGGTGAATATGGGGAGCAGTGCCATTCGCATATTGGAAGATCGCTGGACGGCTGTGACTCAGGATGGTCGGTGGTCAGCTCATTTTGAGCATACGATTGCCATTCAGCCGAATGGCCCGGCGAGAATCCTGTCACAATTATCACATTAAAGACGGGGAGGCGTACCGATACGTGCCAAAAGAAGATGTCATAGAAGTGACCGGCACGGTGGCTGAAACACTCCCGAATGCAATGTTTCGTGTCGAGCTGGAACATGGGCACAGAATTTTAGCGCACATCTCTGGAAAAATGCGGATGCACTTCATTCGTATTCTTCCTGGCGATAAGGTGACTGTGCAGTTGTCGCCCTATGATCTCACTAGGGGCCGGATTACCTATCGTTTCAAGTAGTGGAGAAATGGAATTGCTATGAAGGTCAAGTCGTCAGTCAAACCGATTTGTGCAAAATGTAAAGTGGTCCGCCGGCGTGGGGTCGTTCGTGTTTTATGCGCCAATCCGCGTCACAAACAGAGACAGGGTTGACCGGAATGTGGGCTGCCTTGGCTATTGGGCATGTCAGGCATGCAGATGAAGTCGTTTAAGGCAGCATCTAACCCATCCTGGGGGGCTCTTCAAGCCGGCTCACTGTCCAATTAAGGGAAGGAACGAGAGGGTAATTATGGCGCGTATTGCGGGCGTGGATTTGCCAAAAGACAAACGAATCGATATCGGTTTGACCTACGTGTATGGGATCGGGCGCGTCGCAGCTCAAGCGATTCTCAAGAAAGCTGGAGTTGATGGATCCATTCGCGTGAAAGATGTGAGTGAAGATAAAATCGTCAAGATTCGAGAAGTCATCGAGCGTGACTATCGCGTGGAAGGCGATTTGCGCAAAGAAGTGTCGATGAACATTAAGCGACTGGTGGATACCGGGACATTTCGTGGTCTCCGGCATCGCAAAGGGTTGCCTGTTCGTGGACAGCGGACCAAGACCAATGCACGCACCCGCAAGGGCCGTCGCTCGGGTGTGGGCAGCAAACCACAGAAGCCCGCTGGTTCCAGAGGATAAGAGATTAGACCGAGCAGGCGCCATGCGCTGAGGGAGATTTTATGAGTGTGAAGAAGGGCAAGAAGAAGGAACGGAAGATTGTCCAGAGCGGAGTGGCTCACGTCCAGGCATCGTTTAATAATACGATCGTGACCATTACGGATATGAGCGGCAATACCGTCGTCTGGGCCAGCTCAGGCAATCAAGGATTTAAGGGGTCACGCAAGAGCACTCCTTTTGCCGCGCAACGTGCGGGCGAGGCGGCGGCGCGGAAGGCCATGGAGAACGGTATGCGTCAGGTGGACGTGTATGTCAACGGGCCGGGGGCTGGGCGTGAGTCCGCCATTCGCTCGCTGCAAAGTGCCGGATTGCGCATCAATTTGATTCGCGACGTAACGCCGATTCCTCACAATGGATGTCGGCCGCCGAAGCGCCGCCGCGTCTAAAGTGGGCGACACCATCAAAACGAAGTAATTGCTGAGTTAGTCGTACTTGAGTCGTTGAGGTAGAGGAGGGGTAGTAGCGTGGCAAAATATAGTGGACCTGTCTGCCGCTTGTGTCGGAGAGAGGGCGAGAAGCTCTTCTTGAAAGGGTCTCGTTGTATGACCGAAAAGTGCGCCATCGAGCGCCGGAGTTATCCCCCTGGGCAGCATGGTCAAGCTCGTCAGCGGACGTCGGATTACAGTCTGCAGTTGCGCGAGAAGCAGAAGCTCAAGAGGATCTATGGGCTGCAAGAGTGCCAATTTCGTGGCATTTTTGAACGGGCCGAACGTCAGACCGGCGTCACGGGTGATACGTTATTGCGCCTCCTCGAATGTCGCTTGGATAATGTCGTGTACCGACTCGGCTTCGGAGCCTCCCGAAAAGAGGCCAGGCAGTTGGTGAATCATGGCCACATGATGATCAACGGTCGGAAGGTGAAGGCGCCCGGTGCCCTCGTCAAAGCGGGTGATTCCGTGGAAGTCCGGCAGAAGAGCCGTGAACTTCTTCCCATTCAGGGTGCGCTGGCTGCGGTGGACGGCCGCGGTATCCCGGAATGGCTCGAATTGGACCGAGGTGCCTGCAAGGGCACCATTCGTTCGTTGCCGACCAAGGAGCACATCGTGCTGCCGGTGAACGAGCAGATGGTCGTGGAATTGTACTCGCGCTAAGAATACATGACCGGAGAGTTTTGGGATTGTCCGGCCATGGCTGAACGATAGATGGGCACACACGAGTTACTGAAGGGGGAGTCATGATTAAAGCGATGAAAGACTTTCAGATCCCCATGCGGGTGGAAGTCGACAAGGACACTCTTTCCCCGACATTCGGAAGATTTACGACCGAGGCATTTGAACGAGGATTTGGCACCACGGTGGGGAATTCCCTTCGTCGGGTGTTGCTGTCTTCTTTGACGGGAGCGGCAGTGACCACTGTCAAGATCGAGGGGGTGTTACACGAGTTCTCCACGATTCCAGGCGTGACGGAAGATGTGACTTCCATCATCTTGAATGTGAAAAGTCTGCGGTTGGCATTGCAGGGCGACAAGCCCAAAACCATTCGGCTCAAGAAGAAGGGACCGGGTGAAGCGAAGGGATCTGATATTGCGCACGACGGGGATGTCACGATTCTTACTCCCGATCTGCACATTGCCACGCTGGACAAAGATGCCGCGCTTGATTTGGAAATGACCATCAAGCATGGTCGTGGATTTGTACCGGCTGAACGTAATAAGGAAGAGGGATTGCCTATTGGGGTGATCGCTGTGGACTCCATTTTCTCCCCGATCAAGCGGGTGAATTTCCACGTCGAGAATGCCCGTGTCGGTCGGATGACCGACTATGACAAGTTGACGCTTGAGATTTGGACGGATGGCACCATTTCTCCGCGCGATGCCTTGTCGAACGCGGCGGGGATTATGCGTGAGCACTTGGATATCTTCATCAATCCTGAAGAGCGTTCGGATGCGAAGCCGACTGCAGGAAGTGAAGAGCTGTCCGATGAAGTGAATAAGAATCTCTATCGTAGTGTGAATGAGCTGGAATTGTCCGTTCGGGCAGCCAATTGCTTGAAGAATGCCAACATCAAGACGATTGCCGACTTAGTGCAAAAAACAGAAGCCGAAATGTTGAAGACCAAAAATTTCGGAAAGAAGTCCCTCAACGAAATCAAGGAAATCCTGACCGAAATGGGACTGAGCCTTGGAATGAAAGTCGACGCCTTGCCGTCAGGCGACGCGGGCGTACGTTCAGAGTAAGAAAGGAACAGGACTACCGTGCGCCACAAAAAGAAGGGTCGACAGCTCGGACGTCAAACTAAACACCGATGGGCGCTGTTTCGGAGTCTCGTGACTTCATTGCTGGAGCATGAGCGCATCGAAACGACGGAGGCCAAGGCCAAGGAAATTCGTGGTTTTACCGATCGTATGATCACCCTTGGAAAAGAGGGGGACCTTCCTGCCCGTCGTCGTGCGCTGAGCTTCCTGCGCAGCAAGGCCGTGGTGGCAAAGCTGTTCAGCGATGTCGCGTCACGTTTCCGTGAACGTCCCGGAGGCTATACGCGCATCATCCGCACCCGCCGCCGGATTGGTGATGCCGCAGAAATGGTCGCCATCGAATTGGTGACGAGACCGGAGAAGCCGAAGGCCGTTCCAGCAACGGACGTTACGGCTGCAGAAAAGAAAGAGACGACTGAAAAAGCGTCTGCCTCAGCAGAAAGCTAAATAGCGAAGGCCACGACGACTTCATGGTCGTCGTGGCCTCGTTCCTTCCCTGCCTTCCTTTGCATCGCTCATTCCGAACTTGTTCTCAAGCTATACGCAGGCTGCAGGTTTACTTGGTCATGGTGGAATGCTACTATCATGCCACCGGCCACGACCGGGGAAGCTCTTCAAATTAGGGGCTTTTCGCCATGTGGGAACGTTGGATTCGTCGAAGTCTTCTCACCCTTAGTGTGGTGCTTGCTGCATTTCTTGGGTACTTGCTCATCACCCGTTCCAATCCTAGTTCCTCGTCGCGTTCAGTCGAGCCCGTGGGCACTGAATCGGCCGATGCCCGTATTCAGGACTTCACCTTCACTCAGACCAAAGGCGATCTTGTGCAGTGGAAAGTGCAGGCCGAACAGGCACGCCTGTTCGAAAAGGACAGCCGCGCCATCTTAAATAAGGTGCACATCACCATGTACGGGGCGCAGGGACAGGAACTCACACTGTCCGGTGATGAGGGCACCCTGGATACACAGACGAAGAACTTTCAACTTTCCAACAGGACCACGCCGATTGTGGTTGAGACGCAAAGTGGCTATACCATTCAGACAAATAATCTTGTATGGACTGATGCGCGGCATGAAATTCAAACTCCAGACGAGGTCACGATTCACGGACATGGGTTGCAAGTCACCGGCAAAGGGTTGCTGGGCAAGATGGACAAAGAAGAGTTTCAGGTCTTGGACGATGTGCGTGTGGATGTGGTGCCTGCTTCCTAGTGCCGGAGCTCTACTCAGTAGTTCAGTGGTGCATGGAGCGGACCCGGTCGCAAGGAAAGAGTCTTCGGCGAATGCGGCGACGACGACCATTACGTCTCGAACCATGACGGTCAGCAATCAAGAAAATACCGCGATTTTTGATGGCGCGGTTGTCTTGACCCGTGGGCTGCTGGTGGTGCATTCAGATCATATGGTGGTGTCGTTTCACCCCAACCGTACTGGCGCAGACAGCAAGCCTGCGGCCGTCGCATCCAAGTCCAAGTCAAATCCGACTGCGAAGAAGATGGAATCTCCGGAGCAGGATGCCGCGCCTGCGGTCTCGGAGCGGAGTATCCGAATGGTTGAAGCGACTGGCCGAGTGAAAATTCAGAAAGAAGATGGCCGGGCAACGTGCGAGAAGGCCGTCTACTACGAAGATCAAAAGAAAATCATTCTCACTGGTGAGCCGGTGGCTTGGCAGAAGGGGACCCGCGTATCCGGCAAGCGGATCATCATGTTTCTGGACGAAGATCGAAGTGTGGTCGAGGGCGACTCACAAGTGGTCATCGAGGGGGAAGGTGGTGTCAAGCGGTGAGCTCGATGTCATCAGCCGCTCACGCATCGGCCCTGGATGGTGCGACTCCGGCGGGTGCGCCCGATCGTCTGGCTGCCAGTGGCTTGGTGAAGAGTTTTCGCAGCCGGAAGGTGGTGAAGGGCGTCTCACTGGATGTGCAGGCCGGCGAAGTCGTCGGTCTCCTGGGGCCGAACGGGGCCGGAAAAACGACGATTTTCGATATGATGGTCGGCCTGTGTCAGCCGGACGAGGGAACGATCACCCTCAGCGGCCATGAGATTACAGAGTTGCCTATGTATAAGCGGGCTCGACGCGGCATTGGGTATTTGCCGCAGGAGTCGTCGGTGTTCCGCCGGCTGTCGGTGGAACACAATATCCTTGCGATTCTGGAGATGCTGGGCTATTCGAGAAGTGAGCGTATGGAGCGGGTCGAGACATTGCTGAAAGAGCTGGATCTGGTGCATATTCGCAAGAGTAAGGCCTATGCCTTGTCTGGCGGGGAACGTCGACGTCTCGAGATCACTCGCGCGTTAGCCACCAGCCCTTCATTTATGCTGTTGGATGAACCGTTTGCCGGTATCGATCCCATTGCCGTGGCCGATATCCAACAAATTATCATCCGCTTAAAGCAGCGGAATATCGGCGTGTTGATTACAGACCACAATGTCCGGGAAACGTTGTCGATTACTGATCGGGCCTACATCATCAATGAAGGTACGATCTTGGAAGCAGGCCCCCCGGGGGTGATCGAGAAAAGTGAAATGGCTAGGGCTGTGTATTTGGGCGAAGGATTCCGTTTGTAACGGCAAGGAAGTGAGTGTGTGATGAAGCTGCGACTGGATCTCAGGCTCAGTCAAAAACTGATCATGACGCCGCAATTGCAGCAGGCGATCAAACTGTTGCAATTATCCCGGTTGGAGCTTCAGCAGAGCTTGCAGCAGCATCTCATGGAAAATCCCTTGCTCGATGAATTGGCGACGGAGACCGAGGAGAGTGAGGAAACTGCGACCGCAGAGCGGGAACAGCCGGATACGTCGACCACCGTGGCCAATGAAGTGCGCGGCGAAGGCGATGACAAGCCCGCTGAAAGCGGGGAAAATGCCGAGGAGTTCTCGGCCTCCAGCTGGGAAGACTACTTCGACACGGACTTGCGTCGCGGTGAAACAGACTATAGCTCATCCTCGAAGGATGAGTTTCCCTCCTATGAACAAACCGTGGCGAAGTTGACTTCATTGGAAGATCATCTCGTCTGGCAGCTGTCCTTGTCGGGGCTTTCCGACCGAGAAAAAGCCATCGGACGCCTCATTATTGGAAACCTGGACGACGATGGCTATCTTCGCATGACCTTGGACGAACTGGTGGCGGACACCAAATATACTGTCGATGAGGCGGAGTCGGTACTGAAAGATGTTCAAGGATTCGACCCAAATGGTGTGGCGGCAAGGGACTTGTCCGAGTGTCTGTTGCTGCAACTGAAGTTTTTGGGCCGCAGTCAGATCGCTTCCTTAGGATCACGCCCCGGCGTGCTGAAGGGATCGGTGTTGGAATCCATCGTACTGCATCACCTGAAGGACCTGGAGAAAAAGCAGTATAGCCGCATCGCCAAGGCGTTGAATATTTCGATGGACGATGTGTTCGAGGCTACCCGGATTATCGAGGGGTTGGAGCCGAAGCCGGGGAGGCCGTTTTCGAATACGCAGAATTATGCCATCGTGCCTGATGTCTTTGTCGTCAAGAACGAAGGTGTGTGGGAAGTGCTGCTCAACGATGACGGCCTGCCGCGTATGCGGATCAGCCCGTACTACAAACAACTGATGTCGTCGGGGCAGTCTGGCTCGGCGGAGACCAAAGCCTATTTGGACGATAAACTGCGCGCGGCGCAATGGGTGATCCGGAGCATTGAACAGCGCAACAAGACGATTGTGAAAGTCGTGTCCAGCATTGTGAAGTTTCAGGAAGGATTTTTTGAACGGGGCATCCAGCACCTAAAGCCGTTGGTCCTTAAACAAGTCGCCGAGGATATCGGCATGCACGAGTCGACCATCAGCCGGGTGACAGCCAATAAGTATATGTATTGTCCGCAGGGGATGTTGGAGTTAAAATTTTTCTTTAACGCCGGCCTGCAGCGCGCCGATCAGCCGACAGACATGTTGTCGTCGCTCACGGTGCGCGAAATGATTCGACAACTGGTAGCGGCGGAGGATGCTCGGAAACCTCTTAAAGACGAGGAAATCGCCGCACGGCTGCGCACGCAGCAAGTCCTCATCGCCCGTCGCACCGTGGCGAAATATCGCGCGGAGGACAACATTCCCTCTGCGACGCAACGCAGGAAATTTTTCTAGGGTGGACGGGGCCGGCACCATGGATGCGGCTCCGTGGGCGCACAACAATCGTCGCAACAGGCTTGAGCGTATGGTGGTACGGGCAGCCTGAGAAACGAGGATGGAATGCGATTGATGATCACGGGGCGGCATGTAGCGGTCACTTCTGCGCTGCGGGAATATGTTGAGACACGCATGGAGCGGCTCGACCGCTACGGGCTGAAGCTCGGGACCTTGCAAATTCTGTTGAGTCTGGAAAAATTTCATCATGTTGCCGAAGTCGTCGGTGTCGTGCAGGGCCGACGCTTGCAAGCAAAGACCTCGACCGAAGAGATGTACGCGTCGATCGACGAGGTGGTGGATAAGCTTGGTGCGCAGTTGCGCAAACTGAAAGAGCGCAAAGTGAATCACAAATTCGGTGATCAGCCGCGTGAGCGCACCGTGGTACGGAAGGCTGCGCGGGCTGCACGCAATGAGGTGGAGGTCGTTCGGCCGACCCTTGAAGTGCTGACGGTTGAGGAGGCGGTCGAGGCGCTTAATGCTGCAAAACTCGCGGTGCTGGTGTTTCTGAACGCGTTGTCCGGCACGGTTCAGGTGCTTCAACGATTGCCGAACGGACGAGTGGCGCTGATCGATCCTGCGAGCGACCGCTCCCGCACTGCTCATGGCCGCGCTTAATCTTGTCGTGATCAGTGGCCTTTCCGGATCCGGAAAGAGCCACGCCTTGAAAGCTTTTGAAGACGCGGGCTATTTCTGCGTCGATAATCTTCCTCCGGCCCTCCTTCCGACCTTTGTGGAATTGTGTCATCAACAAGGCGGTGAGATTAAGAATGTTGCTCTGGGGATCGACATTCGTGAGCGAGTATTCTTCGGGGACCTGGCAAAGGTCTTAGGCGAGCTGAAGGCGCAGGGACATGTCTTGCAACTCGTCTTTCTGGAAGCCCGCGAGGATGTGTTGGTGCGCCGATTTTCAGAAAGTCGTCGCCCGCATCCGTTGTTGCCCCATATGCCGGTCGTGGAAGGTGTGCGGTTCGAGCGCGAACGTTTGAGCGAATTGCGAAAGCATGCCGATCGGGTCATCGACACCTCCAACATTACCGTGCATGAGCTGCGCGAGTTGCTGATCCGGCAGTTTCGTCAGGAAACGGTCGCACGCCGCATGACCATTTCCCTGGTCACATTCGGGTACAAGTTCGGCGTACCCTATGACATCGATCTGCTGTTTGATGTGCGCTTCATTCGAAATCCCTTCTTCGTGCCGGAGCTCAAAGCCTTGAGCGGTGAGGATGCCCGAGTACAACAGTACGTATTCGGGGACCCCACAGCCGGTCAATTTCTCGAACATCTGCAAGGAATGTTTGCCTTCCTGATCCCGCTCTACGAGCGGGATCAGCGAAGCTACCTCAGTATCGGCATCGGTTGTACCGGGGGGCGCCATCGGTCTGTGACCATGGCCATACGTCTCCGGGAGCAATTTGCCGCCTTGGGGTACGACGTGTCTATCACCCACCGCGACCTACAAAAATCCTAGTTCCTGAGCACTGTTTCGCCGTTTCTCCTTTCGTGATCCCGTCATGCGTCCGTTTTCTTGACAGGTGGACTATATCAACTATACTTAATTTCGTGAGCCCGAAACATGTGATGAATAGAGGCATTTGAGGCAGTTTGTGAAGAAAGCCGGCGACGTTCCCAAGAAACAATTGTACAAGACCAACGAGGTCTGCGAGATGTTCGACATCTCGCGCGCGACGTTGTTCCGCTGGGAGCGGGAGGGCCTGATCACCAGTCCCCCACGCGATTGGCGCAATTGGCGTCTCTATACGGCCGAAAATATAGAGCAAATCAGGCGCGTGATGGGTGGTGGGAATCAAGAGGTTGCGTAGAGAGGGCATGAGCATGCTGGCTTCATTGAAAAATCTGGTGGACATGGAATTTCTGTCGATGTTTTCCCCGCAGCGACAGCTCCTAGGCCTGGATATCGGGTCGAGCAGCATTAAACTCGTACAGATCAAGGAGCATCGAGGGCACTATACCTTGCAGAAGTTCGGCATCAAGGAGTTGGAGCCTGAGGTAATCGTCGACGGTACGGTGATGGACGAAGGCCGGGTTGTCTCGGCGATTAAGGAATTGTTGGCTGAGAAGAACGTCAAGCTCAAGCAGGTGGCTATTTCTATTTCGGGTCATGCCGTGATCGTGAAGAAGATTTCCCTGCCGCCGATGCCTGATGAGGAGCTTGAGGCGCAAGTGAAGCTGTCGGCCGAGCAATACATTCCTTTTGATATCAATGAAGTCAATCTCGACTTTCACGTCTTGCCCCCGTCGGAGAGTCCAGACGAGCAGAGTGAAATGTCGATCGTGCTCGTCGCAGCGAAGAAGGACAAGATCAATGAATTGACAGAACTGGTCAAGGCAGCGGGCTTGACTCCCGTCGTGATGGACGTCGACGCATTTGCCGTGGAGAACATGTACGGCGTGACTTCCCCCGCCTCGCAAGAGGACACCACGATTTTGGTCAACATCGGGGCCAGCGTGATGAATGTGAATATTGTGGGTGGGGGAGTGTCCCTGTTCACGCGCGATATTCCTTTGGGTGGAAACCGATATTCCGAGGCCGTGCAGCGGGAAATGGGTGTGTCCTTCGAGGAGGCCGAGCAACTCAAGAAGAGCGACCGCGACGAAGATCCCACGCTGGCGTCGGTGATGGAAAGTGTCAATGCGGAAGTGGCGTCGGAGATTGCCCGCACGATCGATTATTTCAGGACGACCTCTTCGGATCATGACATCGCGCGGGTGTTGCTGTTCGGTGGGGGAGCTAAGGTCAAGGGATTGGCTCAACAGCTTCGCGATCGTATGCATGTCGAGGTGGAAATCGCGAATCCCTTTAATGAGATCGACACCTCACAGTGCGATGTCGATCCCGAGCAGTTGGCAGAGATGGGTCCGCTTGCGGCGGTGGGCGTAGGCCTCGCACTTCGGACGGTGGGGGACCGATGATTAGAATCAACTTGCTGGCGACTGGACCCCGGTCCAGAAAAGCCAAACCACAGTGGGATGTCCGTGCTGAGGCGCTGCTGGGTGTCGGCGTGCTGCTGATCACGTTGACGGCGTGCTGGTTCTATGCCGCCTCGCTCGATGACGAGATCCAGGCCAAGCAGAGCGAGAAGCAGGTCAAGGATAAGCAGGTCGCTCAGCTGAAAGAGCAAGTCAAAGCGGTACAAGATTTTGAGGAAAAGAAGAAGCAGCTCGAAGCCAAGAACCGCATCATCGATCAGTTGGAGAAAAGCCGGACCGGCCCGGTGAAAGTGCTGGACCATGTCAGTCAAAGCCTGAATCCGTTGAAGGTCTGGCTGGTGCGCCTGAATCTGAAAGGCAACAGCGTCGAGCTCGAAGGTCGCGCGTTGACCAACGATGATGTGGTCGAATTTGTGAACAATCTCCGTCGAACTGATCAATTCGGCACCATTAAATTGATGGAGAGCCGCGCAGGACTCGACAACAAAATGAACACCTATCAATTCAAACTCGACCTGTCGATGAAAGGCTAACATGAGTCTGAATGCAATCAGCTTAGACGGCCTCCGCAGCATTCCGACGGGCCAAAAGGTCGCGTTGCTTGGATTGTTGGTCGCGGCGATTCTGGTGGGGTTTTATTTCTACGTGGTCGATCCCAAGACAATAGAGCTGGAAGCGGTGCAGGGTCAGGTGGCCCAATTGGATACGGAGATCCAGAATTTGACGCTCAAGGTGAAGCATCTGGACGAACTGGTCGCGGCGAATAAGCAGTTGGAAATTGAACTGGCCGCGAAGAAGGAACGACTTCCTCCGGAAGAAGAAGCGGTCATGTTGCTGAAGCAGGTGTCCGATCTTGGGTTACGGTTGGGGTTGGATGTTCGGCTTTGGAAGCCCGGCACACAATCTGAGGATCCTTCGAAGTTGTTCATCCGGATGCCGATCAACGTCGAAGTGGCCGGCGGATATCATACTGCCGCGATCTTTTTCGACCGAATCAGCAAGTTGTCCCGCATCGTCACCGTGCAGGATGTGCGAATCGGTGCAGCGCGTATCGATCAAGGACGAGTGGTCACACAAACGGTGTTCGATCTGGTGGCCTACGCCGCCCCGGGAGAGAAGAAAGCCACTGCGCCGGTTCCTGCGGCGAAGCCTAAGTGAAGAATGGAGCCCAGCGTATGCCCAACGTGAGGGGAAGCACCGTGAATACACGAATCTGGTCGAGTAGATGGATGCGGTCGATGACCATGGGAGCGGTTGTGTTAGTGGGGGGCGGCGCGGTTCAGGTCGTCGAGGCAACATCCCATCCACACTTGCGTCAAGTCGCCTCCATGCGACCTGCCGACTCGTTGAAGGTCATGCCCTTGCCTGAGGGCGCGAAGGCCGCGCCAGTTATGGAAGCCCCTGCCCCTCGTCCCGAGGCCTCCGTCGCACAATCCGGCGATTCGTTGTCGCTTGAGTTTTCGGGGGTCTCCTATGACCCCTCCGGTCGCCGTGACCCATTTTTGCCGATGCTGCAACTCGGTCAGCAGGCTGAGCCGGATGCCAATCTGCCTCCGCTACAACGTGTCGGCCTCACCGAGCTAAGTTTGATCGGGGTGCTGTGGGGCAACTACGGATATATGGCCATGGTTCAGACGCCGGACGGCAAAGGGTATAGCATTCGCCGTGGTACACGGATTGGGCCCAACAATGGTGTGGTCAGTTCAATCACTGAACGAGGCATTATCGTTCAAGAGCGGTTCACAGATGTGTACGGGAACAAGCAGGAGCGAGAATACGTCAAGCTTCTGCACCCGAAAGAGGGTATAGAATGAAACACACACAGGTTGGTGTCTATCCAGTGCTGAGTGTCACCGTGTTGGCCGGAGTGTTAGGGCTAGCCGGATATGCGGCGTCGGGCGAAACAACCGGGTTGGCCGGATTCACGCAGGCTGTTGACCAGAATGCCGTGGCCTCTGGATTGTCATCGGAGCAGGCCGGTGTCGTCGGCCACGCTGCCACCATGCTGACAAAGGTGGAAGTGAAGCGGGATGGGAATCGGATGACGCTGGTTCTGCTCGGTAACGGTGTTCTGGCGCACACGGTGAAGATGATCGGGACGCATCGAATGGTCATCGATATGCCGCAGGTACAGTCGGACGGCCGCCAATCGAAGCTGATGGTTGGGCATCCACTGTTATCGAAAGTCCGGTTCGGTTATCACCCTGATAAGCTGCGACTGGTCCTTGATTTGACGCAAGCCGTGGAGCACTCCATCGAATCGACCGATGGTCGACTGACGCTCACACTGGAGCCCAAGGCGGTGATTGCTGCGATTGACGCCCAGCCTGCTGGAGACGATTCAGTCTCGGTGGCGGAGCCCGTGATGGAACGCAGTGTCAGCCTGGCGGTAACGCGCCCGACAATGCATCCCATGTTGGTGGCGCACAAGCCCTCCCAAGCTCGGTTGCATATTCACCCCGTCCAGTTGACGACTGAAACGGTGCAGGCGGAGGAGAAGAAGCCGGAGCTGAATGAGGTGGTGAGTGGCCCGTCACGATTTATCGGTCGGCGTATTTCCCTGGATTTCCAGCAAGCCGATATCAGCAATGTGTTGCGGTTGATTGCGGAAGTCAGCGGTTTCAATATCGTGGTTGGAGAAGGCGTCAAAAACAAAGTCACCATGAAGTTGGCGAACGTGCCGTGGGATCAGGCGCTGGAAATGCTGCTGAAAATGAATGCGCTGGGAATGATCCGACAGGGCAATATCGTATGGGTAGATACTCTGCAAAATATCGCCAAACAGCAGGACGAAGAGGCCCGCGCGAAGGACTCCAAGTCGAAAGCCGAGCCCATCGTCACGCGGGTATTCTATATCCGCAATCTGAACGCAATGGAAGTGCAGACGTCGCTGCGCCAAAATTTGAGTCCGCGCGGAACCATGAATGTGAGCGCCGCGAGTAATGCCCTCATCATCAGCGATACGGAATCGAAGCTGGATGTTTTGCGACAATTGCTGGACGGCGTCGATCTCGAAGTGCCGCAGGTGCAGATTGAGGCACGCATCGTTCAAGCGGATACAACGTATACCCGATCGCTGGGTGTGCAGTGGGGTATTCAGAACGTCAATCAGTTGGGAAGCGCGAGTGGCACGTCCGCCTTCAAGACCGGAACCACAGGGGCATTCGGCTCCCAAGTTTCGGACTTCTTGATCAACTTGCCGGCGAACCCCGGATTGCCGTCGGTGCCGGGTGCCGGGTTCTCGATCGGAAAGACCAATGGGGCGATGTTGGATGTGCGGTTGTCAGCCGGTGAATTGCTGGGTTTGACCAAGGTGATTGCGGCGCCAAAGATCACGACGCTGGATAAGCGGGACGCCAAGATTGCCCAAGGTGAATCCATCCCGTTCCAGACCACGTCCTTGCAGGGCACGCAGACGACGTTCGTGGATGCGAACCTGGAGCTGAACGTGACGCCGCAAATTACTTCCCGTGACCCGAAAGAGATCGGTAAGCAGATTCTCATGAAGGTGCGAGCCACGCGGAACGCCGTCGGCGCCCGGAGCAACCCGGCCGGCCCGAGCATCGATCGTCGTGAAGCGACGACCCAGGTGCTGGTGCGCGATGGGGAAACCATGGTCATCGGCGGTGTGTTCGTCGATACTCAGTCGAATAATGTGGCCGGTATTCCCTATCTGTCTCGTATCCCGGTCTTGGGTTGGCTGTTCAAGAACAAAACCGAAAACGTCTCCAAGCAGGAACTGTTGATTTTCCTGACGCCGACGATCGTGCACTCGACAACTTGACAGGTCCTAGCCAGGCACGTTAATAATCGCCCCCATTGAAGATGGTACGCTATCTCAATGGGGGCGAATCCCGTGGAACGTGTCTTTTCCCCGTCCTTGATGGCGCTCCTTCCGGGTTTCTCCCCCCTTTAGCGATCGCGTGTACGATTCAGTTTCCATCAACACCGCAAGGTGTCCGGTGGAGGCGTATGCTCGTGCCTCGTTCTGTGAGCCGTGCCGCCTTTGCGGTCGCGTTACTTGATCCTGTCTCCTCATGGGTGTGATATCTGATGCCAGCGTCTCGGACCAATAAGCCTTCCTCCTCTATTCATGTCGAACTCGGGGCGCGAAGTTACTCCATCGTCATACGACGTGATCTGTTGCAGGATCTCGGCGAGGAGCTGACGCGTCTCAAGTGTGCAGGCAAGGTAGGGATTGTGACTGATCGCAATCTTGCCAAGCACTATCTCCCCCAGGTGACTCGCCGGCTCAAGGCGGCCGGGTATACGGTCGTGTCCATCGTGCTGCCCGCCGGAGAGCGAACGAAAACCCTTCGCTCCATCGGGACGGTGATGGATGCCCTCGTGGCGGCCAGATTTGAGCGTTCCTCGACATTGCTGGCCCTGGGGGGCGGTGTCATCGGCGACATCACCGGGTTTGCCGCCGCGATCTATCAGCGTGGTATCCCGTTCGTACAGGTCCCGACGAGTTTGGTAGCGCAGGTCGATTCAAGCGTCGGCGGCAAGACAGGTGTCGATCACCCCAAGGGGAAGAATTTGGTCGGGGCCTTCAACCAGCCGCGCGCAGTGTTCATCGACCCTGCGATGTTGGCGACTCTGCCTCCGCGCGAATGGAAAGCCGGTTTGGCAGAGGTCATCAAATACGGCGTGATCGCGGACGCGGCCTTCTTCGATTACCTGGAACGGCATATCGAAGCGATCAATCATTTGACGGACGATACGGTTGCCCACATTGTGAAGCGGTCCTGTGAGATCAAAGCACAGGTGGTCTCGGAGGATGAGCGAGAAGCCGATCGACGGCGGATTTTGAACTTCGGTCATACGATTGGGCATGCGCTGGAATCCCTCGGCGGCTACCGGGGATTCATTCACGGGGAGGCGGTTGCGGTCGGTATGGTCTATGAGGCCGACCTGGCCCGGCACCTGGGCTATTGTGGAGAAGAGGTGGTTGCGCGATTGCGTGCCCTGGTGAAAGCAGCCGGATTGCCGGATCGGCTGCCAAAGGTGGCGTTCAATGCGTTGTGGGCCGCCATGCAACAGGATAAGAAAGTGTCCGCCGGCACGATTTATTGCGTGGTGCCGGAGCGGATCGGGGCAGTACAAATCATCCCGCTGGAGAAGAGCCGGACTCGCGACTGGTTTCAGGATGTGCGTGCGCGGGAATCCGGCAAGCGAAAGAGGGAAACGCCTATGAGACAGGGCCGGTAGGAGCGGAATGGCGGCGAAACGAACGTTGATTCAAGTCGAACAAGCCCTACGGGAAAAGACTCGGGAGGTGGATGTTCTTCATCGCATCAGCGAGTCGATCAGCAACACGCTCGACTTGGAGGCCGTGCTGCGGCACATCGTGGATATGGTCGTGGAAGTGACCAAAGCCGATGCCTGTTTGTTGTATTTGTTGTCTGATAACCGGGACGAGCTCATCCTGCGAGCCTCCAAGAATCCCCATCCGAAGCTGATCGGACGGATTACCATCGGGATGGGCGAGGGCATCACCGGGTGGGTCGCGCGGGAGCGGACACGTGTCGTCATTCCCAACAGCGCCAGCGATGATACCCGCTTTAAGTTTTTTCACAACCTTCCGGAAGACCGTTACCAGGCCTTCGTCTCCGTGCCGATCACGACCAAGCAGGAAGTCGTCGGCGTGATCAATGTGCAACATAAGCGGTCGCGCCGCTACCGGCCCGACGAATTGGCCCTGCTTTCGACCATTGCCACGCAGGTTGGGGGCGCCATTGAGAACGCTCGTCTGTACGATCAGATGACGCGCAAGGCACTGCAGCTGGATACGCTGTCTCAGGTTTCGGAAACCGTGTCCTCGAATCGATTGATCGAGGATGTGCTGCAATTGATTGTCACCATGACGGCCCAAATGATGGGATCGAAGATTTGCTCCATCATTCTGTTGGAGCAGACGACCGGCGAACTTCGGATTGCGGCGACCCAGAGTCTGAGTGAGCAGTATCGGCGTAAGCCCAACGTGAAGGTCGGACAAAGCATTAGCGGGCGTGCTGTTCAGGATCGTCGGCCGATCATCGTTCCGGATGTCACCAAAGAACGGTCTTATATGTATCCGGATATGGCCGCAAAGGAAGGCCTCTGCTCACTCTTGTGCGTGCCGATGCTGGTGCGGGAGAAGGCGATCGGGGTGATCAATACGTATACCTCGAAGCCGCATACCTTCACAGCGGAGGATGTAAAGCTGATGCAGGCGATTGCCAATCAGGCCGCGATTTCCATTGAGCACACGACGTTGGTGGAGAAATCGTTCGAGATGCAGGAAGCCCTGCAAGTCCGCAAGCTACTCGATCGGGCCAAGGGGTATCTCATGCGGTCGAAACGTCTCTCCGAAGATGAGGCGTTCAAGTTGATTCAGCGGCAAAGTATGGATCTCCGCAAGTCCATGCGAGAGATTGCCGAAGCCATTCTCCTCGCTGGTGAAATCGAAGAGCGGGCTGATAAGGGCAGGGGGTAATCCCCGCTGGGCAACGTTTCGGCCAGTGGAGAGGGCGCAGGCCCTGGCACTTGGATCGATTTTCGCGGTGCCGGGGGCGACCGCGAATCGTGTTTTCCGCAAGACTTCCCGCTCTGCGTGTCTTCGGTCTCCCCATTCTGTTTCGTGGGCGGTACCCGCTTGGAGGGCTCCGGCGGTGGAATCGACGTGTGCCCCTCCTGACGGCTCAGTGCCACAGTTAACGGATGCCGCTGAACATCCACACAGTAATGAACGTAGCAGCGCATGTTCGAGCCCGTCTGTGAATAGCGGAGGTTGGGATGGCGAGGAGACAACGAGCGGCCATAGTTCTTCTGCTGGTCCTTGTGACAAGTGCCTGTGGCATCAGGCAATACACTCCGTTGGTCGGGGCTGACCGGGGTGAGGTCGAACAGCTCACAGAGAACGTCTACCGTGTTGAATATCGCGTGAGCTCATTTACCTCGCAGGAGCAACTCGATGTCTACCTGCGGCGACGCTGCGCGGAATTGACGTTGCGCGAGGGCTACGATTTCTTCCGCCTGGCGCAGCGGGCCGATGTGCTGGCACTCTCACGGCGCACGTCGATGACCGTGACGATGTATAAGGGCAAGAAGCCGGTCGGCGCGGATGACGTGTATGATGCCAAGGAAGTGCTGGCGCAGCCGGAGCTACGCTGACGCCTGTGCTCATGGGGTGGGAGCGGTGCGTGTCGCCTCCGATTTCCGCTCCGTGACGGGTGAGTGGTCCCTGGTTGAGGACACGAACGTTATGGGAACGGAGCTGGCTTGCGAGGCATGACCTTCGGTTTCGCCTTGGGAGCGGCGAGTTCTTTATCTGCCAGCTGATGCCGCACGGAGTCCAGCTCCGCTTTCACTCGCTGCAGCTCTTCCGCCTGTTTCACAACCAGATCTTTCGTCGCTTGCAGCTCCTGTTGGAGGCGACTCTGGTCGGGCATTGGAGTAGGCAATGTTTTCGATGCCGTTCCAGCCGCGATCGGCTCCGCCGTCTGGGCCGCGGTTGGCGGCGGCAGTTGCTTCAGGGCATTCATCGAGACGGCGATCCGTGGTTGGTCCGGCTCGATGATCATCCAGGATTGCGGGGTGTCGGTGTGTACCACGGCTTCTCCTGGCCGAAAGGCGAGTGTGTAGGACGCGAGTTGGCCATCGGTTTGGCCTGGTTTGGTCCGGTAATGTGAGAGGGATACTCGGAATAGGTTGCGGTACACGTATAGGGTTCCATCCGTGATAACCCCATCGTCCTTCACGGAAAACTTGACGCGTTGATTCTGCTCGGCCTCCGCAAGGGCCTTGCTGATGAACGGGGCGAGGAACACTACCTCGTCATGGGAGAAGAGCGGATAGCCGGTGACGCCATCTGTCGGTGTTGCGCGTTCGATGCCGGAGATGTGAAGTCCGGAGAGGAGGAGCGTGACCTGAGCTGACTGAATCTCGGCAGGATGCGACGCTTGGAAGCTCCCCGATGGGCCACTATACCGTGCGGTGGTCCCCCTAGTGTCTAAGCGCTCAAGGGAGACGGCACCCAACGGCCCGTCGCCGATCCGTACGAGGTGGCTGGTGCCGTTGCAGGCAGAGAGGAATAGCCAGGAGAGGAGTGCCCCGATGACCCACATGGGGGAGATCGGACGTCGTTCTGGTCGGCTGCGGATTGGTGTGCGCGTCCTCTGCATGCGGCGGCATTCTATCATAGCCGGCCGAGTGAGCCGCCTGATTTTCCTTAGAAAAAGGAGGGGCAAATGGTTGACAGCCCGTCTTAGCCGGTGGTATACACTCCGAATGATTTTCGGGGACAATGGCGTCTCCGACGGGCACTGCGTTCAGAACGACATAGCCGAACCGGACAATGACGTCCTCCGATCCACAGCATGGGGTCAGAGGGCGTTTTTTTTTATCTGATGGTAGCCGTCGGCACACAGCGATCAGCCATTAGTGCCGGTTGTCGAAGATCTGATGGTTCGCAGATACGCTGACTGCTGATTGCCGAGAGTCTTTTGTATGCGTTCGCTTCGAATTGCCATGGCCCAGATGAACCCGACCGTCGGGGATATCGTCGGGAACACGCGCTCGATCCAAGCCTGGATCAAGGACGCACGACGGGCAAAGGCCGATCTTGTCGTCTTCCCCGAACTCGCTATCACCGGGTACCCGCCGGAGGATCTGCTGTTCAAGCCCCGCTTCATCGCAGACACCCGTCGCGCGTTGAAGGCGGTCGCGGCGGCTGCGCGTGGCGTGGTCGTTGTCGTCGGGTCCGTCGGTCAGGGGGCGGCCTCGGTGTCCGAGTCGGATGCTCCGTCATTTCCGTCGACCGATCGACAGGCGTTGTATAACGAGGCGTCGCTGGTGTCTGACGGACGGATTCTCGCCACCTACCGCAAACGTCATTTGCCGAACTACGGCGTGTTCGATGAGAGCCGGTACTTTCACCCCGGTTCTCGCCTGCCGTTGTTGGTTTTGAACGGTACCACGATCGGGGTGAACATTTGCGAAGACATCTGGTTTTCTGACGGGCCCACCCGTGCACAGGCTGCGGCGGGTGCCGAGGTCATCGTCAATATCAACGCATCGCCGTTCCATGTCGGGAAGGGGCGACTGCGCGAACAGGTGCTGGCCACCAGAGGCCGTGAGAATCGCGTGATCGTGACATATACCAACACAGTCGGCGGGCAGGACGAGTTGGTCTTCGACGGCTGCAGCATGATTGTGGACCAGGCGGGCGAGATCGTCGCGCGGGGGAAGGCGTTTGAGCAGGATCTCATCGTGGCGGATCTCGATGTCGCGGCTGTCGGGCGGGCGCGCATGGCTCAGGGACGAAAGGCCCCTCTGTCGCCGCGCGTGGCGGCTCTCATCGACCGGGTCGATGTGCGTCTGCCTGTGAGAAGGACGTCGAAGTCGGTCGTGGTTCCGGGTCTGGAGCCTCCGTTGGGTCGGTTGGATGAGGCCTATCGCGCCTTGGTCCTCGGGGTACAGGATTACGTTCGCAAGAACGGGTTTAAGCGTGTCGTCATCGGATTAAGCGGCGGGGTGGACTCGGCCATCACCGCGGTCATCGCCGTCGACGCCGTGGGGGCGGAGAATGTGCTGGGGGTGTTTATGCCCTCGCCCTATACGTCGCGGGCCAGCCGCGAGGATGTCGCGGACATGGCTCGCCGGTTGCACATTCAGGTCGATACCATCCCTATCACCACGATGTTCAAGACGTATGTGCGTGCCCTCAGTCGATCCTTTGAGGGACGACGCCCGGACACGACCGAAGAAAATCTGCAGGCTCGAATCAGGGGCAACCTGCTGATGGCCTATTCGAACAAGTTCGGTCATCTGGTGCTGACCACCGGAAATAAGAGCGAGATGAGTGTCGGATACGCGACGTTGTATGGCGATATGGCCGGCGGGTTTGCGGTGATTAAGGATGTGCCGAAGACCATGGTCTACGAGCTGTCGCACATGCGCAATCAAGTCGGGCCGGCCCCGGTAATTCCGAAGCGTGTTCTTGAGCGGGCTCCGACCGCGGAGTTACGCCCCGATCAAAAAGATGAAGATAGTTTGCCCCCCTACGCCATCCTCGATCCGATTCTCAAGGCCTACGTCGAGGAAGACCGCGCCTTGGAGGATATTGCCGCGATGGGATTCGATCGGGAGACGGTCGCACGGGTGATCGCGCTGGTGGATCGCAGTGAATACAAGCGGCGACAAGCGCCGCTGGGGATCAAGATTACGCATCGAGCGTTCGGGAAGGATCGGCGCATGCCGATCACCAACGGGTACCGGTAGTACAGGCAGCAGCAGGATCGACAACGACGTCGGTCATCACCACTGGCAACGGCGCCAGAGAGACGGACTCACAGACCCAGCACGAGGAGGGGCTGTGAGCGGGCACTTTCACTTCTTCTCTCATTGGAGGCGTCATGAGTATGTTGGTTGGCCGAAAGGCACGGACATGGGTGTTGGGGCTGGCATTGTTGGCAGGGCTCGGAGGCGGGGGGCTCGGCACGGCACAAGCCGGGACAACAGACGATTTGATGGACACGACCAAACATCCTGTGTCGGTGACCATGGCGATGCAAGCCGACAGTTTCTTCGGGTTCAATCCGTCAATCTACGGGACCTATGGATTGACCGACAACATTGCCCTGGCGTTCAGCTTTACGTATTGGACCCAGATCAGCGGTGTGGGGGTGCACGACAACGCGCCGTGGCTTGAGACGGATGTGGGTCTGAACTTTACCTTTCTGGAAAAGCGCTTGTCCATCACGCCCATGATCGGGTTTGTGCACGGCAGTCTGTTATCCTCCCGCGGCGGGTTCTTTCCCAACGGGGGCGGCAGTGTCAACGAACGAACCACCGCCTTTGAAGGCGCTGTTCCCACCATCATTGCGAATTACATAGACGATCGCTTCGAAGGTGAGTTCTACATGGGCTACTACAAGGCCATCCGGAGCGAAGGCGGAGACGGGGGCGGTGGGGCGACCGGGTGCAACGGGTTGGTGGGTACGAATTGCTTGGGTACGAGTCAGACCGGTGGCCGGGGCACGTGGGATTTCCTGCATTACTGGGCGAACGCTGGTGTACGGGTGAACAGCATGTGGTCGGTCGGGGCACACTATGAGCATTTGTTGACGACGCGTGACAGTAGCGCGCCGGGAGCGGCTCAAGATTACTATCGCTGGCTCGGACCCTATGTTGAAATGAAATTGCCTGGAAATATGGCCTTCCGGTTCACGGCGGGCAAAGACCTGACAGACAATCAAGATTTTTATAAATTGAAGTTCACGAAGACGTTTTAGGCTCTTGCCTGGGCCTCCTCCTTTGCAGAGTGAAGGGGGAGGCCTCTTGGCAAGCGGCATAGCCGAAGGAGGAACATGGTGAAGGCATCGGCACAGCGGAAAACGATCGTCGTGGGCATAGTCGGGGGCCTATTCCTGCTTTTAGGAATGGGCAGTGGGCCGGCCTGGGCCGAGCAAGCGCCACTTAAAGTCGATACCGGAGATACGGCGTGGGTTCTGGTGTCCTCAGCATTCGTGCTGGCGATGCTCATGCCCGGCCTCGCGCTGTTTTATGGCGGTCTGGTGCGCACCAAAAACGTGCTCGGCACGATCATGCAAAGCGTCATGATTCTGAGCGTAGTGAGTCTGCTGTGGATCCTGTTCGGATATAGCCTGGCGTTCGGGCCGGATCATGGCGGTCTGATCGGTGGATTGGACTGGGTCGGGCTCAGTGGGGTCGGTAGCGAACCGCATCCGGTCTACGGCCCGACGATTCCTCACCAGGCCTTCATGTTGTTCCAATTGATGTTCGCCGCCATTGCACCGGCGTTGATCACGGGTGCGTTTGCCGAGCGGAAGCGCTTTACGTCGGTCGTGCTGTTTGCCGCCCTGTGGTCGATCTTGGTGTATGTGCCGCTGGCGCATTGGATCTGGGGGGGCGGATGGTTGGCCAAGTTGGGGGCGTTGGATTTTGCCGGTGGCGCCGTCATTCATATCAGCTCAGGGGCAGCGGCTCTGATCTGCGCGATTGTGCTAGGCAAGCGTCGAGGATATGGAACGGATTATATGGCGCCTCACAATCTGCCGATGACGTTACTTGGGACCGGGTTCCTCTGGTTCGGCTGGTTTGGATTTAATGGTGGCAGCGCGCTCGGCGCCAACGGGGTGGCAGTGTCGGCCATTCTCGCGACGCATGCTGCGGCGGCGATGGGCGCCATCGCCTGGTGTGTGGTTGAATGGGCACATCGCGGCAAGCCCACGGTGCTTGGGATGGCCAGCGGCGCGGTGGCGGGACTCGCGACCGTGACCCCGGCGGCGGGATATATCGGTCCCATGTCGGCCATTGCCATTGGTTTGGTCGCCGGCATGACCTGTTATGCCGCGATTGTCTGGAAGGGGCGATTCGGCTATGATGACTCGCTTGACGTCGTGGGGATCCATGGAGTCGGAGGGGTGATCGGAATTCTGGCCACCGGACTTTTCGCCAGTAAAGCGGTCAATGCCGGAGGTGCCGATGGATTGTTTTTCGGTAACCCCAGCCTCCTCGGCATCCAACTCTTGGTTGTGGTTGTCACGATGACGTTCACGATCATCGGCACGTTTCTCATCCTCAAGCTGGTGGATTCTCTGACCGGGCTACGGGTGTCGTCTGAGGAAGAAGCGACCGGTTTGGATTTGAGCCAACATAACGAGCGGGCGTATTCATGAGTGAAGCCAGCTCAGCGCAATCGGCCATCAGTCGTCAGCAAGATTGTCAGGACTCTTTCCTCGCCTGAGAGCTGACCGCTGACGGCTGAGAGCTACTCCCTGGAGGCAAGGATGAAATTAATCGAAGCCATCGTTAAACCGTTCAAGCTCGATGAAGTGAAGGACGCCCTGCTGGAGATCGGCATTCAGGGTATGACGGTCACGGAGGTCAAGGGATTTGGCCGCCAGAAGGGGCATAAAGAGACCTATCGGGGGCAGGAGTACACGATCGAGTTTGTGCCGAAGGTGAAGATCGAGGTCGCGGTGAACGACGGTCAGGTGCAGCGTGTGCTCGAAACGATTACGCGTGCCGCCAAAACCGGCAGCATCGGCGACGGAAAAATCTTTGTGCGGGACCTCACCGCTGCCGTCAGGATTCGTACGGGCGAGACGGGGGAAAGCGCTCTCTAGGTATGTCGCACGCTGTGAAAGCGGATTCTCATACGGAGCAGGACGTGGCTCCCGCGTCGGTGTCCCAGTTGTTGGCTGAGCAGCGGCAGGCCATTCAGCAGCGGCTGCTTGCGGGCGCTTCGGGCGACGAGGTGGTTACGGCGACCACGGACATGGTCGATGGAGTCATCATCGGCCGTTACCGGACTGCGGCGCGCACCGGCGGCGAGTCGCTCACGACGGCAGGATTCCAACATTGTTGCCTGGTGGCGATCGGTGGGTATGGCCGGCGGGAATTGGCGCCCTGCTCCGATATCGACCTCATGTTTCTGTTTCACCCTGACGCCGCGAAGGTGATCCCCGAGCTGGTGAAGCAGGTGCTCCATCCGCTATGGGACAGCGGGTTCCAGGTCGGCCATAGCGTGCGGACTATTCAAGACTGCGTGGATTTGGGGCTCGCCGATCTGACGGTCCGAACGTCGATGATGGAGGCCCGTTTCCTCGCAGGGAGCGCGGATCTGTTCCAGCAGTTTCATGCGCGATACGTTCGAAAAGTCGCGTCGCACGGGTTCGACACCTACCTCGAGCAGAAGGTGGCCGAGCGGCAGCGCGAGTATCAGAAGTTCGGTGAAACGGTCTATCTTCTGGAGCCAAACGTCAAAAAAAGCAAAGGCGGATTGCGAGACCTCCATCTACTGCAATGGATCGGGGCTGCGCGCTTCCAGGCCGCCACGATTCGTGAGCTATCGGATCGCGGGATTCTCTCGCAAGCCGACTATCGGGCGATTAAGGAGGCAAGGGAGTTTTTGCTGCGCGTCCGCTCGTTTCTCCATAGCCGGGGCGGTATGGCGCAGGAAATTCTTACGTTCGACGAACAGGTCTGGTTGGCCACACATCTGGGCTTCGCCGACCGGCCGCATTTACTCGCCGTCGAACAGTTTATGCAGCAATACTATCGGCACACGATGGGGCTGCATGCGGCATTGATGCGATTTGTCGAGCGTTGTCGCCGGCGCTCCTTGTGGCAGCGGGTGGTTCGATGGTTGCCGTCTCCCCGGATCGATCGGTACTTTGTGCTCGATGGCGAGGCGCTGACCGTGCCGGTCGAGTTGCGATCTCAGGTTCTGGCGCAACCCGCCTCGCTGCTGAAGCTCTTCGATTTGGCGAGGTCGCGTCGTTTGACGATCGACCCGTCGCTCCTCGAAGACATTCATCGTCAGGCAGAGACGCTTTCGGTCGAGCAATTTCATACACCCGAGACCGGTCGTACGTTCCTGTCGATTCTGGCGGGGCCCGGTACGGCGCGGGCACTGGAGGCGATGCACCGCGCGCATCTCCTGGAGAAATTGGTACCGGCCTTTTCGCGCGTGCGCGGGCTGATGCAATTCAACCAGTACCACAAGTACACGGTCGATGAGCATAGCCTGCTGGCCGTGGCGAAGGCCGAAGCCTTGGCCGAGCATCCCGGTGTGCTCGGTGAAGTCTACCGGGAGATCAAGCGGAAGGATTTGCTGCATCTGGCGTTGTTGCTCCACGATCTGGGGAAGGGGCACGAGGAAGACCACAGCGAAGTTGGCAAACGGTTGGCGGAAGAAACGGCCGCCCGATTGGGGTTTGATGAGCGAGACTCGCTGACGTTGGTCATGCTGGTCCATCGCCATTTGCTGATGGCCCATACCGCCTTCCGTCGCGATCCCTACGATGACAAAGTGTTGCTGCCGTTTGCGCGCGAAGTGGGCACGCCGGAAGTGTTGCGCAAGTTGTTGGCCCTGACGGCCGCAGATATCGCCGCAGTCGGCCCGGATGTTCTAACCAAGTGGAAAGAGTCGCTGTTGATCGAGTTATACCTGCGGGCCATGCAGGAGGTGTCCGGCGAGCGTGAGACGGCGGATGAACCGCAGCGCCTGGCGCGTATTGCCGACGACGTGGCGTCACAGCCGGAGGCCGATCGGGATCTCCCGTCCGACAAGGGATGGATCCGGTCTGAACTGGAACAGTTCCCGCTCCGATACGTCTATGGGACCAGTCCCAGGCGTATTGCCGCGCATCTTGGGGCCATTCGTCGGTTACAAGCCGGGGGCGTGGTGGTGGAGACGGAGTTTAATGCCCCGTTGGGAACCTGCGAATATGCCGTCATTGCGTACGACGATCTGATTCCGGGTCTGTTTTCGAAGATCGCCGGCGTCATGGCCGCGGGCGGATTGCAGATTCTGGATGCCCAGATCGTCACGCGAAAAGACGGCGTGGTGGTCGATACCTTCCAGGTGGCCGATCCGGACTATCAGGGGGCTCCGCCTGTTGAGCGCCGCGAATCGATTGCCGGCACAATCACGGAGGTGCTGACGGGGCGTCAGGCTATTGAGTCGATGATGCGTCGCGGAGCCAGGCTGAACATGGGGCGGTCCTTACCAGCACACCGGCAGCCGGCGGAAGTGCGGATCGACAATGAAACGTCCGATCGCTTTACCATTCTGGATGTTTTTGCGGATGATCGGCAGGGATTGTTGTACATTATCACGAACGCGATTTTTCAGCTGGGGTTGTCGGTGCATGCGTCCCGGATTTCCACCCGGCTCGATCAGGTAGCCGACGTGTTTTATGTGACGGGGATAGATGGGAAGAAAGTGGAGGAGGCCGGTCGGCTGGAATCGATTCGGGCGTCGATTCTCACTGAAATCGAGCAGTTTCTCGGGGCTCATGCGGCGTAAGTGACAGTGTGTGGGGCGGTTATTTTATCGGCGGTTGAAAGGAGGAGGGGATGAACGTTCGTGAGGTGTTAGATTTTGCAAAGAAGAATAAGGTCCAGGTCGTGGACATGAAGTTTGTGGACCTGATCGGCACCTGGCAGCATTTTACGATTCCCATGAGTGAACTGACGGAAGGCCTGTTCAAGGACGGCTCCGGGCTCGACGGGTCGTCGATTCGCGGCTGGCGAGCCATCAACAACAGCGACATGCTGCTCGTGCCGGACCCGGCAACCGCCTGCATGGATCCGTTTTGTTCGGTGCCCACATTGAGCCTCATCGGCAATGTCGTCGATCCGATCACGCGTGAAATGTACGATCGCGATCCGCGATACATCGCCCAGAAGGCGGAGAAATATCTCCAGAGCACCAAGATCGGCGACACCTCCTACTGGGGGCCGGAAGCCGAGTTTTTCATCTTCGATCATGCGCGGTACGACCAGACGAACCACAGCGCCTACTACCACATTGATTCCGACGAGGGCGTGTGGAACATGGGGCAGGAGGGCGTGAACCTGGGCGGCAAGATCCGACAGAAGGAAGGGTACTTCCCGGTTCCGCCGACCGACACGCAGCAGGACATCCGCACGGAAATGATTCTCGAAATGGAAAAGGCGGGCATCGCTACTGAGAAACATCACCACGAAGTGGCCACGGCAGGCCAGGCGGAAATCGATATCCGTTTTGATAGCCTGCTGAGAACCGCGGACAAGATGATGATGTTCAAGTACATCGTCAAGAACGTGGCGCGGCGGCACGGCAAGACGGTGACCTTCATGCCGAAGCCGATTTTCGGCGATAACGGATCGGGCATGCACACCCACCAGAGCATCTGGAAGGAAGGGAAGCCGTTGTTTGCCGGAAAAGAATATGCCGGCGTGTCGCAGATGTGCCTGCATTACATCGGCGGCATCTTGAAGCATGCTCCGGCCCTGGCGGCCTTCACCAACCCCTCGACGAACTCCTATAAGCGGTTGACGCCCGGCTTTGAAGCCCCGGTGTTGCTGGCCTATTCGAGCCGGAACCGGTCGGCTGGTATTCGGATTCCCATGTATTCTCCAAGCCCGAAGGCGAAGCGGATCGAAGTGCGCTTCCCGGATCCAGCGGCCAATCCTTATCTGGCGTTTTCGGCCATGCTGATGGCCGGATTGGACGGGATCGAGAACAAGATCAACCCGGGAGAGCCGGCTGAGAAGGATCTGTACGATCTCGAGGCCAAGGAAGCGGCGAAGATTCGCACGATGCCGGGGAGCCTGGATGAGGCCCTCAACCACCTGGAGAAGGATCATCAGTTCCTGCTCAAGGGCGGGGTGTTCAGCGAGGACCTCATTGAGGCCTGGATCGGGTATAAGCGGACCAAGGAAGTGGACACGATGCGGTTACGGCCGCACCCGTATGAGTTCTTCCTGTATTATGACGTGTAGCCAGAGTTTTCTCGTTGAGAGGGCTTGACGAGTCCATGGGGCGATGGTATACATGCAAAGGTTGGGTGAGAACAGGCAACGACGCCTGATGTGATCCCAGCCCTACATACGGTACACGGACAAAGGCGTCCGTCATTCTTCCAAGAGTGGCGGGCGCCTTTTTTATTGCCGTCGACACTGAAGTCGACAGACAGCACCAGGCGAGGTTGTACGAACCTTGCCGCGCAGGACAATGGCGTCCTCTTCCCGATTATGGGATGAGGGCGTCTTTTTTTTTGAGTTGTGCGGACACAGCGACCACCGAAGGGAGAGCCTCATGCATACAGCGGATCACGAGCGGATCGCAGGGGTGGCAGTAAAGAAGTGGTCGTATTTCGAACGGTCACCAGGTGGATATCTCATCCTCTCGGCCTTAGCCGGGATCTATCTCGGGTTTGGAATTGCGTTGATCTTCAGTGTGGGGGGACCGTTGGCGGCGGCCGGATCTCCGGTCGTCAAACTCGTGATGGGAGTGTCGTTCGGGATTGCGTTGACACTCGTGATCTTCGCGGGGTCGGAGTTGTTCACCGGCAATAACCTCATCGGTACCATCGGTGGCCTGACCAGAAGTCTCACTTGGGCGCAAGTCATGCAACTCAATGCCTGGTCCTGGCTCGGCAATCTGGCGGGCTCGTTGGGGTTGGCCTGGCTCATTGTCCAATCGGGCGTGTTCGCCAAAGGCCCGACGACGGAACTGATCGAGCGCGTGGCTGCGCTAAAAATGTCGTTGCCTGCCTGGGAGCTGTTCGTGCGGGGCATTCTCTGCAACTGGCTGATCTGTCTGGCGGTCTGGATGACGGGGCGAACGAGCAACGATACGGCGAAGATTCTCCTGATCTTCTGGTGCCTGTTCGCCTTCATCGGCACCGGGTTCGAGCATAGCATCGCCAATCAATCGTTGTTGGGCATGGCGTTGTTTCTGCCGCATGACTCGGCGGTGACTTGGGGGGCCTTTTGGTACAACCAGCTGTTTGTCGTGTTGGGGAACCTGGTGGGCGGCGGGTTATTTGTCGGGGGGCTCTATTGGATGGTGAGTCCCTATCGCGTGAGTGAAGCGACGGCGGCCCCGGTGGCTCAACCGGTGGTGTCGGTGGTAGCAGGATCGTAATAAGTCACGGTGCGGGAGTGTATTCACGGGCGAATCACTAAAGGGAGATCACAATGGAAAAAGCAGCAGTACGCAAGGCGATCAAGGCACAACGGTTGAAGAAGAAGGTCACGATCGCAGAAGTAGCGAAGACGGTGGGGAAGAATCCGACGTTCGTAGCCGCAGCCTTGAACGGAAATCACCGTCTGTCGCCGAAGGACGCGGGCAAAGTGGGCAAGCTGCTGGATTTGGATAAAGAACAAGTCAGTTCCCTGAGCGCGTTTCCCGTCCGGGCCGATTTTCCGAATGCGACGGATCCGTTTAAGTATCGCCTGTTGGAAGTCATCGGGGTCTATGGCGATTCGATGCGGGAGATGGCGAATGAAATGTTCGGTGACGGGATCATGAGCGCCATCGACTTTACGTTGGATATGGAAAAGGTCACCGGCAGTCAGGGCGAGGCTCGATGCAAAATCACATTGAACGGCAAGTGGCTCGAGTACAAGACGTTTTAAGAAGAACCGGTCTCTGATGCGCGGACGGCGCTCAACCGAAGGGAGGACATCATGAGCACGAATGCTGAAACTGCCGTACTGACGGTGCTGGAGCGACAGGCTCCCCAGACATTCGAGCAACTGATGGCCCTGTCCGGTTTGAGCGTGTCACAGGTGTTGCTGGTCGTGGATCAGTTGAGTCGGGCAGGAGCGGTGGTGTTGAGGAAATCCGGACCGGACTATTCCGTCGCATTGGGAGGCAGGTGATGAACAAGATCGAGGTAATTAAGTCGGAGCGAGACGGGCTGACGGTGCGCGACATGATCGCGCACTATGCGCAAGCGGGATGGGAGGCTATTCCGGAAGACGATATTCAACGGTTGAAGTGGTACGGGTTGTTTTTGCGAAATCCGACGCCGGGCCACTTCATGTTGCGGGTACGCATGCCGGGCGGGCAAACCACGTCGGCACAACTCGACACGTTGGCCGATATCGCGCTGCAATACGGCAACGGGGTGGTCGATGTCACCACCAGGCAACAAGTCCAACTCCGGCATCTGACGATTGAGCATGTGCCGACGGTGTTCAGTAAGCTGGAGGAGGCGGGCCTGACGTCGATGCAAACGGGAATGGACACGGTACGGAACATCATGACCTGTCCCGTGGCAGGCCTGAATCCCAACGAACTGGTCGATGGGACGGACATCGTGCGTGCCATCAATCAAGAAATACTGGGGAATCCGGCCTATACGAATCTGCCGCGCAAGTGCAATATCGCGGTCACCGGTTGCCCGGACAATTGCCTCCATACGGAAACCCAAGACATCGCGCTGGTCCCGGCCTATCACGATCTGGGACATGATAAGTGTTACGGGTACAACGTGCTGGTCGGGGGTAAGTTGGGATCAGGCGGCTATCGGATTGCCGGTTCGTTGGACATGTTCGTGAATCCGGCGGAAGCCCTCGAGGTGTGCCGGGCCTTGCTGCACATTTATCGTGACCATGGTCCGCGTGAGAATCGCACCCAAGCGCGTCTCGCCTTTCTCGTGGAGGCCTGGGGTGAAGCGCGAGTACGGCAGGAAGTCGAACGGCTGGTCGGAAGAACGCTCTCCACGGCAGGGGTGGATGCGAGGGGGGCGGTGGAGCGCGACCACATCGGCATCTTCCGTCAAAAACAACGGGGCATGAACTATGTCGGGCTGAAGGTGTTGGTCGGTCGGGTGAAGGCGGCTGATCTCCGGAACATGGCCGCCTTGGCGACTCGGTATGGCAACGGAGAGGTCCGTCTCTCGCCGGCGCAAGCCTTCGTGATCCCCCATATCAGCGACCGGTTGGTGGGTGAAGTGGCGGAGGAGCCTCTAGTGAAGCAATTCGCCTACAACCCGTCCGCTCTCTACAAGGGACTAGTGAGTTGCGTGGGGAGCGACTACTGCAATCTAGCCGTCATTGAAACCAAAACTCGGGCTGTCGAAACGGCGCGGGTGTTGGAACGCAAGTTGGGCGACAATCTCAAGCCCATCACCTTGCATTGGTCCGGTTGTCCGGCCGGCTGCGGCAATCACCTCGTGGCGGACATCGGGCTTCTTGGAAAAAAGGCCAGAGTCGGCGGCAAGGTCGTGGATGCGGTGGATATTTTTGTCGGTGGCCGGTCGGGGCCTGATCCGAAGCCGGCGACGAAGATCATGGAGGATGTGCCTTGCGACAGGCTTCCTGCGGTGCTGGAGACCCTGATGCCCTACCATACGCGCGATAAAATGCATCGTGTGCGCGGCAAGGTGACGCCCAAAGCCGCGGGGGTTGCGAAGCCTGCGGGGTCGGGTAGCGAAGCGTCCGGGACTCTGTCCGGTCTCACGCCGCAACCGTTTTCAGCCTGATCTTTGAAACTTGAGCCGATACCGTACTTGAGCTATTCTCTTGGCTCAACAAGGAGGCAGCATGGCCAAGAGAGTGAAATCGAGCCAGGAACCGGCGGATCTACTCAGCCGGCATATTGAAGAGATTCGGGAGACGTTGGGAGCGTTCCAGCCGTTTTTGTCGCGACGGAAGGGGAATGCATCACTGGAAGGGTTTGACGAGCAGGCCGAGGAGATCCTGAGCGAAGCGTTCGGGGGGGCCTCGGAGGAACTGGAGGCGTATCAGTACGCCAAGCTCGGAGAGGCCGCGATCCTGCCGGAGGAGGCGCAGGAAGCGGGAACGCACAACCTCGATCGCGAAAGCCTGCATCAGCGGAAACAGGTGCTGGAGAGTTGCCTCGCGCAGCTTGAACTCAAGAAGAGCGCCCGGGTAGGCCGTGATTGGCGGCGCACGCTTGGAGAACGGATCGATGGGCGCACGGTGGGGGAGTTCATGTCGTCGGAGGTTCGAAGCGTGCACAAAGGCGCCTCGATCAAGGAGGCCGGCCGGCTGCTGCAGAAATGGCGCATCGGATCACTGCTGGTCGACGACGGGTCCAGGTACATCGGCATCATTACCGATACGGATCTGAGCCGGAAGGCGGTGGCCAAGGGGTTGGATCCGAACACGACGACCGTCATGTCTTGCATGAGCAAGGCGGTGGTCACGATCGAAGACAGCGAACCCGTGAAGGAAGCCTTGCGGCTGATGAAGAAAGATGGCATTCGGCACCTGCCGGTTACGGAAGACGGGACGATCATCGGAGTGCTGTCGGTAGGCGATCTGCTACGGGCGTACCAGAAAATGCTCGAGTTGTAGCCGTCTCCTGGAGGTCGTCATCCGTTGCATGGCGGTCACGCGGAGGCTCACCGTACTGTAAGGGTACGTGTCGCCTCTGCGTCCGCCGCGATCTCGCCGCCGGCGGCGACACAAAGCCTTCTGCATGGCCCTCCTGCCGTCACTCACTCATCTGCAGGCTGGTAACGGACGCGCAACACGTCTGCTGATCTCGGTCGGCCCTGTGACAGTCACAGGCCTGCCGTACTTTCACTACCTCGAAGCCTTGCCGTTGGAATTACTCCTCCTCGAAGGTTACTCAAGCGAGTGCCGTTCCGGGGGGCGTGAGCGGATTGATTGAGGGAGGCAAGATGAACGATGGCGGGCAGCAAGCCAGGAAGTGCCGTTCCGGAATCGGAACGATTGTTCGACGGCATGGCGCCGCCATGAGCCTTGCGGTTGCGCTGTTCGGCGTCATGGCGAGTACGGGCGGATGGTCAGAATCGAGTGGTGCCGCAGATGTGTCGGTTTCCAGCGCAGTCAAATGGCATCCCGGCCATTATTATGCGCCGATGAGTTTCATGCGCAAGAACCCCAAAATCATGGCGCTCGTCTACAGTGAGCTGAGGGCGACACCTGCCTTGCGCGGGCTGCAGGTGCGTTATGGCTGGCCTGAACTGGAACCTGAGGAAGGCCGATATGACTTTACGGCGATCGAGCAGGTGCTGGCAGAATTGGTGCCGCAGAAGAAGCAGCTGGTTGTGCTGCTGGAACTGAAATCCTTTACCCCCCACATTTTGCCGGTGCCATCATACATGGCGACAGCGCCATACGAGGGGGGCGCGTTCCCGTTCGGCAGTTATGGCAAGGATGTGCCGCGCGGCAACAATCTGAAGCTCTGGAATTCGGGGGTTCATGATCGCCTGGTGGCACTCATCCGTGAGTTGGGGAAGCGTTTCAACGGCCATGCACAGTTCGAAGGCATCGGCCTGTCGGAATCCGCCATGGGCGAACCGCTCGTGGCGGTGTCCAGCCAGGAGGTCGTGAGGTTTTACGACAATCTGCTCAGTGTGCAGCGGCAGATGCGTGCAGCATTCCCGAACACGATGACCTACCAATTTGTGAACTACCCGCGAAATATTCTGCCCTCGTTCGTCGGCCAGATGCGGACGATCGGGACGGGATTGGGCGGACCGGATGTGTTCATTGACGACCCTGGTTTGAACTTCGATTATCCGCATAAGCCCAAAGGGGTCTATCATTTGTATGCGCCGCTGTCGGGAATCGTACCGCTGACGCCGTCGGTGATGCAGTCGAATTACGACAATACACGGCACGATGGACAAGGGCGCGTGCCCACGATTCCCGAGTTGCTGGCATTTGCGCGAGACCAGTTGAGAGCCAACTACATCTTCTGGACACGTGCTCCGAAGCACTATCCCAAGGTCCTGGAGCTGATGAATGGATTGCCTGCGGCCGGCGGCCCGGCCCGTGGGCTTGATTCGACCTGCCCGAAGGCCTACGCATCGTGCATGGAGTAGGCGGTGGCGGGTGCACCCTTGTGAGGGCTCGTCAGGCGCCGGGAGAGAGAGCCAGGGACGGTTCGATCCGGTGGTCGGACAGGGAACCATCGCCTGTGCCCTTCAAGTGCCCGCCCGCCGTGGTGCCCTGCGCGGCGGCGAACCATCGGTTCGACCTGCAGGTTTCAAGGGAATCATCCTGCGGCCAAGGCCGGATAGTCGCTGTAGCCGTCAGGCCCGCCTCCGTAGAGTCGATCGTAGTTGACCTGATTGAGCAGGGCCTGTTTCGCGAAGCGCTCGACGAGGTCCGGGTTGGCAATGTACGGACGACCGTACACGATGGCATCGGCTGCTCCGCCCGCCACCGTCGATTCGCCGCTCTCGCGTGTGTAACTCCCGTTGCTCATCAATGCACCCTGGAAATGCCGACGGGCGATTGCCAGAATCGCCTGCTCTTGCGGCAAGGTGTGGTTCTCATGCCGCATTTCCAGGAACGCGATCCGTCGCTGGTTCAATTCCTGTGCGACATAGGTCACCAGCGCTTCGGGCTGGCTGTCGGCCATATCATTAAACGGGACTAGGGGCGAGATCCGCACCGCCACCCTCCCGGCGCCCCAGACGCTGATGGCGGCATCGGTGACTTCGAGTAGAAACCGGGCACGCTTCGAAATAGAACCCCCATAAGCATCCGTACGTTCATTCACGCCGTCGCGGAGAAAGTTGTCGATCAAATAACCGTGAGCGCCGTGGAGTTGCACCCCGTCGAAACCGGCTAATTGCGCGTTCTTCGCGGCGAGCCGGAACATGTCCACATAGCGAGGGATCTCCTCCGTGCGGAGCGGGCGGGGGACTTCGTAGGGTTTGGCGCCCTCCAGGGTATGGGTTACCTCATTGCGAATCGCTTTCGCGCTGCTGGAGACCGGTTGCTCACCTTCGTTCAGCAGCGAGTGCGCGGCACGTCCGGGGTGCCAGATCTGCATCACGATCCTGCCGCCCTTGGCATGCACGGCGTCCGTCACACGTTTCCAGCCGGCTACGTGTGCGGGGCTGTAAATGCCGCCTTCACCGATAAAGGCGCAGGCATGGGCATCGACCATGGTGCATTCCGTCATGATGAGGCCGCTTGAGGCTCGTTGGGAGTAGTAGTCCACCATCATGTCGTTGGGAATGTGCGTGGTCCCGGCCCTTGCTCGCGTGAGAGGTGACATGACGATACGGTTGGGTAAGCGGATGTCTCCGGCCTGTAGCGGAGTCAACAATGTGGTCATCGGTGTTCCTTTGGCGTAAGAGATAGCTTGTGGATGAGAGAACTTATAAGCGAGATGGTGGGGGAGTCAAGGTCGCAGATTGACCTGCATGGGGCGACGCCGGGTGGAGTTATCGTTCATCCGCTTCCCCTCCTGTGTACAGCGGCGGTCTTCGAACATTTCCTCGCAGCCATGATCAATTTTCGCGTTCCATCTCACTCAGCGGCCCCTCGATGGATTCCTGCTCATCCGGCGACGTCCGCTCTGAGCCAGAGTTCCACGCTACGAAATTTAGAATGTCCCTGTTGCTTGGCCCCTGGTCTACGTCGGGAGAATGTTCCCAGGAAGGGATGCGTCGCTAGCGGTGGTAGTTCGGGTCCACCGCTCGCCGTTTGACCGCTTGCAGTAACGCAGGGACGCTGTCGATATTGGCTCGGTTGGCAAGCCATTTCGGTAGCATGCCGCCTGGGTCGGTGTGGAGGCGGTAGGTCAGCCTGGTGCCCGCCCCTCCATCTACACGTTCAAGTACATAGGCACCTGTGCAGATCTCGATCCGCACCACTCCGTCGCGCGCTGCCGGGCCCTGCTCGTTCGCCGTTTCCCACCGGAGTTCGTACCGTCCCTGCAGTGGATCGTCCTCACGCTGCTGCCGTAACGTGTAGTCGCGGTCGCTCACCAACGGCGGGGCAATGCGTTGGTAGAGATACCAGATTGAGGGACTGTCCCGTGCGATGGTCCGGACTTCGACGATGTAGGGCATGAATTCCACAAATCGGTCCGAGTCGAGCAGGACCGCAAACACCCGCTCGGGTGCCGCCGCGATCTCCGTTGTCGCGCGCACTTCCCTCACCGGCGAGTCGGTCGAGGAACGGGCATACACGGCGATGCCGTCGTGGTCGGTGACAAATTCCCATCCCGTGTCATCTGGTGCTGATCCCGCACAGATCAGCGCAGGCAGAGCAAGACTCATCACGACGGCGAGAAGTGTTGTCAGTAGACCATTCACCATATGTGTACTGCGCTTACTTGTCGTTCAGACGGACGCAGTGTGACGGGCACTGCGGGGTAGAACTTCATTAATAAATAACCTGTCTCCAATTATTCTCTACTGCCGTGTAGTTCAGCGACAGCTTGTTCGGCTGCGGCAATGGCTCCGGCCAGGTAGCCAGGTGCCGTTGTACTGGTTTCGCTGCCGGCAAGAAACATACGGCCTTTCCAGGCACCAGTCACCCAGGGCGCTTGTGCGGGTTCGGGGTGCCCGCTCGGTGAACGGTCGTCTGCTGTCGCTGTGAGAGGATCTGCGGCCCAGTCCTTGAGGAGTGTGGCGCGAGGCTGGCCGGCTTCCGGTCCAAAGAGTCGCGCCAGCTGTTTAATACACGCACGAGTGAGCGCGTCTTCTCCTATGGCGGCTCGCTGATCCGCACCTACGCCAAGAAATCCAAAGAGGGCCGGCGTGCCCGAGGCGGTGGTGGCATCATGTATTTCGATAAGCGGGCCGACCTGACTTTGAGCCGTTCCGGACAACCCGGCTTCGCGCCAAAAGGGATGTTGGTAGAGCGCGAAGAACTTTGCATGGGGCGCCATCCATGTGGCTGTGTCGCGCCAGCGAATGGCGGTGGCAGCGTCGATATCCGGCATAAAGGCAACCGATGAGGCGAGTAGGCGTGGGGGAAGCGCGAAGATCACGTGCTCCGCTACGACTTCGTGTTCAGCCCCGTCGCGGGCTATGATCGTTAAAAGAACATCGGAGTGGCTGAGTGTCGCATGGGTCACTCGCATGCTGAGGTGTAAGGCTTCCGGGGGGAGCTTCTCAGAAAGGGCTGTAATTAACGCCCCGGTTCCGCCAGCCACACGCATTGATGGAGGGGCTTGCGGTATTCCCTGATAGCGCTTCGGCTCCTCACGAGACGTCCTTTCAACGATCACCTCTCCTTCGCTCTGTTGGGGAAAGGTCGCAAGTCCCAGCTCCTCAACGAGAGCCGCCATGCCGCGCTGCATCTCCGGCCAGAACCATGAAGGGCCAAGGTCGAACCCGTCGTTCGAAGACTGGCCCTGGTCGTTGGCTGAGAGAATGCGACCGCCAAGCCGTTCACGGGCCTCCAACAGTTGGAAGCTTATGCCAAGCGCATGAAGCCGCCGTGCGGCGTATAGGCCCGCAAGACCGCCTCCGACAATGGCAACCGTTGTTCGGATCGTGTGTTTCATGATCTTCTCTTCATTCCTGCGGGGAGATTCGAATATCAGGAAGTGCGCTCACTCGCGGTATCAGATGCGTGACAACGTCTTTGTGAAGGCGGAGGCGAAATGGGCTCAGGCTACGTTCCTAGATGAAGCGTGTCAATGGCGAAGGGCGTAAAATCCAGAAAGTGCAAGCGGGAGGCTATCGAATGCCACGTACCAGGTGAGTGGTGAATTCATCACGCCGAGCAATCAGAAAAGATTCTCGCCTCCGTTGTTTCCACCTCTCCTACTTAGTTAACCGCCAGATATGTTCCGTTGCCGGGTACTTGCCTTTGAGTCCGCCGGGGACTTCAAGAGGGGCCAACAGCTTGAGGGGGTAGTTGCCGCTGTAATGGCGGTGGAGGTCGTCTTCACTGAGTTCCGCCCCGGCGACCGCATAGCCGTGAGGCAAGAGCAAGCCGAGATCGAGCGACTTCCCGCAGAGCGGCACAAAGATACGACCGCCCGGAGGCACGTTCAGCGAAGGAAAGTGTGCGGTCAGCAGCGGGTTGACGGCTCGCTCGTGCCATCCTGTCTGGTTCGTCTGCCATCGGGTGAGCCAAACTTGCTTCCATGCGAATCCCTCGGTGGATGGACGGTCAGGCTGTTCCCCGCGCCATCCTAAAGGGCAGAGGCTGAGAGAGGCAAGGCAGCGGGGGCTAGAGGGATGCCCGGACAGAAGAAGATTTCGTCGTGCGCCGTTTTTTGACGGGCGTCAAAGGCTCGTCGAACAGGTCTTCAAACGAGAGCCCTTTGCGTTTCGTTTTGTAAAAAGCCCGGCTCTTGGCAATCTGGCTCCTGAGTCCGGGATCGCTCAGGACATCCAGGGTTTCTTTGAGGAGGGTATATTCATCGACATTCATCAAAATGGCAGCCAGACGGCCCTTCTTCGTGACGATGACTTTCTCCTCGCGTTCCTGCACTCCAGCCACGAGTTCTGGTAGTCGGGTCTTGACCTCTGACAACGACAATGTTTTTGCCATAGTTGACCTTGTGTATGAGCGAATAAAATTATGAACAGTTAAATACAGGACAGGCACGGTGTCGTCAAATGGACAGGCCAGTGGCCGCTGTGCGACGTGAGCGGGGGAGGGTGAATGTCAGGCGTACGAGGCAGGTTGTCGAATGCCAGGCCGCTAAGTTAGTGGTGAGTTCCTCGTGCCGAGCAGTTAGAAAAGACTCCCGCCCTTTTGTTCCGCCCGAAGTTAGGCTTGCAGGACCCAGCACATCCCTTGGAGGAAGACAATAAGAAGACAGATGAACCCAAGAATGTAAAACAGGAAGATTATACAGCGGCTTATGGGTTTCGTCCGTTCTGCGAAGTGCCAGACGTACCAAAATGCCTCATTTTCTTTGCCTGCGGCGATGGGCGTTTCTTCGAGGATCTTCCACATCTCCTGGATGGTCTTCCCGTCTGGATTTAAATGCATATAGTCTCGAAGAAAGGTTACCAAGACGTCTCCTTTATTGCAGAGATGCCGATACCCTTGTTCATCTCGCAGAATTAGTTGCAGCATCCCAACAATACTTCGTCCGACCTTGCCTTGTGAAGTGAACGCGGAGTAATTCTCGCACTTGTTTGCGCTAGGACAGTAGAGATGGTAGAGCAGGGTCGCGGCGAATATGAACACCGCGCTCGCGTAGAGCAGTTTCCATCTGAACGGTAGGGCGAGGACAAGGGCGAGCTGTAGATCTGTCGACCCGGCGAACTTCTCCTCTAACTCTTGTATCTGGCTGATCGACTTGGCAGCGATTGGTATCAGAATCAGCCACAGGCCAGAGCTCTTCGTCGCCTTACTATTGCCAATTCGCCACAGAGCTGGCCAACCTGGTATCTTGTTCTTCATCGTCTTACCTCGTTATCTGCACCGACTCGGTGCGCTGTAACAAAGGCCCTGAGGGAAGAAAACTATGGAACCTTTATCTTTCCTCAGATTTCATGAGCTTTTCTCAGTAGTGCGAGATTGCCGTCTCAGCGTTTCAACTGCTGCCGTAACTGCTGCAGAATCGGGAGCCTTCTCTCCCCATTCCTGCCAGAAGTTTCTTGTCTGACTCAGTGGCTCGATAGTAGGGAATTTTAACTTTATCCTGGCGGGAAGAAGGATCGCATCGCCTAGTAACAGGGCTTCCCCTGTGTCGAGCAGTGGCAAGCCGTCAAGGACGCCCGCTAGTGAATCAGGCATAAGACGGCGTACGACATTCTGGTCCTGATCGTTGGTCAATCGCAGGATGAGGAAATTATTGCACTGGCTAAGGATGGTTCGGCTCACGTCCGAGGGGCGCTGGCTCACGACTAATAGGGAGACACCGTATTTTCTGCCTTCTTTGGCGATTCGCTCGAATGAATAAAGCGCCTGCTTCTCGACTGCGTCCGCATCCTCACGGATAGGCAAGTACAGATGAGCTTCGTCACACACGAAGACAAACGGCGTCCGCTTTTCCGGTTGAATCCAGAATTGGACATCGTAGAGCAATCGTGCGAATACACCCGTGACGACGGGGAGCACGTCCGATGGCACTTCGGAAAAGTCCACAACTTTTATGCCATGCTGTCCCTCGCCAGGAGCAAGCAGTTTTGCGATTTGCTTCGCAAGCCAGCTGTACTTGAGTGCTAATTCTGGTGGCTTGAACATAAAGCCGTAGCGGCGATCTTCAGCTTTGGCGGATAGGCGAGAAATAAATCTCGTTAAACGATCCTCCCACTCACCCTTCACCGGCCCGGTTTTGCCGACTCCTTTTGTCGTATTGTCTTGTTCAAGTCGTTGAATAAGCTCGTTCAGCTTATATGGAATTGGCGAGTCCACGGTAAAAGTTGCCTTTACATCCGCTTTTCCCTCAGCGTTGAGCGTAGATTCTTTAAGGTCGCGGACATGCAAGGTGAAGCGCGATGCTTGATTGGGCGCGTTCTGATCGCTACGGTCCAAGATCATCGAAAGCATCTCTTCGCGGTTCAAGAGCCAGTACGGGAGGAAGAGAACGTTTTCAGATGGTTTTGCGAGGTCACCTGGACCTGCAATCTTGAACGCGGAGGCTATAGAGATTGGCTTGGTGCCGTTCTTTTGAACTGGTGGGTCTGCGAGCGAGGAATATTCGCTGTGCATGTCGAACACGATGATGTTCGCATGCTTGCGAGCGTGTGCACGCTCCAAGATCAATGACACCGCGCAACTCTTACCTGAACCAGTACTTCCGAGGATTGCCGCGTGTCTTTGGAAGAAGCGATCGCCATTAGCAATCGCGGCGGCTGAGTTGTCAATGACGAAGTGGCCGAGTTCGAGGCGCTGTTTTTCATCCAAATCCTTACCTAGCAACCCCATGAATCGCTGAAGGTTGCCGCCGTCGATCAGAAAACAATCGCGATCGATTTGAGGAAACGAATCTGCACCCCGCTTGAACCGATTGCGGATGGTTCCTTCAATGGTGCGGTAGGTGCCGAGTAAGACAACCCGGAGTGCGTCGTCTGGCACGACCTCCACTGCAAGCGTCGTGGGTGCCATCGGGTCAGGATGTGCGGTTTCCTCGCGTAGCTGCCGGGTCACTCGCTCTGTCATGCCGATCAGGAACTCCTGAGCGGTCGTCCCCTGAATTCCGACGAGGCTCCCGACCGAGGCGCGTGGCAAGAGTGCAGCGTTTTCCACTGCAATAAGCACGCGGCTCGTGTCTACGGACACGACCTTGCCGAGCTTGCTCGGTGCATCGAATGTCAGAATAGGCGTATCAGTCATGCTAGCAACTCCTTTGCCAGAACGCCGAGATCCCACAAATCGTGTCCTGTGTGTTCGAACTGGTGTGAGTTTGTCATTACCGTGACTCCGGGCGATGTGGGCGATTGTGAGAGACAAACGCAGCGTGGTGATTCTTCCGCCAGCTTCTTGACCTTCGGGCTTACCGATCTGTTCATAATTAGCGTGGGCGTGCCATCTTGGATTCGTTTCACAAGGTGAGTTTGCAGATGATCGTCGTTGAATCCATACCCTACCACTAGCAGCCGACCAGCCTTCTTGATGTAGTCGTTAGCCAAATCGCGATGCTTGTCGAATGGTGAGTTGTAGCCAGCCCGATACTTGTTGAGGCCTGGAGTAATAATGAGGCGTTCCATGTCTAGGTCAAAGCTACATCGACGAGCCTCACTGCCGGATTGATACCAGTCAAAGCTCCCATGCGGTTTCAGCACAATCGCACGAGGGAAGTGATCGAGGACTGTTGTCTTGGCACGTGTCGTTATGCCCCTGCATGACGCCATGCAACTTCGAGCATGGTCGAACGCGCCTGCGTAGTGGCCGATCGCTGTGGTATCCACATGAAATCCTGCCATCTCACAGGCAACTTCGATAAGCCGGTCGTAGTTGGGGGTCAGAATCGGCAAGCCAGTTGTCGGCTTAAGTACTCTGTCCAGGAATGTAGTCAGACGAAGTGTGCGCTCATTTCGGAGCACAGTGCTCATGACTTTTCGTTCTTCCGGTATCAATAGATCGCACGTCTTTTTTGTGATCCAGATCTCAAGCGTGTCGGATGGTGGATATTTGAGTAGCGCTGCTTCCAGTCCTTCGCCAGCATCCAGGACAACCTTTATCATCTTCCACAGAGCCGCGTTGGTTCCCGTAAGTAGGCTCGATTCATTGATGAGATAGGTTGCAAGTGCTGGCATTCCAGGAATGCCTTCAGCGGCGGATAGGCCAGCCCCGATTACCAAGGAGAGGCCATCGGTGAAGTGTTCCTGCACGAATTTGACCAGAGCGTCGTAGTCCATCTTTGTACTCAATGATGAAACTGTCTCATTAGCAACATCCAACCTACGTGGACATTTGCCCCTAATTTATAATCTGGCCGAAAATTGATTGAGCAATGCAGTGTGCTGTCCTTCCGAGTGTTGGAACGCTAGCTTTACAACCGAGGTGGAGTATCTATAGCACTCCGAACGTCCGTTCAAAAAACTCTTTCGTCAGCTTCATGTGCTGCTCAATATTCGTCTGCAAATGCCTTGCCCCTGCTTCCCAGTCGGCGGTGCTGTAGCCAACGCGGCGGGCGAGGAAGATGAATTCGTCAGAGTCCGGCGTGGAGAGCACGAGGTCCTTTACATTGCCGCGTACCATTCTTCACCCTTGAACGTCACGTGCAAAAGCAGGTTGGCCAGAATGGTACTACAGGTTGACCTTGTAGTGCGTGCTCCGGCCGCCACCTGTGGGAACGAACACGTCCTTATCTGCGAGATCCTGCAAATCGCGCGTAGCTGTGGCTTTCGATGTGCCGGTGATGGTCATGTATTTCTTGGCGCTCATGCCGCCTTCGAAGCCGGCCGGCCCTTCCTCCAACATGCGGCGAAGAATCTGCAACTGACGTTCATTGAGCTCATCTTTCCAGAGGTCGAACAGTTTGGTTTTCTTCAGTGTGAACTCGATCTGTTCCTCCGCCTGGATTTGCGCCTCAAGCGCGATGTTGACGAACCAGGCCACCCACGAGGTGACGTCGTTCGACTGCTGGCCTTCTTTCAGCGCGTCGTAATAGTCGCGACGCCTGGCTTCAATGGCTCGCGACAGGCTGAGCAAGGCGTGCTGTCCGAGTCCTTGCGAGAACACTTTTTCGGACAAGGCTCTTCCGATCCGGCCGTTGCCGTCCTCAAAGGGATGGATCGATTCGAAATAGATGTGGACGAGGGCCGAGCGCACGGCGGCCTTGCGCATGGCTTTCGGCCCATCCGGCGCCGTGTCGTTGAACCATCGGATAAACCGCGCCATCTCTTCCGGAATGCGCGATGAAGGCGGTGCTTCGAAATGCACCCGCTCATGGCCGACTGCGCCGGAGACGACCTGCATCGGTTCGGCATGGGTTCGCCATTGCCCGGCAGCGACATGCCGGTGTCCGGTCATTATCAGGCGGTGCCATTCGAAGAGCGTCTCTTCCGAGAGGGGGGCGGGAAAACTGTTGCGGACCGCGAGCATCAGCGCGGCGGTGCCCTGAGCGCGCTTGTCTCCGGTGGGATGGCCGGCCTCTATTCCAAGATTCTTCCGGATCGATGACATGACATCTTTCCGGCTCAGCAGTTCTCCTTCAATCGCGGAGGTCTTGATCGCTTCGACCACCATCATTTCAATGGTCGCCTCCATCTGCGCGTCGGCCGTCAGCCCCTTGAGGAGCCCGCTGGCCCGACCTGATTTTTCGGCAAGCTTGAACAGACCCTCCTCGATTCCCGAGAGGTCGTATCGAAACTCAGGCCAGTCTGGTTGCTGCCAATTGTAGGGCATGAGCCGGATGATACACGCATTCGGCTCATAATGTAATGATTTGTGAGCCGAATGACGGTCGTATTCGGCTCACGAGTCAGAGGGGGGAATTGGGGATAGGCCTAAGGCGTACGTCACAACGCCCCGAACGTCCTCTCGAAGAACTTTTTCGTCAGCTTCATGTGCTGTTCGATATCCGTCTGCAGATGTCTGGCCCCTGCTTCCCAGTCGTCGGTGGTGTAGCCGACGCGGCGGGCGAGGAAGATAAATTCGTCGGAGTCCGGCGGGGGGAGCACGAGGTCTTTCGCGTTGCCGCGTACCATGCGGAGCCCGTCGATCAGCATGCGGATGAAGAGATAGGCTTTCCGCAAGTGGTCGGCATCCTGACTGGGGACGATGCCGCGATCAATCAATCCCGCGAGGGCCTGCATGGTGTTGGGTGTGTGCAGGATCTTGTATTGATGGCCGTGCATGACCTGGAGATATTGCACCGCGTATTCGATATCGACGAGGCCGCCGGCGCTATGTTTGACGTTCACGGTGCCGGGCTCAACGAGCTGTTTCAATTGCTGCCGCCTGAGATCGAGTGCCGTCGCGAGGTCCCAAGGCTCGCCGCTGTAGACATACCGGTCCCGGTGCGCTTCAACCTGTTTGCCCAGGGCCGCGTCTCCGGCGACGAATCGCAGTTTGATCATGGCTTGGCGTTCGAAGGGCGCGGCCAAGCCGCTGGGGCTATAGTAGTTGGCGATTTCTTCAAGCGGATTGGTGAGGGAGCCTTTGCCGCCATGGGGGCGAAGGCGGATATCGAGGTGGAAGATTCCTTCCTGCTTCGCTTCGATACCTTGCAGGAGTTCTTGCGCCAGCCGTTCGAAGTACTCGCTGTTTTCGATGCCTTGTTTTCCGCTGGTGCGCCCCACGCCGCCGTAGACGAAGAGCACTTCGATGTCGGAGGCATACCCAAGCTCGCGGCCGCCGAACTTTCCCTGGCCCAGGATGGTGAAGGGGCAGGGTTTTTTATTGGCCAGGCGCGGGGCTCCATATTGTTTTTCCAGCTTGGCCTGGCAGTCCTTCAGGCTTCGGGCGACGATGACTTCGGCCAGTTCAGTCAGGGCTTCCGAGAAATCGGCAAGGCTGGCCGAGTCGGCCATATGTTTCATGTCGATACGGAAGAGTTCTTGGTCTTTGAATCGGTTTAACGCTTCCTTGCGTGCCGCCTCGGTTTTCGCCTTCGCCATCACCCGGTCGAGTTCTTTCCGAAGCGCTGCTTGCGGCTTGATGAGCGGGGCATCGCGATAGTGCTGCAGCAACGGCAGGAGATTGCCATGCTGGCGGCGCAAGAAATCTTCCCACAAAAAGTCACTGGTGCCGAGCAGCCGAGCCAAGATGGGGAAGGTTTTCTTGTCGCTGAGAAACGCGAGCGCCTGTTTCTGCTCCTTGCCCTTCGTGTCCTGCACCGTGAGGTCAAGAAATTGATCGAAGGCTTCCAGGGCTTTGGCTGGGTCTGGAGCCCAGGTCAATGCATGGGTAAATTGTTTGATGAGGACTGCCGTCAGGCGCAAGTGCTGCTGATCGACGGGATCGGTGAGTTTCTGGCCGTAGCGATTGCGGACGTAGAAGCGATCGTGCAGCTTACCGGCCTCGATGGCGAATTGCGCTTTGGCGATGTAGATGTTGCGCATGGCCAATGCGTTGGCAAAGGCATAGAGAAACGCCGGTGTGTCGTCCGACTGGATGTCCATGACCGTATCGGTCGGAGACTGGCTGTTGTCGAAGGATATCTGGACGGTGTGGAGCAGCCCGCTGAACGAGCTACGGCGTTGGCCGAGATACTCGACGAGTTGCCGATTCACCGCCTGGCGCGCTTCGTCGAACTGGTTCGCATCCAGCAGCGCAATCATGGCGGTCAATTCGGCGATAAGCCGTTGGCGATCTTTCGGTCCGAACGACGCGCCGCGTACCGGTTCGACGCGAAAGACATCCACGATCTTTTTCCGGCTGAGGCCTGGGCGGCCTTTCGGGCGGGTGCGGGGGCCGTCGCTCCAAGACGTGCGCGCGACAGCCGGTGCGGATTCTTCGACGAACGTGTAGATCTGCCCTTCTTCAATATTCAGTTCGAAGGCGGAGAGCAGGCCGCAGATCGTGGCGAATTCGGAGAAGTAATCGTAGGCCACGATGGTAATGTTGAAGTGGCCCCCAGCGGCGGCGTCGATCGACACGTTACAGGGGTGGTCCGGCGTGAGCGCGGCGGCCTGCTTGACGTGCGAGGCGAGTGTCTTCGGTGGAAAGGCAGAGAAATAATCCGGGTCCATCCGTGTGACGAAGTCTTGCAGGATGTCGCGGTCGATGCCCTGACAGAGCGGAGCCAGGGTTGTGAGGATCTGATCGCGGTCTGCATTCGCGTGCGGCATGATTCTCGTGGAGTATACCTGAAGGTGCGCTCGTTGTGCCGGAAGAATTGCGCCAGTATAATGCGGTGCCATGACCAGACGTTCGCCACCGCACGATCCTCCTGCTCCGCGCCATGATTCCGTTTCCTCTCGAGTCTTTCCCGATCCGGCTCCCTTGCTGGTGGCGTCCGGCCTGGAGCCTGAGCAGGTAGGCAAGATTCTGAGCCCCTACGGGATCACACAGGCGGCCGAGGCGGATACCAACATCCAAAGTATGGCGGGCGATCCTCATACGCGCCGGATCCTGGCTGCCATTCTGCCCGGACTGTTGGCGGAGATTGCGCGCACAGCTGATCCTGATCAGGCGCTCAATCATTGGGAGCGCCTGCTTTCCGGTAGTGTCAATCGCTCCTCTCTCCTACAGTATCTGCAAGCCTCCCCGAAGATGTTGGGGCTGCTCTGTACGATTTTCGGCAACAGCGATTCCCTCGCCTTCGCGCTCATTCGCGACCCCATGCTCGTGTATTGGCTGGCGGAAGAAGATGTGTTGACGACGGCGCCGACCCGGGAGGGGATGGTGACGGCCCTTCATCAGAGCCTGGGCTCGCTGAAGGCGATGGAATTGAAACTGGATGTGCTGCGACGGGTCCGTCGCCGGGAAATGCTGCGTATCGGCGTGCGTGATCTCCTTCATCTGGCCACGGTTGAAGAGACGACCGGCTCCTTGTCCGATCTCGCCTCGGTTCTTATTCATGGGGCTTACGAAATCGTCGATCAGGATCTTAAGTCTGTGCATGGGACGCCGATGCATCGACAAGCGGACGGCACCTGGGTGGAGACGGAATTCGTGGTCATTGGGATGGGCAAGCTCGGTGCGCAGGAGTTGAATTACAGCTCCGATGTGGATCTGATTTACATCTATGCGTCTGCCGATGGTGAGACCAGGAAGGGGAAGGGCGGGCGCCAACTGAACAGTCATGGCCTTTCGAATGAAGAGTATTTCGAGCTGCTGGCGCGTTCACTCACGAAGGCTCTGGCCGAACAGACGCGCGAAGGCGCGGTGTTTCGCGTCGATCTGCGGCTGCGCGCAGAGGGTTCGGTGGGCCAGCTCGCACGATCGGTCGAGGCCTACGAGAAGTACTATGCCCAGCGTGGTCAGGTGTGGGAGCGGTTAGCGTTGCTGAAGGCCTGGCCCATCGCCGGTTCTCCTGCGGTCGGGCAGGCGTTCGTACAGATGGTCGAAGGATTTGTGTTTCAGCCTGATCTCCAGCCCCTCTCGAGGGAGCGGGCGTTGGCGATTATCCACGATGTCCGTTCAGTCAAAGAGATGATCGATGAAAAGATCGCGGGGCGCGGACATCAGCATCGAAATGTGAAGTTGGGCACGGGCGGGATTCGGGAACTGGAGTTCCTCGTTCAAACGATTCAGGTGCTCATTGGTAAGGCGGTTCCCACGATTCTGGATCGCAGAACGGTGGGGGCTCTCCATCGGTTTTGCCAACACCGGTTCCTGGAGGCGGACGATCAACGTCGGCTGACTGACGCCTACTGGTTCTTGCGGGATGTCGAACACAAGCTACAGATGATGCACGATTTGCAAACTCATGCACTGCCTGACAGCGATGAGGAGCTACAACGTTGTGCGATTCGGATGGGGTATCATGCGGAGTCGCGTGAGGAGGCGCTGGCCAGGTTTCTCGCGGATCGGCAACGGCATACGGCGATTGTGCATCAGACGTTCCGGTCGCTCTTTTACCACCCGGAGACTTCTGGCCTCTTTGCCGCCGTGGTGGCTGCGGCGGAAGGCCACTCCCGCCGCAGCACGTCTCGGCTCGAAAAAGAGACCGGCCCGGCGGGGCCACCGCCGGACCGGTCTTCGACAGCGAAGAAGAAACGGAAACCTTAGTACATACCTTCCATGCCGTGGTTGTGACCAGCATGGCCACCGGCAGCTTCTTTCTTCTCTTCCGGCAATTCCGTGATCATGACTTCGGTCGTGAGCATCAAGCCCGCGACGCTGGCGGCGTTCTGCAAGGCACAACGCGACACCTTCGTCGGATCGATGATGCCCAACTTGATCATGTCCACGTATTCGTCGGTCGCGGCGTTGTACCCGCCATTCGGGTTCTTGTCCTCGCGGACCCGGCCGACCACCACAGAGCCTTCGGCTCCTGCGTTGGCTGCGATCTGACGGACCGGCTCTTCGAGCGCCCGCTTGACGATGTCCACGCCGACTTTCTGCTCCAGGGGCAGATCCTTGAGGGCATCCAATCCCTTGAGGCAGCGCAGATAGGCCGTGCCTCCGCCGGGAACGATGCCTTCCTCGACGGCTGCCTTGGTGGCGTGCAAGGCGTCTTCCACGCGTGCTTTCTTTTCCTTCATTTCGGTCTCGGTGGCTGCACCGACGTTGATGACCGCCACACCGCCGACGATCTTCGCCAGCCGCTCCTGCAGCTTCTCGCGATCGTAATCCGAGGTGGTCTCTTCGATCTGGGCCTTGATCTGCTTCACGCGGCCGTCGATCTTCTTGGGATCGCCATGACCTTCGACGATCGTGGTGTTGTCCTTGTCGATCGTGACGCGCTTGGCGCGACCGAGATCCGTCAGCTTGACGTTCTCGAGCTTCAATCCGAGATCTTCAGAAATGACCTGGCCGCCGGTCAGGATCGCGATGTCCTCCAGCATGGCCTTGCGGCGATCGCCGAAGCCCGGGGCCTTCACCGCCGACACATTGAGGGTGCCGCGGAGCTTGTTGACCACCAAGGTGGCGAGCGCTTCGCCTTCGACTTCTTCAGCAATGATGATGAGCGGCTTGCCGAGCTTGGCAACCTGCTCGAGGACCGGGAGGAGGTCCTTCATGCTGCTGACCTTCTTCTCGTTGATCAGGATGAGCGGCTCGTCCATGACGGCTTCCATCCGCTCGGCGTTGGTCACGAAGTAGGGGGAGATGTAACCGCGATCGAACTGCATGCCCTCGACGACGTCCAGGGACGTAGTCATTGACTTGGCTTCTTCGACCGTGATCACGCCATCCTTGCCGACTTTCTCCATCGCTTCCGCGATGAGGTCGCCGATGGTCTTGTCGTTGTTGGCGGAAATGGTGCCGACTTGGGAGATCTCGGTCTTGTTCTGGCAGGGCTTGCTGAGCTTCTTCAGCTCGCTGATCACAACTTCCACGGCCTTGTTGATGCCCCGCTGGATTTCCATCGGGTTGGCACCGGCAGTGATGTTCTTGACGCCTTCCCGGTAGATCGCCTGGGCCAACACGGTGGCGGTGGTGGTTCCGTCGCCGGCCGTATCGCTCGTCTTGCTCGCAACTTCGCGAACCAGCTGGGCGCCCATGTTTTCGTACGGGTTCTTGAGTTCGACTTCCTTCGCCACCGTCACGCCGTCCTTGGTGATGGTCGGGGCGCCGAACTTCTTATCCAAAATTGCGTTTCGGCCCTTGGGGCCGAGCGTCGCCTTGACGGCATCGGCGAGCTGGTTCACCCCGCGCAGGATGGCCGCCCGTGCCGCTTCGCTATACAGTAGTTGCTTTGCCATAATCGTCCTCCGTTAATCGTCTAGTAGTCGTTGTTCAGGTGTTTGGGGGTCAAGCAGAATTAGTTGGTGAAGATACCGAGGATGTCTTCTTCCTTGAGGATGAGGCACTCTTCGTCTTCGATCCGAAGCTTGCTGCCGGAATACTTGTCGAACAACACTTGGTCGCCGACCTTGACGTTCTCGACCTTCTTGCCGATGGCTTGCACAATACCCCGCTGCGGCTTTTCCTTCGCAGAGTCAGGGACATAGATCCCGCCGGAGGTCCGTTCCATTTCCTCAGTGTAGGTGACGAACAAACGGTCACCAAGCGGCTGAAAATTCTTTGCAGCCGTGGACTTCTTGTCTTTCGCTTCCGTAGCCATACCCAATCCTCCTTCTGGTAATGAGCGTCGAGGCCCTAATGTACAGTTGTGTGAAAGCTGGTAAATCAGCTTTGACGTGTTACCGCAAGGGCTACCTGCAGTAAACCCGAGACATAGATAGCGCTAGCAAGAGGCAAGTCAATGGATGAACTATAAAATTATTCTACGCTGTGATGCAATGGGATAATGGCGCCTAACCTATTGATTCTCCAGCGCACGCTTTCTGAGTCTTCCGGCTGTATTGGGGAAATGTTCGTCGCAAGGAGACGGGAACGGCTGAAGTGAGGTTCGCGGGGGAGGGCATGGCTTGGTTATCGGGTGGTTGAAAGAGACGTTCGAGTCAGCAACTCTAAGACATTGCGAGTGATCTGCTGGGCGGCCTCACTGGTGCGGGCGGTTCGCAGCGCCGGCGCATTGTAGTCGTCGAGCCCCCAGCTCCATTGGATGGTGCCTGTCGCGAATACGTGGGCCCCGCTTGAGGCTTGGTAGAGGGACATATCGCCATACACGACCTGTCCGTCCCGTGGGTAGGGAGAATGGGCCAGAATCTCCAGCCCGACCGGTCCTTGGGGGAACGCCCGGTCGATTTCGTATCCCAGTAAACCGGGCAAGCGATGGTCGGAAGGCAATGACACACCGTTGAACAGGGGATGCGCTGGCTGGGTGATGACGAGGTCTCCTTCCACCGGGACGGTCTCAAACATCACGCCGAGCAGCAGATGTTCCGGTCGGTTGACCGGCTGGTCGCGCCATTGAACGGTGATCAGATGGTCGTTGGAGGGATCCCCGTCCAGAGCATAGGGGTCTTCCGCCAGGGCAACCTCTTTATAGGACACCATGGTCCGGTTCGGTTCCCCGGTGATGGTGCTGGGTTCGAGCCGGATCTGCCAGTAACAGGTATTGGCCGAAAAAAACCCGAGCCCGACTCCCTGATCACGAGCCCCTTCCACATGACGTCGCATGTCGTGTGACCAGTATTCATCGTGACCGACCGACAGCCAAGCCTTGCGCCCTTTCCAGAAATCCGCGCGGCTATGGGTGTCGATATCGGTGCTATAGGTGACGTCATACCCATTCCGCTCCAACCAACGCACCAGGTTGTATTCCCAGCCGGCGGTCGAGAGGGAGCGGGTCGGGTGGATGGACATGGCGGTCAGGAACTCTCCCGCTCCCGTGCCGCTGCCGCCCCTGGGATGTTGGCTGGCGGCATAGGGACGATTGAAGGACACTTTCCGCGCCCATTGCTCGTCCCGGCTGTTCGAGGGATAGGTCGATTTGCCGCCCCAGTTGTTATAGGCCTGGAAGGTCGTGACGCTGGATTGAAAGAGCAGGTCGGCTGGGCGGTCGTCTTCTCTGAGGACAAAGAGGATGTAGCTCTGTTTGCCGCTGCTTGTGCCGGTCAACTTGGCCAGATAGACGCCACTCAGCCATTCACGAGGATCGTCTGTTGCCGTGCTCAGTGTGTACGAGACCTGCCATTGGCATTCGATCAGTCCGGTCACCGGATCCGCGATCGGCATCGGTTGTCGAACTCCCGGCAACGAAATGCCGTCCTGGACCAACCGGGCGCCACTGCCTCCGTACCAGCCCATGCGATAGATGGCGACCGTGACACGCGAGTCGGTGCTGTGGATGTAGAGATGCAGACTCTCGCCGCGTTGGATGCTCGTAGCGGAGGCATACCCTTCGACTTCATGGTCGGCAGGATCGGTGAGCACCCAGTCGGCATCGCCCGGCCTGGCATTTTCCTGGGAGATAGGAGAGGCGGCGTCCGAGGCGGGAGGCGAAGAGGTTTCGCCGATAGCTGCCAGGAGGAAGCCGGCGAAGGCGACCATGAAGAATCGCCCCGTCTTACATCCGAAGACGGTCAAAATCCTTCACATCCTTCTTGATGAAGTCACGCAGCCGTTTGATGATCCGCGCTTCTAACTGCCTCGTACGTTCTTTCGTGATGCCGTATTTGGCGCCCATGTCTTCCAGGGTCAGCGGCGTTTCAGAGAGAATACGGTTGCGCAGGATGTCTTCTTCTCGTTCATCGAGCGTCTGCGTGAATTCGGCCAGCTTCCGGCGAAACAGTGCTTTGAGCTGCGTATCGGCCAGTCGTTCGTCAGCCGGCTGTTCATGCCCGGGCAGCACATCCATCAAGGTGCCGTCGGATTCTTGGCCGATGGGTTGGTCGAGGGAGAGCTCCCAGTTGCCCAGCCGCTGATCCATCTCGATGACATCGCGTTCGCGTACGTTCAGGCGATCGGCCAGAAGTTTGCTGTCCGGCGCGAAGCCTTCGCGTTCGAGCTTGGCTTTTTCTTTCTTCAGGTTGTAGAAGAGCTTCCGCTGGTCCTGCGTGGTGCCGACTTTAATCAATCGGTAGGTGTTCAGCAGGTACCGGAGAATATAGGCTCTTGCCCACCAGGCGGCGTAGGCATAAAAGCGGACGTTTTTCGTCGGGTCGAACTTCTTGATCGCCTGGAGCAGGCCGACGTTCCCTTCCTGAATCAAATCCATGTGGTCGGCGCCGGTGTGGAGATACTCAGACGCGATGGAGACGGACACCCGCAGGTTGGCCAGGATGAGCTTCATGGCCGCATCACGACTGCCCCGGAGCTGATATTCCTCGAAGAGCCGGAGCTCTTCTTCTTTGCTGAGGTAGGGATACCGCCGGATTTCAGTCAGGTATTGCTGGAGGGTGGTGACCGGGACCAGTGAGGTTGAAAGCGGGGCTTCCTGCGGCTCTTTCGACGGCTGGTGGTCCGCCGCGTCATGTTCTTCCGTCACCTCGTCGTCCGTCGGCTCAAGGGCCTCGGGTTCAATGGCGTCGATGTGTTCGTCCAGTTCCGCGGCAGCGTCTGAATCGTGCGTCTGTTTGCGCTGTGTCATAGAGGTCGAAACCGTGGGCCTTGCCTTGACCTTCTCGCAAAGCGTCCAGGGTAGGGCTGACTATACCAGATGTCGGGCGTGGAGCAATAACGTGTTCTGCACGGCACGTGCCCGCGTCTCTTGCGTCTCTGAAATCTGGCCTCGTATAGTGCGTGGGTGATGTTGAAAAACCAACCGGATTCTCCCGGCACGGGTGGTAAGGGATGAAATCGTTCACGAGTGGCACCACCATAGGCGTGGCTCTGCGAAGCGGGCATTGGCCGACCCTGGTCGGCGCCTGGTTGCATCTCACGGTGAGTTTCATGGTATGGCTGCTCATCGGCGCATTAGCAGTGGCGATCGGCCAGGAACTCGGGCTGACCACGACCCAACAGAGCGTCCTGGTAGCTCTGCCGTTACTGGGTGGCGCGGTGCTGCGCATTGCCGCCGGCTGGGCCTGTGATTGGTACGGGGCGAAGCAGACGGGTCTGCTGGTGTTGGGACTGCAACTGGTTGCCGTCCTCTGGGCTGCGTTCGGAGGGCGGAGTTATGCGGAACTCCTCGGTATCGCGCTCCTGCTCGGTGCCGGCGGCGCGAGTTTTGCCGTCGCGATGCCCGTGGCCAGCCGCGCCTATTCTGCACCTCATCAAGGCCTAGTCCTGGGGTTGGTGGCCTCCGGGAATATCGGGACGGTGCTCGTCCTTCTGTTGGCTCCGCGATGGGAGGCGCTGCTGGGGTGGCACTGGGCGTGCGGGATCATGGCCGTTCCCATTCTGATCACGAGCGGTCTTTTTCTCACCGTGGTACCGCGCGAGCTTGCACATGAGGCAGGGCGTGGGATCTGGTGGCACGCAGCCTGGGAGATGGCGCGGGTGCCGTCAGTGTATTGGCTCTGTCTCGTTTATGGCGTCACGTTCGGTGGATTTGTCGGGCTCACGAGTTTTCTGCCGGTGTTGCTGCACGATCATTACGGCAGCGACCCGATTGTCGGCGGTTCCATTGCCGCGCTCTGCGGATTCACGGGCAGCCTGATTCGTCCGGTCGGCGGATATGTCGCGGATCGATGGGGCGGGTTGCCGGTGCTGGTCGGGGTGTTTGTTGCGCTCGCGTTGATCACGGCGTTGGCGGGATCGCTTCCGGCGTTACCCTGGGCCATGGGATTGTTGGTGGGAACGATTGCGGTGATGGGGTTCGGGAACGGGGTGATTTTCCAAATCGTTTCCGAGTGGTTTCCGAAGGATATCGGTCTGGCGTCCGGCTTGGTCGGTGCCGCTGGTGGGATCGGCGGGTTCCTGGTGCCGATCGGCTTCGGGCTGCTGCGGGAAAGCACGGGCACGTTTGTGTTTGGGTTTGTGGGATTGGCGGTCGTGAGCGCTGCCGCCGCGATGACGGTGGCCCCGGCCCTGCGGTGGCGCCCCCAGGCCGTTGCGCAGGCTCCGGTCCCCGATGGTTTTTCACGTTGACAGGTATGGATTGAAAAGAGTTAGCTGGGCCACCGAAGCCGGTCGGCCTGCACAATCGAGGGACTATGGCGACACCGTTTAATTCGATCGAAGACGCGATTAAGGACATTAAGAAGGGGAAGTTCGTCATCCTCGTCGATGACGAAGATCGCGAAAACGAGGGCGATCTCGTCATGGCGGCCGGCAAGGTGACGCCGCAGGCCGTCAACTTTATGGCCAAACATGCGCGAGGCTTGATCTGCTTGGCATTGACCCCTGAGCGGGTGGAGGAGTTGCAGTTGTCGCCGCAGGCCGCGGAGAACACGGCCACGTTCGGGACGGCGTTCACGGTCTCCATCGATGCCCGAAAAGGGATCACCACCGGGATTTCGGCGGCCGATCGTGCGACGACGATTCATGTCGCGATCGATCCCCGCTGCAGCCCTGCCGATCTTGCGCGCCCCGGTCACATTTTCCCGCTCAAAGCACAAGTCGGCGGCGTGCTCCGGCGCGCAGGGCAGACCGAAGGGTCGGTCGATCTGGCGCGATTGGCCGGGCTGTACCCGGCCGGCGTCATCTGCGAGATTATGAATGAAGACGGCACGATGGCTCGGGTGCCGGAATTGACCAAGTTTGCCAAGCGGCACAAGCTAAAAATGGTCACGATCAAGGCATTGATCGAGTACCGCATGCATCGTGAGACGTTTGTGCGCCGTGCCGCGAGTGCGCTCCTCCCGACCACCTTCGGTGATTTCGAGGCGATTGCCTTCGAAAACGATATCGATGGCGCGACCCACATTGCGCTGGTGAAGGGACGCGTGGATGCTGAGACGCCGATGCTGGTGCGGGTCCATTCCGGTTGTCTGACGGCGGATGTGTTGGGGTCGCTGCGTTGCGATTGCCGCGAACAGCTGCACCGGGCGATGGAGATCATTCAGAAGGACGGTCGAGGCGTATTGCTCTATCTCAATCAGGAGGGGCGTGGGATTGGCCTGCTGAATAAGATTCGCGCCTATGGCTTGCAGGATTCGGGCAGCGATACCGTCGAAGCGAATCTTCAGCTCGGTTTCAAGGCCGATCTGCGCGACTATGGCGTGGGCGCACAGATTCTCGTGCAGCTCGGGCTACATCGGATTCGCTTGATTACCAACAATCCGCGCAAGATCGTCGGCATCGAAGGCTACGGTCTGAAGGTGGTCGAACGGGTACCGATCGAGATCGCCCCGCGCGCGGACAACGAAAAATACCTCCGCACGAAAAAAGCCAAGCTCGGACACTTGCTCAAGAAAGTCTAGCCCCGCCTGCCTGCGTCGATTCTGAGTCTCACTCTGGCAGGAAAGATCTGTTCCTTGGCGGCCTGAAACGTATAGCCATTTGAGAGCGTTTCCAGGTATGATCCCCCTCTTTCTTCATCACACACAGTCCATGAAACAGCTGACTCGTGATCTGATTCCATGAAGCTTCGCAAAGGGTCTCAAGACGCAACGGGGCTGACGTTCGGCATCGTAGCGAGCAAATTTAATAAGTTTGTGACCAGCCGGCTTCTGACCGAGTGTGTGAAGACGCTGACCAAGGCCGGCGTGGCGGATGACGCGATGGAAGTGGTGAGGGTGCCGGGCGCGTTCGAAATCCCCCTGGTGGCCCGCCAGCTTGCCCGGTCCGGCCGGTTCGATGCGGTCATCTGTCTCGGCGCGGTGATCCGTGGCGATACGCCGCATTTCGAATACATCAGCACCGAAGTCAGCCGGGGGATTCTGCAAGCCTCTATGGACTCGACTCTCCCGGTCATCTTCGGCGTCCTCACGACCGATACGGTGGCTCAGGCGATCGAGCGGGCGGATCCGGCCAAGTTGAATCGTGGCGCCGATGCGGCGAAAACGGCAATTGAAATGGTCAATGTGATGCGACTGCTCAAGAAGGAAGAAAGTGGAGAGGTGCCCAAGTCGGCCATCCCTCCACGACGAGCCGCCCGAACGACAATGAGGTCGAAGCGCTGATCGGCGTGGCACCATGGCCTCTCGACATCAAGCCCGTGAACGGGCGGTACAGATTCTTTTTCAATACGACATTCATGGTCAGGCAGGCCCGTGGCTGGATGATTTCTGGATTCAGTATCCGCTGGCCGAGGAGTTGCGTGGGTTTGCCGAGCGACTGGTCGCCGGTGTCAGGGATCACAGGAAGGAACTGGATACGCTGATCGGGAGCTTCGCGACCAACTGGAAGGTCAACCGGATGCCGATCATCGACCGCAATATTCTTCGGATGGGCTGTTTCGAATTGCTGCATGTGCCCGAGGTGCCGGCCAAGGTGACGTTGAACGAAGCGATCGAGCTGGCCAAGAGCTTCGGCGACGAGGAGGCCTCGAAGTTCATAAACGGCATCCTCGATAAGGTCCTCAGATCGGACGCCCGGCTGGAACGGAAGTGTGCGTTTCCCGAATTGCCTGTGGTGGGTGGCGACAGCAGCGTGAAGGGTGACGCGTGAAGCGTAGCTCATGGGGGCCTCTCGGATTTCCTGATCGAACGACGCTTCACGAGCGACGAACAACGAGGAAGAGATGATTGATCGATATACCCGTCCGCGGATGAGTGCCATCTGGGACCTTCAGCATAAGTATGAAATCTGGCTGGAAGTGGAGTTGCAGGCCTGCGCGGCGTTTGAGCGTGGCGGGCAGATTCCGCGCGGGACGAGCGCCCGGATTCGCAAGAAAGCCAAGATCGATGTGGCGCGTATTGCCGAGATTGAAAAGGTGACGAAACACGATGTCATCGCCTTCCTCGAATCGCTCATGAGTTCCGTCGGGCCGGAGCATCGCTTCCTTCACATGGGGCTGACCTCGTCCGATATCGTCGACACGTCGCTGGCGGTACAGATGACCGAAGCGCTGGATCTGATTCTTGAGGATCTCGGTGAGCTGATCGCCGTACTGAAGACCCGCGCGTTGGAGCATCGTCATACGGTCATGGTGGGCCGGTCGCATGGCATTCACGGCGAGCCCGTCTCGTTCGGTTTCAAGTTGGCGATTTGGTATGAGGAGGCCTGCCGGCACCGGACGCGGCTCGAGGCGGCGCGGAAGGATATCGCGGTGGGCAAACTCTCGGGCGCGATGGGCACGTTCGCTCATCAAGGCCCTGAAATCGAAGAGTATGTGTGCGCCCAAATGGGGCTCGCGTCGGATCCGGTGTCGAACCAGATTGTGCAGCGGGACCGGCATGCGGCCTATGTTTCGGCTCTGGCGTTGCTGGCTGCGACTATTGAAAAAATCGCCACCGAGATTCGCCACCTGCAGCGGACGGAAGTGTTGGAGGCAGAAGAATATTTCTCCGCCGGACAGAAGGGGTCGTCGGCGATGCCGCATAAGCGCAATCCGATTGCGTCGGAAAATCTGTGCGGCCTGGCGCGCTTGGTTCGCTGCAATAGCTTGGCCGCACTGGAGAACGTGGCCCTGTGGCATGAGCGTGATATCAGCCACTCCTCGGTGGAGCGGGTGATCATGCCGGACAGCACGATTCTGGTTGATTACATGTTGGCCCGCGTGACCGACCTGATCAAGAACCTGATTGTGTATCCCGAGCGGATGCAGCGGAACCTTGATTTGACGGGCGGCCTGGTCTATTCGCAGCGGCTGCTGTTGGCCTTGATCGATAAGGGCGCCCAGCGCAAGGAGTCGTATGAGGCGGTTCAGCGCAATGCGATGACGGCCTGGAAAGGCGGGGTCGGGTTTCAGGAGCTGGTCGCGCGCGATCCCTTCATCACGACCCACTTGAAACCGCACGAAATCACCGCCTGCTTCGATCCATCCTATTATCTCCGCCATTTGGATCAAGTCTTTCGCCGGGTGTTCGGGGCGAGCGTCGCCTCGTCGGCTCGACGACGGAGGAAGCGGAAATGAACGTATGGCGCGCAGGACGAATCGGCCTCTTGGCCGGTGTGCTAATGCTGGCGGCCGTGTGGCCGGCAGGTGCGGGCGATCGCGAGAAGCTCCTGACCGACCCCGGGGTGTACGGCACATTTGCGACGTTCCAGATGGACCATGACTGGTGGGACCTTCCGGGGGAATCGCGTGTCATTTCGGTGGCGGAGGTCAAGGGATTAGTCGAGCAATGGTCCGGAAAAATCTTGATCGAGTCCTATTTGCTCAGGGGGTTATCCGACCATGCCGATCTCATGTTTCGCGTGCATGCCCGGACGCTGTCGGATACGCAGCAGTTCCTCTCGGCATTCATGGGCACACGGTTGGGACGGCATCTCAGCACGGACAGGTTGCTCCATGGTCTGAGTAAGAAGCCCACGTATGTGCCCGGCTTTACAGAGTCTATGAAGGCGGAGGCCCAGGGAAACGGCGAATCCGGAGCCAGGCCCTACGCGATTGTGATTCCTATTCAGAAGGACGCGGTATGGTGGTCGCTGGACCAGGCGGCACGGACCGCTCTGATGCAGGAGCACATGCAGGCGGCACTCCCCTATCTGAAGACAGTCAAACGGAAGTTGTATCATTCGACGGGGCTCGATGACGCCGATTTCATCGCGTATTTTGAGACGGAGACGTTGGAGGATTTTCAGAATCTGGTGCGGGCGCTGCAGCAGGTGAAGGAGTTCCGCCACAACCGGCGCTTCGGACACCCGACCCTGCTCGGTACGATGAGCCCGCTGGATGAGATTCTGGAAAAGTTCGCACAGTAGTCGAAGGAGAGAGTCATGACCGTCGAACCAGCAGGCACGATGATCTATGAGGGCAAGGCCAAGAAAATCTTTACGACTGACCGGTCCGACCAGGTGGTGCAGTATTTCAAAGATGATGCCACGGCGTTTAATGCGCAGAAGCGCGGGACCATCGTCGACAAAGGGGTGGTCAACAACAGGGTGTCCGAGCGGCTGTTCCGGTTGCTCGAACAGCAGGGGATCTCGACGCACTTCATCGAACGCATCAGCGACCGCGAGATGCTGACCAAGCGGGTGACGATTGTCCCGGTCGAAGTGGTGGTGCGAAACGTCGTCGCGGGGAGTCTGGCCAAGCGACTGGCCCTCGAAGAAGGCGCGGCCATCGACCCGGCGATCATCGAGTTTTATTACAAGGACGATGCGTTGGGCGATCCGTTAGTGAACGACGATCACCTTCGCCTATTGAATGTGGCGACTCCGGCTGTGTTGCGGGAGATGCGGGAGTTAGGCCACAAGATCAATGCGGTATTGCTGCCGTTTTTTAAACAGCGACGGATGATGCTCGTCGATTTCAAGCTGGAGTTCGGCGTGTTTCACAATCGACTCATCCTCGCCGACGAAATTTCTCCCGATACCTGCCGGTTCTGGGACCAGACGACCAAAGAGTCGATGGATAAGGACCGGTTCCGGAAGGATTTGGGAAAGATCGAAGAGGCGTATCAGGAAGTGTTGAAGCGGGTGTGCGAATAGGGGCGGCATGCACCGGTTCCTCCAGTTATTTTTGAACTACGGCCTGGTGGCGGCGATTCTGGTGTGGGCAGCCACGGTGGCATTGATGGCCTATCACCTGAAGGAGTCGCCCTGGCGCTGGGCGTTCGTCTTGATGTCGCTGGCGGGACTCGGGACGATCGGCGTGATCTTTTGGATTCGAAAATACGTGCAGCGAGTGGGGAAGGCACAGCAAGAAGTGGGAAAAGTACAATGAAAGCCAAGATTCATGTGACGCTGAAACAGGGAATTCTCGATCCGCAGGGGAAGGCGATCGAGCACGCGCTGGATTCTCTCGGGTTTGCGCATGCGGGGAACGTACGCGTAGGCAAGTACATGGAACTGGACGTGAACGAAACCGACCGGGCCAAGGCCGACGCCCAGGTGAAGCAGATGTGCGAGAAGTTGTTGGCGAATACGGTGATCGAGGATTATCGATACGAACTCGGATAGGAGCAAATGGCTTATAGCTTCGAGTGGATGGCAGATGCCGAGACCTCGTTCCTGTTTCGTGGTAGACGCCATTCACCATAGACCATAAGCTCGGTAGAATTATGAAAATCGGCGTGGTGGTATTTCCCGGCAGTAATTGCGATCACGATTGCCAGTATATCTTCAAGGACGTGCTCGGCCAATACGTGGAGATGATCTGGCATAAGGAAACTCTGCTCGCAGGCCTGGACGCAATCGTGTTGCCGGGCGGATTTTCCTACGGGGATTATTTGCGGACCGGCGCCATCGCGCGGTTTTCTCCGGTGATGGGAGCCGTGAAGTCGTTCGCGAATAAGGGTGGGTTGGTCATCGGTATTTGCAACGGCTTTCAAATTCTTCTGGAAGCGGGTTTGTTACCGGGTGTGATGCTGCGCAATACGTCGCTCAATTTTATCTGCAAAGACGTCTACGTGAAGGTGGAAAACGCGGCGACCCGGTTTACGAATCAATGTGAGTCCGGCCAGGTGCTGAAGATTCCCATCGCGCACGCCGACGGCAACTACTACACCGACCCGGTCACGCTCGGTGGTGTCAAAGCCAATGCACAAGTGATCTTTCGCTACTGCACCGCCGACGGCAAGGTGACGCCCGATGCGAACCCGAACGGTTCGCTGGATAACATCGCCGGAATCATGAATGCCGACGGAAATGTATTGGGTATGATGCCGCATCCCGAACGCAGTGCCGAATCGATATTGGGCAATGAAGATGGTCGGCTGATCTTTGAGTCGATGCTGAGTTCGTTCGGCAAGCCTGAATTACACTCGAAGTTGATCGGAGTATGACAGCCGGTTCGCGCGAACAGCGGCACCGGAATCGTCGGTAACCTCATACGATTGAGAATGTGTCCTTCATGAACGCACTGGTCATTACAAAAGCCATCCTTGAGCAGCATAAGCTGAGCGATGATGAATATAAAAAGATCCTGGAGATTCTGGGACGGGAACCGAACTGGACTGAGCTGGGCATGTTCTCAGCCATGTGGAGCGAACATTGTTCCTACAAGAGTTCCCGCATCCACTTGAAGAAGTTGCCGACGACGGGGCCGCGCGTGGTTCAGGGGCCCGGGGAAAATGCCGGCGCAGTGGATATCGGGGATGGTCTCTGCGCGGTGTTCAAGATGGAATCCCACAATCATCCGTCGTTCATTGAGCCCTACCAGGGGGCGGCGACGGGAGTGGGTGGAATTCTACGCGATATTTTTACTATGGGCGCGCGGCCGATTGCGTTATTGAACTCGTTGCGATTCGGCGGATTGGACAATGCGCATACCCGTCATCTGCTTAAGGGGGTTGTGTCGGGAATTGCCGGTTACGGCAACTGTATGGGTGTGCCGACCGTCGGCGGTGAGATTGTCTTCAACGACATTTATGCCCTGAATCCCTTGGTGAATGTGTTCTGCGTGGGAATCGCCAAGAAGGATAAGATTTTTCTGGGCAAGGCGGCGGGCGTCGGGAATCCGGTGATCTATTTCGGCTCGAAGACCGGGCGTGACGGAATTCACGGCGCGACGATGGCCTCGGACTCATTCGATGAACAAGCGGCTCAGAAGCGGCCGACGGTGCAGGTGGGTGATCCGTTTACGGAAAAACTGTTGCTCGAAGCCTGTTTGGAACTCATGGCCGGTGACTGCCTTGTGGGCATTCAAGATATGGGGGCTGCCGGTTTGACGAGTTCGGCTTGTGAAATGGCCTCGCGAGAAGGCACGGGTGTGGAGTTGGAGTTGGCGGATGTGCCGCGTCGTGAGCCGGGGATGACGCCCTACGAGATCATGCTCTCCGAGTCGCAGGAGCGGATGTTGATGGTGGTGAAGGCCGGTCGCGAAGACGAGGTGATTAAGATCTGCCGGAAGTGGGATCTGGATGTGGCAGTGATCGGCCGCGTCACCGATACGGGCAAGGTCGTCCTCAAGGAGAACGGTCAGGTGGTAGCGGAGATTCCGGCCAAGGCTTTGGCCGACGAGGGGCCAAGGTATGATCGGCCCAGTTCGCCGCCTGCGTATCAAGAGATGTTACAGGCGCTGAATCACGACGCTCTGCCGGACGTCAAAGACGCCAATGCCGCGTTGCTCGCACTCCTGGATGCACCCACCATCGCCAGCAAGCGGTGGGTCTATGAGCAATATGACCATATGGTGCGAACGAACACGATGGTGCGCCCCGGGTCGGATGCGGCGGTGTTGCGGGTAAAGGGGACGAATAAGGCGCTCGCGTTGTCGGTCGATTGCAATGGACGCTACTGCCTGCTGAATCCGTACGAAGGCGCCAAAATCGCGATTGCGGAATGTGCGCGGAATCTGGCCTGTTCGGGAGCGGAGCCGATAGGGGTCACCGATTGCCTGAATTTCGGCAATCCGCAGCGTCCTGAAGTCATGTGGCAGTTTGTGCTCGCGATTGAAGGGCTCAAGGATGCCTGCGAAGCGTTGAACGTGCCCATCGTGAGCGGCAACGTGAGTTTGTACAATGAGACGAATGACCTGTCGATTTATCCCACTCCGATGATCGGAATGGTTGGCTTGATCGAAGAGGCCGATCGTGCGGTAACGCAGTGGTTCAAACAGACCGGCGACGCCATCATTCTCCTGGGGCAGACCCGCGAAGATCTCGGTGGAACGGAATATCTGAAAGTGTTGCATCATCGTGAGCAGGGCTCTCCGCCGTTGCTGAATCTGGACAGCGAAAAGGCTGTGCAGCAGTGCACTATTCGGCTCATTCGAGAGGGGTTGGTGCAGTCGGCTCATGACTGTTCCGATGGTGGATTGGCAGTGGCTTTGACGGAGTGCTGTATCTCGGGTTCAGCCCAACAGCTGGGGGCTGTGGTACAATTGCCTCTCGACGGTCTTCGTCGAGACGCGGTGCTTTTCGGGGAAAGCCAATCGCGGATTGTGCTCTCCGTGAAAGCGGAGCTGGCCGAGAGGGTCTTAAATATGGCCTGGGATGCCGGTGTTCATGCCACCAGGATTGGTACTGTCGAAGGGACCCGGTTGGTGATTCAGGTAGATGGCGATCAGCAGGGCGTTGGCTGCACGGTTGATCTCGAATTGACGACCTTGTATGACCATTGGGGATGCGCCATCCCACGCGCGTTAGGTCAGGACTAGGGTACAGACGTCATGGCCAAAGAATTACCCTTGATTACTCCCGATAAATTTCACGACGAATGCGCCGTCTTCGGCATCTACGGGCACAAGGAAGCTGCGAACCTTGCCTACCTTGGCCTCTACGCGTTGCAACATCGCGGACAGGAAGCCTCCGGTATCGTCTCCAACGACGGCGAGCAATTTTACGTTGAGAAGGGACAGGGCCACGTCGCCGATATTTTTTCGCAACAGGCTTTAGCGCGTCTGCCCGGGACGATGGCCATCGGTCACAATCGTTACTCGACTGCGGGTGGAGCCGGCCTCAAGAATGTGCAACCCTTGAGCGTCAACTTTGCCTTCGGCAACCTGGCTGTGGCGCACAATGGGAATTTGATCAATGCCACCATGCTTCGCAGCGAGTTGGAAGCGTATGGGGCCATTTTTCAATCGACCTCCGATACGGAAGTCATCATCCACCTCATTGCCCATTCGCGAGCGGACACGTTGTTGGATCGAGTGATCGATTCGCTCACCCAGGTTCGCGGCGCGTTCTCGGTGGTGTTGATGACCGATCAGGGCATTGTCGCCGCGCGCGATCCTCATGGATTCCGTCCCCTGTGCCTGGGGCGATTTCGTGACGCTTGGATTGTGGCCTCCGAAAGTTGCGCGTTTGATCTGTTGGACGCCGAATACGTGCGAGAGATCGAGCCGGGAGAGTTGGTCGTCCTGGATCACCAAGGTGTCACGAGCTTTAAGCCATTCGCTCAAACCAAGCCGGCCATGTGTGTCTTTGAATATGTCTACTTTGCCCGCCCGGATAGCCGAATTTTTGGAGGCAAGGCTGTCTATTCCATCCGGAAGGCGTTCGGACGGCAATTGGCGCAAGAATCGCAGGTGGATGCTGATATTGTGATTCCTGTGCCGGATTCAGGAGTGCCGGCGGCGTTGGGCTACTCCGAAGGATCAGGGTTTCCGTTCGAGACCGGACTGATCCGTAATCATTACGTGGGGCGGACGTTCATCGAGCCGGAGCAATCTATTCGCCACTTCGGTGTCAAGGTGAAGCTTAATGCCGTTCCCGAAGTGCTTGAGGGCAAGCGCGTTGTTGTTGTTGATGATTCGTTGGTTCGAGGCACTACGAGTCGAAAGATCGTCAAGATGCTGCGCAATGCGGGAGCTAAAGAAGTGCATATGCGGATTAGTTCCCCGCCAATCGTCTCGCCTTGTTTTTACGGTATTGACACACCGACCAAGAAAGAATTGATCGCGTCCAGCCACAGCACTGAGGAGATTCGCAAATACATCACTGCGGATAGCCTTGCCTACTTGAGTCTGGATGGCATGGTGACGGCGGCTTCCGGCACACCGGGGCAGTATTGTGATGCCTGTTTTACCGAACAATACCCTATCTCCTTCACCCGGGCAGAAGAACTCCAACTCGGGCTCTTTGAAGCTCCACGCTGACTTCATTTCCTTCGCCGGTTCATAGGATCGTCTGGACTTCCGTGCATGCCTTGCTAGATTGATTGGCATGGCGCTAGTCCGGAAATATCGACTGATCGTTCTTACGAGACTTATGGTGCTCGGGATCCGCATCGCGTCACGCCTGGCGAGTCTCTGGCGATTACTCGGTTGGTTATCCGGCGGGGGCTCCTTGGTTACCCTTGATCATCAGGCAATGGCCGATGTGGCCTATTATGTGGATCGATGGCTCGCATTGTTTCCGTATCATTCGAAAGGAAATTGTCTGGATGGGCGTGAATTTCTCGAGCCCTCCTCCTATTGGCAGTCGTTCACGGTGACCGTTATCTTTCCCCAATCTGCAGCGTCTTCGAATCATCAGTAATCTCACTTCTCCCAGCCCCTCCCTGTGCATTACCTGTTTCGTTAGGGTGAACTGGACCTACCCTTCCTGACTGAGCGTAGTCTCCTCTGAATCCATGCGCGAATGAACCCGTTGTGTGTCGTGTCGCTGTCTCAGCCTCAGCCCCATGTTCCCCTATTTACTTCACAGCAGAATGAACTCCGACTCCCCCGAAGGGAGGTGAGACCCGATCGCACTGGGAATAGAGAAACGGAGGTGATGACGATATTTTGCGGTTGTCTCTCAGGCAAGGGAGGCGTTTCAGGGGAGGGGCGCAGAAGGTTGCCCAGCAACATGCGTATCTCACAGGTAGCGGCCTCAGCGCAGTGAGCATTCCCCAAATAGTCTGAATCGGAGGATCGATATGTCTGGCACAGCTCACGTGCGGAAGGAGCGTCAACACGAGTTCCGCTTGGGCTCCGGTCGTTATTACGCGCTCAATGTCGTCGGGTCGTCAGTCTGGGATTTGTGCAAGGGAGGAGCATTCGCTGGAAGAGATTCTCTTCATAGTTTGTGACAGGTTTGACGTAGCTGCGCAGCAGACACAGGACGATATTTGGGAGTTGATCATGCAGTTGGAACAGGCGGAGCTACTTCATTCGAAAAGGAGGTGAGCCCAAATGGATCAACAGAAGAAAGCTGAGTACGTGAAGCCGGCGCTTGTGAAACATGAGTTGTTGCGGGACGTGACGGCCATTCAACTGTCTCGCGTAGTGGATCAAACACCTAGATAACATACGAGGCGCTCCAGTGGAGCCATGGGACTGGTCGGTTGAGCAGACCGGCCAGCGCTTCCCATCCCTGCAATGCAGTGATGAGGACACGAGGTTAAAAAGGAGAAACGGGCATGCTCCTGACGTCGACAACGAAGGAACTTCTGAAACGGCGCGGGCTCTATCCGTTCCACGCAACGGTGTTGGAGCAAAAAGGCCAGAGCGTGCTGATTCTGGGATTCAGTGGGCGAGGGAAGACGACGGCCTTCTTATCGCCGCTGCGGTCAGGATATCGGTACCTTTCCGACGACCACCCGTTCTTTCGAGTCCACGGGACATGTGTGGAGATCCTTCCGTGCCCGCTCAAGATCAATGTCACCGATCAGACCGTATCGTTTTTCCCCGAGCTACGAGATGCATCGCCTTCCGTTCTTCATGCAGGTGTTCCCAAACGATTCTTCTATGCCGAGGACCTCTATCCGTGGCCGATAGGGCAGTCTTGCGAGTCATCCGTGATTCTCTTTCCCGAGGTGGTGAATTCTCCGCACAGTTGCTTGGAGCCCTTGTCGAAGAAGCTGGCCCTGGAAATGATTCTTCCACATTTGTTGTTGGTGTATGAGGCAGCGGTGGCGCGTCGGGAGTTCCAAACACTGGTTCGCCTGGTTGAGCAAACCGATTGTTACCGGCTCCACTTTGGTCGGGATTTCATGGATTTGCCATGGCTGGTCACGCCTCTTTGGGAGGAACGGCACGCGAGGAGAGACCACTGACATGGGACTGCAGCCAAGGTCTAGAGTTGCACAATGGAAACCTTCGCGCCTGCGAGGCATTTCGCGTAAGGGGATTGCGTCGGCGCCTGGATTGTCGCTGATGCGTGCGGAAGGGCGCTTACTTGTGCTTTGTGCACGAACGACGGTGAACGAGTTTGTTCGCGTAGAAGTGGCAGATCTGGCCTGTGACGGGATTGATTGGGACCTGGTATGGCAACTGTCAAAAGCCCATGGCGTAGCGCCGCTGGTATACCGTAATCTGGTCACGATTTGTCCCGCAGCGGTGCCTTCGGCCATCCACGAAGCTTTTCGACGGCACAATCAGACCACTGCTCTCCTCAATAGCTTGTTGGCCAAAGAACTTGTGTCCCTGCTCGACGCATTGGCAGCGAAGGGAGTAACGGCGATTCCTTTCAAAGGCGTTACCTTGGCTCAGACGGCATACGGCGACCTGAGCCTTCGTGAATGTGCGGACATCGATCTGATCGTTGAGCAGGGAGCGATTCCCCAGGCCCGGAAAGTCTTGTGGTCGCAGGGATATCAACTCACGAGTCAGGATATGGGGAACGGGGAGGAATCAGGCGAGCCCTATCATTGTTTTCAGAAACGAAATGGCATTGTCGCGGTTGATCTTCAGTGGGTGATGACCAGCCGGCATTTCGGGTTTCGGCTTGATCGGGGTGCGTTGTGGCGTAGGCTGAAGCCGATCCAATTGCCGACAAAACCAGTGGGGGGGCTCTGTTCAGAGGACCTGTTGATTTTGCTCTGTGTGCATGGCTCAAAACATGCTTGGGAGCAGTTGAAATGGGTCTGCGACGTGGCGGAGCTGGTGCGTCGGCGCCCCGCCTTGGATTGGAGTCGGGTGTTGTTCCAGGCAGGCGAATGGGGGTGCCGTAGGATGGTGCTGCTTGGGCTGGCGATGGCGCACAGTTTGTTCGATACCGTGTTGCCCAGCATGGTGCTGCGTGAGATCGACGGGGATGCCGACATCTCTGTGCTGGCGCTGAAGATGCCGAGGCAGTTACTGAAGCAGCCTGATCAGGGCATTGATGAGGATTGTGCGCCCGCTTTGTATATGACACTCAAAGACTCCTGGGTTGAGCGGTGGAAGTTCGGGGTCACACTCTGCCGAGCGGAGGCAGAAGTGTTGACGCGCACGTTGCCCTGGTTCCGGTTTCAGCGCAGGCTCCGACTCCTGTCGGTCTGTCTAAGGCCCGTTCATCGGTTCCTTGCTAAGTCGATCCTTTCTGTTCGAATGCGTGAAACCGTGGTGCGGTGGTTGCAGAGCTCCGTGTGAACGCAGGTCGTTCCGTCTGAATCGATTCCCTTTCGTCAAGAACTAAATCGTCCTCCCGCCTAAGTGGTTGCCCCTGAAAAAAAATGCATGCTAGGATGCCTCCATCAGAAGCAGTGACCGGTGACGACTGAAAGTCGGTCAGGGGGTGGTTAGCCCCATGGTCCGGTCGGTTCCAGGAAGGAGGCTCTCATGAAGCGCGTTCTCATCGCGGCAGCGATCATATTGGCCCCGTTGTGGGCGGCTCATCTTGTTATCGCGGCCGGGTTTTTTAAAGTCGGCGAGGCGGCACCGACCTTTTCCTTGACCACTGTCACAGGCGACGCGGTTTCGCTCGAGCAGTTGAAGGGGAAGGTGGTTGTTCTGGGGCTGTTTCATATCTGTGATCCCTGCATGACCCAAGGGACCAATCTTCAAAAAGTACATGAGACGATGGCCGGAAAAAATGTGGCCGTCATCGGGGTTAATTCGTCAGGGGATTCTAAACGGGGAGTAGGTGAATTCTTGAGTGCCTTTCCCGTGAAGGTCACCTATCCCTATTTGCTCGATCCAAATAAGACCACCGATAAGCTGTATGGCGGCGGGAAGTTTATCCCCAACGTGTATGTCATCGATCAGCGTGGTGTGATCAGGTGGCAGCGGGTGGGGAATATGGAATTGGCAGGGGCCGAGATCATTATTCAGGAAGTGGAAAAACTGTTGGCATCTGCGCCCCCAGCCGGCGCAGGAGCCATGTAGCAGGGAAAGAGGAGTCATGGACGAGTGGGAAGAGGGAAAACAGAAGTTGCTCCAGGTCGTACAGGGCATTGATCAGGCCGTTCAGCTCGTGATTCCGACCAAGCCAACAAACAGCATGTTCCTTATTTCTCTCACGAAGGGTCCGAACCGGAAATTCATTACCCTTTCAGAGGACGATATTATCGATCTTCCAAGTGAGACCGGTATCTGTGCGAAGGTCACGAAGACTCTCCAGGATGCGGTTGCAGCATTGTAATTCCATCCACGTGAGGCGACACTCGTGAAACAACTCCTTCCCGGCATTTGGCAATGGTCCTGGTTTTCAGAAGAGAAGCAGCTCGATTTTAACGGGCTGTTTCTCTCGGTCGGGGAACATCGAATCCTGGTTGATCCTCCGCCGATGACGGCCGAGGTCGGTACGTTTATTCGGCGCCAGGGGGGCCTCGATTACATCATCGTCACTAATCGAGACCATGTTCGCGAGGCGGCCTCGTACCAGACCGATTTTCGTTGCCAGTTGCAGGTGCCTGAGGCGGACGCTTCCCAAATGGATGTGAAGCCATCCAAGACGTTTAAAGACGGTGAGCTGTTGCCCGGCGGTATTTGGGTGATTCACCTTGCGGATCAAAAATCTCCTGGGGAGTCGGCATTGTATATTCAGCAGGGGAAAGGTGTCTTGATCGTCGGCGATGCCTTGATCGGCAAGCCGGCGGGTAGCGTGAGTCTTCTAGCCCCGGAAAAATATGGCGATCTGACGAAGGCGAGGGCGGGGCTTCGGCGGTTGTTGAAATATCACTTCGACTCGATTCTTGTGGGCGATGGCACTAGCATCCTAGGTGGAGCCAAACAAGTTGTGGAGCAAGTGCTTCAGGCGTAGGCAAGATGGCGCTTCGAAACGGTCTTTCAGAGGAACTCAATCGCCAGGGCAACGAGCATTTTGCTCGAGGGCATTACACGGATGCGTATGCCTGTTATGCAAAGGCCTTGGAATGTGATCGGTTGACGGGTGATCATCGTGCCTTGAGCGCGACGCTGGGCAACCTGGGCAATATTTGTGCGGTCAGTGGTCGGCGAGAATCGGCGCAGAATTATTATCAGGAAGTGCTGGAATTGCAGAAGGTTCTGGGTGACGAGAAAGGCATTGGGACGACCCTGGCCAATCTGGGGAATCTCCGCGCCGACGCCGGTGAATGGGATCGTGCCAGAGCCTATTATCTTGAGGCGCTCGACATCATGACTCGGGTGCATGATGAGCTTGGCAAGGCGGTGCTGTTTTCCGATCTCGGATTGGTGGCGCGTGAAATCGGCCAGTTTGACGAGGCGCTTCGGTATTATGAGCAGTCCCTGGTACTCATGCGCCGCCTCAATAATCAAGGTGGCGTCGCCGATGCCTGGCGGATGATGGGGCGGACCTTTGCCGTCCAAAAGCGCTATGAGGACGCCATTGCTTGTTGCCATACCAGCCAATCGATTGCGGAGCGGAGCCGGGATGAATTGCGGATAGGCGGCGCTCGCTACGTCCTCGCTCAGTGTTACGAGGATCTAGGTCAGTTGCAGATGGCCATTCAGTTATTGGAGCAGGTCGTGCGTATGGACCGTAAATATGATCTTCCGAAGTTAGCTGAGAACGTGGCCCGCCTCGAACGACTGCGGGCTCGCCTTGATGCCGAACCCCCAACCCCCCAGCCTCGGGAATCACGCGCATGACGACCGCTGCACTCCCATCATGGGAACAGGCCCGGGCACGACTGGTGAGCATGGTTCCTCAATTTTATGAGCTGGAACCTGGTGGGCCCCTCGTCCTCGATCTGGGGGATGACGGGTGGTTGTTGGAAGTGCGGTCGGACGGGCAGCTCCTTTGTCAGCACGGCATTGCCATGGACGATGTGAAGACTCTGATGTGTGATGGCACAACCGAGGATCTCGGCACCGATGAAGTGGCAAAACAGGCGAAGTATTTTTTGGGTCCTGCGGTGTCCAAGAAACGGCCGGCTCTCCTCAAGGGAGGATTCGCGGAGCAGACCGATATGAATGATGAATATGTCGCCATCACGTTCTGTAAGGCAGTCGACTTTCAGCGAATCGATGAGGTGCTTGCCGCCGTGCGTTGGTGCCAAAACCTCTTCAAGGCCTAGGCGTAGTAGGAATCGATTGCGACAGGTGCCCTCCGGACGTGTCTTCCCCTCACCGATACTGAAACCTTCCGTCGTGTTCTCCCTGCCTATCGCTTGCTGCGTATAATCCTCACGGCGCTTGAGCGGAAGCTCTTTACTGCCACGGAGGCGTGCAGCTAGTGTCCTCCGAGGCTTGCCAAGACGCTTTAGTCGAGCCAGCGAGGCCTGGACATTCTGTTCTGAGATGTGGCGGATGGAGTCGTTGCACAGCTTGATGCGGAGCAAGCCGGAGCATGGCTGGACTTTGGCGGATGGCCGTGAGCATTTGCCATGGCCGTTCTTGCTCGCTCCCGCAAACTAACGGCCACTGGCTGTGATCATGCGGTGGTACTCGAGGCGGCAAAAGAGTTCGCCACGACACACAGGGGCGGAGGTGTTGCTCTTCTCTTCCGCTCACATTCAGCAATGAGGCGCTTCCGAGACAGGACGACGTGGTGTGGTGTTTCGATGCGCTTCATAGTCATTCCTTGGAGGAGACTCACGTGCTCTGTCGAAACGTGTCATCCGCACTGCCTTTACGGCAGACGATTGATTGTTCGGGCTGTATTGCTTCACGATCTGGAAGGTCACTCTATACCAAAGAGCCGAGTCAGTGTGCGGTGAGTAGGGTGTTGTTTACGGAACAGGGAAATATCTACTCACGGCGGGAAGCAGCCGAGTGGTTTTGAGCCGCAGGGTCTGTGAATATCAGGTCGATGAGGATGAAGACCGGGACTGAAGATCGGGATGAGGTGCTGTTGGAGAGGGCTCGTCTGACCGTAAGGATAACGCACAGCGGCCTCCGAAGATCATGATGAGGAAGTTAAGGAGGCTACTGCCAAGTGTCAGCGCCAGGATAAGGGGGCGGGGGGAATCGTGACTCGCTTCCTGGACAATCGTGGCAAGGTCGAGTGCCAGGGCGATGGTGCTGTACATCACCGCTGCCATCACGATCCAGTGTTGACGGAGCACAAGAAGCCCCGCCACCAGGAGTGTCGGAACTCCGAACAGAAAGCCCAATAAGATGCCGTCCCGGATCGTGGCTAGTGAGGCGGCCGATCCTGCCTCAAGGAGAAGACCTTCCAGCACGACTAGAACGATGAGCAAAACAATGACCGGGCGAGATGCTTTCATAGCGGCACTATAGCCGCCGCGCCAGCCTATCGCAAGTTACTCTGGCCTCGTGCCATTCTGACTTGTAGGTTCTTCACATGAGCGTGCTGTAACGGACTGCAAGCTTCTGCGAGGGCGGTCTTCTTTGAGCCGTCTTCCCTGTCCCCACCCTTCGAGGGGCAAGCCCAGGCCGGCGAGTGATTTACCACATGCAGGCTTTCGAGTCAGAATCCGCCTCTCACCGGGGAGGCGCATGTGGCTCTACAAACATTCAGAAAAATCGTTGCGGACTGGGTGGTCGAAACGAAACCAGGCCGATGCTTGCGAGCGTCCCATTCTCGCGCGGCAGTGCCAAGGTTAGGGCTGATGCTGTGCTCGGCTGTTGCGCTCCTGTCGGTCCCCAGCTTCTCCTCAGCTGCTCCCTCGTATATCGCTCCGGACACTGTTCTGAACCCTGGATTTATCGGTAAGGTCGTGGCCCAAGCGCCGGCGGATCACGCGCAGGTATTGGCAGCCGGGTTTGGGTTTCAGGCGGCTGGATCCTCTATGATTACGGTGCGGACCTACGATGCGCCGACAGGTGCCATCCTGTCGGAGGATTCGTTCGATGTGAGCGTCAAGGAAGAGGGCGCCGCTGAACATGATGAAAATAAAGGACGCATTTTTGCCGGAGGCATTGGTGCCGACGCGAAAGGGAAATCAGCCTTCATGCTGAGAGTGTATGACGCGGAGTCCGGGCGGTTTCTTTGGGAAGGGCAGCTAAATCTGCTCAAACAGGGAGAAGGTGGGAGGATGAGGGTCCGCGCCACTATCATTCCGAGCCATCCGTCGGTGGTTCAAGCATCGGCCTCCACGGCCAAGCCCGTGCAGACCTTCTTCTCCGTCCGAGCGGTGAATCCGATTACGGGAGGACTGGTTTGGCAGGATCAGTTTGCGCCTGGGATGCGAAAGCGGGCACGAGTGGCTGGTGTGTCCTTCAACAGCCTGTCCATCAAACCGGTCAATGACCCCATCGGACATATTTTTGATTTGGTTGTGCGGACGTACGATCGTACGTCAGGCACATTGCTGTGGGAGGATTCGTTCGAGCAACTCGATCGGATTGAGGAGCCGGTTACCGAGCCGGAGACCCGTGCGTATCCTCAGGCTATTCCATCCTGGAACCCCGTCTCGATGCCTAGTCATTATACGTATCAGACGAAGACGCGATAACGCTTAGGATTTCGGCTGGACCAGTGTGGCTCCTAAACTGTCGGCCCATTGTTGCTGGAAATGGTCGTAAGAGAGCATGAGTCTCTCCTGCATCGCGGCGGCAATTGTTTGTCGGGCTTTGAGGTGGACGAGGACTTCGTGCACCTTGTGCATGCCGAACCGTTCAATCAGATAGTGTGTGGCCGCATTGGCTTCCATGTAGGCGACCGCGACCTTTTCTGCGGGTAGATTCTCCCAGCCACCTTCCAGTGCAGATAAAGGAACGAGGCTGTGATCGCTGGGCGTGACGCTTGTGACGTCTTGCCAGGGATCACCGGCCAGCTGCATTGCGAGACCTTCGTTGAGCCAGGTGGGAATGGTCCCTCCGGTGGCTCCCAATTCTTCGTGAATCAGCGCATGGACGAATTCGTGACGCAATACTCGCGTTAACCAGGCCCGATCCGTGGTTGCTCCTTGGGTGGGGATTTGAATCCGTCCGAGGACGGGATCAAAGAGACCATCAGCCCAACCCGGGCTCCCCGTGGCGTTTTGAAACTGATTCTTAGTGTGTAGAACGACCATAATAGGTTTTGAAGGGAAAAAAGTGAATTTCTGTCCGATATCCCGATAGGCCTCTTCAAGGATATCCAGCACGGTCGTCCAGGTGTCCGGGTCCTCGGCGCCGTCGTATTTAACTGTAAAGTGGAGGCTGCTGCGGGTTGAGAACTTCTCTTCCACCTTCTCGGCGCGATGGACTTTCGCTGTCACCGTTTTCAGGTAGGACTGAAGGCCGGGGTCTTTTTTGATCCGCTCTTTGGCCTGTGCCAGATGTTTGTCGGCTTCGGGGAGGTGATCCTTTTCCTGGAGCAGGTCTGCCAAGGCGACGTGCGGGAACGGCTCGTCCGGAGACAGCGCCACGATCTTCCGGAGGAACTCCTCCGTGAGCGCGGGGTCGCGTAGACCCCAGTAGGCGTGAGCAAGGTTAAGGTGAGCAATCGAATTCTGGGGGTCGAGCGCGACCGCCTTCTTAAACGCTTTCACGGAGACTTCAGTCCCGCCCGTTGTTTCTTTGAGGATCCCCAGGTTATTCCAGAGAATGGCCACGTGACGCTTCGTAGCGGATTCCGTCAGGATTGAGGAGGGGAGTTCCTCGAGTTTGGTCTCTGCCAGGGCGACATTGTGCTTTTCCAGTTCGTCATGAATGGCTCCGAGCAACTCGGAATGTCTCCGAACTGGAATGCTGACGGGGTCGATAGTCCTTGACCGTTTCACCTCTGGAGCAGAGCGTTCCTGCGACGGTCCCACAGGAGCGGTCGACGCCGGGCTGACCTCCTCAACGATGACCTGCGGGGGGGGAGTCGGTGTCTCGTGGAAATAGTGTGGCTTCAGCCAGGTTTGATAGAAAATAAAGATGCCGATCAATACAGCCAACGGTCCAAGAATATGTTTGATATTGCGTCGATACATAGGTGTCCTTCCATGAATCCTCGGCAAGTTGACTCTAACACCGGGTCATGAGGGGGCAAAGGAAAGTCGCAAAAGCATCCGGACGCCGGTCCGACTGAGTCCCGAGTCAGTGGGGGCCTCTCGTTGAGCCGTCTTGATGCCTGTGGTACGATCCCGCTCCAGAATGCCACCGTCGGATTCTTCTGACCCACACGATCCGTTCCAAGCGTTTCTGTATCGTGTAACCAGACCGATAGAATTTGCTTGTCGGGATGCCTATGCCCATCTCTCGACGGTCAGGAATCTTGACCGGTTCGTGTCGGAGCAGGTGATCGGCACGCTCGGGGAGCGAGTGTATCCTCGAGCGCTTGAAACCGAACTGCTCTCGCTCCGCAATCTGTTTATCGATTTCCATGCCGGGCTCACGCCTGCTGAACAGCAAGAGCGGCTCACAAAAGCACTGCTCTTGCTCAGTCGCCTACAGCGAGAGGCACGAGCGACGAGTCAGCCAGAGAGTGTTCAGATGGAGAGCCGCCCGACGCCTCCCTTCGTTCAATCCGGTCCTGCGCGACCCCTGTGGGATCTGCCGATTCAGTATGCCAAGGGGGTTGGCCCCAAGCGAACGCTCCTGCTGGAACGTTTGGGCGTGCACACCGTCGAAGAGGCTCTGTGGGCGCTACCCTGGCGGTACGACGATCGATCCGTCATCACGCCGATGGCCGAACTTGTCCCAGGAGGCATCCGGAGCGTCTGCGGGGTGATTACTCAGGCGGAGTTGACACGTGCACGGTTCCGCCGGTTGTCGATTCTCGATGTGGCGGTCCGGGACGCAACAGGGACCGTGCATGCGGTGTTCTTTAATCAACCGTACTTGGAAGATGTGTTGAAAGAAGGCGTGCGGGTCATGATGGCCGGGCGAGTGGTCGCCGGCCGCCGCGGATGGACAGATCTGCGGTTGGAAGCGACCCAATTCGAAGTGCTGAGTGGCACCGAGGATGAGCTGGTTCATATCGGGCGCATCGTTCCGATCTATCACGAGACGAAGGGGTGGACGTCGCGCCAGATGCGGGTCTTGATGCTGGGGTTACTTGCGGAGTACGGGGCTGAGATGGAGGAAGTATTGCCCCTGTCTGTGCGGGCGCGTCACCGGCTGCCGCCAATCGGCGAGGCGATTCAGCAGGTGCATTTTCCCCTGCCGAACACAGACCTCTCCGCGCTCGACCGGGGCGCGACACCAGCCCATCGCCGATTGGTCTTTGAAGAGCTGTTCGTACTACAGATGGCTCTGCTGCTTCGTCAACGGGAGACAAAGGAAGAGCAGAAATTATGTCGGTTCAATCCGCATGTCCCACAGTTGTCGCAGTTGTCGAAGATCCTTCCCTTTATGCTGACTCCTGCGCAGGAGCGCGTATTCCGCGAGATTCAAGCTGATATGGTCAGCTCGCGGCCGATGAATCGTTTGGTGCAAGGTGATGTCGGGTCTGGGAAGACTGTCGTGGCGCTGCATGCCCTAGTGATGGCGTGTGGATCGGGCTACCAAACCGCGCTGATGGTCCCTACCGAAATTCTGGCCGAGCAGCATTACCGGAATCTCGCCCCCTTGTTAGAGGCCGTGGGGTTCAAGGCGGTGCTGTTGACTAGTGGCGGCAAGGCAAAGGAGCGAAACGAGACGCTACAGCAGTTGGCGTCAGGCACCGCGCAGGTTGCGATCGGGACTCATGCATTGATTCAGAAAAAGGTCCAGTTTGCCCAGCTTGGATTGGTGATTGTCGATGAGCAGCATAAGTTTGGCGTCCTGCAGCGAAAGACACTGTTGGAGAAAGGGTATCGGCCGGATGTGCTCGTGATGACCGCGACGCCGATTCCGCGAACCTTGGCCATGACGGTCTATGGAGATTTGGATGTATCGGTGATCGATATGTTGCCGCCGGGCCGCAAACCGGTGCGGACCCTGCTCTACACCGAGGGACAACGACACAAGACCTGGCAATTGATGGGAGATGAGTTGAAGGCCGGACGTCAGGTATATATCGTCTATCCGCTGGTCGAGGAGTCTGAGAAGGTCGATCTCAAGGCAGCCATCCAGGGCGCGGATCACCTGCAGCGAGAGGTCTTTCCCCAGGCGCGGGTGGGGGTGCTGCATGGCCGGCTTTCGTCGGCGGAAAAAGAGTCCACCATGGCGGCGTTCAAGGCCGGCACGATTCAGGTCCTCGTGGCCACCACGGTGATTGAGGTCGGCGTGGATGTGCCGAATGCGACCGTCATGGTGATCGAGCATGCCGAGCGATTCGGGTTGGCCCAGTTGCATCAATTGCGAGGACGAGTCGGTCGTGGCGCGCATCAATCCCTTTGCTTGTTGATGGCCACATATCTTGCGCGAGGGTCGCGGACGCGGGTCGGTCGTGATGGTGGCCCTGAGCCGAATGGCTCTAATGCTCAGCAGCGGCTGGCGGCGCTGGTGAACTCGAACGACGGATTTGTCATCGCTGAAGAAGACCTCCGCATCAGAGGCCCCGGTGAATTTCTGGGACTGCGCCAGTGGGGGATGCCGGAGTTTCGGGCTGCGAATCTGGTGCGCGATGCACCCTTGCTGGAACAGGCCAGGCAGGAAGCCATCACATTGTTGGAGCAGGATCCAGGCCTGACATGGGCACAACACCAGTCGTTCAAGGCCGCCGTGCTTCGACGTTGGCGAGGTAAGTTGGCGTTGGGAGATGTGAGTTAGGTGTGGAGCCTGCGCCGGCTAGGCATGAGGTAAAGGGGTAATCAATGGGAATGTTGCAGCGGTTGAGTCACGATTTGCGGGCGGGCTGGGTGACATTGCGGCACGGCACGGCCAAAGCTGCTACGCGCGCCTTGGAAGAGGGCGAACTGCTGCGCTATCGCCTGGAATTGCGAAAGGTGGATCAGCAGCTGGATGATTTGCACGGTGACATCGGGGAGCGCACGATTGCGTTGCACGATCGGGGTGAATCGGCAGACCGCATTCTGTCCGATTCCGAGATTGTCCGCATGTTGCAACAGGTGCGGACGTTGCAGGATGAACGAACTAAGTTGCTGCTGGAAATGAATGACATCACCGTCGAAGGGCAATGAGGCGCAGTCGATGACTCGCAAGACGACTCCATCTCCACCTCCACGAATTTTCGCCGGAATTGATATTGGGACGCTCACCTGTCGGTTGCTCATTGCAGAACTGACTTCGACCGGAGAGTTGCGAGAGCTCCGATCCGATCGGCGTATCCTTCGGCTCGGTGAAGGAGTAGATCGAGACCGCGTGTTGCGTCCTGCTGCTATGCAGCGGGTGGTGGCGACACTGAAGGAATGGCACCAAGTGATCGATGGTTATCATGTTCAAGCCGTAACAGCCGTAGCGACGAGTGCGGTGCGCGACGCTGTGAATCGTGAAGAGTTCCTGGACCTGGTGCGGCGAGAGGCCGGGTTTCAGGTGGAGATTATTTCCGGCGAGGAGGAAGCCCGTCGAACCATGCTTGGTATCCGTTCGGGCCTGCCGCCTGGTGTGACCGATCTGCTGGCGCTGGATATCGGGGGAGGGAGCACGGAGTTCATTTTGGATAGGTCGGGGCAGCCACCTGTTGTGCGATCAATCAATATCGGTGTGGTGCGTTTGAGCGAACGGATGTTACGCAGCGATCCGCCGACTACGGGAGAGGTGTCCGACGCGCGAGACTGGGTACGACGAGAAACCAGCGCCGCCATAGCCGAGATGCCACGATCGCCGGGGCTCACATTCATCGGCACCGCGGGGACGATCACCGCCCTGGCCGCTATGGCTCAGCAGTTGCCTGTTTATGAACCGGCAAGGATTCACAATTACACGTTAACGCGGGATACGGTGAGAGAGTTGGAGCAACAGTTACTTGGCCGCACCAAGTCTCAACGGGAAGGCTTGCCAGGGCTTGAACGCGGCCGGGAAGACGTCATTGCTGCCGGCGCGGTGATACTAGGTACGGTGATGGAGACATTGGCAATGTCGAACGTGCTCGTGAGCGATCTGGGCTTGCGGGAGGGGGTGCTGATACATCTTGCCGGTGGCCGGTAGATCCTGAATCGTAACGCAGGTATTCCGCCTCATTCTTGGAGCGATTGCAGGTCAGTGGCAATCTTGGTGTTCGGTCGGTTGACGGCACAGCGAAGCACGATGTTCTCTGGCGTCGGGTCGCGATCACACCTGAACAACCTATCGCACTGAAGAGCAAGGCGTCGCCCGAAGCTTATCGCTGCGAATACCAGCGGAGGCCGCTCTTTTGTTCGGTGAAGGTCGGTTGGGGGATCCCGCCTGGCTTTTCGAGCAGCAGTACCTTGAAGTCGATTAGGCCGAACCAGGCCGGGTCGGCGATATCGTGGTAATGACACCCCTGGAGTTTGGGCAGGATGTCGCCCAGAGTTTTGGTGAGCTCACTTTCCGTGTAAGCCCGCACAGAAAAGTGTTGGCCCAGCCCCTGACAAAACCGCTGGATGGTATAGGCCGCGCCGGTACAGAGGACTTTCGTGTCGGGCTTAAGCTGTAGAAATTGCGGGAGCGACAGATAGCGCTCCTGAAAGCCAAGCCAACGTACCGCTTGTCGCAGGTGGCTATACTGCACCTCGTATTCCGTGTGGTGCGGAAGTTTGACGGCGGCAGGCCACCCTTCTTCCACGCCAAACTCCGTAAGAAACGCCCGACCACCCGGCTTGAGCACCCGCCAGACTTCAGCCACGAACCGCATCGGTCCCAGATTGAAGATCACTTCTTCCGGTAATTCGCTCTCCAGCGGCAACCGCAGCCGCCTGATCCAATCTAACGCTTCTTGATGTTGTGCCGTCTCGCCTTTGCCCTCCGTGAGCTCCTTGCGGCTGAGCTTCACCGGCGTCATGTCGGCCATATTTTCATTGTCGATGATGAGGTCGACCGAGTTGTCTCGAAAGGGCAGGCACTCACCGTTGGCATGGGTGCCGATGCCGGTCCAGCCGCCTGTTTTCGCGCGTTTGGTCTGGAGTTGCAAGAATGGGCGGGTGACGTCCAGCGAAATGTAGTGGATCCCTTGTTTCTCGAACGGCAGCAATTCCTGTCCTAATTCGCGGGCGACATAACCAAGCCCTCCGCCGATCTCGACAATGACTTTGGGCTTGGGTTTGAACCAGCCAAGCCGGCGGAGTTGGCGCATGAGCAGGCGGCCATAAGTCGTGCCGCCCAGGGCCTCGCATGGTTCACGGAAGAGGTGGGAGACGGTAGTCTCGATCAGATCGAAGTGTCCATCCTCCAGGTCGCTTTCCTTCAGCTCGTGAACGTGGAAGTCCTCAAGATGCTCCTCGCCTTCAAATTCCTGTTGGCCTGACCAGCCTTCCCGGATTTGTTGCAGGAGCAAGTCCCATTTGGCCTTGTGGCGATGGCCGCCGGGCGGCTCCGTGCCGAAGTAGCATAGCGAATAGTTAGGCGTGGACCACCGAGCCAGATGCCAGGACCCCGGTTGGCCGTCCGGGCCGCAGATTTTATTGCCGTATTTCTCGACGAGTGCGCCCACCGTAATGTGGCCGTTCATCGATGTAAGCATTTCAATGCCGACTGCATTGAGTCGGACGAGCGGAAAATCGTCATCGAGCGGAGCCAGCCACCATTCGTCGAAGGTGTGCTGGTAGGCGACGAGGTCAGGAATACGCCAGGCGAGCAGGTTGAGGGTGTCGCCGCTCAGGGTGAGGGGCTCTTGGATGGCTGCGGCAGCTTTCATCTCGTTAGATCCTGGCGTGAAAAGCCGCAGCCTACACGAGCGTGGCGCCGGCCTGCAAGAACCTTGATGAGGATGAGTGGCTATGTCTGTGAGGGAAGCAACGGCGACTCCGTTACGATGATCATGCCGCGCATAATGGGGTGGATGCGGCACTGGTAGGGATATCGGCCAGGCGGCAGACTGGGGATCGTATAGGTTCCCCCAGGCTCAACGGCTCCAGAATCAAAGGCACAGCGCCCGCTCTCGTCAAAACACGCATCGTGGGTCACGGTATGATGGGTGGGCGTGGGATTTTCCCAGCGAATGGCTCCTCCGGCGGTGACGGTCACGGCGGCGGGCACATAATAGGGTGATCCGCTGTCCATCAGGACTTGCGCTGCCGGTGGCGTCGCAGCCGTCGGCCAGGCCATCAAGGTGCTTACTACCATCACGAAGAGACACAGTCGCCAGCTCATAGCGTCGTCGTTCCGGTGAATAAATATACCTTCATTATACATAGAGACAGGTTCCCGACGGAAGGATTCAGTCGGCCTCTCGGGATATGTCCGCTTGGGCTGGGGCCTGACAAGGGCCGTATCGTGCTGGATGGGCCAGGGAGGCGTCGTCATTACGAATGTGAACGCCTGAAGGGGCGCGACTGCGTTGTAATCTGATACAGGTTGTTGCGCGCGCAGGATGGTTGCAAGAACCTGGTTGTTCATGCTAGATGGAGGCCGCTTTACCACCGACGTGCCATGCTGAAGACTTGAGAGGAGGACGTGGAATGGCGAAGAAAATTGTGAAGAAGAAAAGCGTTGTTGCTAAAGCCTCGCGGCCCAAAAAAGTCGCGGCGAAAAAAGCGACGAAGCCCAAGGAAGCCGTGAAAGCCAAGAAGGCGGCGGTGAAAGTTAAGCCGGCCGCAAAAGCCAAGCAGTCTGTGAAGGCGAAGAAGGCGGTGAAGGCGAAACCTGCCGCCAAGAAAGCCGCCAAGCCTGCAAGAAAAGTGGCCTCAAAGCCGGCTGCAGCAAAGAAGAAACCTCTGCCCAAGACCAAGTCCGTTTCCAAAGCGGTGAAGCCAGCGCTGAAAGCCGTCAAGCCTGCGGCGAAGCCAACACCCAAGTCTAAGCCTGCGTCTCCCAAGATCAAAGCCCCGGTCGAGCCCTCGGCTGTTGTTCCTGAATCGACACCTGCGAAGCCGCACGTGCCGGAGGTCAGCAAGGTGGCGAAGGTGGAGCCGCAACCGCTGGAGCTTGATGACGAAGAGGAGTTGGCGGAAGACTTGGATGACGTGTCGGAAGAGATCGAGGAAGAAATCGAAGAAGAGCTCGGACTCGATGGTGAAGATGACGACGTGGACTATCTGGAAAAGTCGGAAGATCTCCTCGACGACGCAGACGAGTATCGCAACAATTAGCCCACGTTGGCGTTATGGCGTGCCGGGTTGTGCTCGGTTAATGCCTCTCCGTGCCGCGTGTTGCCTGGCCAGTGAACGCTTCGCTGAACCGTCCACATGGGGTCCTGTGTGTCGGCATGCATGGGGTCCTCTTCGGAGAGAATCCGCAGTTCCGTTGAGGTGGTGTCCTACCGGTCGCGCGCTCTGGCAATCACGCTGATCCTAACTGATCTCTTATGAGTCATTTTCTGTTTATCGCCGGAGCTCTTCGTGAGCGGACCTCCCAGGAAAGTGCCGAGCTGCAGCTGGGTGCCGGGATCTGGGGGCTCTGTACGACTTTGATTCGCGATAATCTCCAGAAGTTTTTGACGCCAGAGTCCCATGGGCTGGTGTACGTGCTCAAGGAAGGCATTCGCGCGGAGTTTGCGATGACCTCGACGGTCCAGCCGTTTCAAGCGCTGGACGAATTGCTCAAGGATGAGGTGCGGACGGAAGCCCGGTATGGCTTCGTGCGGGTCACTCCGTTGCGGCGCTGGCAGGGCCATGCGCCCGACTGTCAGGCCCTGCTCCAGCGCGTATTGGGTATCGAGGAGCAAGCCGAGTTGACTAGACGGCTCAGTCTCGGAATGCATCGACTGACGGAAGTAGAGTATCGGGAGATTCTGGCGGGGCTGGGGGCTGAGGAGTAATCGTTGGCGGCGTGACCGGCGTGGGGGGCTAGTCGAGCGTGCCTCCGGTCATGAGGTGGTAGGCTTCCCCAACAGTGCGGATCTCCTTCACGTCGACGTTGAGTTCCCACGCGAGCCGGGTGAGATTCCAGCGGGGATCATCGCGCTGTCCCTCCGGAATCAGAATGGTACGGCAGCCTTCGCGTGCCGCCGCACGAATTTTGTCCGGAATTTCCCCGACCCAGCCGATGGTGCCGTCCTTGCTGATGGTGCCGGTCATGGCGATGCCCCGCCGGATCTGCTCTCCCTTTAACAATGCGGCAAATCCGACCGTCATAACCCCGCCGGCACTGGGGCCCTCTGTGCCAGTGGCGGCATAGGCGATGCCGATCACTTTGACCGTGCCGGTATGATCGACTGATGGGGTGTGTGCTACGGCGTATTCAAAGGCGAGAGCCATGGATCCCAGATTGGCCTCCCCTGGACTGATATTGCCGCCTTGCCATTGAAGAGCCATGGGGGTGGGGGTCGGTTGGTGATCCCAACGGAAGAGGAGTAGCTCAAACGCTCCGCGGTTGTTGCTCTGAATGGCCGCCAACATGGGGACTTCAACCACGGATTCCGCGGTGGCTCTCCGACCCTCTGTGAGCCCAGCCAGGATGCAGGCGCACAAGAGGCACAAGCTGCGATGGATGGTGCGGGTGATACCCTGGGGCGTGGTCGCCGGCATATGAGAGGGAGTGTAGCAAAGGTATCGGGGGTGTAAAGTGTTCGCGCGTGTATGTGCCAGACGGTTTGTTCGGAGAGTTATGAAATTATTGACGCGACCTGCTGGACCATGTCGATTCCCCATCGGGGCCTTCATCGCGACGCTGTGGGGCATTATTCTGCTCCCTGGGATGCTGCACGCAGCATGTACGGTGGAGACGGGCGGGACCAACTCGACGGCGACGTTCACGCTGCACCTGGCTTCCACGTGCACGGAAGCCGAGCGAGAGGCGCGTGCCGTGCCTGCGGGTGATCTGCTGCGGGCGCTGGCGGCAGGGAAGGGGCTGGACTTAGCGGGGGTTGTCGTTGACGGCGATCTGGTACTCGATGAGTTGCCGACCCAGAAGGTGAGTGCGGTGGGCGACCTAGCACCCGAGGATCGTCGAGTGCTTGAGGGACTGAGCGACGAGGAGGTGCATGTCATTCGCGGGCCGTTCGTGATCAAGCACTCACGTGTGAAGGGACGGATCGTCAATCGTCTCAAGCGTGGCTTTCTGCTGATCACAGGACCGGTGGTGCTGGCGCACACGGAGTTTGTCGGACTCGTGGATCTGTCGCGCACGGTATTTCTGGGTCTGGTGGATGGATCGAATGCAACCTTCCGGCAGGAGAGTTATTTCGTTCAGGAACGGTTCACCCAGGGCGCCATGTTTTCGGATACGCGTTTCGGTCCGCACGCTCGATTCCATCGGTCCATGTTTTCCGGTCCGGCGATTTTCCGTGGGGCTCGCTTTCAGGGGTTGACTGAATTCCTTGAGGTGGTGTTTGAGCAGGATGCGAATTTTTCACAGACGGTGTTTCGTCAGGGCACAGGATTTTCCGGCGCGCATTGTCGGGCGAAGTGTGACTTTTCTTCGTCGCAGTTCGATCGGGAAGCATTTTTCCTGTTCTCTATCTTCGATCGTCAGGCCACCTTCGCCTCTGCGCGATTCGGGTCTCAGGCTGACTTCTCTGATGCCGTATTTAAGCAGTCCGATGACCTCGATCAAGCCAGCTTTGCTCGCCCACCGCTCTTGACCAGAACCGCCCGCGTGAGTGTGACCGTACCAGGGCATGCTGGCCCGTCTTCGGGGCCCTTCCCTCAGGCGGTGACGATAGCCTTGTTGGCGGTGGCCTTGGGGCTGTTGGTCTATGTGTTCAGGGCCAAGTAGCCCCGGCCGAACCCACAACATATAGTTTTAGTCTTGCCCGGTTCCCCCATAAATTGGTATAAGATTGAAACTTTGGCCAAGGGAGCACCTCGTACCTGATGGACCAACCGGAACTGCCTTACCAAGTCAAGATCGAGAATTTCGAAGGGCCTCTCGATCTCCTCTTGCACCTCATCAAGAAAAACGAAATTAACATCTATGATATTCCGATTGCGCTGATCGCTCAGCAGTATTTGGACTATCTGTCGGTGATGAAGGAATTGAACCTGGCCGTGGCCGGTGAATTTCTCGTGATGGCGGCAACGTTGCTGCACATCAAGTCACGAATGTTGTTGCCGGTGGACGAGGTCGCCGTGGATGAGGAAGACGGCCCCGACCCGCGCGAAGAACTCGTCCGTCGACTGCTGGAATACAAGCAGTTCAAAGAGGCGGCTTCGCAGCTGGACTATAAAGAGCGCATGTGGCGGGATGTCTTTTCGCGCGACCCCGGTCCGCCTGTGCACGTCACGAAAGACGAAAGTCTGCTCGATGATATCTCGCTCTTCGACCTGGTGGATGCGCTGCAGGGGGTCTTGTCTCGGCATCCTGGTAAACGACTCGTTGAAATTATCCCGGACAATCTCACGGTTCGCACCCGTATGAGTGCCATTATCGAAGCGCTGGAAGTGCATGAATCCATGCCCTTTACGGCGCTGTTTGAGGAGTCGAGCCACCGCCTCGTGGTGATTGTCACGTTTCTGGCGTTGCTCGAACTGATTCGAATCAGGGTCGTGCGTGTGTTTCAAAGCGAGACCTTTGGGGCGATTCTTGTCTCGCGGGCCTTTTCGGCGGTTGCAGAAGGGGAACTAGTGGAGGAGTCGGAATGGAAGAACCTATGAGTTCCAGCGTGGAGGATGCCATCGAAGAGCCCATCGAGATGGCGGAACCGGCTGATGCGCCATCTGCGTCGTGCGAGATGTCCGGGGCAGAGCCTCAGGCCGTCGACGGCCAGGTGGCCGATCTGTCAGGGCCGGCGGTCGACCCTGCGCTCTCCGATCAGCGAGCGCTGAAGGGCATTCTGGAGGCCCTGCTCTTTGTGACGGCCGAGCCGATCCCGGTCACTCGATTCCAGGCCCTGCTTGGCGCCGTGACGAAGCAGGACGTTGATGACGCGCTGGCCAGCCTCGCTCGGGACTATGAACAAGAGGGCCGTGGGTTGCAGCTGGCAGAAGTGGCCGGCGGGTATCGGCTCGTCACCAAGGCCGAGTTTGCCCCATGGCTCAAACGGTTGGAGAAGGTCAAGGCTCCTTCGAAACTTTCACGCTCGGCCGTGGAGTCCTTGGCGATCATCGCCTATAAGCAGCCGATCGTTCGCGCGGAAGTTGAGCAGATTCGGGGCGTCGAAACCTCGGGGGTGATCCGGACGTTACTGGAACGAAAACTCGTGCGGATCGTTGGCCGGAAAGAAGAGCCGGGACGACCGATCATGTACGGGACGACGAAATTCTTTCTCGAACATTTTGGTCTGCGGGATCTTTCCCAGCTGCCTCCGCTCCGTGAGTTCAAAGAATTGGGCGAATCCGAACAGGCGATGTTGCCGATTGAGGATATGGTGGTCGTGGATGGGGCATCAGTGCCGCAAGATACGGCATCTTCCGATGAGGGCTTCCGTGAAGGTAGGGCGGAGCCTGTGGCTCTGCCGGAGTCAGGCGATGACGCGGCGCAGGTGCCTGAGGGAGTGGTTGTGGAGGCGGAGAATGGGAGCGAGGGCGAGCTCGTGGTCGCCGAGCTGTTAGACGAGTCGTAACGGTCGCCTCGAATCTCTGCGGGAGCGAGCCGACCGAATCCTCCCCCAGATATCAACCCATCAAGGGTCCTCTTCTCATACGCACAAAGGCCTTCGAGATCACCTCATGAGTCAGGTGCTCCCGAAGGCCTTTTGTGTGTGGCGCTCCTGAACGTGTCTCGTGACGTCGATTGCCTAGTGGCACCCGATCGGAATAAATCCCGCGCCGAAGATTCGTGACAGGGTGACGTACCGGGCATTGTCGTAGAACGAATAACTTGGTCCGTACCAGTTTCGGGTCGTTGGATTACCGCCGTACGAAGGATCGGTTCCGAAGAAGAATCCGCCGCGGCTGTTCTGATTCAAGTGAATCCATTCCATATACATGCTGCAGACTTCCCCCTGCACCGATCCGCCGGCGGTGTTGCCTGCATACCAGTCACGTCCCGATTCAGGGATCTGCGACAGATTGCGTAACGCGCCGATCGGCGTGTCGTAGGAAAAATCTTTCCCGCGCGGGGCGGGTTGGTAGCTCGAACTTCCGCTGGAGCCGCTTAGTGGCATATCCGACAGCGAAGGTACGATAGAGAGCTCTTTGAGCGCTTTGGGCTGGCAATCGGGCCGTTCCTTATTGGTGTAGAGGATGGTGCCTTCCGGGCCTGGGCATTCCCACATTTCCACCGGGGAGGACTCGATTGCGTGCACGCTGGGAGTCAGGAGTAAACTCGCGGCGAGGGTTGCGAGCACAAATCGTGTTGGCCTCATGGTACACCTCCGATTAATTTATCCGACCAGGCGACGCGCATTGGTTTTCGACGTCGAGAGTGCAGAGCCTATGACATTCGAAAGAAATGCGTCCATCCAGCTTTGGGGGGATGGACGCCTACCCGCTGTTCATCAGGGCACGCCCCCTTTTTGTCGACATCGGTGCCGAGCCGTCACGGCCGATGGGTAAATGGAAGAGCCTCGCTGGCCGCGCCAGGTCGTCTGGCCCTTGCCTTGACTCCCTTCTTTTCGCTTTGTTAGACTGCCCGATCTAAGTTATTGAAACATCCGCCAATCTTCACCAATCTCGTACCACGAGGAACACCATGATCAAGGCTTGGCTGCTCGACGAAATGTTTCGGTTTGACCGGCGGTATCTCACGGCGGAAGGAAGTCAGAGTGAGTGGGGCGCCGGGGACTCCGTTGCTGAGGAGGAAGATTTGCCTCCTGCACCGACGGGCGTGGCCGCCACAGCCGGAAATGGCCGGGTGATGATTGCCTGGGACGCCGTGCCGGATGCCATGTATTACAACTTGTATTTCATGACCACCAAGGGCGTGCAGATCAAGTTCTCCGAGCTCACCCGTCCTATCGCCAGCGCAGACGATTTTAAGACCGTCATCGGGGTAACCAAGGAAAAAGGGACGTGTGTCGAAGGGGCACAGTCGCCGTTCGTGCACGACGATTTGGCGAACGGCACGTGTTATCACTATGTCGTGACTGTGGTGACGCAGAAGGGGGAAAGTCCGGAATCCCAGGAAGTCATGGCGATCCCGGCGCCCTACCTGATTGCGAAGATTATCGGCCAGGAGGGCGTGGATGAGGGTGAATTTAGCTCGCCGACCGGCATTGCGGTGGATAAGGACGGCAATATCTATGTCGCCGATACCGACAATCACTCCATCCAAAAGTTCGACAAAGACGGAAAATCCCTCGGTCGTTGGGGGGGCGAAGCCGGCAGTGCGGAAGGCGGTTTCTATTATCCACGCGGCCTGACTACGAATGCGGACGGCCAGGTGTATGTCGCGGATACCGGCAATAATCGCGTGCAACGTCTTGATACCGAGGGCAATCCCATGAAGGCCTGGGGCAAGTTCGGTTTCGCCTGGCGTGGTGCCGACATGAATAAGTTCGACGCGCCCTGGGGCGTGACGACCGACCAGGACGGCAACATCTACGTCACCGATACCAACAACGCCCGGATTCAAAAGTTTAAGGGAGACGGGACGCCATTGCTGAAATGGGGACGGGACGGCAGTTTCGACGGCGCGTTCTTCTTCCCGCGCGGTGTGGCTGTGGACTTCGTTGGGAATACGTACGTCGCCGATGAGGGGAACAACCGCATTCAGAAGTTCGACACCCGCGGGAGCTTTTTGACTAAGTGGGGACGCGAAGGAAGCGGTCCCGGCCAGTTCAAAGCACCCTGGGGTGTGACCTGTGATGCGCTGGGTAATGTGTACGTCGTCGATCAGGGGAACCACCGCATTCAAAAATTCGACGGTAACGGCACCTTCCTATGCGCATGGGGAAATCGCGGCAAGACCGAAGGCCAGCTGAATTTTCCCTCCGGCGTGGCCGTGGATAAGGAAGGGGCGGTGTATGTGGTCGATAGCGGCAATCACCGGGTGATCAAGTACATTCCAACCGATGAAGAGCTGAATCGCGGGAAGGCGGAGCGCGAGCGGGCGCAAGTCGTCAGCGAGTATCCGATTCCCCGCAATTTGGCGATCAAGCCCGGAGATACCGAAACATTCTTAAGCTGGATGGACGTGCCGGGCGCGGCGTCCTACAACCTCTACTTCCATACCTCGTCGAATCTGACGCCGGAGAGCGGCACCAAGATCGAGGGCGTGACCAGCCCCTACAATCATTCCGGATTGACCAACGATCAGGCCTACTACTACGCGTTGACGGCGGTCTATGAAGATGGAACGGAAAGTGGATTGTCGGACGAAGTGTCCGCGACGCCAGTGCTGATCGACATCACGGCTCCACAAACGCCGTATGCGGTCATCAACCATGGCGCGTTCATGACGAATTCGCCCGAAATTGTGGTTACGATTTCCGCCACCGATCTCGATACCGGCGTGGCGGCCTATTACATTTCAGAGAATCCGATGACGCCGATGGCGGGAACGCCGGGGTGGGTCGAGGTTCCGGCGGCCATCAAGTTCGGCGCGACGATTCCGTTCATTCTTTCCCCGGGCGATGGGCAGAAAACCGTCATCGTCTGGTTCAAAGACCTCGGGAACAATATCTCGACACCCGCGAGCGCAACAATTCTTGTCAACACCTCCGGCTATCTCTGTGTGTCGAAGTGGGGAAAGCCGGGTCGTGGCGCCTCTCTGTTGCACGGCGGCGAATTCATGGCGCCGATCTATGGACTGGCCATCGATCAGCAAGGGGCCATCTTCGTCGTGGATAACGGCAATAACCGCATTCAGAAGTTCGATCGCACCGGGAATTTCATCATTCTCTGGGGAAATTTCGGCGCCGCCAATTCCAATTTTCACAACCCCACCGGCATCGCCTGCGACGCCAAAGGCGACGTCTACGTGGTGGATACCAACAATCACCGCGTCCAGAAGTTCGACGGGAAGTTGGGTGGGTACATTATGAAGTTCGGATCGCGCGGGAACGGCGAAGGCCAGTTCAATGCCCCATGGGGTATCGCGATCGATCGGGTTCGCGGGTACATCTATGTCGTCGACAGCGCCAACTTCAGAGTGCAGAAGTTCGATATGGGCGGAGAGTTCATTATGTCGTGGGGCAGTTTCGGCAACGCCGACGGGCAATTCTACTTCCCTCGAGGGATCGCCGTAGACCAGGCCGACGGCACGGTGTACGTCGTCGATATGGGCAATCACCGCGTCCAGAAGTTCGACACCAGCACCAACGTCTTGCCGCAGTTGCTCACCAAATGGGGTGGCAGCTCAGAGGCCGGCCACGCCAGCAGCCCGTTGGCCCAAGAAGCCGGACAATTGCGTTCTCCTTGGGGGATTACGGTCGATGGTCAGGGAGACGTGTACGTCACGGATACCGGCAACCATCGCGTCGAGAAGTTCGACCGTGAAGGCAACTTCATCGCTCAGTGGGGTGGGTTCGGCGGTGGTGACGGGCAATTCAACTTCCCCTACGGCATTGGGGTGGATTCCCGGGGAAGTGTGTTCGCCGTTGATAGCGGAAACACCCGGGTACAGCAGTTTATGCCGGCGGATGAAGGCAGCGAGCGGTTGCAGGAAGAGGCAGATGCGGCCGCAGAGTTAGGGCAGGTCGATAAAACTACGAGAGTGTAAGGGCAACGGGCGAACAGCCCGGGAGAGGGTGGCGACTGATGTTAGAGAAGGAGATTCGGCTCGGACTCACCTATGACGACGTCGTCTTGGTACCGGCTAAATCACAGGTCCTCCCCAGCGAGGTCGACACCCGGACTCGCTTGTCTCGAAACATTCTTCTGAATATTCCTATCGTCAGTGCCGCCATGGACACCGTGACCGAAGCGCGGTTGGCCATTGCCATGGCGCAGGAGGGTGGCATCGGCATTGTGCACCGTGTGCTCTCTCCCACCGATCAGGCGGCTGAAATCGATCGGGTGAAGAAATCTGAGAGCGGGATGATCCTGGATCCCATTACGATCTCGCCGGATCAGACGATTCGTGATGCGTACGATCTCATGGCCCGGTACCGGATTTCCGGTATCCCTGTGACCAAGGCAGGCAAGCTGGTCGGGATTCTGACGAATCGCGACTTGCGGTTTGAGACGCGAATGGACCTGAAGGTGTCGCAGGTGATGAAGCGTGACAAACTCATTACCGCTCCGGAGGGAACCAGTCTCGAAAAAGCCCGTGAGATCCTGCACGAGCATCGAATTGAAAAATTGCCGGTCGTTAATAAGCAGTTTGAACTCAAAGGGCTGATTACGATTAAGGATATCGAGAAACGGATCAAGTATCCCAATGCCTGCAAAGATGCTCACGGTCGTTTACGGGTCGGGGCGGCGTTGGGCGTGGGGCCCGATACCGCGGACCGGGTGGCGTTGCTGGTGAAGGCCGGCGTGGACGTGGTGGTTGTGGATACGGCGCATGGGCATTCGCAGGCCGTGCTGGACACGGTCAAAATGGTGAGAAAAGCGCACCCCCAGCTGGACATCATTGCCGGCAATATCGCGACGGCTCAGGCGGCCAAGGATTTGGTGAAGGCCGGTGTGGATGCGGTGAAAGTGGGGGTAGGTCCCGGTTCGATTTGCACGACACGCATGGTGTCCGGCGCCGGGATGCCGCAGTTGACTGCGATCGCCGACTGCGCCAGAGCGTTGGCCGGGTCTGATGTGTCGGTCATTGCCGACGGCGGGATCAAGTACTCTGGGGATATTACTAAGGCCCTAGCCGCCGGTGCCTCAGTGGTTATGCTGGGTAGCCTGCTGGCAGGCACGGAAGAGGCTCCGGGTGAGACCGTTTTGTTCCAGGCACGCACCTACAAAGTATACCGGGGCATGGGTTCAATTGGAGCCATGGAACGCGGTGGCGGTGATCGATACGGCCAGGGAGGACGACCGACACCGAAGTTGGTCCCCGAAGGGATTGAGGGACGGGTGCCCTACAAAGGCTTGCTGGCTCCCCATATCTACCAGATGGTGGGCGGCGTGAAGTCGGGCATGGGCTACTGTGGGTGCAAGACCATCCCTGATTTGCAGCAAAAGGCGACGTTCATCCGCCAGACCGTGGCCGGTCTCCGCGAGGGACATGTGCACGACGTCATCATCACCAAAGAAGCTCCCAACTATCGAACTGATTGGGAATAACCCCGCGTGAAGCGTTCCACGTGAAGCGTATCTCGCAGTTCAGATCCTCTCACACACGACGATTCACGCCTCACGAGATACGATCCTATGGAACTCTGGCACGATAGAATTCTTGTCCTTGATTTCGGGTCCCAATACACACAGCTGATCGCACGGCGTATCCGTGAAGCGCAGGTCTACTCGCAGATCTTGCCGTGCACCGTGCCGCTCGCGACGGTGCTGGCCTATCGGCCCAAAGGCATCGTGTTATCCGGCGGACCGTCGAGCGTGTACGACAAGAAGGCCCCTTCCGTCTCCAAGCAACTCTTCGAACAGGGCATTCCTATTCTCGGGATCTGCTATGGAATGCAGTTGGTGACGCATCTCCAGGGGGGTGAAGTAGAGAAGGCCCCGCACCGCGAGTTCGGCCGGGCTGACCTCGCCCTCGATGACCGGTCGGATCTGTTTAAGGGAATCGGAACGCGTGGCTCGACCGTGGTGTGGATGTCGCACGGGGATCGGATCGAACGAATGCCGCCGGGATTTCGCTCCATCGCACACACGGACAATTCTCCCATTGCGGCGATGAAGCGACATGACGCGAAGCAACGTATCTATTGCCTTCAATTTCACCCGGAGGTCGCGCACACCACTGAGGGCGCCACGATCCTCAAGAACTTCGTCTACGATATTTGCGACTGTAAGCCGACCTGGACCATGCGCTCCTATGTCGAAACAGCCGTGGAGCAGATCAGGCAACAAGTCGGGACGGAACGGGTGATCTGCGCCTTGAGCGGCGGGGTGGATTCCTCTGTGGCGGCGGCCTTGACGCACCGTGCGGTCGGCGATCAGCTGACGTGTATTTTTGTCGACAACGGCGTGTTGCGCGCCGGCGAGCGTGACCAGGTGGAAAAAACCTTTTCGTCGCAGATGCATCTGAACATGCGAATTCTGGATCGCACCAGTCAATTTCTTGCCGGCTTGAAGAGCGTGACCGACCCCGAGCGGAAGCGAAAGATTATCGGGCGCTTGTTCATCAAGAATTTCGAGGTCGAGTCCAAAAAATTGAAAGGCATCAAATATCTCGTGCAAGGCACGTTATATCCCGATGTCATCGAAAGCGTCAGCTTCAAGGGCCCCTCGGCGACGATCAAAACACATCACAATGTCGGGGGATTGCCGACCAGAATGAAATTGAAGCTGGTGGAGCCCCTGCGCGAACTATTCAAGGACGAAGTGCGGGTCTTGGGCCAGGAGCTTGGCTTGCCGGATGAGATTATCTGGCGGCAACCGTTTCCCGGTCCCGGCTTGGCGATCCGGGTGCTCGGGGCCGTGACCAAGGAACGGCTGGCGATTCTGCGCGGGGCGGAAACGATCGTCGATCAGGAAATTCGAGCCGCCGATCTGTATCGCGAAATTTGGCAGGCCTTCGCCGTTCTGCTGCCGATCAGGACGGTCGGTGTCATGGGTGACCAACGGACATATGAATATGTCATTGCCATCCGTGCGGTCACGAGCCTTGATGGTATGACCGCCGACTGGGCCAAAATCCCGAATGATGTGCTCGGGAAGATGTCGAGCCGGATCATCAACGAAGTGAAGGGTGTGAATCGCGTCGTCTACGACATCAGTTCCAAGCCGCCTTCCACGATCGAGTGGGAATAACGCAGTCGTGAATCGCTGCTCGTCACGCGTCATGCGATGGATATGAATCCAATCTGATTCTTCGAATGACGAGAGACGCTTCACAGAAAGTTTGCATGGAAGTCAGACTCCAAAAACTCATCGCCGGGACGGGCCTCGCCTCGCGCCGCAAGGCTGAAGAATTAATCACGTCCGGCCGTGTGACGATCAACGGCACTGTGGTGAAGGAACTCGGCACCAAAGTTGATCCGGCTCGCGACCATGTCAAAGTCGATGGGAAACATCTGCGGGCTGCGCAGCCGTATGTCTATTTGATCCTGAATAAGCCCAAGAATGTCATGTCCACGCTGGACGATCCTGAAGGCCGCCCCACGGTCAAGGATCTTCTGCACGGAGTCACTGTGCGTGTATTTCCGGTCGGCCGCCTGGATTTCGACAGTGAAGGGCTCATGCTGCTTACGAATCATGGGGATTTGGCTCAGGCGCTGCTCCATCCTCGCTACCATGTTCCGAAAACCTATTTGATCAAGGTCAAGGGCGTGCTCGACGATGCGAAGATCGAGGCCCTTGAACGAGGCGTCAAATTGGAAGACGGCTTCACTGCACCGGCAAAGGTGAATAAGGTCAGCAAGGCGGAGAGCAATTCTTGGCTTGAGGTCACGATCCATGAGGGCCGGAAACATCAGGTGAAGCGGATGGTCGAGGCCGTGGGCCATTCGGTCATCAAGCTCGTGCGCGTTCGCATGGGGCCCTTGCTCTTGGGTGACTTAGCGCCGCGAGAATATCGATTCTTGACCGACCGCGAGGCGAATCGGTTGCGGGGGCTGGTCGAAGATCGGGTGGCCAGAGCTGAACGGCCGGAACTGGATGCGTCGGGAAAGCCGACTCGCTGGATGCCGCCGACGGCGCCGGCTCCACCTCGCCCGCCCAAGCCAGAACGTTCAGGGCGCGGACCAAAAGCTCAACGTTCCGAACGGGGCCCACGGTCCCAGCGGTCTCTAGCCGGTGCGAAACCGCCACGTTCTGGTCGTGGGACCACGCGGCGTCCAATGAGCCCCGGTGCGAAGTTTCGTCGTCCCGCCAAAGGGGTGAGTTTTCAGCGATCTCAGGCCGGTCCGATTCCGCAGGGGACTGACCGTGGCGCTGGCTCGCGTCCTACCGGGCCTGATCAAAAACCGCAGCGTCCTCAGTCTGGAGGAGGGTTTCAGCGGCTTCGATCCGGCGCGAAACCTCAAGGCCCCGGTCGTGGTATGACGGATCGGCGCTCAGGTCCCGGCCAGAACTTTCAACAGAAACGGCGCGGCGGATCATCGGCTTCGCGCCCGGGACCACGAGGCCCAGCCGGAAAATCGCGGCCCTCAACGCGGAGAAGAGCATGAAGATCAGGACCCATCGGTGCGGGGAATTGACCAGGGCGCAAGTCGGCCAGCAGGTGGTGTTGAACGGATGGGTGCAACGTCGTCGAGATCACGGCATGGTGCTATTCATCGATCTGCGTGATCGAACCGGTTTGACGCAAGTGGTGTTCAACGCTGAGCGGAATGCGGCGGTTCATCAGGCGGCGCATACGCTGCGGAGCGAATGCGTCGTATCGGTGACCGGCCAGGTGATGGCCAGGCCGGATGAGTCCAAGAATCCGAACCTCCCTACCGGTGAGATCGAAGTGTTCGTGGATGCCGTCGAGATTCTCAATGAAGCCAAGACGCCGCCGTTCATGATCGAGGACGACATTGAGATCACCGAGTCCCTTCGATTGAAGTATCGCTATCTGGATCTCCGGCGACCAAGGATGCAGCGGTTGTTGGGATTACGTCACGGGATCATGCAGGCGGTACGGGCGTTCTTGAATGCGGAGCAGTTTCTAGAAGTGGAAACGCCCGTGTTGACCAAGAGTACCCCGGAAGGCGCTCGTGATTATCTGGTGCCCAGCCGCGTGAATCCGGGGATGTTCTATGCGCTGCCCCAGTCGCCGCAGTTGTTCAAGCAGGTATTGATGGTGAGCGGAGTCGATCGCTATTACCAGATCGCCCGCTGCTTCCGCGACGAAGATCTTCGCAACGACCGCCAACCAGAATTTACCCAGATCGATCTCGAACTGTCGTTCGTGGATCGTGAACAGGTCATGTCGCTCATGGAGCGGATGATCGTCTCTGTCTTTAAGGATGCCGGCGGGGTGCAATTACCGACGCCGTTTCCGCGGATGACCTATGCCGACGCGATGGGGCGTTACGGGTCGGATAAGCCGGACCTTCGCTTCGGTATGCCCCTGCACGATGTCACGGCATTTGCGGCGAAGAGCGAATTCAAAGTGTTCAAAGACGCGGCGACCAAAGGCGGACTCGTGAAGGCGCTGATTGTGTCCGGTGGAGCCTCCATTGCGCGCAGTCGTATCGACGCACTCGGTGAAACGGCGAAAAGCTTCGGCGCCAAGGGGTTGGCCTGGTTGAAGGTGACTGCGGACGGGCAGTTGGAATCGGTGATTGCCAAATTCCTCGATGCGAAGGCTTTTGCGGCAGCCTTGCCGGAGGCGAAGCCGGGTGATTTGGTACTCTTCGGCGCGGACAAGCCCGCCATCGTGCACGATGTCCTCGGCCGCATTCGTTTGTTGCTCGGCGAGGAATTAAATCTCATCGACAAGACCGCCTGGAAGCCCTTGTGGGTGACGGAGTTTCCGCTGCTGGACTACTCGCCGGAAGAAAAACGCTATATCTTCATGCACAATCCCTTTGCCGCACCGATGGATGAAGACCTGCCGTTCCTCGACACAGAGCCGTTGAAGGCGCGGGCCAAGGCCTACGATATGGTGCTGAATGGAAGTGAAATCGGCGGCGGCAGCATTCGTAATCATCGGAGCGATATCCAATTTCGGATTCTCGATCTCTTGGGGATCGGCAAGGAACAGGCGCAGGCCAAGTTCGGGTTCCTGCTCGAAGCGCTGGAGTATGGTGCCCCTCCGCACGGGGGGATCGCATTCGGGCTCGACCGGCTGATCATGCTCCTAGGCGGCGCCGATTCGATTCGCGATGTCATCGCCTTCCCCAAGACGCAACGCGCGCAATGCCCGCTGACTGAGGCGCCTTCTAGCGTAAGCGCCGATCAGTTGAAGGAGCTACGCATCAAGCTGGATCTCGTCGAGTAGGCAGGAGTCATCCAACCCATGGCCGGCAATACGTTGGGCCGAGTCTTCACCGTCACTTCATTCGGCGAAAGCCACGGACCGGCGATTGGTTGCGTGGTGGATGGGTGTCCGCCGGGTCTTGTGCTCTCTATCGAAGACATTCAGCAGGATCTCGACCGGCGCAAGCCGGGCACCTCACGCCATGTGACGCAGCGCCAGGAATCCGACACCGTTGAGATCCTCTCCGGGGTTTTCGAGGGGAAGACGACCGGGACGCCCATCGCCCTCTTGATTCGGAACGAAGATCAGCGCAGCCGTGATTACGGCAACCTCGTCGACACCTTTCGCCCCGGCCACGCAGACTACACCTACTGGCAGAAGTACGGCATCCGCGACCATCGCGGTGGTGGCCGGTCTTCGGCTCGTGAAACGGCGGTTCGAGTGGCGGCGGCGGCGATTGCCAGGAAATGGCTGCGAGAGAACCATGGTGTCGTCATTCGTGGGTATCTCAGTCAGCTCGGACCGATCGATGTGCCATTCCAGAACTGGGAGGCAGTGGGCAACAATCCGTTCTTTTCGGCGAACGCCGGGGTTGTGAGCACGCTCGAGTCGTTCATGGATGAATTGCGGAAAGCCGGCGATTCTGTCGGCGCGAAAATTACGACCGTGGCCGAGCAGGTGCCGGTCGGGTGGGGTGCCCCGGTCTACGCGAAACTGGATGCTGACCTGGCCGGCGCCATGATGAGTATCAATGCGGTCAAGGCGGTGGAGATCGGTGCGGGGTTCGCCTCGGTCGCGCAACGCGGGTCGGAGCATGGCGATGAACTGACGCCGCAAGGGTTTGTGACCAATCATGCCGGCGGCATTCTCGGCGGCATTTCGACCGGCCAGGATGTCATCGTTACCATTGCCATTAAGCCGACCTCGAGTATTCGCATCGCGCGCCGTTCCATCGATAAGCAGGGCAATCCGGTGACCGTCGAAACCAATGGGCGTCACGATCCTTGCGTCGGAATTCGCGCCACGCCGATCGCTGAAGCCATGATGGCCCTTGTGCTCATGGATCACGCACTGCTTCATCGTGCGCAAAACGCCGATGTGCAGACGGCGACGCCGAAAATTTCCGGCTCCTCAACGCTGGGCGCTGGTTCCGGATAGTCAGAATCCATCGCGTCGATCACCTCGGTTCCCACCGAAACCCAAGACACGCCGGGATCCCTCCCTGGTTGGATAGGGGGACGCATTGGTTGGGAGACCTGCGGCATCTCGTTCATCAGTCAGTATCAGCGAAAGGGGCCTTCGAACCAATGGTCGAAATTTATACCGACGGAGCCTGCAGCGGAAATCCTGGTCCTGGCGGATGGGGGGCGTTACTGCGTATCAGCGGTGCCGAAACCGAATTGTGTGGTGGCGATCCGGCGACGACCAATAATCGCATGGAGCTGCTCGCCGTCATTGAAGCCTTACAGTCGCTTCCGGAGCGGGTAGAGGCGCGTGTGTACACCGACTCGCAGTATGTCCAAAAGGGGATCAGCGAGTGGATTCACAATTGGAAGCGGCGCGGATGGAAAACTGCCAGCAAGGAGCCGGTGAAGAATGAGGACTTGTGGCGCCGGCTGGATGCGTTGGCCGCCGACCATCATCTTGAATGGCATTGGGTTCGAGGCCATGCCGGTCATCCTGAAAACGAACGCGCTGATGCTTTGGCACGAGCCGGGCTCGAACAGTCGCGCCGGTTGGGTAAAGTCGTCGGCGGGACGCGACCAGGTAGCCTGTGATGCCCAGGCGACAGGTCCGGTTGTGACCACCTAACCCTCTCATGACGATCTCTTCCCCGATCCTCGACATTCAACATGCCACGGTGTGCCGAGGCGACACCCTCGTGTTCTCGGACTTTTCCTTCCTCCTCCACGCGGGCGAACATGCGGCCATCGTCGGTCCCAATGGCGCAGGGAAGTCTACGCTCCTCAAATTGTTATCCGGCGAAGTCCATCCCTTGGCGTTGGATGAGACCCGCGTGCGGCTGTTTGGTGAGGAAGGCTGGAACGTGTGGGATGTGCGCAAGAAACTCGGGATCGTGTCCTACGACCTGCAGCGGGACTACTTGATCTGTGCCGAAGGGCGTAACGTGGTCCTCTCAGGTTTCTACGCCAGCAACGATACCTACGCGCATCAGACGTTTACGCGCGACCAGGTCGACCGAGCGGATGAGGTGATGCAGGAGTTAGGTATCGAATCGTTTGCCACGCGTGTCTTCGGGCATCTCTCGACAGGGGAGCAGCGGCGGTTTCTTCTCGGGCGAGCCTTGGTCCACGACCCGCCGGTCCTTGTGCTGGATGAGCCGACCAGCGGGCTCGATCTCAAATCCTGTTTCCAGTACTTGGACCTTGTGCGCGCGCAGATCCGCAAGGGTAAGACCGTGGTGCTTGTCACCCACCATCTGCACGAAATTCCGCCCGAGGTCGATCGCGTGATCTTTCTGAAAAGGGGACAGATTCTGGCCGACGGTCCGAAATCCGCGCTCCTGACCAACGATCACATCAGCAGCCTCTTCGACCGCGCCATCGTCCTCGCCCAAGCCAACGGCTGGTATCAAGCTCTGCCGGGCCTGTCCTAAGAGATCAGATTACCCTCCAGCCAACGTGACGGTAAACGTCAGATTGGTATCGATGCGGCGGACTTTGACGCTGACTTGCTGTCCGGGCTTGGTTCGTTCGATCAAATAGTTCTTTAAATGGGCCGCATCCTGAATGTCGGTGTCGTCCACCGCGATGATGATGTCGTGTTTCTCAATGCCGGCGGACTTGGCCGGTTCCATCACATCTCGTACGGCCATGCGCCACCGGGTGCCATCCTTTACGGCCACCATGTGGATGCCCATCTTGGAGAAGGCCATGGGTTTTCCGTCCAGGGCGGCGGTGACGATTCGTTCAGCCAGCATCGAGGGGATGGCAAAGGCCATCCGGCTGCAATGCGCGGTGGAGTCGTCCCGTTCGGTCTGGATGATGGCGTGCATGATGCCGACCACCTCCCCCTTGTCGTTGAAGAGGCCGCCGCCGGAATTGCCGCTGCAGGCGGCCACGTCGGCTTGAATCAATCGGGTGTCCACGGTCTGGAGGAAGGTGTTCGTATTGCCCAGGTGGCCGAACGACATGGTCGGGCCCCAGCCCATGGGATAGCCGACGGTGAAGACTTCCTGCCCCGGTTGGACGTCGCCGGGGGCAAAGGCGACACCGGTGCGTAACTTGGCGCGATGCGCTTCGGTGACGCGATAGACCACGACGTCCATGAACGCGCTGTCGCCGACGAGGTCGGCCGGGATTTCGTGGAGGTCGGTGGTCAAGACATGGATTTGTTTCTGAATGACGCTGCCGGTCGTCACATCCTGCTTCTCCGCCGCGTGCCGCGCCGTGACGATGTAGCCATCGCGAAGATGAAAGCCCGTTCCACGCACCAGAATCTTGCCGGGTTTGTCCGGTGTGCGCTGGTCTTGCGTGTCTTCTAGGACGCCGATGGTGGCGAGCTTCGCGCGATCCAGCACCGTGGCCTCGATGGCTGCTGCTTCGGTGGTGAAGATGCCTGCGACCAGACTCATACCGGCCATCAGGCCGACCGCACCACGGACAATCTGCTCTGCGGAACGAAGTGCCGAACGCGACATAGAGAGGATTCCTTTCGTGAGAATGTCGTCAGAGCTGCAGTATAGCCCAGGGGCGGGAGCGGATGGAATGTGGTCGTGTGCTGCGCCGAGGGGGATGGAACTGAGGGGGAATGTTGCCGTGGCATCCTCTCTCCTGCGGCGTTATACTGACTGCATGCTGATGCAGATACGCCAGTTTTTGGTAGTGGGACTCCTAGCTGTGACCGCCGGGTGCGCGACGTCGGTCATCCCCGAGTCGCTCGAACCACAGATCGACCAGACCGTGACGTTCAGTCAGGTGCTGGAGGCTCCCGATTCCTACCGCGGGAAGGTTGTGGTGTGGGCTGGTGAAGTGCTCAAAGCCAAAGCCTTGAAGGGCGGCACTCAACTGGAGGTGTTGCAACTTCCGTTGGACGATGAGCAGGAGCCGATGACCGACCGCATGGAGTCGAAAGGGCGGTTTCTCGCGTTGCAGAAAGAGTTTCTTGATCCGGCCACGATAGCGGACGGCACCAGAGTGACGATTGTCGGCGAGGTGACGGGGGCAGCGGTCGAAAAAATGGATGAGGCCGACTATCGGTTTCCCACCCTGGAGGTCAAGCATTTGCATCGCTGGACTCCTCGGCGAGTGGAGGACCGTCGCGCGCCGGGCCCTTGGTGGAATGTGTTCGGTGGCGTTGGCATCGGCGGCGGCAGCCGATCTGGCGGGGGAATCAGTATCGGGTTTTGACACCCTGCCGGTTATTTTTTTCTGAAGCCCAGAAACACTCCGGCTGCGGCGGCCCCGGTTGCCGGCAAATAACTGGCGAGGAACTGTTTCACCCCTTCGGCGCCTTGTCGGACGGCGGTGAGATGGTGTGTGATGTGCCGTTCGACCTGTCCCCAATCGGTCGTCAACCAGCCGAAGTTTTTCATCAGAGCGAGGCCGGCAACGGCGAAGGCTCCAATGACAAAGACCAGTTTCACGAATCGGCGAAACGCCCACCCGAGGAAAAATCCTCCGATATAACTTCCGCCGAAGCGCGCCACGGCCAACGGCGCGAGATCTGCTATCCAGCCGGCCATGCCTGCAAGGGTGGTGAGGCCGGCTGCGATGACGGTCTTCGCCTTCCACGGTGGTTCCGGGGTGAAGGCTTCCCGCGTCTGCGAAACCGCAGTTGATTGAAGCAGATCGAAGAGACTCATGTGGACCTCTTGTGGACGTGATGGCGTGCGGCGGGTTACGTGCGCCCGCTCGAGAAGGTGTCGCACGTATTGGGATCGCCGGATTGGAGGCCGCGCCGTAACCAGGTCATTCGTTGCTCGGAAGATCCATGGGTCCAGCTTTCCGGTTGCACGTGGCCTTGCCCCATCTTTTGGAGGCGGTCATCGCCGATGGCCGCGGCGGCTCGTAGCCCCTCCTCGAAATCACCGGGTTCGATCAGGTTGCGGCTGTGTTGCGCATGGTACCCCCAGACCCCTGCAAAACAATCGGCCTGTAATTCCATCCGCACCGACAGGGCATTACGCTCCGTGGCCGAGGCGCGTTGCTGCAGCCGGGTGACTTTGTCGGCGATGCCAAGCAGGTTCTGGACATGGTGGCCGATCTCATGTGCGATGACATAGGCCTGCGCGAAGTCGCCCGGCGCGCCGAGTCGCTGGGCCATCTCGTTGAAGAAGGAGAGGTCCAGGTAGACCTTGTGGTCGCCGGGGCAATAAAACGGCCCCACGGCGGATGAGGCGGTGCCGCAGGCAGAGCGCACGGCGCCGGTGAACAGCACCATCTGGGGATCTTCATACGTGCCGCCCAATCGGGGGAGCAGGACCCGCCAGGTGTCTTCGGTATCGGCTAGGACCACGGAGGCAAATTTACCGAGGCCGTCGTGAGGTGGCCCTGTCGGCCCCTGGCCGTCCGGTGCCGATGGGGCGCTCATGTCCTGAACGCCGTTCAAGATATTCAACAACGTCAACGGGTTGGTTCCGGTCAGGAAGCTTACAGCTAGGACCAGGACGATGCCGCCTAGTCCCAGGCCCATGCCGGACTTGGCCGCCCCCATCCCGCGACGATCTTCGATGTTCTGGCTCTCGCGTTGACCTTCCCATCGCATGGCAGGGCTCCTTGTTGAACATCCGGGTGTGTGATCGACCGACGAGGAGTGTGAGGGATCGGGCCGATGGAACCACATTTGGCGTCATGGAGCAAGCCTGGGGAGTCCCTAGCGCGTAGTACGCATCCATCGCGTGGCCTGTCCAAACCTGCGGCCTCTGTAATCACGGCCGGTGGATGGTGCAAGTTGATACAGTGCGTCGGCCTGTCCAAGAGGATCGACATAATCTGACTGGACAGGCGGATGATGGCTTCGCTAGACTCATGCCATGATCAACGTGATGCACCGGCCGGGATCGATCTGCGCGCCTGTTGTTCTCCTAGCACTGACGGGACTGATTGGTTTTTCCGGTTGCCAATCGTCGGGAACGCCTCTGCCGCCGACCTTGAAGCCAAGTCTCGCGTGGCCGGAATGTCCGAAGATCGGCGGGACGTATGAACTGCAGGGGGAACCGCTCCCCGGTACGATGAATTTTTACCGGAACCGGGATAACAAGCTCACCTTGAACGCCATGCTAGGCGTGGCGGTGCCGGCGGATCTCGCGCAGCAAGCAGTGCGGGTGGAGCTGGTGCACGAGGACACGCTGGAGTTGGTCAATCGGTTTGACGGCGCGATCACGGCCCATCAACTGGACCTCCAGCCGGAGGATCGTGTTACCTGTGATCGTAACCAGATCCGCATTCATCGGATTCGCTCGGAAGGTGGCGTGGCCGAAGAGCCTATCCGCAACATTTCCGACATTGCGCAGGAATTGACCTTGGAAGGGGATGGAAGTTTGCTGGTCAAGACCCGCATCATGAATCAGAGTAAATCCGCTTTCTTCAGCACACCGGTTCCTCATGAGGAATACTCCGCGCGCTTCAGGCGATTGGATTAGACGGGGAGCCTCGAGTGCTTCCGCATCGCCGGTTCTCCGGAACAGGCCTTCCTTCAACGTGTTCCACTGCATTACGACTGCGCCTGTGATCCGGCGACGGATCGGGGTGAGGCGGAGCATGCCGTTCGCATGATGGGTCACCGTGCCGGTCGCACGCTGGTGTTCAACAAGCCCTACAATGTATTGCCCTGTTTTACCGACCCGGATGGGCGTCCGACCTTGGGCGACTACATCGATGTGCCAGGCGTCTATGCGGCCGGGCGACTCGATCGAGACAGCGAAGGGCTCTTGCTGCTGACGTCCGACGGCCTGTTGGCCCATCGTATTACCGATCCAAGGCACCATCTTCCGAAAGTCTATCTTGTGCAAGTCGAACGTGTGCCCGATGCGGCGGCGATGGAGCATTTGCGGGCAGGTGTGGTGCTCGGCGGAGTCCGAACGAGGCCTGCAGAGGCGCGTCTCCTGCCGGAGTCGCCTCCGATCCCGGAGCGGTCTGTGCCGATTCGGTTCCGCAAACATGTTCCCACCGCGTGGCTGGAACTCACCTTGCGCGAAGGTATAAATCGCCAAGTGCGACGGATGACGGCGGCGGTCGGCCATCCTACGTTGCGACTGGTGCGGGTTGCGATCGGCCCGATCATGTTGGGAGCCCTGTTGCCCGGTCAATGGCGGGACTTGACCAAGGATGAGGCGGCGGAGCTCTCTCGTGAGCGTTGAAAACCGGACGCTTGTGGCCGTTGTGAGAGGAGGTGACGTGCATGAAACGATCTGTTCGGATGATGTGTATGGTGTGTAGCGTGCTGCTGGGGCTCTACGCCCTCGTGTCCCCCGCTCAGGCTGATGACACGCTCAGAACCAAGCCGAGTCACTATTCGGTGGCTGAGACGATCAATCGGATCGAACGGGCTGTGACCGAGAAAGGGATGAGATTGTTCGCTCGTATCAATCATGCGGATGAGGCGAAGCACGTTGGGTTGGAGATGCCACCGGCCGAGTTGCTGATCTTCGGCAATCCCCTGGGTGGCACGGCGCTCATGTTGGCGGTGCCGACTGTGGCCATCGACTTGCCGATGAAAGCCCTGGCGTGGCAGGACCAAGCCGGTCGCGTGTGGCTGACGTACAATACACCCGCGCTCCTGCCGTTGCGGCATGGGTTATCGGCGGATCTGGCAGCCAGACTGGATCCGGTGGGGGCATTGCTGGAGCGAACGCTCGAATAATGCCGGCGTCATCACGCGGTGCGTTGGAAAACGCCATGAAGAGGATTAAGATGGGCGGCATGGCGGCTGCGGCATGCCGTTTCGCCCAGCTCCGTCAAACGATCGGATAGAAGCGGGTGAGGGGGACACGTGGGGTGGAGGTACCGTTGAATCGTGTGAGGCGAACGAAGAGAGCGACGATGTGGTCACAGACAATGGCCGTGGGCCGGCTCGCCCTGTTGCTGGCGCTGTGTGAGACCGGCCTCGGGCCGGCGACGGCTGTGCTCGGTGCCAATCCGGATTCGCTGCCGGTGTCCGACATGCGGCATATTAAGAAATTCGTGGCGGTTGAAGTGCAGACCCAGGGTACCGCGGAGAAGCTCGGTATCAACGGGGCGGAGTTGACCGATGTCACGAGGGTGACGTTGCTCAATAAAGTGCCAGGGATTGCGCTCGAAGCGTCCGGTGGTCCTTCTTCAGATGCGCCCGAGCGACCCAACCAACTCGGATTCTTTATCTGCGAGGTCTGGACCGTGGGCGAACAATATATTGCTGCCTATCATGTGGACTGCAATGCCGGATCCTATACGGCGCAAAAAACGCCCGGCAGCCTGTGGAATCAAGCGATTCTCGGCTATGGACCGAGGGACGAAGTCTCCGATGCGGTCCGAAAAGGCGTACGTGCGATGGTGGAGTTGTTCGCCAGTACCTTTGTCGGTGCCCGTATGGATACGGGGAGCCGCTAAGGACGCCTGTAATTCTTCCAGTCTTACGCCCTTCGACGCCGGGCTGTGCCCGTCTGCTGTCTCCATGTGTTACTGGTCCGCTGCTCTCCCCGCTGGACCTCCATCTTCCTTGCCCCAGCCGCCCTCCGACTGATCAGGTGTTCCCTGCTGAGCCTTTGAAGAATCCCTTTTTTCTTGTCTGCACTTGGCTGCGACATAGAATAAGGGGGTTATGGCTGATTCCGCTTCAGGTCCGCGCGCGTTTCACTCCTACGGTTGGTTGCTGCTTGGGTTGTTGCTCCTGTTCCTCTGTCGTGTCGTAGCCCAGCTGGTTCAATCCGTCTCACCCGTAGCCGTATTGCCATCATTTGAAACCTGGCAAAGTGGAGCGCTCCCGTATCCGCTGTTGGTGGCGTTTCAGGTGCTGATTCTGATGGCCTGCGCTCGAGTGGTCAGGAATGTGCTCTCCGGGACCGTCGTGCCGTCAGCCAAGAAGGCGCGGTGGTTTCTGGCCTTGGGGTGGGTCTACTTCATCGCGATGGGCATTCGGCTCGTCGTGGGACTGACCATCGCCTCGGAACACTTCTGGTTTGGTGCGACGCTGCCCACGCTGTTTCATCTGGTGCTGGCGTGTTTTCTACTCGTCTTGGGCTTCTTTCATACAACAAGTGATGCCGGTTCGTCTCCTTCTGCCGAGAGCGGTGCGCTGTGCTGACACTGCTTCGGTCTGCGGCCTACCCCGCCCTGTTACTGGCCTGCGTCGTCGGCAATCTGGCGCTGTTTCACATGGGCGCGGGCGTATTGGTCGCGACCTACGTGCCGGTTACGTGTGGGACCGTACTGATCATGGCGTTGGAGGGATGCTTGCCCTATCGACTGGACTGGCGGCCGTCGCGGGCTGAAGTCATTCAGGACTCGACCTTTCTCGCACTCGTGCATGTCGTGCTGCCGAAGGTCTTGGCGGCGACATCGGTGTTCGTGATCGTCGACGTTCTTAACGGACGGCGTTGGGGCGTCGCGTCCTGGTGGCCGCATGACTGGCCGGTTCCGGCGCAGACGGTATTGATGGTGCTGATCGTCGATGGCCTGCGGTATTGGTTGCATCGCTTCAGTCATGAGTGGCAGCCGCTTTGGCGTGTTCACGCGGTCCATCATGCTCCGCAGCGGCTCTATACCCTGAATGTGGGGCGATTTCATCCCATCGACAAGGGGCTCCAATTCCTGTTCGACGCCTTGCCGTTCATTGCGCTGGGCGTTCAGGAAGAGGTGCTGAGTCTGTACTTTGTCTGGTATGCCGTGAACGGGTTCTTTCAGCATTCCAATGTGGATGTGCGATTGGGGTGGCTGAATTATGTGGTCAGCGGGCCCGAGCTCCATCGCTGGCATCACTCGATGCGGAAGGAGGAATCCAATCACAACTACGGCAACCATTTGATTGTCTGGGATGTGGTTTTCGGATCCCGGTACTTGCCGACAGATCGCGCCGTCGGCGCGCTAGGATTGATGAATCGGCGTTATCCGAGTGGTTTTGTGGATCAGATGGCGGCACCCTTTACCCCCGGTCTCGATAAGCAGACGGTGTGAGCCTCCGGATGTTCAGATGGCTCCATGATCCCGCCCTGTCGCTGTCCCTGATGCTGACGAAATATCGAGACTGGAATCCTTTTATTGCCCAGACGCATTGTCCGGAGCGGGCTCAGCAGGCGGTGTTGCGGGATATTCTCAGCCGTCAGGCCGGCACGGCTTTCGGGCAGACCCATCGGTTTGACACGTTGCGAACGTATGAAGAGTTTGCTCGTGAAGTTCCGATCTGCACCTATGAAGATTTGCGATTTGCCATCGAGGCCCAGGAGAAAAATCGCGAGCTCCTGTTGACGTCCGACCCGCCGGTTCTGTTTAGCCAAACCAGCGGGACGACCGGCATGCCGAAACATATTCCGATTCTCAAGGAAACCGTGGACGCGATTCGCCGCTATCAGCGCCTGTTTGCGTATGCGCAATGGCAGGGAGTGCCAACCATCTATGACGGAAGTGTGCTGGTGATCAGCGGTCACACCATCGAGGGCTATTTGCCGGGTGGGACTCCATTCGGGTCGATGTCGGGGTTGATGTTCGACTGTCTGCCCGGGGCCATTCGGAGAAAAAGCCTGCTTCGAGGTGGGGGCTCGACTAGCTCGGATTATCGGCAGCGCTATCTCAACATTGCCGTCCGAGCCTTGGCAGATCCTACACTTTCGGTACTGGCCACGCCCAATCCGTCGACGATCTTGAAGTTGTTGGCGGTGATCCGCTCGGAGTTCCCGACATTGCTGGAGATGTTGGCAGGTAGGTCACAGCCGGATGTGGACTCACTTTCCGAGTCCTGCCCGGTCAGTTCCGCGCGATTGTTGCAGCTCCAGGCCCTCGTCGCGAACGCGGGGGGACTGGATTGCGCGACGCTGTGGCCGAATTTGCAGGCCGTGGTGACATGGACGGGTGGAAATTGCTCGGTGTTGATTGCTGGGCTGCGCGCGTTGCTGCCGCCACGGACCAGGGTGATTGAGATGGGGTATCTCTCGAGCGAATGTTTGGGGACGGTGAATGTGGATGTCCTCAACAACCGCTGTGTGCCGACCTTGGATGAGAATTGTTTCGAGTTCGCGGAGGTTGAGGAGGAAGCGCCCGGCGCTAAGCCGATCTTGCTCCATCACCTGCAAACGGGCCGAAAATACGCCGTGCTGGTGACCACCAGGAACGGGCTCTACCGGTATGCGATGAATGACATCATTGAAGTGACGGGGTTTTTCAATCGAACCCCCACGATCCGCTTTCTCCAAAAAGGGAAGGGGGTTACGAATATCACAGGGGAGAAACTCTATGAGCATCAGGTCACTGAGGCGGTGGCGCAGGTTCTGAACGTACATGGGATGCGCTCGGAATTTTTTGTCATGCTGGCCGACGTCGAGGCGCTGCGCTACACGCTGTGCGTGGAACATGCTGCACTGCCGGTTGAGCTGGAGCGGCAGTTAGAAGAACGACTCTCGGCGATGAATATTGAGTTCAAGGCAAAACGGGCCAGCGGGCGACTGCAGCCGACTCGCGTGCTGCAGGTACGCCCGGGTACCGGGGATGCCTATCGGCAGCATTGCGTCAGTAAGGGGCAGCGGGAGGCGCAGTTCAAGCTGATTCGTCTGCAATATGTCCATGAGTGCACGTTCGATTTTTGGCAGTATGGGAGCTGAATATAGGATGCATGTGCGTAGCGTGACCATGACACCGTTGGAGATTCCCTTCCGGCAGGCGTTTACGCATGCCTCGGCCACACGGAGCAAAACTGAAGCGGTGTTGGTCCGTGCAGCGTCTGTTCGTGGGTTGGTCGGGATGGGGGAGGGATGCCCTCGGCATTACGTCACCGGAGAAACCATAGCCGGCGCGCAGGAGTTCTTTCGTGCCCATCAAGCTGAATGGATGACATGTTCGTCTGTCGAGGATTTGTGGGATTGGGAAACCGCACACGCGGACCTGGTGGATCGAAACCCGGCGGCCTGGTGCGCCGTTGAGACGGCGTATCTTGATCTGTTGGGGCAAGAGTTTGAACAGCCGATTGAGGTACTGCTCGGCGGTACACCGTTGTCCGGACCGTTTCAATACTCGGCCGTGCTGGGCGGGGAGACGCTCGCCTCGTTCGAGAAGCAGTTGCATCAGTATCTTGCCGTAGGGTGTCTTGATTTCAAATTGAAGATTATGGGCGATCTGTCGGCTGATCGTGAGCGCGTGGCCGCGCTCAAGGCTGCCGGCATACCGGGGCTCCGTGCGCGGCTCGATGCCAACAATCATTGGCATCGCGCGGATGAGGCCTGCGAGTATATTCACCGCTTAGAGGGTGCATTCGTTGCGCTGGAAGAGCCGTTGCAGGTCGGTGATTACGAGGGATGCCTGGCACTGTCTCGGCAATGTGGTGTGCCGATTATTCTGGACGAGAGTTTCGTACGGCTCGGTCAATTCTCGCTGATTCGCGACACGCCTGCCTCGTGGATCGTCAATATTCGCGTCTCGAAAATGGGTGGAATTCTGCGCGCCAGTGCCGTCGCGGCGCAGGCCAAGTCGCTCGGTATTCCGATCGTCGTCGGCGCACAAGTGGGGGAAACCAGCATTCTCACGAGGGCGGCGCTGACCGTTGCGGACCGGTATCGTGACATCCTGCTGGCTCAGGAAGGCGCGTTTGGGACGCACTTGCTCGAGTATGATCTCTGCGACCCGCCGTTGATGTTTGGAAGAGGCGGGCGTCTTGCGATGGACCGCTACTCCACCCGCCCTGGTCTTGGGTTATCGTTTGCGCAGTGAGCGGGAGGATGGTTTGCGTGGGCGCGTCTGGTTCGGCGCATATACGTAGTTTACCGTGCTTGATTACAGGCTTTCCACATCCGCAATAATCGTGTGGAGTCCGCTCGATCCTGCCGGTTGTGGTCGAATGAGTTCGGCAATCTGAGGGTGCCCCTTACTATCGATGGCGCGAACCGCGACTTGGTATTTGCCACGTTTCGACGGGCGCCAGGTGTAGTTCCAAATGACCCAGGAGTAGGGCGACATCGGCGTTTCAATTTCGCAAGAATCCCAGGTTCTGCCTGCATCCAAGCTGATTTCAACCCGACTGATGGAGTTCGGCCCGCCGAAGGCGATCCCGCGGAATCGTTGTTCGGGGCCGCGTAGCGTCTGGTAGTGTCCGGGGGAATCGATCCGTGAAAATGTCTTGATCGTGGCGTCGTCGGTCCACCCTTTGCGTTGCCAATATCCGCGATAATCCCCTGCATAGGCCTCGATTTCGACAATCCATTTCACGTTTTTGATGCCATAAAGACCCGGTACCAACAAGCGTAGTGGGAATCCGTGCTCTTTCGGTAGCTTCTCGCCGTTCATGAGAAATGCGAGCATCACATCGTCCTGCATGGCGCGTGAGAGGGGAATGCTGTCGTCGTACGCGTCCGCGCCGCGGAAGACGATATCGCGAGTTGTGTCTTCATCAACCTCCGCGTCCTGCAAGAGTTTTTTGAGCGAAATCCCGCGCCAGCGTGCGTTTCCCAGGCTATCGCCTCCGGGCAAGGTATCGATACACATCAGGGTAGAGACTTGTTCGAAATTGTCGCGGTTTAACAGGTCCCGCCAGCCCAGGGAGAGTGATTTCTTCACTTCACCCTTCAGCGTGAGCCGCCATTCGTCCTGTCGAAGGTCGCGGGACACGTTAAAAGGGGAGTCAGAGTAGTTCACGACATAGAATTTTTTGTTTTCGGTGAAGTAATTGGTCTCGCGGGGGGGCATTGCGAACATCCGCCCAAATAAAGATCCCACTGCGTCGCATCCCCCCGTGAGGCTAGCGACAGCCGCAATTCCAGTGAGCTTTAGAAGATTTCGTCGTTTCATTGCGATCAAGTTTTTCATAAGAAATACTCTGCGATATTAAAAAAATCTTTGCAAGGCTTGACTCTGAAAACCCAGATTGGTATAAGGATGCACGTTTGATCCAGCCTAGTGGCCGATGCGGTTGTAAGACCTGCGACGGATTCTCAGGAACCCCAGATCAAAAAAATAAGTTTCGGCCCTCTTGACAAGGCCGGCCCCGCGTAGTAGATTGCGCGGCTCGCGTGACGAACGCGAAACAGTTCTTTGACAACTGAATAGAGCGAGAAATGAGTAAGGTAAGGTGTATTGAAGAGGTGGCCCTCGGGTCCAATTCAAGTAGAACCTTTATGAGAGTTTGATCCTGGCTCAGAACGAACGCTGGCGGCGCGCCTAATACATGCAAGTCGAGCGAGAAGGTGTAGCAATACACTTGTAAAGCGGCGAACGGGTGAGGAATACATGGGTAATCTACCATCGAGTGGGGAATAACCAGCCGAAAGGTTGGCTAATACCGCGTACGCCTCCGGATCTTCGGGTTCGGAGGGAAAGCCACACTGTGAGTGCGGCGCTCTTTGATGAGCTCATGTCCTATCAGCTTGTTGGTAGGGTAACGGCCTACCAAGGCTTTGACGGGTAGCTGGTCTGAGAGGACGATCAGCCACACTGGCACTGCGACACGGGCCAGACTCCTACGGGAGGCAG